>CANJYB010000004.1 GCA_947479085.1 Bacteroidota bacterium | reverse complement strand
GGAGCAGTTCTCTGTGAAGCTCTATTTTTTTCCTCGGTGTTCTCTGTGTTGAAATTTTTGTTTGTGTGGTGGTTAATTGCTCTTCGGAAACGGGGGGCTTTTTTTGTTTTTTCAACTCTGAGTTAAAAAAGTTTTCTTTCAACACAGAGTTCGCAGAGTTAAAGGAGTTTCACGGAGCAGTTCTCTGTGAAGCTCTATTTTTTTCCTCGGTGTTCTCTGTGTTGAAATTTTTGTTTGTGTGGTGGTTAATTGCTCTTCGGAAACGGGGGGCTTTTTTTGTTTTTTCAACTCTGAGTTAAAAAGTTTTTACACAAAGAACACAGAGAAACTTAGTGAACTTTGTGTTTTTATTTCTTGGTGTGCTTTGTGGTTAAAATGAAATAGGTATATTTACAATGAATTAAATTTTTAGACATGAAAAAAATAATCTTAACTATCATCACTATCTTCGTTTATAGCATCTACTTAAAAGCACAGGTAAGCGCCATTCCATTTTCTCAATCGATGGATACCTATCAACAAATAACGGGTACCATAGTGGATACGCCATTTGCAGACGACACCTATTTTAATTCATTACCCATTGGGTTTAATTTCAATTACAATGGATTTGTAACTAATCAGTTTGGTATTTCCTGCAATGGGTATATAATGCTGGGTACCACCGGTACATCTGGTTACTCTCCCACGGATGGAACAAGGTCAATTTATGGTTTTCAGGGAGATTTGATGAATAACAATGGCGGTGGAAACATACAATATGTAACCTTAGGAGTGGCCCCAAACAGAGTATTGATAGTACAATGGAAGGATTATGCAATTTATTCAGGGGCTTTTGCCCATCTTAATTTTCAAATCCGGTTACTCGAAGGGAGTAATTGTATTCAAATGTGGTATGGTACGAATTCCAGAACTTTTGCAGGTGGTTTTGTAACTTTTTATGCCGGATTAACGGGTAGTACTTCGGGTGATTATAATTTAAGAAACACTACTAATGACTGGACAAACACTTCTGCTGCCGCAAGTTTTCCGGGCACAGGTTGTCATTTTACAATGTCGAGTGTATTGCCAAGCGGATTGGTATATTCATTTGGTACTTGCCCAGCCACCGGAACCTCTTATTCCTATTTATCAGGAAAGGTTTTTCTGGATATGAATAATAATGGGGTGCAGGACACGCTCGAAAACGGATTACCCAATGTATTGATTCACGAGAACACACAAAACATTAATATCACTACTGATGTAAATGGTAACTATGCTTTGTTTTATATGGACAGTACACTCACATATAATGTAAGTTGCACACCTTTGGTTTACAGCACTCAGAGCAGTATTCCCAATACCTATAGTATAAATCCTAGTACTCAATCCACTGCTCAACTCGACTTTGGATTGCACTATGTTGCAAATATAGATGATGTAGGAATAACAAGTAATGCTTTTCCTTTTCCTTATCCAAATGCTCTTGTTCATTTTCATACCACTTACCATAACATGGGTACGGTAATGGAAAGTGATACTATAAAATTTGTTAAAGATTCACGCTATACATTTGTAAATTCTATTCCACCTCCCGTATTTATTTCTGGCGACAGCATGTATTGGATTTACAGTAACCTTAATTTATTTGAATACCGGACTATTAATATGAATTTGCAGGCGGATACTACCATAGTGGTTGGTGACACCTTGGTTTCTAAATGGATAATACAACCTTACGCATCAGATACAGCCCAAAACAACAATATTTATTTAATGCATCAACAGGCATTCGCCTCCTGGGACCCGAATGCCAAAACTGTAGTTCCCGAAGGAAACATATCCAATACCCAACAATTGGAATATACCATCAACTTTCAAAATACAGGCACAGCACCAGCATCCAATGTTTTCATGCATGATAACCTGAATTCCAATTTAGATATTTCCACATTAAATATTATTGGTTATAGCCATCCAATGACTTATTCAATAACAGGGCCAGGTGACGTACTATTTTCTTTTGCAAATATAAACCTGCCCGATAGTACCACTAACGAAACTGCAAGTCATGGTTATGTAAGATTTACTATTTCGCCTAATAATAATTTATTACCTGGTACTGTTATTAATAATACCGGAGCCATCTATTTTGATGCAAATTCTCCTGTTATTACCAATACTACTGTAAATACAATAGGAAACGCTACAACTGTAGGGGTTGCAACTATTTCGGAAAAAGACAATTCGATAATTATTTCTCCCAACCCTTTCACTTCCCAAACCACTATTTCTTTTTCAGAACTGCAAAGAAACACGATTATAAAAATAACAGATGTACTTGGCAATATAGTTAAAAGTGAACAGTTACCAGTGAACAGCAAAAGCGCAACTATTGATATGAGTGGTTTTTCGAAAGGGATATATTTTGTTCAGATAAGGGATGGTGGTTCGACAGGCTCACCAACTAATGTGGTGAACAGGAAAATAGTGGTGGAGTAACACACTCCCGAATGACCCGGGACTTATAGCCCTTGCCCCTCTCAAAGAGGGGAATAGAAATTGTACAAAAAGCTCCGCAGAAATGCGGGGCTTTTTTTATGAGCGAAAATGCCTTACTTGTAAAATAATACATTTCATTTGCAAATGAGATACAAAATAGTGTGGTAGTAAGAATTTCGTTCTTATGATATAGGTCATTTTTTTTATCATCCAAGCCGTGTATCTTTATGAAATAAAATCTTATTAAAATGTATAACTTAAATAAATTATTGTTGGCCGAAATAGTTATTCTGAAGCCTGAAGCCGGTGTACTATTAAAAAGCTATGGTATTGATTATACCTATAAAGGAAATCAAACTCTGGAAATGGCTATAGGGGAAAATGAAGAACTGCTTATGCAGTTGAAAAAAGAATTGGAGATTATTTTTAATATCACAAACAAATCGGCTGAGGAAAAACTGGAGAATGCTTCGATATTAGAAATAATAAATATTATTATTGCGAAACACAGCCACTACAACCAAGTAGTCTATCCTACCATTTTTCGTCATACTCAATTTCTCGCTTCAAAATTTAACACCCGATTTCCTGAATTAATAAAAATAGCAGATTTGTTTGCGGAAATAAAAAAAGAGCAGGAAGTACACATGTTGCACGAAGAGATGTTTTTATTTCCAAAACTAAAGTTATCGGAGAAAGTGGTTGATGGAAAGACCGATAAAGCAAATTTATTAGACTTAATCGAGGCCATCAATGAAATGAAAACAGAACATAAAAATGTAAATCAATTGGTGAATGAAATAAAAGCACTGACAAAAAACTACCATATGCCACCCGATGTTTCAAATAATTTTCTGATTCCGTTTATGGAACTTGAGGAATTTGAAAAAGATCTGGCAAAGCATATTTACATTGAAAATAATATACTAGTGGGTAAGGCGCTTGCTTTATTAAAATAGCTACTCGGCTAATTATTGGCTTTACAAAAACCCAGGGGGTAAAAACTCAGACTATTTTAGTAGAATAATTTTTTCAACTATAGTTTGAGAAGCGAAATGGATATGAATAAAATATATTCCATTATTATTTTGCGATAAATCAATCGTGGATGTCAAAATCTCTGAACTCTGCAAGAGTTGGCCCATTGCATTGTAAATTTGTATTGAAGATAAAGGTTCTTCGTTTGCCTGCGCAAGTATATTTATGTTTCCTTGTGTAGGATTAGGAAAAACAATCGCATTGGCCAATTTATTTTTGCATTGGGCAACTTCAACTACATCAGAGAAAGAGGAATACCCGTTATAATCTGTTTGCTTTAATCTATAATAACTAAGATTTAAGGTGTTTGCCATATCTATAAAAGAATAATTAATTGTGTGAGTACTGTTGCCGGCCCCATTCACTTTTGCTTTTTCGAGATAATTCACTCCATCCTCCGATTGTTCGATAGTGAAATAATCGTTATTTGTTTCTGAAGCTGTGGTCCATTTTAAGAAAACAGAATTATTAACACAGTTGGCGTAAAAAGAAATTAATTCTATGGGCAGAGGAACTTCGGCACCGACCGTACCCACGCAGCTAATAGAAAACCCATCGGCATTTCCGCCTTTAAATATGGCATTGTTTTGAGCGAAGGAACTGTGTAAAAATAAAAGAAAAGAAACAGTACTAAAAAACCATTTCGTTTTGCGTTTTCGGGAAGTATAATTTATTTTCATTTTATTAATTTATATGGTTATTAAAAATATTACGGAGCTGTTCGCGCACCTCTGCCTCCATAGGTTCTGAGGCGAATCGGATCAGCCCATCCTGCAAATTCGCGGGCAGAAATACGCAACGATACAGAGTTTACTTCGTAACCTCCCCCTCTTAAACCACTACCTACAGCATTGCTTGCAGGCCAGTTGGCTGTGTTAGCATTTCCTGCTGCGCTCAATACGCCATCACCCTGCAACCCTGTAAAAGCCCGACCTGTAGGATTGGCTACAGTAACAGCTTTCTCCCAAACGTTTCCACTCATTTCCATTATTCCGTAGTAAGTTGCCCCTGAAGTTTGTCTGTTGGTTGTGCTTTTTGCAAAACAACCTACACGCAAAGGACCTTGAACACCGGAAGTATCCCGATAAACAACATTTCCAGAAGCATTGCTTGCTAATTCGTTTGTAAAACCTGCATTTGAAATGCCGCTTGCTCCTGCAATAGTGGTATTGCCCCAGGCATATTCATCAGGAACAGGAGTAATGTTTATTCCTCTGCAGGCTTTTTCGTACTCCAATTCGGTAAACGGTCGTAACCCTGCCCAATCTAAATAAGCAGCCAAATCAGCCCAACTTAAAAAATTACAAGCAATGTTTTGTCCATCACCGGCTTCGTTATAAGTGCTGTTGCCGTTGTAATTACAAGCATATACAGCAGGAGTGGCAGTACTTATACCAGGGGTCATAATATCAATCCCATTTCTTTTTGTATTACTTAGGGCTGCTGTTCCGGCCGGAGAAGTAGGTGCAGCTATAGTGCGGGAAACTTGCTGCGTATAAGTTAATTTGTTTAAAAACTCCACGTATTGTTCCTGCGATATTTCGTATTTCATTATATAAAAAGCATCAAATCCTTTAGGGAAAGTAAGTGGCAGAGATTGAGTAGTTACTTCATCAAAATCGTCTAATCCTGCATTATCCATTCCGTCCCTATTGGTATTCCCCAAACTGCCTGTGCCTCCTCCTCCAGGTGTAATGGCTGCTTCGGAATTGAGTAAAAAAGGAACACCGCTAACATCGGCTGCAAACTGAGCCTGCAATACCCCTGTAGAGCCATCACCTAAATAAAATGAACCTTGCGGAACGTACACCATTTCAATTGCAAACAAACAAACTTCTACAAGATTGGTGTCAAGAAGTCCGTCCACACCATAATTCCACCTCAGTTGTGCACCTGCCCAGGTATTGGTTCCGATGCCACTGCTACCTTTGAATATAAACATTCCCTTTCCATCGGCAGGGGTTGTAATACAGCAGCCCGCAGGAGCTGTATGCCCGGTGGTGTTAAAGGTTGCATGGTGCCATACATTAGAATACTTCAGTCTGTATTTTGCAAATAGCCAAATTGCATCCCAATTATTTTCGAGTGTATTAGTTCGCCAAGAGTTGTCCCAACTGATGTTTGTCTGAATCATTGTAAAATGGGAAGCTACATCCTGTCCTGTTATTGAAACGTTGGACAGGCTTACATTATTTGCTTTTGTGATACTTAAATAAAATAAGAAAGCAAATAAAAAAAGTACGATTTTATATTTCCGGGTTTTCATTTTTGATTTATCAGATATTAAGAATTATATAATTTATTGTTTAGTGATTTTTAAATTTATCAAACCCTGTTCGCCCACTTTCAAAACATATATACCTTTTGATAGGTTTGAAGTATTAATCAATGAAGTTTCATTTTCAAGTTTGCCTGTGTACACCAATCTTCCTGAAATATCATAAATTGAAAATGGAATATCTTTTGGCGAAGTGCTAACTTTCAAATTAATAAAATCAGAAAATGGATTAGGAAAAAGGGAAACTCCATCATTGTTAGAAATGTTATCGGTAATGGAAGCGGTGACAGGAGTAAATTCCCAACATTCAGAAGTGCCATTGGCTGGCACGATGTAGCCTTTCCCATTTATAGTAAAAGCCACCCCACCAACAGGCGCATGAACACGGGGAAAATTAGGCAACTGAAGCCAAGAATTATTTGATGGAGAATATTTCCAAACTTCGGATGAAGAAGTGGAGCCTCCAATAATATACGCTTCATTATTAATTACAAATGAAATACTGTATTCTCTGCCAGTAGCAGGCATAGGAGCCATGGCAGTCCAATGATTGGTTAGTGTATCGTATCTCCACAAATCATTTAAAACAGAGTTACCATCAGTTCCTCCAAAAACATAAACAGCTCCATCAATTGAAAATGCTGTTGCATTGTATCGTGCTGCCGCAAGAGGAAGCGTGTCTTTTTCTGTCCATAAATCGAGAACGGGATTGTATTCCCATAAATCGGCTAATGCCTCGGCAGAAAAACCATATCCACCAATACTATATCCTTTGGTAGCAGTGGCAGTGCTGGCAGCATACAAGCGAGGATAAGGCATTGATGATAAAGTGGCCCAGTTGTTTCCAGCCTGATTGTATTTATAGGTATCATAATTATAGGTAATGTCGTTCACTCCGTTTGCCACATACCCGTAACCATTAATGGAAAAGGCAGATAAGCCGGTAAATGGAGAACTAAGTGGAGTTACCACTGTCCATGTATCAGTTGCCTGAGTGTACTCCTGCCATTCGCTTAAGGAATTGAACGGTCCGGCATATCTGCCCCCTCCAATATAACCCTTTCCATTAATACTGAAACCTGCATAATCGTAACGGGCAGCACCTAGATGATTTGATTTTTGTGTCCATGTTTGAGCACTTACTATTCCAAAACAGTAAACACAAATTACTGCTGATAATAAAATTGTTTTTTTCATAATTGTTTTTCTTAGAGTTGAAGTAATTTAAGTTTGTTATTTATTAATTGGTGACTAATTGAACCCTAATATTTTATTATCCGAACAAATAATCCGTTTGATTTATTGACTTTCAAAAGATATATACCTTTGCATAAATCCTCCAAAACCAGCGCAGTGGTTTCATTAACAAGTTTGCCAGATTTTATAACTCTTCCGGTAATGTCAGCAATAGTATATATTGAACCAATGAGAGATGAACTTATTTTTAGGTTAGTATTATCATTGGTTGGATTGGGAAATACACTTATGGTAGTATTATCAGTTTGTTTTAAAATACCAACAGAAGGTTCATTCCATTTTGCAAGATGAGCTACACTTGTGCTACCTGCAGAAGTAAATAATCCACCAGCATATAAGTCACCATTGTAAACAGTTAATGAATTAACACCATACGCATTGGAGCCACCATACCATGTGCCACCTTGCAAATCTGACCATGCTGTACCATCCCATTTGGCAATGCCATTAGCGGTAATGCCTCCTGCTGTTTCGTACATTCCGCCTGCATATAAACTGCCGTTGTATTCTGTTAGAGCAAAAACATAATTATACCCAACCGCTGTAGCACCCATACCTGTTCCCAATGGCGACCATGAAGTGCCATCCCATTGAGCAACACTATTGGCAGTTACTCCACCTGCACTTGAAAATAATCCGCCTGCAATCAGGTGTGCATTAAAATTGGTTATTGAATAGGTTATCCAAGGTATTCCACTGCCCACTTGTGACCATGATGTACCATTCCATTTTGCAATATGATCAGCTACATTTCCACCGGCAGTGGTAAAAAAACCAGCAGCAATTAAATCACCAGCATATACATCCAATGCCATTACCTGACTGCTCATTCCAGTTCCAAGTGTTGTCCAACCGGCTTGGTCCCATGCGCCAATATAATTTACAGGAACGCCTTCCGCATCTGTAAAATAGCCTCCGGCAATCAGTTGGTTATTATAAACAGTTAGCGCAGCAACAATACTATTGGTACCTCCCGAAACATCTGTCCAGGTTGTTCCGTCCCAACGGGCAATGTTATTTACAAGTACACCTCCTGCATTTACAAATTGACCACCTGCAATCAATTCGCCATTATATACGGTTAGTGCATTTACCCACCCGTCCATGCCTGTTCCCAAAGCACTCCACGAAGTACCATTCCATTTTGCAATGTAATTGGCAGGAACTCCACCTGCGCAAGTAAATCTACCGCCTACCACCAATTCGCCATTGTAAACTACAGATGCATTTACCCAATCGCACATTCCACCACCAACATCTGACCATGTTTGGGAATATGTTTTTGAAGAATAAAACATTGTAATCATAAGTATTCCTAAAGCAATTTTAGAAACTCTTTTTTCTAGTTTGTTTGATAATTTATTTTTCATTTTGTATTAGTTTTTAAATTTCTGTTATCCTTTAGTCTTCATCATTTTCAGTAGTTCCACCTTGGTCCTGCATAGTGGTATTTCCATTAAGTTCAGTATGCCTTATTTGTCCGCCCATGTATCCGGTTTTGGCAATCAACCCAAAACTGATAAGCGAAATAAATAAAGTAATAGTTGCTATCGTTTTTGACCAGGAAGATTTGCGAATGGTAATAATTAGTCCAAGAAGAGAAGCTACTCCAAGTATGATTAAAGCAATTAAAGCAAACAAAGCAAACTCTTCATGTTGTTCAATAAGTTGTTTGGAAATACCCTGTATGTTTTCAATTGACTCTTCGGCTTCTTCACCTGTTAAGTAAGTAATAACTGCCCCGACAGAGGATATTATTAGCAAGTTGTATGCTGCAATTTTTGTCATTTCACTTTTTGTCCAGAGTGCATGAGCCAATACTAATCCACCCAGTATTGATCCGATAATTGGAAGGTGGTTTAAAAATAAATGAATATGTGTTGTGTTCATAGTTTTAATTTTTTTGTAATTATTAAGATTGAAATAAAATTAATTGAGAGTATAAAAACCTATATGTTTTTGTAGTAGTTATTAATCAGAAAACGTTCTGAATTAATTGATTTATAAACTCCGTTAGAGATTTAAAATCGTTACAGCAAAAATATAATTGATTTTAAAGATTATGAATATTGAGGAGGATGCCAGACAAGGGCCTGGTAATTAGTAATTACAGAACACCTTTGTTCAGGATAAATAACAAGGTTTGGAGAAATAACCGGCATTACAGAATGTCCGTTTTCTTTATTTGGCAAAAATGAAAAGAATGTATTTGTAGTGAAAACTGATCTGTGTGATTTGAAAGGCAACCGATTATGCTCAGTACTTTTCTTTGTGCTATCCTCATTATTATAATGCAGAAGAAGAAAACTCACAAAAGAAATTGAACTGTCAGTCTTTTTATGCTCTCTGTAATGTTCTACTACAAAATTTATTTTGAGCAGTTCATCCATATCTGTTGCGGAAAACAAATACGAGGAAAGTAAAAGTATGATTAAAAGTTTTTTCAATTTGTATTAAAAACAAAGAATTGTTTTCTTTATTTGTGTACAAAGGTAGAGTGATTATAATCAAAAAAAAATGACAACTATCATAAAGATGTATTATTTCAACAAAAAATTAAGGCAAGACCATGCCTGTAAAAGTTATTTTTTAAAATAAAATATCCAAACCTCTTTAAGGTAATTGGGAATATCTTTAAAATAATTAATATACCTTTACCTTAAATTTAACCTCCTACCAAAATGAAAAAAATAATCGTATTTACTTTAGCATTGTTTTTAGTGATGAACTCGTTTGCCACACATAATATGGCAGGAGATATAAGTTATACTCATATTTCCGGCAACACCTATCGCTTCTCGGTCCGAACTTTTACCAATACAGCTAACACAGCTGCAGATCGCTGCGAACTGGTATTACATATTGGCAATGACAGTATCACCATTCCACGGGTAAACGGGCCTTCCAGTTTATGTCCTTCCGGTCATGACGGTGAAATGATTTGCACTAATGTAAAATACAACCTTTACCAGGGTGTTTATACGTTTCCGGGAAATGGGGTATATACTTATTCCATTTCCGACCAGAACAAATCAGCAGGTATTTGTAATGTTACCAATGCTGTAAACACTCTATTTACCTTATCAGGTGAATTGACCATTAATCCGTTTTATGGGTATTGCGAAAGCCCTCAATATACCGGTGCTGCATTAATGCAAAATATTGTTGGGGTTATTTCAACTTACAATCCTGCTGTAATAAATGCACAGGGCGATAGTTTGTATTAAGATTTTTTGCTAACCAATGTTACAGGACTTCCTCCGGCAAGCAATAGTTTTACCATTAATCATCAAACCGGAGTAATTATCTGGGATGCTCCCAACACGATTTGTAATTATGATATTGATGTTATCCTGAAACAATATAAAAATGTGGGAGGCGCTTATTATTACATAGGTACTACGATGCAGGAAATTTTTACTACTAATACTTGTGTTACTACTTTATTGTTAAATGAAACTACTGTAAATAATGAAATTGCTGTTTATCCTAATCCCGCTCAGGATAATATTCAAATTGCCCTTGGAACGAATAAAGCAGAACATATAGTAATTACTAATGTATTGGGAGAAGTAATAAAAACAATTGAAAACAAAACTGATAATTCTACTTTAACAATAAATTTGGGAGATGTAAAAAAGGGGATATATTTTGTTGAGATATTCAATACTAAAGAAGGATTGGTTTCTGAAAATAAAAACAAGGTGTACCGGAAAATAATAGTTCAATAAAATGGATGCTAAATACGCTACAATAGTGTTACCTTTGTATGGAAATAAAATTCAATTATAGAAATAAAAATGGACACATTAGTTAAACGACCTGTAATTATATATGCTGAAAGTACACCCAACCCTTCTTCCATGAAATTTGTTGCAAACAGATTATTGGTTCAGGAAGGAGCAACAGCGCAATACCTGTCAAAAGCAGAAACAAAAGGTGCACCATTGGCTGCAAAGCTTTTTGAATTTCCTTTTGTAAAAGCTGTTTTTGTTGCTTCTAATTTTGTAACCGTTTCAAAAATTGATGCCATTCAGTGGGAAGATATTACACTTGAATTACGTGATTTTATTCGCGTTTATATAAGTGAAGGGAATGAAATAATTACAGAATTACCTGTAACCGAAGTTCCTGTTGACAATACATTTACTGCCAAAAAGGAAATATTTACTGAACACGCTGCCCCATCTACAGAAGTGGAAGTAAAAATAGTTGAAATGCTGGAGCAATACATTCGCCCTGCCGTGGAAGGCGATGGAGGAAGTATTACTTTTAAAAGTTTTACAGACGGAGTTGTTACTGTTCAGCTTCGTGGTGCATGCAGTGGCTGTCCTTCTTCAACTGTTACTTTAAAAGGAGGTATTGAAACCTTATTAAAAAGAATGGTTCCGGAAGTAACCGAAGTAGTTGCCGAAACTGTTTAATACTTTTTATTCTGTTTTTTCTAATTAAGTGAAGTACCCGGCTTTGCCTCCGGAGTCTTGGGAGTCCAACTGCCTTCGTATTTGAAACTTAATTTTCCATAATAATCATGGCTGTAAAAAGAAACCCTGTAAAGAACGGTATCGAGAGTTGCTTCGTCAATGCCGGCTGCATCCCGCAAACATAGCACATAAATCCAGTTCTCCTTTTTACACATCGACACATCATACATTTTATAGTTTATTTCCAACAGGTCTTTATAAAATGCATCTGCATTTTTATCAGGAATAGCTGATAAAGGGCTCATCACCTGTAAATAATATTTTTCCGGACTAGCAGGGAAATTAAATACATCTATCCACATGGTTGCTCCTTCCTTTGTTTTATAAGACCATTGACCTGGTTTTTCACCCCTTAATGAATTTACTGGGTCAATATTCAATTTTTTCAAACTGTTCTCTACCAGAACAGACATCTCTTCTAAATTCATTTTTATAGTGTTGTTAGATTTTACAAAGCTAAAGTACAAAATTTTTAATTTTCTATAGAGAAGGGTCAAAAAATAATTCAACTATTATTTTGTTTATATTATAAACTAATTTACATTTGTGCCGGATTTGTAAAACGAACTTGTCTTATGAAAAAAATAATTACCCTATTTGCACTGTCTTTATTAAGTTTAAAGAGCATTTATGCTCAGACGAAAATTTCCGGCAAAGTAACCGATCAGAAAAAAATAACCATACCTGGGGCAAACATTTTTGTAAAAGACTCCTATGATGGAGCTTCGACTTCTCCCGATGGTTCATTTTCTTTTGTTGCAAATGATACCGGAGAGGTAACACTTGTTACCAGTTTTATAGGTTATGAAACAATAGAAAAGAAAATAAAACTGAACGGAAAAGAGGTTACTTATAACCCTGTTTTAAAAGAAGCATTTAATGAATTGAAAGTAGTTACAATTTCTGCAGGCACCATTGAAGCCAGTGATGAAAAACGAACCACTGTGCTTAAACCATTAGATATAGTTACCACAGCAGGCGGGCTAGGCGATATTAACGGAGCCTTAAAAACATTACCGGGTGCACAACAGGTAGGAGAATCAGCAGAATTATTTGTAAGAGGAGGAACAGGGGCAGAAACAAAAACAATAATAGATGGTATGGTGGTCAACAATCCTTTTTATAGTGCAAACCCTGATATAGCATCCAGAGGAAGGTTTTCTCCATTCATCTTTAAGGGAACAGTGTTCAGTACAGGTGGATATTCTGCACAATATGGCCAGGCCATGTCTTCTGTTCTGGCATTAGAAACGAATGATCTGCCCGACAGAACATCCTCTACCGTTGCTTTATCAACAGTTGGTGTAGGCGTTGGTCACAATCATTTATGGAAGGAAAAGCAAATGAGTGCGGGCTTCGATTTGAATTATACCAACTTAACTCCTTATTTTTCTCTAGTAAAACAGGCCCCGGATTATACGCTTAGTCCACAGTTTTCAGGCGGCTCATTAAATTTCCGTAAAAAAACTTCACCGAGTGGTATTATTAAATTTTACGGATATTTTAATCTTTCCAACTTTGGTTTTAAAACCCAAAGTATTGACAGCACTAACGGGTACAAGAATTTGTTTGAATTGGGAAATACTAATATCTACACCAACCTGACCTATAAAGAACGATTAGGAGAAAAATGGCTTTTGAATATAGGAGCATCTTACAGCACAAATCTTGATAAAATTAATTTGTCGTTTGACACCATTCGTTCGCAAAGCGACTTATCACAAGGCAGAATAGTCATCAGCAGAGGTATTGGCAAACTATCTATTATCCGTTTCGGAGGAGAATACCAATATTCTTTTGACGGGTTTAATATAAAAGGTGTTGGTCATAACTATTTTTCTAACTCCAATTACTTTTTCAAATCAAATACCAATGTGTATGATAATTATTCTGCAGAATTTATTGAAGCGGATATTTTCCTGAGCAGAAGTTTGGTTTTACGTTTAGGTGGAAGAGGAGAATATTCAACATTAATGAATAAATATGTAGTTGCTCCGCGTTCTTCCGTTTCCTATAAGCTTGGTGAAAGTAGCACCCTATCAATTGCATACGGGCAGTTTTATCAAAAACCTGAACGAACATTCCTGTTAAGCCCGCAGATACCGGGATATAACAAAGCAACCCATTATATAGCTAATATTCAACGGGTGGATGATTATCATACGTTACGTTTAGAAGTTTACTATAAACAATATGATAATCTAACTTTATATGAAGCAGATTCAACAAGATCAAATCTGGGACATGGATACGCACAGGGATTGGATTTATTCTGGAGAGATAAAAAAACACTAAAAGGGGTTGATTACTGGGTATCCTATACTTACCTGGACACAAAGCGTCTTTACTTATATTATCCCAAAGAGGTAACGCCTCCTTTTGCCGCAACGCATACTGCAACCCTTGTATTTAAAAAGTTCTTTGAGAAATTAAACTTAAGCACAGGCTTTACTTATTCTTATGCAAGTGGTCGTCCATACAACGATCCAAACAACACCGAATTTATGGCAAACCGAACCATTGATTATAATACACTTGGTTTAAATTGTGCTTACCTGAGGCAAATAAAAAAATGTTTTGCTGTTTTGGCTTTTGCTGTTACCAATGTAATTGGTAATGACCAGGTATTTGGATATCGCTATTCTTATGACTTGCAAAGGAGCCAGGCAATAACTCCTCCTGCGAAACGCTTCTTCTTTGTGGGTCTGTTCCTTTCGTTCGGGCAAGACCGCTCTAAAGAAGTAATTAACAATAATAATTAAAACCATTAAAAATAAATTTCAAATAAAATAAACAATAATAAAAACCAAAAACAAAATGAAAAAAATCATTACTCTGATTGCACTAACCAGCCTATTTAATATAGCGGATGCACAAAACAAAAAGTACATTGAAACAATGGAAAAAAACATTGCAATACTTGATACCACAAGAGATGCCAATGTTCTGCAAAACCAGGCAAATACCTTTGAAAGAATTGGGAATGCCGAAAAAAAGGAATGGTTACCTTTATATTACGCAGCCTATTGCTATGTAAATATGACTTATTCTACCAAAGGAAATACAATTGACACCTATTGCGACAAGGCTGAAACATTTATTAAAAAAGCAGATTCAATCAGCCCTAATAATTCAGAAATCTTTACAATTAAAGCACAGATTGCTTCTGCACGTATTAGCGTCAATCCAATGACACGTGGACAAAAATATGGTACCGAAGCAGGAGAAATAAGAGAGCAAGCCAAGAAACTTGACCCTACAAATCCTCGCCCTTATTACCTTGAAGGAACTGCATTTTTTTATACACCTCCTATGTTTGGCGGTGGGAAAGACAAAGCTAAACCATCATTTGAAAAAGCGAAATCACTTTATGAAGCATTTAAGCCAGCCAGCTCGATTGCACCACATTGGGGTGCCAAATCAAATGAATATTTCCTTCAGAAATGTGATGAAAAATAAATAAAAAATTAAAACTCTAGCTATTTAAAAATGGAAACAAAAGAAAATCAATTAACAGAACAGGAAAGTTTGCAAATCATACAAAGCATGATTGCTGTAGCTAAAAATGAAGTAAAATCTGATTCATTCATTTATTTATTATGGGGATGGTTGGTATTTATTGCCAGTATTTCACAATTTATTCTGATAGAGATGAAGAATGATTTGAATTCAATACCCTGGTTATTGATGCCAATTGGAGGGATTATTACGATCGGCTATTTTGTTAGAAAAAGAAAAGAGGAAAAAGTGAAAACACACGTTGGAGATTTTATTAAATATATATGGACTGCATTTGGAGCTTCAATGGTTGTAATCATGTTTTTTAATTCTATGAATTCCATGCAAGTTCTGCCTGTTATCATGTGTTTATATGGAATTGGTTTATTTTTATCAGGTGGGGTTTTAAAGTTCAAACCATTAGTTTGGGGTGGAATATTTTGCTGGCTATGTGCTATTGCAGGATTTGAAATACAAAACATTTATCTGTTATTAATTCTGGCTTTAGCTGTTTTAGGTGGTTACATTATTCCAGGGTATTTACTGAAAATGAACAACAAAAAATAATATGTTTAAAGATCTTGATCCTTTACTTCACTCGCAGTTACGCTTGTCAATTATGAGTTTATTGATAAGCGTTAAAGAAGCTGATTTTAGTTTTTTAAAGGAAAAAACTAAAGCCACCGCAGGTAATTTGAGTGTACAAATTACTAAACTATCCGAGGCGGATTATATTGTGGTTAAAAAAACATTTAAAGATAATTACCCACAGACAAGTTGCATTATTACAAAAAAAGGAATCAAAGCTTTTGAAGAATATGTTGACGCAATAAAAGCTTATATAAAAAAGAATTAACTTATCAATTACTAAATTTAAAACACAATTAATATATGGAAGAAAGAGACAAACAGCTATGGCGCATTGCTAAAAAACGCGCTGAATTCAAAAAGCACTTGGCTTCATACGTAATAATCAATGGTTTTTTATGGGCATTGTGGTGGATAACTGAGGGGCGAGATGGTTTTGATGATGTGTTCAGTGCTTGGCCTATCTGGAGTACATTAGGTTGGGGTGTTGGTCTTGCTTTCAGTTATTATGGTGCCTATCATAATTCCAAGGAAGAAGACACCATCAGAGAATATCAGAAATTAAAGGAAAAGGAAGGGAAATAAATTTCCCCTCTTAAAAGGTATAAACGTATTGTATAGCAGTTGTAAGGGGAGATTCCATTTTAAGGGGCCTCAGCATATATTCAGTATTTAGCAGATTTGAACAAATCAGAGATACTTTAGTCCTTGAATTTACCGCACAACCTATTCTGGCATCCCAAATATTAAATCCTTTGTGTTTTTTCCAGTAATCTACAACCCTAATATCATCAATAAAATCAATATTTACAGTAGTAGTTTCTATGTCCTCAAATGCTTTATCAATATTTTCCATTCGGCTATAGTATTTATAACTAACACCCAAAGTCATCCGAAATACTTTGAATTCCACATCCGCCTTAACCATATGCTTAAATCGATATTTAAGTATATTTCCTGTAGTATCCATACTGCTATTATGATAACTTAATGGCAACTGCATTTGGGATGAATCGTGAGCATATATAACATCAGGAGTCAAGCTAACGGGCTCAACATACGTATAACCTACAAGTAATGCCATTCCGAATTTCTTATTCGTTTCCGGAGTAGAAGCCAAGATTGAAACATCAACTCCACGAACGCGCGATTCTCCTGTATTAAGAAATTTGAACCCAACTATCCATGGATTTTGAGATTCCCATGTTCCGAATAAATATTCTATAGTGTTTTCATAATGCTGGTAATAACCTGCAATATCAAGATATCCCATACATTTACCTATTTTAAATCCTTGCTTCAATCCAACTTCAAAATTATTACTTGTTTCCGGTTTTAAATCAGGATTAGGGTATACCCCAAAAAGTCCTGCTTTTGTGGATATATAGCGTTCTGTAATTGTCGGATATCTGAATCCTTGTCCGTAACTCGTCCTTATATAAGTTGCCTTAAGGACTTGTAAACTGGCGCCTGCTCTGAAAATAGGGGCAACAACTGAAGAAAAATCATTCATCTTAAAATATTCATAGCGAAACCCTCCAGATACATTTAAAATCTTCCAGAATTTTTTATCGATCTGCAAATAACCTGAAGCATTTACAATTTTATTATCCGGTGTCCCGCTGGATTTATACAAGTCGGCATGCGAAGTGGAAAGATTGCCCACCACCCCGCCAGTGAAGGTGAAATCCAAATTCTTGAAAATTCGTTGCAATTGATATTCCCCATAATACATTGTTCCTTTATTCGATTGATTGTTAGTAATCACATTATCAGTATGAAAAACTCTTGTTACCAAACTATGACTTACTCCATTTCCATTATTATATTTTATAAAAGGATCTAGATTAAAAATAACCTGATCTTCTAGGAAGACCGCTCCAGGATATCCCGTATATAAACCACCTGTGTCATCATGCCAAGCAAGCACCATATTGGTTTTATTAACCATTCCGTTTCCATTTATTCCAAAATTCAATCCCGTTATTTTTTTAGAACGATAACGAAGGTTAAAGTTCAATCGGCCTCTTATTTTCAACATGTCATTATTTGAAAAAGGCTGAATGGTATCAAAATAAGGTTTGAAAAATTCAGGAACAGGAGTTTGAGGCGGAGGTGGCGCAGTATAGCCTTGGTCAAGATTAAAGTTACCCCCGATAACAAAGTCAAGGTTTGATTTTATTATTTCAGAATGCAAAAAATTAAGATTGGTAAATACAGGTAACGATCTATTATACCAGTCATATGAAACACGGTCTGGAAGGCTATAGTCTCCCACAGAATAATTTATTATTGTTTTTGGCTTACTTCTGGGATACGCAGACCTCACATTAATAACTCCACATAAAGCATTGCTTCCATA
This sequence comes from Bacteroidota bacterium, assembly GCA_947479085.1. Lineage (GTDB taxonomy): Bacteria > Bacteroidota > Bacteroidia > 2-12-FULL-35-15 > 2-12-FULL-35-15 > 2-12-FULL-35-15. The sequence continues at coordinate 210,096 of CANJYB010000004.1, read as the reverse complement.
TAAAACAGAAGATGCTCCTTTTATAACTTCAATCTGTTCTATATTCTCGACAGGGATATAACTCCATTCCGGTCTACCCGCATCTCCACTCAACAAAGGAATTCCATCCACAACAATTGCCACCCGGCTACCGACACCAAATGTAAACCCACTACCTCCTCTTATTTGAGGATCATTATCGATTATCGTAAGGCCAGGAGCCTGTTCCAGTATGGTTTCTATACTGGTAGTATTTTTACTATTTATCATCTGTGGTTTAAGAACTTCCATAGAAACAGTAAGTTCTTCCAACCGTTGATCAAACTTTCCGGAAGAAACAACAATGGTTTCCAGGAATTTTGCAACCGGCATAAATGCTATGTTCTTTTCTGTTATTGTATTAGCAGTAATGTGAACTAAAAAAGTGTCATTCACGTAACCTACATAAGCACAATAAAGTTGATGATACCCTGTATCCAAAACCATTGAATAATTTCCATCTATATCCGTTGCTGCTCCTTTTGGAGAATTACCAATTAATAGGATACTGGCTCCGGGTAATAATTCTTTTGAAGAAACATCTATTACTTTACCTCTTAATACGCCTGTTTGGGAATATGCGGTAAAAAAGAAAAGAAAGGAAATTAATCCTGTGAATAGGAATTTAGGTAAAATCATGATACGACAAATAAAAAACCCTGACGAATCAGGTCAGGGTTTTTAAAAACAAATTTATTGTTTAGTTAATAAGCAACTTACCTGATTTATGAAAATTATTTCCAGACAATTCATACAAATACATTCCTGAACCTAATTCCGAAACACTGAATGAATTTAATCTATTGTTATGCAATTGTTGCTTACTTATTAATTTTCCAGTGATATCGAAAATGGAAATTGATGAAAGCCCTTCTGTCCTGGTCATAAAATCAACGTAAATTATTTTATCAAATGTATAAACTTTCAGGTTTTCATCCTTCACCTCCTGATCATTTACCCCAACACTTGACACATGATAAACTACCCCGATATCATCCAACCATAATTTACTTCCTGAAACAGAGGTGAGCTGATTATTAGACGATGTACAATTTAATAAAATATATTGAGGGGTAACCGCTGAAACATAACTGAAAGGAACACTGAAACGGGTCCATGCACCAACATTGGAAGCCTGGGTTAAAAAAAGAGCCTCCCCTACTTTATTAATTGATGAATCCGGATGATAACTGCTTGCTGCAGATGGGTCATAATAATTACCTAAATGTAATATTGCATAAACCTTTCCAATTTCATTCGCTCCCCCTGTGCCAGTGGCGGTTGTTGATTGAGTGTATTTGTACCATCCAACTAAACTATCCGGACGACCATTAAATGCAATTCGATTAATTGTGCTGCCACTTGCACCCTCCATTGTTCCTATATATCCATCCGCTTTATTTGTGGTAGGAGCATTTACTATACCAGAAGTTAAGGAACCGTTGACAGCATTACCAAGTGAACTAATGGTCTCTATCCTTGCACAAAAGCTTCCGGAATGAGGACCGGAAGTTTCTTTAAAACAGGTTTGACCACCCAAAGAGGCCCATCCAGTACCTGACTTATTTGAATGATAATTAGTAGCTTCAATAGTTGCGCCAGAACCTGTCCAATTTTCAAACCCTGCGTTAGGTGGTTGAGGAGTTGGTTGGGCAACCATAACAGTTACAGTAATGCAAAGAGATGTTAATATAGTACTAATTTTTTTCATTTTTAAGTTTTTGGTTTATTGCACAAAAATAGAAAAAGATATGAATAAAACAGGGAATTATTTTACCAGTATTAAAACTGCAAAAATTAATTATTCTTCATTTCTTCCAGCATTTTAATCTTTTTTGAAATCACATTTTTATCCTGAGTTGTTTTCACAAGAGACAATGCCATTTTCAGATGATTTAATGCTTTGGTATTATTACTATCTGTATAAAGATTTCCTAATAACGAATGGTATAAATGATTATCCGCGAGATTCAGCTTTTCTGCTTCCTTTATCGCCTCCGCTTTCCCGTTGGCTTTTGATAAGGCATACGTTCTGTTCAATGCCGCAATTGGTGAATACTCTATTTGTAACAGCCGGTTGTATAATTGCAAAACATTCTCCCACTTTTCTTTCGTATCCGCTTTGTTTGTATGCCAATAAGCAATGGCTGCTTCCAAATGATATTTTGAAAGTTTATTTCCCTTTGATGCCTGATTCAGGTAATATTCTCCTTTTTCAATTAATTCTTTATTCCAAAGCGTTTCATCCTGCTCTTCGTATAAAATAATATCTCCGGTTTCATTTGTTCTCGCTTCAAACCTTGATGAATGAAAACACATAAGCGAAAGTAATGCATTTGCAAATGGAGTATTTGTTGCTTCGTTTTCCACCAGCATCAGGTTTAATCGCATAGCTTCAACACAAAGGTCTCTTCGTAATGTAGCATTTTGGGACGATGAATAATACCCTTCACTGAACAATAAATATAACGTGGTTAATACTGTTTCTAATCTTACAGTAATTTCCTTTTGTTCCGGCAATTCTACCTTTATTTTTTCTTCTCTTAATTTTTCCTTCGCTCTTTTTAATCGTTTATAAATTGTTTCCTTATTGCTCAAAAATGCGTCTGCTATTTCTTCAGCACCAAAACCGCAAAGAATATTTAATGACAAACCAATTTGCGATTCTACCGAAATACAAGGATGACAAATTGCAAACATCATTTGCAACTGACTATCATTAATATTTTTATTTGATAAATCTATTTCCGTTTCAAGCAAAGTGGATTCTGAATTTTTTAATTCTATTGAAATTTTTCATGTAAATATTTTATTGTGTTTTAAAAAATCGAGGGCTTTATTCTTCGAAATAGTATAAAGCCATGCTGTTGGATTCTTTGGCAACCCTTTTAAACCCCAGGTTTGCGAAGCCAACAGAAAAGTATCACTCACGATATCTTCAGCTATTTCAATATGCTCGATTCCGAAAAGTTTACAGAGTACAGAAATTATTTTCCTGTATTCTGTTCTGAATAAATGTGGGAGTAATTCCTTTTCTTCCATCAATAAATTATTTTTTCAAAAGTAAGTTTATTTGAAATAAAAACGCAAAGAGTACAACAAAAATAGTGATACCATTTGCTGTGCCCCTTGCGTTTATGCGTGCAAACCAAAACTTTATTAATCCATCGGCACCAGCATCCTCACCTCCACATTGCCACCCATGTTAAGTATCGGGCAATCTTTTGAAAGTTCTGCGGCTTCGTCCAATGAATTGGCCCTTATAATTATGTAGCCTCCTATCGCCTCTTTTGTTTCCACATAAGGACCGTTTGTTACCAGTTTACCCGGTTTTACTATCCTGCCATCCTCGTTGAGTTGGTTGCCCGAACTAACCAATTTGTTTTGCGCTGCCATGCTTCCCATCCAATCCTGCCAAGGTTTCATCATTGCCTGAATTTGTTCAGGCGAAGGCTGAGCTTCCCTGCTTTGGGCATCTCTTCTGAATACTAATAAAAATTCTTTCATACTTTTTCAATTTAGATTGTTTTTAAAATCAATACCATTCGGGATATTTTCCTGAATGGTATTGATTTAGTTTTGATGATTTATTTATTTGAATGCATTGCTACTGTATTTCCTTCAGTGTCGGTAAAGAAAGCCACACAACCAACTTCATCACTGATTTTAGTTTTTGGCATCGTTACTTTGCCACCTGCAGCTGCCACTTTTCCAAGTGCAATATCCAGGTCAGGATTTCCATTCAAATAAATCTTTGCACCATCTGCACTTGGCTTGTGCATGGGGCCTTGTACCAAACTTCCTGATACCTTTCCATTCATGTCTTCTGCTGGGAAAAAAGCCATTTTCATTCCCATCATTTCCTGTTCCTGCATTTCAATTCCGAAAACTGTTTCATAGAATTTTTTTGCGCGATTCATATCCGATACAGATATTTCGAACCAGTTAAGTGCGTTTTCTTTTGCTGTCATTTTGTTTTGTTTTTTTAGTTTTGTTAAAATTAGTTTATTTATACTTCAATAACGATTAAGTTTTTAGAATTGGACAAATCTCTGAAAACATTTTAAAATTAATTCTTTTTTAACAGAAATCGTTAACTCCCATTGCTTTTGTCTAAATAAAAAATCCGCTTCCCTTTTCAGAGAAACGGATTTAGTTTAATCCTTCATTATTTTTATTCTTCTAAATCTCCACCCAATCTCCATGTTTCTTAATTAATTCCACCAAAGCATCCACTGCGTTTTCTGAATTCACATTCCTTTCCACCACTTCCTTACCTTTATATAAAGTAATTTTACCTACTCCTGTTCCCACATACCCATAATCAGCATCCGCCATTTCGCCCGGACCATTTACAATGCACCCCATAATACCAATCTTTACACCTTTTAAATGAGAAGTACGTGAGCGGATTTTAGCGGTAGTTTCCTGCAAATCAAACAAAGTTCTGCCGCACGAAGGACAGGAAATATATTCAGTTTTGGAAATACGCATACGGGTAGCTTGCAGTATCCCAAAAGCTGTTGAATTAATTAATTTGTTGTTTGTTGTCTGTTGTTCTTTGTTTGTAAGCCAAACACCATCTCCAAAACCATCTAAAAATAAAGCACCCAAGTCCGTGGAAGAATACAGTTCAAATTTTTCTTTTGATAAACCTGAATAACTTCGTTTAATAATTACTGGAATAGAAGCGTTGTTTTGCATTAGATCAATAAACATCCTGCGCTGTTCTGCCATTCCATGCTCATTTGAAGTTTCGAATACCAAAACTGTTTTATTGTTGTATTGTTTTATTGTTGAATTGTTTTGAAATAAATAATCAATGTTAATGCTTACAAAATTCAAAACATCTGATTTGTTTTTTGTTGAAGAATATTCTTCTGCAGAAAACAAAGGATAAACTCTTGTTTTATTTTCCAATCCTTCCCATACACTATAATTATATATTAATCCCAAGGTCCCGGGTATTTCAAAATCTACTTTGTTGTTTCCAACAAAAATATAATCACAGGCCTGGTCGGTAATATTCCATTTATCCAGAGGAACAGAATAATTGTACCCCACTGAAAATAATGAGGCGGCAGTAATGTTCTCTTTACTACTGAAATCCATTATCACCCGAGGAACTTGATGGCCTCCTATATGATTTATTTCTTCTGTTTTTCTTCTTTCAAATTCGTAAGGATTATATGGAAGGCTATCTATTGACGCAATCTGCTTATGTTTAGTTCTATTGGAGTAGCGCTCAATCAGGTGTTTTGCAACAGGAATTTCAAATTCAGGATCTTCCGTTAAGGATACCCGCACTGTATCTCCTATTCCATCTTCAAGCAAAGTACCAATGCCCACAGCTGATTTAATCCGTCCATCTTCGCCTTCGCCTGCTTCGGTAACGCCAAGATGCAAAGGATAATTCATATTCAGCTCCTGCATTTTCTGAATCAACATTCGGTAAGCTTCCACCATTACTTTAGGGTTACTTGCTTTCATGGAAAGAACAATATTGAAGTAACTATTGTCTTCACAAATCCGCAAAAATTCCAATGCACTTTCCACCATCCCAAGGGGAGTATCACCATAACGACTAAGAATCCGATCACTTAAAGAACCATGATTAGTTCCAATTCTCATCGCTGTTCCATACTCTTTACATATTTTTACTAGTGGAGTAAATCTTTTTCGGATGCGCTCCAATTCTGCTTCATAGCTGTTATTGGTGTAATCTATTTCTTCAAACTTTTTTTTATCCGCATAATTACCCGGGTTAACTCTGACCTTCTCCACTATCCTTGCTGCAAGTTCAGCAGCATTAGGGGTAAAATGAATATCTGCAATCAAAGGAGTGTTGTATCCCCTTTTGCGTAATTCGTTTTTTATGTTCAGCAAATTCTCCGCTTCCTTAATACTTGGTGCAGTTATTCTGACATACTCACAACCGGCATCAATCATCCTGATGCTTTGTTCCACAGTGGCTATGGTATTCATAGTATCAGTGGTAGTCATACTCTGCACCCGAATTGGATTATCTCCACCCATCGGCACATCACCAATAGTTACCACCCTGGTTTTGTATCGTGAATATTCGGTAAGGCTGTTACAATAAAGTTTGGTATTCATTGGTATTTTGTCTTATGCAAAATTATAAATTATTCTCTTGTCGTTTTAAATATTGCTTGAATATAGCATTCCCGAAGATGGTGGAAAGTATTACAAAGGTACCGATATAAAATCCGACCGTCATCGATTCGTTTTGTTTCCAAAGAAAATAAGCAATTACAATCCCGTAAACTGTTTCCAAATTCACAGTTAATGTTATGGTATATGGACTTATCTTTTTCATCAGGTTAACACTTGCAATGAATGGAAATGCAGTTCCTAAAACAGATAAAATAGAAAGCCAAAGCCATGCATAAGGAGTAATGGTAAAAAAATGAGAGGAAAATTCTCCTGTAAATAACAAATAAATTGACAATACTATAAACCCTCCACTTAACTCATAAATAGCAATAACTGAAGAAGGAATTCTGCGCACCATTAGCCCATTGAATACCGTAAATAAGGAGGATGTTAATGCTGCCAGCATTCCAAAAATGATTCCCCAGGCAAATTGTGTTTCCACTTTAAATATCATTGCAATGGCAGCAATAATTACCATTCCGAAAACAATTTCGTAACGAATTATTTTTCTTTTATAAAAGATGGGTTCAATAAGAGAGGTAAATAAAGTTCCCGTGGCAAAGGCAACCAAAGTGACCGAAACGTTGGAAACATTTATTGCATTGTAAAAACAGAACCAGTGAAAAGCAATGATAGCACCAATACCAATTAGCTTATAAAAATCGTTTTTAGAAACCCTAATATTTCTTTTGGTTGCAATCAGATAAATGGAAATGGTAATAATTGTAATCAACATTCGAAACCAAACGAGTTGGAAAGCAATTACATTTTCTAAGTTTAAAAGTTTACCGAGTATTGGAGACCACCCCCAGATAAAAACGATGAAGTGAAGTAAAAGGAGGTTCTTGTTTTTAAAAAGCACAGATTAAATATTATCAGGCAAAAGTAATCAGAGAAATAAGAAAAACAAGTGTTTACTCAAAACGCTTCGATATTTTTTCTTCTATATATTCTCTCAATGATTCTATCTTAATTGCATCCACCACTTCAGAAGCAAAGGCGTGCATCAACAATTTTTTTGCACTTATTTCACTTAATCCTCTTGCCCGCAGGTAAAATATTTTATCTGCATCTAGTTTTCCAGTAGATGTACCATGAGAGCATTTTACATCATCCGCATATATTTCGAGTTGCGGTTTGGTATTTATTGTTCCTTCATCACTCAGCAATATATTTTTGTTTGATTGAAATGCATTTGTCTTTTGCGCATCAATTCTTACAAATATTTTTCCATTAAAAGTGGCAGAAGATTTATCTTCTATTATTCCCTTATAAAGTTCATTGCTATTGCAATTCGGTTTCCTGTGGTCAACAAGGGTATGGTTATCCACCACTTGATTTTCATTCGTTAAATACAAACCATTCAAATGCGTTTCAATATGTTCTCCATCCAGAGCCACATTCAGATTATTTCTTACAAAAGAACCACTTAATGTAATTGTATTAGCAGTAACAACAGATTTTTCTTTTTGATAAACCTGAGTGGTATTTATTAAATATCCCTGTTCGTTTTCATTTTCAATTTTGGTATAATCAACTATTGCACCTGCTTCAACAACCATTTCAGTAATTGAATTGGTAAATGTTTTAGCAGTACAATCCACTGATTCGAATGATTCAATTAATTTCACCTGTGCATTTTCTTCAACAACAATTAAATTTCTGCTATTAACGAATGTACTTTCTTCTGCCGAAGAAATATTTATTAAATGAATCGGAGATTCAATAACTGCTCCTTTAGCAACATGGATAAATGCACCACCGTTTGCTAAAGCAGTATTCAATGCTATAAAAGCATCAGTGTTTATATCCGCATATTTAGAAAAGTGCTTTTGAAATACTTCATTAAAAGAAGCGTCTGCTATGTAACCTATTTCCAATCCTTTTGGAAAGGAAGTCATATCTGATAACTTTTCTTCACACCTTCCGTTTACAAGAACAATATTAATTGCACCTTTTAAAAACCTTGTATTCGATATTTGTTTAACCATTAAAGGCCGATAGGTAAAGAAAGAAAACTCTCCCTTCAGCATCGCATCAATGTTTACATACTTATATTCTTCGCTCTTTCTATTAGGAATACCTTGCTTCAAAAAGCTTCTCATGGCTTCTTCCCTTAAACTCAAATCACCAAACAAAGCAGGTTTTGATGCTTCGAATTCGGCAAGTAATTTATCTGTTATGGTATTTTTTTTTATTGCAGTTTCCATTACGCCCCCACTTCTTCCTTTATAAAATCATATCCCTTCTCTTCCAGTTCCAGGGCAAGTTCTTTTGGTCCAGTTTTTACTATTCTTCCATTATAAAGAATATGAACCACATCCGGAATAATATAATCAAGCAGACGCTGATAGTGAGTAATCACTATACTTGCATTGTCAGGAGATTTTAATTTATTTACACCATTGGCTACTATTCGCAATGCATCAATGTCCAATCCGCTATCCGTTTCATCCAATATAGCAAGTTTTGGTTCCAGCATTGCCATCTGAAATATTTCATTTCTCTTTTTTTCACCTCCACTGAATCCTTCATTTACACTTCTGTTGGCCAGTTTGCCATCTAGTTCCACTAGTTTTTGTTTCTCTTTTAATCTAGCTAAAAAATCTTTTGCTTCCATAGGTTCCAATCCTTTGTAAGCACGAATTTCATTTAAAGCAGTTTTCAAAAAATTAACATTACTCACTCCGGGAATTTCCACAGGGTATTGAAAAGCAAGGAAAATCCCTTCTCTCGCCCTGTCTTCAGGAGGCATTTCCAATAAGTTTTTTCCATTAAAAATTACTTCTCCCTCAGTAACCTCATATTCTTCTCTCCCGGCAAGCACGGCAGATAAAGTGCTTTTTCCTGAACCATTTGGTCCCATTATCGCATGAACTTCTCCTGCTTTTACTTCTAAATTAATTCCTTTTAGAATTTCCTTTCCGCCAATTGATGCGTGTAAATTTTTAATGCTTAACATATATTTTATTTCTCGCAAAGACGCAAAGTGCGCAAAGCTTTTTGATTTGTAATTTGTATTTATTAGTAATTCGTAAACAATTTATCCTACACTTCCTTCCAATGAAACCGCCAAAAGCTTCTGTGCCTCCACAGCAAACTCCATTGGCAGTTTATTTAAAACTTCTTTGCAATAGCCATTAACTATTAGCCCTATTGCTTTTTCATTATCTATTCCTCTCGATTTGCAATAAAACAATTGGTCTTCTCCAATTTTACTGGTAGTTGCCTCGTGTTCCACTATTCCTGATTTATCTTTTATTTCTATATATGGATAAGTATGCGCTCCGCATTTATCGCCCATCAGCAAACTATCGCATTGCGAAAAATTGCGGGCATTGGTTGCTCCTTTCGAAATACGAACCAGGCCTCTGTAACTGTTATTACTAAACCCAGCCGAAATACCTTTTGAAATAATAGTGCTCCTGGTATTTTTACCCAAATGCATCATCTTGGTCCCTGTATCTGCCTGCTGATAGTTATTGGTAACGGCAACCGAATAAAATTCGCCTACTGAGTTATCTCCTTTTAATATTACACTTGGATATTTCCAAGTAACTGCCGAACCTGTTTCTACCTGTGTCCATGAAATTTTAGAATTATCTTCCAAACAAATTCCTCTCTTGGTAACAAAATTAAATATCCCTCCTTTACCGTTCTTATCTCCCGGATACCAGTTTTGCACTGTACTGTATTTTACCTCACCGTTTTTATGAGCAACAATTTCCACCACTGCTGCGTGCAATTGATTTTCATCCCGCATTGGGGCTGTGCATCCTTCAAGGTAACTTACGTAAGAATCTTCGTCCGCAACAATTAAAGTCCTTTCAAACTGACCGGTGCCGGCCGAATTAATACGAAAATAAGTAGAAAGTTCCATCGGGCATCGAACGCCTTTTGGGATATAACAGAACGAACCATCAGTAAATACTGCTGAATTCAATGCTGCATAAAAATTATCAGCATAAGGAACTACCGAACCCATGTACTTTTTAATCAGTTCGGGATGTTCCTGAACGGCTTCGCCAAATGAACAAAAGATGATTCCTTTTTCTGCCAATGTTTCCTTAAATGTTGTTTTTACTGAAACACTATCCATTACAAAATCAACAGCTATTCGGCTTTCCACTCCGGATAGTCGTTTCTGTTCTTCCATGGAAATCCCAAGCTTTTCGTAGGTTTTCAATAGTTCGGGATCTACTTCATCCAGACTATTCAATTGCTTTTTTTGTTTAGGAACGGAATAATAAATGATGTTTTGAAAATCAGGTTTGGGGTAAGTAACATGTGCCCAATGAGGTTCTTCTAATGTAAGCCAGTAGCGATAAGCCTTTAAACGATAATCCAACATCCATTGCGGTTCGTTTTTCTTTTTAGAAATAAAACGAATAATGTCTTCATTTAATCCTTTCGGAGCATTCTCCGATTCAATATCTGTAACAAAACCGTACTCGTATTCTTTACTTATCTGCTCCGCTAATAATTCGTTTGCCATATTTTTTTTACCGCGAAGGCACTAAGACACAAAGTTATTTCCTTTGCACCTTCGCGCCTTCGCGGTGATTTTTATTTATACTGAAAAACTTTCTCCACACCCACAAGTTCTGCTTGCGTTCGGATTGATGAATACAAATCCTTTTCCGTTCAATCCGCCTGTGTAATCCAGTTCGGTGCCTATCAGGTAAAGAAAACTTTTTTTGTCTACTGCTATTTTAATGCCTTTGTCTTCAAATACCTGGTCGCCTTCTTTTATCTGGCTGTCAAATTCAAGTTTGTAAGAAAGTCCTGAGCAACCTCCTCCATCTACACCCACCCGAATAAAAGTTCCTTCCGGGTGATTTTCGTTTTTTATTAAGTTTAACGCATGTTGTTTTGCGTTTTCTGATACCGTTATCATGGTTTTTATCTTTAAATTTAACTATTTCCTTATTTAGATTTGTTCTAAATGGGACACAAAGATACTCAAAATATCAGCACTACTAACAATAAATCACTACCAATCGTTTTGTCCTTTCCACATAAACCCCCACACATTATTTGAAATGGAGGTGGAATAATAAATTAAAAATACAGGTAATTCCGAAAAACTCTATCTAAAAACCAATGTCTTTACTTTTTACCTCCTCTCCTGTTATCTTTTCAATTTGCAAAAGCAAAAAGCAAAAAAGTTTGAACCTGAAATTACCCCCTTTTATGCGCTTAAAACCACTTTCCTCCTCCCGATAGTCTTTTCTTGTTTTAACAACCCCATTCAAATAAAAACGATTTTAACAAATCGTCTTAACCCTGACAGGTTTAATTTCTGAAATAGGCCGGTGGCCGAAACGACTGGCCTATTTGCCAAAGCCTCCGGCCTATTTTTAACAAGTTCCGGCCTATTTGGAAGAAGTTCCGGCCTAATCGGGACAAGTTCCGGCCTATTTGCTGAACCGGCCGGCCGGTTTTTATAAACTTCCGGCCTAATCGTGTCAAGCTCCGGCCTAATTGGGACAAGTTTTGGCCTATTAGCCGAAACCACCGGCCGATTTGAGGTCTCTTCCGGAATTTGTTAGTTCGAAACTTCCATTTATTATAAACTATTAAACTGACACGTTTTTGGTTTTTACCCTGTAAATAGCAATGCAAAATGCACACTATCCTTTGTTATATTTAACTAATAAGTCCTCTTAAAATTAAAATGTTTATTTTTGTGAAAGTAGAAAATTCAATATGCAGAGATTATTACACGTTATCCTTTTATTTTTACCTATAGCTTTTTACGCCCAAACAGGTAAAAACGCAAATCCAAACGGATACAATAAGTTTTATTACGACAATGGAAAAGTTTCCAGCGAGGGCACTATGCGCGATGGCAAGCCCGATGGATACTGGAAAACCTATTCGGAATACGGAATAATAAAATCGGAAGGAAACCGAAAAAATTTTCAGCTGGACAGTGTTTGGAAGTTTTATAATGAAAAAGGCAAACTTGCTTTTGAATACAATTATAAAGAAGGAAAGAAAAACGGGCTGAGAAAAACGTATGATACCAAAGAAGGCTTTTTAACCATGTCCGAAAATTTTGCAAACGATGTAAAACAAGGTAATACTATTTATTATTATCAAAACGGAAAAGTAAAACAAACCATTCCTTTTATAGCTGGCAAAGAAGAAGGACAGGGTTTTGAATTTGGTCCGGATAGCACCATTATTACGCTCACTCAGTATAAAATGGGTTTTGTGCAGCGAGAAGAAAAAATGAATCGAAGAGATGTTGACAGTTTAAAACAAGGTGCGTGGAAACAATTTTATCCTACAGGTGTTGTAAAAAATGAAGTAACCTATAGTGATGATAAAATGAATGGGTATTATAAAGAATATTCACCTTCGGGAAGTTTGATGAATACTACTAAATATGTAAATGGAGTGGTTCAGAAAAATGCGCCCGAACTTGCCAAGCTGGACGTGAGAACGGAATATTACCAGGGAGGGATTGTAAAATTTACTGGTACCTATAAAGATGGGGTGGCAGAAGGAATTCACCGTACTTTTTCTCCAGAAGGGAAAGTAATTTCGGCTAAAGTATATGCTGATGGGGTTTTAACAGGGGAAGGAATCTTAGATACCATAGGCAGGCAACAAGGCCCATGGAAAGAATATCATCCTAACGGACAAATAAAAGCACAGGGAGAGTACCTGAACAGCAAAAAAATTGGTGATTGGATATTTTATTATTCAAACGGAAAAATAGAACAAAGAGGAAAATACGATAAAAAAGGAAAAGCTCAGGGTCCCTGGAAATGGTATTACGAATCAGGAAATTTATGGAGGGAAGAAATCTACAGAAACAATTTGCAGGATGGCGTAATGACAGATTATGAAGATAAAGTGGTTGATAGTGCAAAAGTGATAACTAAAGGAGAACTGGTGGATGGACAAAAAGAAGGCCCCTGGATGCTGGAGTTGCCAGACTATAAAGAAGAAGGAAATTATAAAGGCGACCACTTGGATGGAGAATGGAAACATTATTATACCAGCACAGGCAAATTACGATTTGTAGGCAAGTTTGTGGATGGCGTGCCTGACGGAGAACATAAATTTTATTACCCAAATGGAAAAATAAAGCAAGAAGGAAAATATGCAGGTGGCAGCAAGGAAGGCGAATGGAGGTTTTATGATGAAACCGGTTATTTATTTCTGACTATATTATTTAATAACGATATCGAAGTACGTTTTGATGGAATAAAAGTGATTCCAGAAACAGTTTCTTCAGAGCCAAGTATAAAGTAAAACCCAACTATTGATGGCTCCTTCAAAAAAAACAAGTGCGGAATTGCTGGCTGAAATAAAAAAACTTCAGGAGGAGATAAAACTGCTTAAAAAGAAGGAAACGCTTTCATCAAAAAAAACTAAATCTCCCGATGCTCCAGCTACTTCCAAATGGGAGTCGTTATTAGAATATTCAGAAAACATTATCCTTGTTCTTGATAAAAAAAGCAATATTATTAATAGTAACCAGGTTTTAAATAAAAACAAAAAGGAAACAATAATTGGAAAATCTGCTTTTGAGTTTTTTTCAAAAGATTCGGAAAAGAAAATAAGAAAAGCAGTTGATGATGTATTTAAAAAAGGAAAGCTGGAGAAATTTGAAATAGTTGGCTGGGGAAATAATGAAGGACTTACTTATTATTCCTGCAGTGTTATCCCTCATATTGAAGACAAAAAAATTGTTGCAGTAATTTTTAATGCCATTGATATAACTGAAAAAAAAGAAGCCAAGGATGCTTTAAAATTCAGTGAAGAAAAATTCAGGAAACTTTCCGATTCTGCTTTCGAAGGAATTGCTATTCATCAAAACGGCAAAGTTGTTGAAGTAAACAGGGCGGTAACCAAAATATTTAATTACAAGGAAAGTGAAATTGTTGGTCATTCCATTTTCGACTATATTCATCCGGATTTTCACAAAAAAGTAATAGAGAAAATAAAACAGGAAGAAGCATCGCCTTACGAAATAATTATGTTTCGTAAAGGAGGAGATCCTTTCTGGGTTGAAATCCTTGGTAGCCAAATTACATACAATGGTTTTCCTGCAAGGGTTTCAGCCATTCGCGATATTACATCTCAAAAAGAATCGGAAACCAAAATAATTGAAAGCGAAAGAAAGTTTTCTGTTTTATCGAACAACTTTCCAGGTATAGCTTATCGCTGCAATCTGGATGAAAATCTTACTATGTTATTTTTGAGTGACGGTTTCTTTAACCTTACCGGTTACAATTCCACTGATTTTATTAATAATAAAAGAATGGCATTCAATGATATTATTCATCCGGATGACAAAGGAAATGAAAAACTTAAAAAGGCATTAAAAAACAAAGATATTTATGAGTTGGAATACCGTCTTATTTCAGCAGATAAAAAAATAAAATGGGTTTGGGAAAAAGGACAAGGAGTATTTGATGAGAAAGGGAACCTGAAATTTCTTGAAGGTTTTATTGCTGATATTGATGAGAAGAAAAGGTACGAACTGGAATTACAGCAAAGCAGGGAAAACTATAAAAGCCTTATTGATAATTCTCCTGATGGAGTAATTATATATGTAAATGATAAAGTTCATTTTGCTAATAAAACTGCTTTGAAAATGCTTGAAGCCAGCGAGGAAGAGATTTTCGCTAATTCAAGCGCTTTCTATTTATTACCTGAATACCATGAGTTTGCTTCAGACCGTATGAAAAGACTTAACCAGGGCGAAACGGTGGCCTATGCTGAATGTAAAATGAGAACAGCAAGAGGCAATATTATAGAAGTGGAATCAAAGCCCACACTTGTAATATACGAAGGGCTGGATGCAACATTAGTAGTAATGCATGATACTTACGAAAAGAAACAGTTGCTTAAGGAACAATTAAGAGCCCAATTTGCAGAAGAAACAAATGAACAACTTCAACATGAAATTGCTGAACGTAAAAATGCGGAACGCGTTTTACAAAGCAATCAAAAGTATACACGTTTGTTAATTGAGAGCTCTCTCGACATGATATGCGCTGCGGACAAAAAAGGTAACATTACCGAATTTAACACTGCAGCTCAACACACATTTGGCTATAAGCGGGAAGAAGTGATGGGTAAAAACGTTGGAATGTTATATGCATTTCAAGACGATAGCACACATATTACCGAAAGGGAACTTGCTGAAAATGGAATTTACATTGGTGAGGTAATTAATATCAAAAAAAACAAAGAAAAATTCATATCGTTCCTTTCGGCTTCTGTATTAAAAAATGAAGATGGCGTAATTGTAGGAGCAATGGGTGTTTCCAGAGACATTTCAGAATCTAAAAAGGCCGAACAGGAATTAAGGGAAAGTGAAGAAAGATACAGGGCAATATATAATCAGGCATACATAGGAATTGCAAAAGTCAGCATACAAGGTCAGTTTTTACAGGTAAATGAACAACTATGCTCCATACTTGGGTATTCAAATGATGATCTCTGCAAAATGGCATTTATGGATATTACTCCTCCTGACGAAATGAAAATAAGTATTAGTTTTTTGGATAGATTTCTAAAAGGAGACATTGAAAAAACAACGTTTGAAAAAAAATATATACATAAAAGTGGAAAAACAGTTTATACTAATTTAACCATTTCCTTAGTAAGAGACAAGACTGGATACCCTTCACATTTCATTTCCGTATTCCAGAACATTTCCGAAAGAAGAAAAACGGAAAAAGAGCAGCAGGCTCAGGCAGCAAAGCTAAATGCTGTTTTCGAATCCGGATCACATTTGGTTTGGACTGCTGATAAAAATTCATGCCTTACATCATTTAACCAGAATTTCAAGAACTTTATTCGGCAGCAATACGGAGTTGATATTTTTGTTGGGATATCTATGATGAAAGATGGAATGATTTCAACTGATGAATATAACTCTTTTTGGATTAAAAAATATGACGTAACTTTGTCCGGAGTTCCTCAGTATTTTGAAACTTCTTTCTCTGATTCAAAAGGAAATAACATTTGGTATGAAATATTTTTAAATCCTATTTATGATGAGGATAAAAAAGTGGTTGAAATATCGGGTATTGGACATGACATAACAGAGAAAATAAAAGCAAATGAGAGAATTCAGCAGTCACTTCAGGAAAAAGAAGTACTTTTGAAGGAAGTTCATCACAGGGTAAAAAATAATTTGCAGGTTATTTCCAGCATTTTAAACTTACAATCCTCTTATGTTAAAGACCAGAACACATTAAATATCCTCAAAGAAAGTCAAAACAGGATAAAATCAATGGCCTTTATTCACGAGAGTTTATACCAAACCAAGGACTTTTCGAGTATTAATTTTTCTGAGTATATAGTTAATCTATCACAAAAATTAATTCATACTTATTCAAATTCTTATGTAGAAATAAAATTGAATCTCGATGTTCAAACAATTTTTCTTAATTTAGACCTTGCAATTCCATCAGGTTTGATTATAAATGAAATTGTATCGAACGCAATTAAATATGCATTTTCAGATAATGATGCCGAAAACACGATTGCTATTAAGGTGCACACAGAAGGAGAAAATTTAAAATTAATAATTGAGGACAATGGCGTAGGGTTACCTGAACATATTGATTTCAGAAACACCGAATCTTTGGGACTTCAATTAGTAATTACATTAGTTGATCAATTAAACGGAAACATACAGATTGATAATACAAACGGAACAAAATACACCATTATATTTAAACATAACCAAGCAAAAAACAGAATCTAATCATGTCAAAATCAAACATTCTTATTGTTGAAGACGAAAGCATTGTAGCTAAAGATATTCAACACAGTTTAAAAAAATTAGGATACACCGTTGTCGAAATTTGTTCCAACGGAGAAGATGCAATCAGGATTGTAGAAGAACTAAAACCAAATTTAGTTTTAATGGATATTATGCTGAAAGGCGATATGACCGGAATTGAAGCTGCAGCTCAGATTCGCGAAAAATTTAATATCCCCGTGATTTATCTCACCGCTTATGCGGATGAAAGTACTCTGAATAAGGCAAAAGTATCCGAGCCTTATGGCTACATCATCAAACCATTCAAGGAAATTGACTTACATACTTCCATCGAAATGGCTATTTATAAACATGAAAAGGAAACTGATTTGAAAAAAGAAAGAGACTTTTTATATTCCATAGTGGAAAACAAGGAATCGAAGGATAAAGACTTAATCTTTGTAAAGTCAAATTCCCGTTTGGTGAAAGTAAAAAGCACTGACATTTATTTTGTTGAAGCATTAAAAGATTATGTGGTTATTAATACTGAAACTGCAAAATTCACTATCCACTCGACTATGAAGGAAATTGAAAAGAAATTGTCCTCCAATGATTTTATTCGTGTTCACCGTTCTTTTATTGTAAGAACTCACAAAATTGTAGCAATTGAGCAACCGAACCTAATACTGGAGAATGACAAAAAATTGATTCCAATCGGAGGTTCTTATAAAGAAGAATTATCGAAACGATTGAATTTGATGTAAGGAGAGTATTCCTCAACCTGAAAATAAAAAGTCCCGAATTAATTCGGGACTTTTTATTTTACATTTGGAGTTAAAATTAATACTATTAAAAAACTTAATAATTACAATTCAAACCCCCATTCTTCGTTAAATAATTTACCCGGAGAAGGTGGTTTTTTATTTTCATTCTTAGGTAAATTCTTATCTGTCTTAGAGGTATTGCCTTTATTACTATTGTTTTTATCTGTAGCGGTTTTCATTTCCTCTTTATAATTCTTTTTGTTAACCGGAACCTCTTTTTTTCTTTGTGCAGGTAAATTTTGCTCTTTCTTTTCCTTTGTTTCCACTAATGCAAAGTCTAATTGTTTTTTTACCAAGTCGGCACGCTTTATTTCAATTCTTACCTGATCCCCTAAAGTCAGTACTTTACCATATTTTCTTCCTCTTAAACAATAATTATCTTCATCAAAATAATAATTATCATCACGCAATTCTCTAATTCTAACCATACCTTCGCAATGGTTCTCTATCAGTTCTACAAAAACACCCCATTCGGTCACACCTGATATTATGCCATCAAACTCCTGTCCTATTTTGTCTTCCAGAAATTGAACCTGCTTATACTTTATAGATGCACGTTCAGCATCAGCTGCCAATTTTTCCATATCTGAGGAATGTTTGCATTGTTCCTCCAATTTATCAATATCAGGGTTTTTACCACCTTCCAGATAATGCTGTAATAACCTATGTACCATAACATCAGGATACCTTCGGATAGGAGACGTAAAATGTGTATAGTAATCAAAGCCTAAACCGTAATGACCAATGTTTTTTGTTGTATAAACTGCTTTTGCCATTGTACGTATAGCAAGCATTTCAATCATTCCTGCTTCTTTTTTTTGATTTACTTCTTTTAGCAAATTGTTTAACGAATCGGCAACTCCTCTTTCATTTTTTACATTTAGTTTATATCCGAATTTCGCAACAAATTCAGCAAAACTATTTAGTTTATCAGGATTAGGTTTATCGTGAATACGGTAAACAAAAGGTTTTTGAGAATCTCTTTTTCCTTCTTCTTTATTCCCATCCTTATCTCCCTTTTTCTTACCAACAAACTCCGCCACTTTTCTATTTGCTAGTAACATAAAGTCTTCAATCAACTGGTTCGAATCTTTAGAAACTTTGAAAAACACCCCGGTAGGGTTCCCTGCTTCGTCCAGGTGAAATTTAACTTCCATTTTTTCAAAAGCAATACTTCCTTTCTTAAATCTGTTGGCACGCAATATTTTTGCAAGTCTGTCCAGTGTCAATATTTCTTCTTTAAAATCACCTTCTTCGGTTTCAATTACTAGCTGTGCTTCTTCATAGGTAAACCTCCTGTCAGAATTTATTATTGTCCTGCCAAACCATTCTCCAACCACCTCCGCATCATCAGTCATTTCAAAAACGGCCGAATAGCATAGTTTCTCTTCATACGGTCGAAGAGAACAAACATTATTAGACAATACTTCAGGAAGCATAGGAACCACTCTATCCACAAGGTAAACCGATGTAGCTCTTGATATGGCTTCAGTATCAATAATTGAATCGGGCTTTACATAATGACTCACATCTGCAATGTGAACACCTATTTCACAGTTTCCATTTTTTAATTTTTGAATGGAAAGTGCATCATCAAAATCTTTAGCATCCACCGGGTCAATGGTAAATGTGGTAATTTTCCTAAAATCCCGCCTTTTGCTTATTTCTTCTTCTGTAATTTTAACCGGAATCAGGTCTGCGGCCCGTTCTACATCTTTTGGAAATTCATAGGGCAATCCATACTCTGCAAGTATTGCATGCATTTCGGTGTTGTTTTCTCCCACATTACCCAACACTTCTTTAATTTCACCTATTGGATTAACCCCATTTTTAGGCCATTCTGTAATTCTCGCAATTGCCTTCTGACCATCCTTTGCTCCATTTAGCTTTTCCAGAGGAATAAAAATATCCACATGTATTTTGTTACTGCTTGGAACAAGAAAGGCAAATCGCTGCGAAAGCTGTATTGTCCCCACAAATTCTGTTTTTGAACGTTGAATTACCTCTATAATTTCTCCCTCTTGTTTGCCTTTTTGTTTAGGAAACAATCTGACTTTTACCATGTCTCCATGCAAGGCATTGAGGGTTTTTCGGGGATTTACTAAAATATCGTCCTCGCTTTCCTCTGAAACAATATAAGCAATTCCCGAGGCGGTCATATCCACCTTTCCGGAAATAAATCTTTCAATTGATTTTATTTTAAACTTCCCTCTTTCGGGCTCCGAAACAGTGTCGTTATTTTTTAATTCAGCCAGAATGCTGGAAATTAATAGTCGCTGTGCATGGTCTGTAACATTCAGCTCTGCAGCAATTTGCTTATAATTCAGTGTCTTATTGGGGCTTTTGGAAAGTACTTTTAGTACTTCTTCGAAAAGATAGCTTTTCTTAACTCCCTTTTTCTTGTTGATGTATTTTTTTGCCATTGCTCAAAATTGCTATTGTTTTCCCGAAAAAGAAAATATTGTTAATAAATAAATAAATATTGTACCTTAGTGCAACCTTTTGACACAAAATTGCGTCTTATAATTAGAACACTATGACTGATGAGGAAATAATTGATGGTTGCATCAAGAAAAAAGCACTTGCTCAGAAGGAGTTATACGATAAATATTCGAAAAGGATGATGGGGGTTTGCTTACGCTATTGCGACAACCAGGAAGAAGGAGAGGATATATTGCAAAACGGATTTGTTCATGTGTTTGAAAAAATAGAATCATTTAAGGGTACAGGAGCTCTGGAAGGTTGGATAAGGAAAATAATAGTAAATACAGCCCTTACTCATCTCAGAAAAAATAAAAAATTAGAACAAAACACAGATTTGGATGAATTAGACCTGGTGATGGAAGACCAAAGCCAATTAGGAGACGGTTTTGCAGCCAAGGAATTGTTAAAAATTATACAAACATTGCCACCGGGATTTAGAACCGTTTTTAACTTACATGCCATTGAAGGGTATTCTCACAAAGAAATAGGAGATATGTTAGGCATTACAGAAGGAACATCGAAATCACAGTATTCAAGAGCAAAAACATATTTACAGAAAATTATACCATTATAATACAAAGAAAGATTTATGAAGAAAGATAGTATGGAAGATTTGTTTAAAAAATCCTTTGAGGATTTTGAAGCAGAAGTGAGTCCGAGTGTCTGGTCAAATATTAAAACCGGATTGAAAGGAGTGGGGTTAGGGTTTATTGGAAAGGCCATTATCAACAAAATTGGTACAAATACTATTGTTGCTATTGTTTCTTCTGTTGCTACTGTTATTGGCACCGTTGGTGTTATGCATTGGACCGGTAACGCAGTAAAGAATACCGGAACGGCTACAAATGAGAACAAGAGTGCTGTTACCCCGGTTGAAAAACCATCCGTTAGCCCGATTATAGATATAGATATTAAACCCGAATCGGTAAAAACTGATAAGCCGTCAACGGAAACTATTGCAGATAATCAAAAACCTGCCACTACTATTGTTCCGGTTGAGCAAAAGATGCAGGAAACAAAAGTGGTGATTCAACCATTTAGCAAAGACAAGAAGAAAATTCAGTCTGTAATAAATGCATTTTCAGGAGAACCTGTTGCTTCTATTTTTGCAAGCCCCATTGGTGGAACAGTGCCTTTAATTGTCACTTTATCAAATACAGGAAAAGGTACAGTTAACAGATGGAAATACAATGATGGTAAAAAAGAAGATAAAGGAGCTAATCCGGTGCATGTTTTTGAAAATCCGGGTATTTACACTGTTGTTCTTACTTCTACCGATGCTGAAGGAAAAACACAAATAGACAGTGCCAAAATAGAGGTTACCGGAAATTCTTCCTTATCTGCTGTTCCAAGAGAACTTACTCCTAATGGTGATGGATTAAACGATGTGTTTACCTTTAACGGAAACAATATTGTTAGAATGACAGGTCAGGTATTCGACATGAAGGGAAATGTTGTTTTTGAATGTGATAAGGCAGGTGGAAGATGGGATGGAACCAACAAAAAAGGTAAAGATGCTGAAGAGGGGGTGTACATATATATACAAACCGCAGAAGGGAAAGACGGTAAAAAGTACGAATCAAAAGGAAGAATTAGTTTAATAAGATAAAAGCCTACTTTTAATCAAATAAAAACCCCTTTATGTCAAACATAAAGGGGTTTTTATTTTTATAAACTATTATTCTCTCAAATGAAATAATCTTAATATCCTTAGTATTGAGTAATAGATAATTTTTTGATTGCCTTAATAGGCCCTGGGCAATGTTCTGAATGGCAACTAACACATGAATTAATAACTGCGTTATAATTTTTGGTTAGTTCTTCCTTCGGAGAATGGTAAAATGTGTTCAGGTTATCCAAGTAATTTGTTGCAAAACCATCAAAGCTGGCTTTTTTTGTGTCCGAATCCGTAGGTTTTGCTGTATGTATCTTTAAAAACTCTTCAGGAAATTTATCAGGAAGCTTACCTTGTTTTACCAACTCTTTTAAACTTGCCGAAGACTGAATCATTTTGCGCATTAATAAGGCAAGTTCACTGTCTCCGTTAGGATTTATCTTTTTACTCGAACAGGTGGCAGTATCTGTAGTTGAGGTTTCCTTGGTTTCGCTTTCCTTGTTGCTATTACATCGTGTTAACAACACGGTACCACTAAGCAATAAAGTTATTACAAAAAACTTATTTTTTGATAATAACACCATTTGCTTCAAAACCAATGTTTATTTCAGGTTCAGTAATTTTTGCGATTTCTTCTTTTGATTTTCCACCATCTTCTGCATAGTGTTTCAGTTCTGCTACTGAAGTGGTGTCTGTTTTAGCTACCCCTTCCATGTAAACCATTTTTCCGGAAGCATCTTTTGGAACAAAAAAAGCATAATCCTTAAAACGTACTTTCATGGATTGGTTATTACCAATACCAATGTTCATCCAACAGCCCTTTTTCTGACAAACGGCCTCTATCGTTCCGGTAAGTTTCACTTTCATTGAATCCTTTCCTTTCATCATCGTAGAAAGTTGGTCAGCTGCTAAAGCACCTTCCGTGGTTATTGAATCACCGAAATATTGAAGAGTCGTATCTTTAGTTGCTGTTTCGTTTTTTGTTTCCGGATTGTTATTTCCACAAGCTGAAAACAAAGCGATAAGTGGTACAAATAATAATTTTTTCATGGTTTATATTTTAATGGGTATCAAACCTTCAAGGTTTTTTAGAACCTTGAAGGTTTATATTGTCTACTATTTTTATTCGGTTAAGTCAAAGCCCTCTAAAAACTTTGTGGTATAATTTCCTTTGATAAAGTTTTCGTCTTTCATTAATTTCAGGTGAAAAGGAATAGTGGTTTTTACACCTTCTATAACGTATTCACTCAGCGCCCGGTGCATTTTAGCGATAGCTTCTTCCCTTGTTTGAGCCACAGTAATAAGTTTAGCCACCATGCTATCGTAATTAGGAGGAATGGTGTATCCTGAATAGATATGCGAATCTACCCTGATACCGTGTCCACCCGGAGTATGAAGGTTAGTAATCTTGCCTGGTGACGGACGGAAATTATTAAACGGGTCTTCTGCATTTATCCGGCATTCGATGGCGTGCAATTGTGGGAAATAATTTTTACCGGAAATAGGCACACCTGCTGCCACTAATATCTGTTCGCGAATTAAATCATAGTTAATCACCTCTTCGGTAATAGGATGTTCCACCTGAATACGGGTATTCATTTCCATAAAATAAAACTTACGGTGTTTGTCTACCAAAAACTCTACCGTACCTACTCCCTCATATTTCACAGCCATGGCAGCTTTAATAGCAGCTGCCCCCATTGCTTCACGCAGCTCGTCTGTCATAAACGGTGAAGGAGTTTCTTCCATTAATTTCTGATGGCGTCTTTGAATAGAACAATCTCTTTCCGACAAATGACAAGCTTTTCCGTATTGGTCACCTACTATCTGAATTTCAATATGGCGAGGTTCTTCAATGTATTTTTCCATATACATGGCACCATTTCCAAAAGCCGCTTCTGCTTCTTTAAAAGCAGAATCATACAATGCTTCCATTTCTTCCGGTTTCCAGACAATACGCATACCTCTTCCACCACCACCGGCAGTTGCTTTAATAATTACAGGGTAACCTACTTTAGGTGCCAGTTCAATTGCCTGTGCAGCACTTTCCAGTAACCCGTCCGAACCAGGAACGCAAGGAACACCTGCAGCAATCATGGTTGCTTTAGCAGATGCTTTGTCTCCCATGGAATTTATCATTTCCGGAGAAGCCCCGATAAATTTAATATCATGTTCCTGGCATATCTTTGAAAACTTAGCGTTCTCAGACAAGAAACCATAACCCGGATGAATAGCATCAGAGTTGGTAATTTCAGCAGCAGATATTATACTTGGAATATTTAAATACGATTCTTTGGAGGGAGGAGGTCCGATACAAACCGCCTCATCTGCAAATTTTACGTGAAGAGATTCTTTATCAGCAGTAGAATAAACAGCTACTGTCTGTATGCCCATTTCTTTGCACGTACGTATAATACGTAACGCAATTTCTCCTCTGTTTGCTATTAATATTTTCTTGAACATATTTTTTTCAGTTTAAAGTTGAAAAGTCCAAAGTTCAAAGTTGGCTAACCGGAAATTATGTTTTACCTTAAACACAACTTTGGACTTTCTAACTTTGAACTTTAGACTTGTTTTATGAAGGGTCCACTAAAAACAAAGGCTGGTCGTATTCCACCGGGGTGGCATCGTTCACCAACACTTTTACAATTTTCCCTTTAATGTCTGACTCTATTTCGTTGAATAACTTCATCGCTTCAATAATACATACAGTTTGTCCGGCTGTAATATCGTCTCCTACATTAACAAACGGTGGTTTGTCTGCCGAAGGGGAACGATAAAATGTTCCAATCATTGGAGATTTGATGGTAACATATTTAGCATCATCAGCCACAGCTGCTGGTTTTACTTCCAGTGCTTTAGTTTCAGCCACTGGCGCAGCTATCTGGTGAACCACAGGAGCAGCAGTTTGAACCGGTGCTGCCTGCTGAACCACAGGAAGGTCTTTTGATTTGCTAGCTGGAGTTTTTATAATAATTTTAATATCCTTGGTTTCTACCTCCACCTCGCTAACACCTGATTTAGCAACAAACTTTATCAGGTCCTGAATTTCGTTTAGTTTCATCTTCTGTTTTATTAAATTGTTATTTTGATAAATTAACTATTGTCTTTTGAATATTAACTTTGCAACGTTTCTTTTAGTAGGCCCATTTTACATAAACTGCTCCCCATGTAAATCCTGCACCAAATGTAGAAATAATTAAGTTATCTCCCTTTTTTAACTGGCTTTCGTAATCCCATAAACACAGTGGAATGGTTCCTGCGGTGGTATTTCCATAACGCTGAATGTTCAGCATTACCTTTTCCGAAGGTAATCCCATTCGTTCAGCGGTAACATCAATAATTCTTTTGTTTGCCTGGTGAGGAACCAACCAGCTGATGTCTTCTGATTTTAAATCATTTTTCTTCATTATTTCTGCCGAAACATCAGCCATTCCAACAACCGCTCTTTTAAAAACCGGTTGTCCGTCCTGGTAAACAAAATGTTCGCGCGCATCTACCGTTTCATGTGTAGGAGGTTTTACTGAACCTCCTGCTTTTTGATGCAGGTATTTTCTTCCAGAACCGTCCACTCCAAGAATGGAATCTACAACTCCATAACCTTCGGTGTTAGGTTCAAGCAATACTGCCCCTGCCCCATCACCAAAAATAATGCAGGTCGAACGGTCAGTATAATCAAGTATGGCCGACATTTTATCAGCTCCTACTACTATTACTTTTTTGTATTTTCCTGTTTCAATAAACTGAGACCCGGTTACCAGACCGAACACAAACCCTGAACAGGCTGCCGAAAGGTCATATCCCCACGCATTGGTTGCCCCTACTTTATCACAAATAACATTGGAAGTGGAAGGGAACACAAAATCAGGTGTAACCGTACCCACTATTATCATGTCTATTTCGGTAGCGGCAATTCCCCGTTTTTTCAAAAGCAAGTTAATTGCTTCCACACACATATCCGATGTTCCAAGTCCTTCGCCCTTTAATATTCTGCGCTCCTTAATTCCGGTTCTGCTTTCTATCCATTCGGAAGTAGTAGGAACTAATTTTTCCAATTCAGAATTGGAAAGAACGTATTCTGGTACGTAACCCGCAACAGCGGTAATAGCAGCGGTTATTTTCATTATTAATAGTTATTGAAATACGTTTTTTATCTTCTCCGGTAATTTTGCTTCCACCACATCTTTGGTAAGCAAAATCATGTTTTTTACTGCAAAATCATTTGATATTCCGTGACCAATCATTACAGTGGAGTTAATTCCCAATACAGGAGTTCCACCGTATATTTCATAATTGAACCTTTCGAAATATTCATCTTTTATTCCTCTTCTTTGTATCAGTTCGTAAAATGCTTCCTGTTGTTTTAATGCCACATTGCCTGTAAACCCATCGCATACTATTACATCAGCCTTGTCGTTAAACACATCACGCCCTTCCACATTTCCGATAAAATTAAAATCTTTGGAATCTTTCATCAAACCATGAGCTGCCTGGGCCACCAGGTTGCCTTTTTCAGGCTCTTCGCCTATATTCAATAAACCTACTTTAGGATTTTTTATACCATACACAAATTCGGCAAGGATAGAGCCCAATACACCAAACTGGTATAATACATCCGGTTTACAATCAGCATTAATACCAACATCTAATATTAAACCTACCCCTCCATGTTCTTTCGGAAGAATGGTGGTAATACACGGACGAATAATTCCGGCAATGGTTTTTATGGTAAACATGCAGCCAATAAGCATTGCACCGGTATTTCCGTTGCTGGCAAAAGCATCAATCTTTCCCTCTTTTAAAAGATGAAACCCAACTGCAATACTGGAGTTGGGTTTTTGTGAGAAAGCTTTGGTAGGATGTTCGCCCATGCCTATTACTTCAGGGGCATCCACTATATCAAAATTGGATGCATCTGCATTATGTTGTGCAAGCCCTGCTAAAATGCGGGTTTTATCCCCTATTAAAACAATTCTTACCTCTTTGGGTAATTCATTATAAGCATTAACTGCTCCTAAAATAGGAGCTTCGGGTGCGAAATCACCGCCCATAATATCTATACCTATCTTCATATATGGTAATTGGGTAATTAAGTTTTCAGGCAATTGAGGTAATTAAGTAAAATTAAGGCATAGCCCAAATTACCTTACTTACCCCAATTACTCAATTAACTAAACTGCTGCTTTTTTCTCTATTGCTAGTTTTCCTCTGTAATAACCGCACTCACCGCACACACGGTGGTATAAGGTTGGAGCTCCGCAGTTAGAGCAGGTTGACATGGTTGAAGCTACAGCTTTGTCCTGTCCTCTTCGGCTATCTCTTCTCGATCTCGATAATTTTCGCTTTGGATGTGGCATTTTTTAATTGTTTATTTATTATTGTTTATTTATTATTTACTTTCGTTTACTAATTCCTATTCGCTATTGGCTATTGCCTAATTCAATTTTATATTCTTCAATCCATCCCATCTCGGGTCGGTGTTTTCTTCTTTTTTTTCTTCTTTAATCAAAAACTTCTTCACCTTTTTAAGCATTTCCTTGTCGCAGGTAGGTTTCCCCTTTTTATCCAGCGGATGTTCGCGCTTGATAGGTAACGACAAGGTAATGTACTCATATATATACTGAGCCAGGTCTAACTGATGTTCGTTTGCAGCTATGGTAATAATATCATCATCTTCCTTATTATCATCCGCCCCGCCCACTTTTACTATCAGTTTATAATTTCCCTCTATAGGCAAATCAAACTCGGTTGCACATAAGTCGCAAGTCATTTTAACAGTTCCCGAAATATCGAACTGAAGAACCATCATGGACGATTGTTTCAGCAGGTTAAGGTTTACTGTTATATCACCTTGTTTAATCTCCGAATAATCAAGGTGCTCAAAGAACTTATCGTTTACTTTAAACTCGTACTTATGTTCCCCAAAGCTTAAGGCTACAAACTGAATAATGTATTCTTTTCGGGTTTGCATTTTATTTAAGTTTTAAAGAAAAGACCGCAAAGGTAAAAAAATAAGCTTTACGACAAAATCTAAAGGAAAATTTAATTTTTTGGGCGGATTTCAAGCGAAATTTGAAGATTTAGGTAGAATTCTACCCTTCTTTTCTCTCTAAACGATAAATCCCTCCTTTGTTTAGTTGTTATTTTAAAAGTTTATTGCAAAACTATCTTCCTGTTCACCACATTTTTCTGTTCGTCTTCTATTCTAATAAAATATACCCCGGCTCTCATTTCTCCTTTTTCTATCTCACATTGTTTGCCTGTAAAGTTGATGGTTTTTATTTCTTTACCTATTACATCCATTATTTTTATGGTGGTGTTCTTTTGTGGTTCGTTAAAAGTAATAGTGGCTTGGGAGGTGAAAGGGTTGGGGGAGATTAGGATTTCGGATTGAGGATTTTGGATTTCGGAAATGCCAGCATGATAACACATAGGAAGTTCTTGACTCCCCCTAGAAGTGTGAATTAATGAATCTGCGATGGAATGTACCACGGCTCCGCTTCCTGTAAATATAACGTGATTTGTAATAGGTACGGAAGGGTTTCCAACAATAGTTACCGGATTTTGTTCCCAAAAACACCCCGTGGCTCCATTTTCATCTGTTTTGATTAAATAGATGGCATCACCAAAAGCAAAATTCCTGATATTCCCTGCAAGTACATAACCTCCATCGGTTGTTTGTTGTCCCGATAGAGTTTGGTCAATATAGGTATAGCCATAAGTTTTAGACCACTCAAGGTTTCCAATAGAATCTGTTTTGATGGCATAAGGGTCATATATTTCAGCTACTGTTGGACAGGTATATCCACATAAAAAATATCCATGGTCGGTTGTTATAGAAACAGAAAGTGCATAATCTTCAGAACCAGTCCCGTATGTTTTTGCAAAAATTACATTCCCGTTCATATCTGTTTTCATTAATAAAACATCTGAACCATAAACACCAAAACTACCGGTAATACCTGCTATTAAGTATCCTCCATCCATTGTTAGTTTAATGGAAGTTCCAGCATCAAATGAAGTACCGCCATAGGTTTTCGACCAAAGTACATTACCTGTTGAATCTGTTTTAATTAACATTAAATCACTGTTATTACCTAAACTGGTATTATAATTATTTCCAACCACTATATAACCATGGTCACTCGTTTGGCATACTTCAGAGCTATATCTGTAATAAGCACCCCAAAAATTTCTTGTCCATAAAGTATCTCCAAAGGCATCTGTTTTTACAAGAAAAATATTATTATTTATAGAATCAAAATTTGCTTGTCCGGTTATTATATAACCTCCATCAATGGTTTGCTGAAGACTATTACCCCAACTTTTATATGGAGCTTCATATGTTTTTTCCCATTCAAAATTTCCTAATGAATCTGTTTTCATCAAATTCATTTCAGGATGATGGTTAATATTAAAACAATTAGTTGCTCCGGTAATCGCATAACCACCATCTAATGTTTGTTTAATACAATATGTATAATTCTGATAAGTTCCCTGTACTATGGCTTTTGTCCATAATGTATCGCCATTACCATTTGTTTTGACCAGGCAAATTCCATTTGCATAAAATGGAGAATTAGATTGTCCGGTAATAATAAATCCCCCATCGGATGTTTCTGCAATCGAAGAGCCTTCTTGGGTTCCCAAGTTTGCTCCTATCACTTTTTGAAAAGTGGTTTGCTGGGCAAATACACTTAACAAGGATAAACAAAGAGTAAATAAAGAAATCGCTTTTTTCATTTCCCTGTAAAATTACTCTTTATATAATAGCTAACAAATTTCACAAAAAAAAATCCCCCCCTTTTCAAGAGCAGGATTTTGAAATTTGAAATTTGAAATTATTTTCACCCCCCATTTTTCCCCTTCACTATCTCCTTCAAAATCTCCACTTCCAGTTTTAGTTTTTCATTTTCTTTTTCCAGTTCGGCTATTTTTTGTTTTTCTTTTTGTTTTCCGTTGGTCAATGTGTCTTTTGTTTTTTCGTCTAGTGCTTCTGCTATTTCGTGAAAAAAATTATGGCCTATTGCTTCGCTTATTTCCCAAAGCAAATAGGTTTGTACTGAAGGTCGTTTTAAAATTGGAATCATTGCTGTTTCCTGCCGGCCCATTTTTTTGGCAATATCTGTTTTGTAAATTTTTTGTTCTTTAATTTTTTCGGCAATCATTATTCCGACATTTATTGTCATTACATCCGAATTTTTTTTCCCTCTTTTCATCTTTTTGTTATTACTTTGTTACTGAAATCCTTTGCTATTAGGTTTTAAACCTGTTGTTAGGGGTTTTTAACCCCTCGCTAGTGGTTTAAAACCTATCCGTAGGGGTTTTTAACCTGTTGTTAGGGGTTTTTAACCCCTCGATAGGGGTTTCAAACCTATGTGTAGGGGTTTTTAACCTATTGTTAGGGGTTTAAAACCTATACATAGTGGTTTAAAACCTCTTTTTCGCTAAAAACCAAAAAAATACAGTCATGCTTTTAAGCCTGACTGCATTTTCATACATTATATATATGTCTATGTAAAAAACTGTTTGTATTCTGCCGCTTTGGTTTCGTAAAGTACACCTCCTCCGGTTTTAGCTTTATATTCTGCATATTCTTTGTCAGTTAATGCGTTTTGATAATTATCGTAATCGTGAGCGCGCTTGGTTTCTTCGCATGCGCGTGCATACCCGAGTAACCTCAACTGAATGCCTTCGAGCGCTGACCTGTCGAAGTAATCTTTTTTATACTCCACCCAGTCCACTTCCGGGCTATTTAAGGACGGCTGATTATTGTTATAATCATTTGCCTTGTTTACAATGCCTTTGTTTTTTTCATTAATACTTCCATACCGATCGTTTTCCTGCTCGGTAAGGTTTACCACTTTCGGGTTGAGCAATGCCCACAGTTCGTCCATTTTTGTGTTGATTGCGTCAAGTTCTCCTTGGGTAAGGTGGTTTTGAATTACATCTTGATAAGCCATAGTGTTTAGGGGTTTTTAGTTTATAATAATTGATTTGTTATTTTGATATTGTTAATTTTCAGAAGCAAATGTATAAAATAATGTTCACAAGGTGAACATTTTCAAAAAAAATTTTTCAGCATGAAAACTAAACAAAAAATCATCAACAAAGCACTCGAATTATATAACGTGTATGGGCTGGATAAGGTGGAGGTACGCCAGCTTGCGGATCAAATGGATTTGAATTCGGGAAACATTACCCGTCATTTTTCCAAAAAAGAATACCTTGCAAATGCCATTGCTTTTCAGTTTTCAGAAAAAAATAATCTGCTCTGGCAAAACGAAAACCTGCCTACCCTGCCTACCGGACAGGCAGGCGGACAGGCAGGAAATAATCTGAAAGATTTTTTTTCTTTATTAAAATCTTATATGTTATTGCAAACGCAATACCGCTGCCTGTTCATCAGTTTTGCAAATCTTCAGACACACCATCCCGAAATAGCCGAACGAAATAAAAAAGAAGAAGAGGCGAGAAAAATAATAATAGGTGATACTATTGCAGCGATGACAAAAAACGGGGAACTAAAAAAACTTTCTAAAAAAGAAAACGATTTTTTGATTCACCACATTTTATTAATACTCAAATTCTGGATTTCGGAAGCTCTCATTTCTCATCCCAAAGAAAAAACAGAAGTTCAAATAAATTATTTTCTTCAACTGATAAAGGAGTTGCTGGGGCCGTATAAAAAGATAGTTCAAAGTTAAAAAGTTCAAAGTCCAAAGCTAGCTATGTAACTTTGGACTTTGCAACTTTAAAACTTTGGACTTTCTTAATGCACCACCGTTACTTTCTTAACAGTAGAATTTCCATTTGCTTTTATTTCTACAAAATAAATTCCTTCGGCCTGGCCGGACAAATCCATTTCAAAATTTCCGCCAATGGAATTTACCACCATCCGGTTGCTCACTTCCTGTCCCATTACATTCATCACTCTGAACTTAATGTCCGAAAATTTAGTTAAAGTAACCGACACTGTAAAACTTCCGTTGGTTGGGTTAGGATAAAGAATGACATCATTTTCATTGGCAAAATCAGCAATTCCTGTTTGAGTGCAAGGAGCAAAAGTTCCAGGAAGGGAAGTAACTCCGGTATTGGCAGGGTCCAGCCAAGGCTTCAGCTGGGTAACAGAGGTAGTTCCATTTGATATCCATTGATGAGATAATTTACCATAAGCATCCGGCTGGTTTTGACCTCCTGCCTGCACACTATTGCAATATGAGCCGCCACCGGTTAAAGTTCCGATAATTTGTTTAGAACTGTTGAACAAAGGCGAACCTGAAGATCCACCCTCAGTAACTCCCCATCCGTTGGTAGTTCCACCCCAATGTACCGACCAGTGAGTAGCTGCCACCTGACCACCCCAGGAAACAGAAGAACCTGTACCAGTAGTGGCAGATATTTTTTTATTATCTCCGTTAGGATGATGAATACAAATGGAGCCGCTAGCAGGAGCAGTTCCGGAGCGATTCCAACCATTATAATAAACACCCGACCACCAGGAAGGTGAACTGGTGGCGGTCATGTGTAAAAGTAAAAAGTCGGAACCTGTATCTCCTCCATTATCATTCGAACTTGCTGTTTTGGTGCAGCCGGTCAAAAAGTTGGTTAGAATACCACCATCGCCACCACCGCAGGTAGAAGCTTCAAAATTAAAATAAAACTTGAATTGGGTAAAGTTAGCAGTAGTAGAACTTACTCCACAATGGAATGCTGTTAAAATATAACGGGTACAATCCAGGTTGGTATTATTGATTAATGAACCTGAACAATATCCCGCTCCGGCAGCTTCCACCACATATACGCGAACCACTCCTTTTTTAACTGCCTGCCAGTTGTTTCCTTCTGGAGAACAGATAATATTCACTTCGCAATCCTGCGCCAATGCCATACTGCGGTATTGATGAGCAAATGAAGTTATTTGCATTTTACCCTGACCACGCACGATGGCAGGTTCAAAATATTCTATAGTGCATTCGCTTCCGGTCATAAACTCAGTTGAAAACAAGCCATCTCCCTGGTTGTCGAGAAAAGTAAATGATCCCGATTTGAATTTATGATCAGGAGAATAAACATGCATCATGGCTCCCTGAGGAATAAAAAAATCATTGAAAAACAAAGCTGTACCTATGGCTCCATCCGATTTAAGGTTCAGTCTCCAGATGCGATCACCGTTTGTTAAGTCTGTCCAAACTCCGGAATTCAACATGGTTTTATTTACATCAAAGTGAAAAGCAATGCGGGGATAATTTCCGTTCTTTTCAAATTCTTCTGCCGCTTTAATGTCCTTGGCAAAATCGCGGTAAGGCATGGTTAAAGTAGGAACAGTTCCTGCAACCTCATGACTGAAAGAGTAAGGTTCAATCCCCGGGTTTTCCTGCGCTTTTACCAATGTGGAACAAAGCAAGAAAGCTGATAAAATAATTGTAGTGGTTTTTTTCATAGTATATATTAGTTTATTATTTTGTTTAATTATAACTGTATCGGGCACTATTCTCGCCCATTTTCACCACCACTGTTTTGCCTGATGGATTTTTTAACTTTGAAATATTAAATTTCAATTCCTGAATTTTCAATTCACGGCAGGCATCGCCATTATTGGTGTGTTTCAAACAAACGGAAATTTGAGGAGGCAACGATTTTGCATACATGCCGTTAGAAACCAATTCCCAGTTATGCTCCTTGCATCCGCCCGAATATTGAACAGTTAATACAAGTGTATCTCCTTTTATTTCAAAACCGGTATTCTGATACATTGCACCGGTAGCAGCCATATCAGCACTTGGGTCAATGGTTACTTCCTTTGTTGCCGAAACAGGGTTAGCCACATTGGTGGTTTTTACTGCATCGGTGGTTTTTGCCATTTCTTTGTGATGACAGGCAGAGAAAAGAATGATACTTAATATATATAGGTGTTTGCTCATAATTTATAAATCGGTTATTAAACAGACTGCGAAATAAAGAAAAGGAAAACACATTTCCTATACAAATCAGATAAATGTAAGTTTCAGAGCAAGTGGTTGGTTCATTTTTTGCTGACTAATCGTCATGCTTCCATGATTTGGTACAAACATTGAAATTCCGTGCGCTTAAAATTATCCATTAGTTTAGCTTTATGCGAAATACTACATCCAAATTATTTTTCAGTATTCTTTACCCTTCGCTTTTTATAGCCATACTTTGGAGCATTCGCCTTTTTGAACAGGTATCGCATGTGGAATTAGGATGGTATGGTTTATACCCGCGCACCACCCATGGATTAATGGGAATACTTACATCACCTTTAATTCATGGAGATGCAGGCCATCTTTTTTCCAATAGCGTTCCTTTACTTATATTAGGTAGCGTTATGTTTTATTTTTATCGACCTATTGCTTTCCAGGTATTCTTTTGGGTATATATTATGACAGGTATTTGGGTTTGGGTAGCAGCCCGGGATGCTTATCATATAGGTGCCAGCGGACTGGTTTATGGTTTTCTCACATTTC
This sequence comes from Bacteroidota bacterium, assembly GCA_947479085.1. Taxonomy (GTDB): domain Bacteria; phylum Bacteroidota; class Bacteroidia; order 2-12-FULL-35-15; family 2-12-FULL-35-15; genus 2-12-FULL-35-15. The sequence goes on along the minus strand of CANJYB010000004.1, from coordinate 175,749 downwards.
TGTTTTTTAGCGGTGCATTCCGAAAAGATACCCGCCTGCTTGCCATTTCCTTGTTTGTGGCCTTTTTATATGGCGGAACCATGTATGGCATTTTGCCCCTTACAAAAGGTATTTCCTGGGAATCCCATTTAATGGGTTCTTTAGCCGGGCTCGTTACTGCTTATCATTTTCGAAAAGAGGGGCCGGTTGCCCGCAAATATGATTTGGGAGATGACGAGGAAAATGAAGCAATTGATGTTTCGTATGATGGGGAAGATTCCGAAAATCCGATTATTAATTTGGAAGAACCTGATGATAACAAAGGCACTACTTCCGATTCGTCACAAAACAATATTGTTGTTCATTATACCATTGTTCCTAAAGAAAAGAAGGAAGAGAAGTAATATTTTGAGTAAAAGGCCTGTTAATTTGTCATACTTATTACAAAAGGAATACCTTTTGACTAATTGCGCCAAATTTTTATTGCTTTACAATAATGCTGTTTCTCTTTATTTTCGGGCGTTTTGAACAACCAATAATTTATGAATATTAAAACTAAAATTTCACTATTTTTGCAATCCTTTAATTAAAACCAAATACTTAGAATGTTAGATTTTTTTACAAAAAGTGTTTCCAAATTATTTGGAACAAAGTCAGATAGAGATTTAAAAGAAATACAACCCATAGTTAATAAAATATTGGAGGAGTTTCCTAAACTAGCCAAGTTATCTAACGACCAGTTGCGTGATAAAACCACTGAATTTAAAAAGCGGATTGTTGACTTTTCATCAAAAGAAAAGAAACAAATTGACGAGATTAAAAGTAAGATTGATGGTGACCTGTCAATGGACGTGGAAGTAAAGGAAAAGCTTTACGAAGAAATTGATGAACTGGAAAAAACAATTATCGATAACAATAAAGAGGTATTAGCGGAAATTTTACCTGAAGCTTTTGCTGTAATGAAAGAAACAGCAAGACGATTCAAAGAAAACCAAGTTATTGAGGTTACTGCTTCTCAGATGGACAAAGACCTGGCTGCTGAAAGAACATCAATAGAAATAAAAGGAGATAAAGCCTATTGGAAAAACACCTGGGACGCGGCAGGGATAGAAGTGACCTGGGACATGATGCATTACGATGTGCAGTTGATAGGTGGTATTGTTTTGCACCAGGGTAAGATTTCTGAAATGGGAACAGGTGAAGGAAAAACCTTAGTGGGTACTTTGCCTGTTTATCTGAATGCTTTAACCGGATTGGGCGTTCACGTGGTAACGGTAAATAATTATTTGGCAAGACGTGACTCCCAGTGGAACGGACCTTTGTTCGAATTTCATGGATTAACAGTTGATTGCATTGATGATACTGATCCTAATTCAGAAGAACGCAGACAAGCCTACCTTGCTGATATAACTTTTGGAACCAACAATGAATTTGGGTTCGATTATTTACGTGACAACATGGCTCGTAGCCCGGAAGATTTGGTGCAACGTAAACATAATTATGCCATTGTGGATGAGGTGGACAGTGTATTGATAGATGATGCACGTACTCCTTTAATTATTTCGGGTCCAACTCCTAAAGGAGATAACCAGGAATTTGCGCCTTTAAAACCAAGAATAGAGAAACTCGTAAATGCGCAGAGAGCTTATGTAAATATTGCTTTAACGGATGCTAAAAGATTAATAGCCGAAGGTAAAACCGGAGAAAAAGAAGGAGAAGGTGGAATGGCCTTGCTTCGTGCTTACAGGGGATTACCAAAAAACAAAGCATTGATTAAGTTTTTGAGTGAGCCCGGTGTGAGAGTGATTTTACAAAAGACTGAAAACCATTACATGCAGGACCAATCAAGGGAAATGCATAAAGTAGATGCTGAATTGTTTTTTGTGATTGATGAGAAACACAACACCATAGAACTTTCTGAAAAAGGGATTGAATTGATTTCTACTTCTTCTGAAGATGCTAGGTTCTTTCTTCTTCCTGATATTGGCAGTGAAATAGCTACTCTTGAAAAATCTGGACTTTCATTGGAAGAAAAGGTAAAACAGAAAGAAGAGCTCATTCGCGACTATTCCATTAAGTCCGAACGGGTGCATACCATTAACCAATTATTAAAAGCATACACCTTATTCGAAAAAGATGTGGAGTATGTAATTATGGACGGGAAAGTTAAGATTGTGGATGAGCAAACCGGTCGTATTATGGAAGGCAGAAGGTATTCCGATGGTTTGCACCAGGCAATAGAGGCGAAAGAAAATGTGAAAGTAGAGGACGCTACTCAAACGTATGCAACGGTTACCTTGCAAAATTATTTCCGTATGTACAGCAAACTGGCCGGTATGACCGGAACAGCTGAAACAGAAGCGGGGGAATTCTGGGATATTTACAAACTGGATGTGGTGGTAATACCTACCAACAGACCAATAGCCCGTATTGATTCGGAAGATTTGGTTTACAAAACAAAACGTGAAAAATACAATGCCGTAATTGAAGAGGTAGAAAAATGTGTAAAAGCCGGAAGACCAATATTGGTTGGAACTACATCCGTAGAGATTTCGGAATTATTAAGCCGGATGTTGAAATTACGTGGTATCAAACACAATGTATTAAATGCAAAACAGCATCAGCGCGAAGCAGAAATAGTTCAGGAAGCAGGACAGGCAGGAACAGTGACTATTGCAACCAACATGGCAGGTCGTGGTACGGATATTAAATTAGGGGCAGGAGTAAAAGAAGCAGGAGGTCTGGCAATCATTGGTACCGAGCGTCACGAATCAAGACGTGTGGACAGGCAGTTGCGTGGTCGTGCTGGTCGTCAGGGTGACCCGGGTTCTTCCCAGTTTTTTGCATCGCTTGAAGATGATTTGATGCGAATGTTTGGTTCGGAACGTATTGCCAAACTGATGGACAGAATGGGTATTCAGGAAGGTGAAGTAATTCAGCATTCCATGATTACAAAGTCCATTGAACGTGCTCAGAAGAAAGTGGAAGAGAATAACTTTGGTACCCGTAAGCGTTTGATTGAATACGATGACGTAATGAACAGTCAACGGGAAGTGATTTATAAAAAACGCAGGCATGCCTTATTTGGAGAGCGATTGGCAATTGATGTTGCCAATTCCATTTATGATACCTGTGAAACTATTGTGAATGAATATCACGATGTGAAGGATTTTGAAGGTTACAACATGGAAGTACTTCGCGTTCTTTCTATTGAATCTCCTGTTAATGAAAATGATTTTGAAAGCCTAAATGCACAGGAGGTAATAGAGAAATTATATCACCAGGCAGAAACCAACTATACTCATAAAAATGATTTTATTGCAAGTTCTTCTTTACCAACAATAAAACACGTTTACGAAAACCAATCGCAACAATATCAAAATATTGTTACCCCTATGAGCGATGGGATAAAAACATTACAGGTAGTGGTAAATTTAAAGCGTGCTTATGAAACAAGCGGCCGTGAGTTGGTATTAGGTCTGGAAAAAGGAACTACGCTCTCCATGATTGATGATTCATGGAAAGAACATTTACGTGAAATGGACGAGTTGAAGCAGTCTGTTCAAAATGCAGTGTACGAGCAAAAAGATCCTTTGTTGATTTACAAGTTTGAGTCTTTTGAATTGTTTAAACGAATGGTAAGCGAAGTAAATAAAGAAATTGTTTCTTTTTTAATGCGTGCTAATTTACCTAACGAAAACCAACCGCCTATTCAACAGGCACGAGTGCAGGCTCCGCAACGCCAACCTCAAACACAAACCAACAGAACAGAAATAGGTGGAGGTGAAGAGCCTGAAGCACAAAAACCAAAATCACAACCGGTAAGAGTAGAACAAAAAATAGGACGTAACGATCCTTGCCCATGCGGAAGTGGTAAAAAGTATAAAAACTGCCACGGTAAATAAGATTTTTACAATAAATATATAACAGAAATAATTAATATGAAAACTGCAGAAATAGTAACCGCCAAAGGCATAATGGAGGTGGAGTTTTATGAAAAAGATGCTCCCAATACAGTAAAAAACTTTTGCGATTTAGCAAATAAAGGATTTTATAACGGATTAAACTTTCACAGAGTTATACCTGACTTTGTGGTACAGGGTGGTTGTCCGAATGGTACCGGCTCTGGTGGTCCGGGTTATAAAATAAAATGTGAATTAACCGGGGAAAATCAATACCACGATAAAGGAGTACTATCCATGGCACATGCCGGAAGAGATACCGGAGGGTCGCAATTCTTTATTGTTTTAAGCCGTGATAATACCGCACATCTGGATAGAAACCATACTTGCTTTGGCAAAGTGGTAAAAGGAATAGAAGTCGTTGACCAGTTGCGCCAGGGAGATGTAATTGAAAAAATAACAGTTCACGAAACCGCATAAATCTCCTTTAGTAATGGTATTTTACCATTCATGTAATTTTTAAAATTCAATAAGGAGCAAAGAGTAATTTTGTATTGAAATTTTTTTTAATGCATGGTTAGTGTATTTAATTTTATTTCACAAGAGGGAATGGTCCGTAGCAGCCATTCCCTTATTTATTCTCAATAAATGACAAAAAAAAAACTCTATTGGATATGTCAGCTTGGCGGTTGGTTGATTTTTGTTTTGTTCCAGTGTGTGTTTGCAAAACTGGATGGGAAATTTAATGTTAGCTTCGCAGAAAGCCAATTCATCCAGTTTGTTTTTGGTGTTATTATCTCTCATATTTATCGCAATTTAATTATTCAGTTTGGCTGGTTGCGCCTGAACACCTTATTAGTTATCCCTCTTGTTATTTTTGCCAGTGTCTTTTTTGCTTCCCTGCACGATTATGGACAATATGGAGTAGAATCGCTTTTAAACATTGCCGGCAACAGGCATTTTAATACCATTATTGTTGCTTCCGCCATTATCAATCTGTCTTTTGTATATTTCTTTTGGTCCCTTATTTATTTTCTGTTCCACTTTATTCAAAACTATAAAAAGGCAGAGATTGAAAACTTTAAATGGCAGGCTTCCATTAATGAAATAGAATTAAACAAACTCAAATCTCAGCTTAACCCTCACTTTATGTTTAATGCCATGAACAGCATAAGAGCATTGGTGGACGAAAACCCGGTTAAATCAAAAGAAGCAATCACCCAACTTTCCAATCTATTGCGGAACACCTTACAAATGGGAAAAAATAAGGTCATAGCTTTTGATGAAGAATTAAAAATAGTGAATGACTACCTGGCCCTGGAATCAGTTCGATACGAAGAACGATTAAAAATCAGCATGCAGATAGATGTTAAGAGTTCCGAATTTGAAGTTCCTCCTTTAATGATTCAAACCTTGGTGGAGAATGGAATTAAACATGGTATTTCAAAACTTACCGAAGGTGGACTTCTGGAACTGATTACAAAAGTGGACAAGGGAAACCTGCTTATTTCTATTCGTAATAGCGGCCAGTTAAAAGAGAGTACCGAAAGCGAAAGTGGTTTTGGAATAAAGAACACCGTTCAACGATTACATTTATTGTATGGAAATGGCGCCACTCTGAAAATTAAAAATCAAGATTCAAAATATGTATTAACCGAATTATTAATTCCTAAAAACGTAATAAGTTATGAAAGCACTAATAATTGATGACGAACGCCTGGCTCGCCAGGAACTGAAAAATTTATTGGCCACTTATCCTGAAATTCAAATAGTGGGAGAAGCTGCAAATGCTGAGCAGGCAGTAGAAATGATTGAACAATTAAATCCCGATGTGATATTCCTGGATATTCAGATGCCGGGCAAAAACGGGTTTGAACTGCTGGAAGAAATCAGCGGTGTGCCGGATGTGGTTTTTGTCACTGCTTTTGATGAATATGCCATTCGTGCGTTTGAAGTGAATGCATTGGACTATTTATTGAAACCTATACAAACAACACGCCTTGCCGAATCAGTTAAAAAGATTTTGAATAAAGAAGTGTTGGATAAAATGGAAACCACCCCTCCTACTTACCTCCTGTCTGATAAAGACCAGGTATTTGTAAAAGACGGTGATAAGTGCTGGTTTGTAAAGTTGAGCGATGTAAGGCTTTTAGAATCGGAAGGAAATTATGTAAGGGTACATTTTGAAAAAAACCACCCCTTAATTTTACGTTCATTAAATAACCTCGAAGAACGTTTGGACAACCGGACATTTTTCAGGGCGAGCAGAAAATTTATTATCAATTTAAAATGGGTAGAAGGAATTGAAAACTGGTTCAGCGGGGGATTAATGGTTACATTAAAAGGTGGTGAAAGAATAGAACTTTCGCGCAGGCAGGCAGCCCGACTCAGGGAATTAATGAGTTTGTAATTTCATCGTTTACATATTGCTGCAGTTCCGGAAAGAAAATTGCAAATTCATTTTCAAACAAAGTAAAATGTTCTTTCAAATCATGTATGGCATGTTCCATATTCGATTGAAATTTCGCTCTCCTCGACATTCCATAAAGAACTTTTTCTATTCCCTCCAGTTTCGAGTAGTTCAAAAGAATATTGTGCTCCAGCATATACCTGGTAAATTGAACCGATTTTAAAGGAAGTATGGAATGGTTCTCTTTTATTATTGAATATACGTTCTCTACAAATGTTTTTAACTCGACATCCGAATACTTATCCCAGTTAATTGCTAAATAATGGTCATAATAAATATCTACAATAACACCAGCATACTTCCGGTATTTCTCCCTTAGTCTTTGTTTGCTAAGCTCCACTATTGGGTGAGAATCGGTGAAAGCATCTATCTTTCGATGCAATACAATACCTTGTTGAATTTCTTTTGAAAAATCTTTATAACTGCTTCCCTTTACCGAATCTGCAATAAAATTCCCGATAATTAAACCTTCTGAATTGCCTGCTAAATAAAGGTGGGAGAGAAAATTCATTTATAATTTTTTTGCTTCATTCCAATACACATCCATTTCTGCAAGGGTCATATCGCTTAACTGTTTTCCTGCTTTTGCAGCACCTGCCTCCAGGTATTGAAACCGTTTGATAAACTTCTTATTCGTTTTCTCCAACGCATCTTCCGGACTAATATTTACAAACCTTGCATAATTAATTAAAGAAAACAGCACATCACCAAACTCATCCTCCACCTTTTCTAATGGAGCTCCAGAATCTATTTCATGTCGCAATTCATTTATTTCTTCCTGCACTTTTTCCCATACCTGTCCCGGATTTTCCCAATCAAAACCCACAGCACGCGCCTTTTCCTGGATACGTGAAGCTTTTATTAAAGAGGGCAACGAAACCGGAACACCACCCAATACGGATTTGTTTCCTTCCTTTAGCTTCAGTTTTTCCCAGTTTTGTTTCACATCTTCTTCGTTATTTACTTTTACATCTCCGTAAATATGAGGGTGGCGATGAATTAACTTATCGCATAACGAATTGATAACATCGGTAATCGTAAACTCATTGGTTTCAGAAGCAATACGGGCATAAAAAACAATATGTAGTAAAATATCGCCCAATTCCTTTTTGATATTAGGCATATCTTTATCTATGATTGCGTCTGCAAGTTCGTAGGTTTCTTCAATGGTTAAATGTCGCAGACTTTCAATGGTTTGCTTTTTATCCCACGGGCATTGCTCCCGCAATTCATCCATTATTATCAGCAATCGTTCAAATGCTTCCAGCTTTTCTTTCATATAGTTCTATTTTATAATACAAAGGTAGGGGTATTGAGTTTATAACAACTATGGTGTAAGCCAATTATTTTAATAATTTTGTACGCCTTTTCAAAAAAAGCAAACAACAATTTCTTTTTAATGTATAAAGTCCATAACTATTTTAAAGTTTTCCTGATAATCCTTTTGTTTCCTGTTTCTGCAGTATTGCAGGCGCAAGACTCCCCTAACCATGATTTTATTCTTTCTGCTAATGGGCATGTTGGTTATATTATAGCCCACCGTCATAATATGACTCAATTAATCAAAGGACATATTTTCGGGGGAGAATTAAATTATGTTTTCAGAACGGATGGAAGCAAACCCTGGCAACAAATTCATAAATATCCTGAAATAGGTATTTGTGCTTTGCATTTCGATCTGGGCAACCCCCAGCAACTGGGAACTTTGGAGGCCATCTATCCTTATACCAACATTCGCTTAAATAAACTAAACAAAAAAATGAGCCTGAACCTGCGCCTGGGATTAGGCCTGGCATACATCACCAAACCTTTCGACAGGCTAACCAATCATCAGAACAATGCTATTGGCTCGCACTTTAATGGGTTTGTAAATTTACGATTAAACACCGGTATCATGCTTTCAAAGTCATGGAGATTGGAAGCAGGCGTTGGTCTTAGCCATGCTTCTAATGGAGCAATTACCACTCCCAACTTAGGTTTAAATATGGCATCCATAAATTTAGGTGTTGGTTATGTATTCGGAAATAAAAATTTGCAACTAAAAAAAGATTCTATTGCAAAAGCCAAAAAGGAATGGCATCCGCAAATAATCGGGGTGGTAGGTATTAAAGAAATGATGCCTCCCGGAACTCAACGTTACACAGCTTACGGATTGATGGTGAATTTTTATCATAATTCCAATTACAAAAATAAAATAGGTGGAGGTTTGGAAATGTCGTATAACAATTCATTAAAAAAATTATTGGGTGATGATTCCCTGAGTTTTTCAAATGCCAACCTGCTTAGGGCTGGTGTAAAATTCTGCTACTCTTTTAATATGCACCGTATTTCTGTGCCTGTAGATTTTGGAGTATATTTATATGATAACAGAAATTATGATGGAAGATTTTTTCACCGGGTAGGATTAAGATACATGGTGACCAAACATCTGATTGCTAACGTAACATTAATTACGCATTGGGCCGTTGCTGATTATTTTGAATGGGGAATAGGATACCAGTTGTAGAATAATACAAAGTAAACAATTAATAAAATGAGACAATTAACACTGCTAAAGATTATTTCATTATTTATATGTATAATTTTTATTTCTTCCTGCAAAAAAGATAATGCATGCGATTGCATTAAACGAACCGGAACTATTGAAACCTCCAAACGATGGGTAAAAGATTTCGACAGGATATATTTGAAAGACAATGTAAATGTTTTTATTACTCAGGGCCCGGAATTTGATGTGGAAGTGGAAGCCGGAAAAAATGTTGGCTGGCTGATAGGAACAGAAGTGAATGATGGCGAATTAGTAATCACTAATAAAAACCGTTGCAACTGGACCAGAAGTTATGACAAACCTCTAAATGTATACATACAAATGCCTTCTATAAAATACATCACCTCTGATGGCACAGGAGATATAAAAGGCCTGAATACCATTACTACGGACAACTTTGATATACAGATTAAAAACTCCGGGAACATTGAATTAACGGTGAATAACAATAGTGTTACTTCCAGAGTTTTTGGATATGGTGATATAAACTTAAGCGGAACAACACACGAACACGATGTCGACATTGGAGGTAGTTCTTTTTTAAATTGTCAGAACTTACATACTGATATTACCTATGTGCATAGTTTCACTACCGGCAACTGTTATGTAAATGCCACCTCGAGTTTACTTTGTTATATCGAATTGAACGGAGACATTCACTGCACCGGCAATCCTGCTTCTGTAGAAAAAAAGATTACCGGTGACGGACATCTATATTTTGAATAAAAAATGACGTTTCCAAAAATTAAAATACATTTTATATTCCGGCTGGTTATTTTCTGGCTGCTTTACTTTGCGCTTTTCAGGCTATCATTTATTATTTATCATCATACCCGAATTCTTGACGGACAGCATTCCGAAACAGGATTAAGTTTTCTGTATGGCTTGCGTTTAGATTTATCTGCCGCCACCGGTGCCATCATTATTCCTTTTATTCTATGGGTGTTTCAGCAGTATTATAAAAACAGGCTCATACATGTTCTTAACCTTACTTTTAATTTTACACTCATCAGCTTAGTTGCTTTGTTAAGTGTTATTAATTTAAAAATATATGGCGAATGGGGAACCCTGCTTGGAATGCGCGCATTAAAATATTTCCTTTCTCCCAAAGAATCCCTGACTTTTATTTCACTCTGGTCGGTATTGTTGCTTATTTGCGCTTCGGGAGTATTTGCTTATGTGGGAATAAAATTTTATCGCAGGTACATTACTAATTTCTCTTACCCGATAGAGAATAACAAAATGCGACTTGTCCAGATTATTTTAGTTCCGGCCATTGTCATCATTGCTTTTCGCGGAGGACTCCAGGATTCTCCTATAAATGAAACCAATTCGGAATACTCCGATTCGCAGGTAAACAATATTATTGCCACCAATAATATCTGGTACCTGGCACATACCTTTTTAGATTCAAAAGCGGATGCTGATTTTTATGAAATAAGAGATACTAAACTGGAGCAGAAAAACAAATGATGGAGCATACTGCAAAAATAGTTTGTCCTTTATTTAAAGCAACAAAGAAAAAAGGAAGGTGGAAATCAAAACAGATTTTTTCTTTTTTCCTGCTTTGTATTCTTGTTTTTAGTTCGCTCACTTCTTTTTCTCAAACTAAGAAAAAAAGAAGATGGGCCGATTTGATTGACACCACTGCCCGCATAACCAACGGAATGCTTTGCGATGATTTTATTTACAAACCTTATATACGAACCGTTCAACTTCATGATGTAAGTTTTGAATTATCTCAACCTATATTAAGTCTCGAGTCGGACGAAAAATTAATACTCAGTTTTGATGATTTGGATGCCGACAATAAAAACTACATGTACACCCTCATTCATTGCACTTCCGATTGGAAACCCGATGACTTAAGCACTTCCGATTACATCGATGGCTTTCCTGACAATGTCATTATCGATTATAAATATTCCATAAACACTATTCAAAGCTTTACGCATTACAGCGTTAGTTTTCCGAACGACAACATGAAGATAACCAAATCGGGAAATTACATATTGAAAGTGTACCAGGATAGCAAGCCCGACAACCTGGTATTGACCAAACGTTTCATGGTTTTTCAAAATAAAGTTTCGGTGGAAGCGAGAGTGAAACCCGCAAGTATTATAGAATACCGGACCTTTAAACAGGAAATTGATTTCTCCATATTTCATACCGAATACGCCATTACCGACCCTTACCAGGATTTGAAAGTAGTGATTACCCAAAACAACAGATGGGACAATGCAAAAACAAACCTCAAACCGCTGTTTGTAAAAGATGATGAACTGGTGTACGATTATGACGATGTAAACGTGTTTGATGGAGGAAGCGAGTTTCGGGTTTTTGATATCAAGAGCATTCGTTACCATTCCGAACGCATCCGGAATATCTATAAAGACACGCTTGGCGTTCATGTAGAACTGCAGCCTGACGAAAAAAGATCTTTTAAAAGATACTCCTCCGCTCCCGACATGAACGGAAACTATATTGTAAAAATACAGGAAGGAACGTACAGCAATGTGGAAGCCGATTACTGCTCTGTCACCTTTTTTATTCCTTTCGACAATGCCATTTCCGATGGAAAATTATATGTAGCAGGCGCTTTTAACGATTGGAAATATTTGCCCGAAAACGAAATGAAATTTAACCCCAAACGGTTTGGATACGAATGTACCTTGTATTTAAAACAAGGCTATTATAATTACGAGTACATGTTTATTTATAACAACGAACCCGCACCCGACCAAACATTTATAGAAGGCATGCACCAGGAAACCGAAAACGATTACACCATATATGTGTACCACCACCCCGTAGGTACTTTTTACGACCAGCTGATAGGAGTAAAAAGATTAAACTCTATAAAAAACAGGTAGGTTACTGCAGGCCGAAATTCAAAATCGGAAATTAATTTCAGTTCATTTTCCAAGGGAATTTATAAAGTACCTGATGGAAAAAAAGTCGGAAAAAAGCTTCCCTCTTTTACCATTTAAATGCAAAAACGACCGCTTAAGTGCCCAAAACGACCAAACTCTCAAACTGCCCCTTTTATTTTTCAGAAATTATTTTACTTTGTCCTGACTTTTAGATAACACTTTTAAAAATGAAATTAAATGGATGCTCCTCTGTTTAAACTCGCACTTGCTCTTTCACTTATCACCGAAAATGATGAGGAAACAATACCGATTGAAGGTCGGTTAGAGATTCTAAACGGTAAAGAAATCTTTGCTGTACCTGCTGATATTATTAAAAAATACCAGGAGAAAATAAATAAAAAAGAAATTGGGCTGGTAATTTCGAACTTGTATATTGAAAAAGTATTGGAAGAGAAAGCGGGTGTGGAATGGATTGATTTTATTTATCTGAAAGAAGGAACTAAATCTGTTAAAGTGTTTTTTAATCAAATAGTCCACATTAAAAAAAGAGGAGACTACACTTTAACCACTTTATTAAATAAAAAAGAATATGTGACCAAGAACACAATAAGTTGGTTTGTTAGCAAATTACCTTCCCACCAGTTTATGAATATACACGCAGGGCATATTGTCAATATGAAATATATTTCACATTATATAGATAATACTATTAATGGCGTTGTAATAATGATAGATAACAAAGACCTGGACATATCCAAACGAAAGAAACAAGCCTTTGACATAATGATTAAACAGTTTTTAGTTTCCACTTTCCGTTAATTTTCCCACTTATCGCTAGATTTTCCCACTTATGGAATACCATAGTTTGTATGTAAAACCTTCCACGTAGCTTTGATGCCGCTAACAAAGTTCATTGAATAATTACACAAAAAAGCCAAAAGTGGCTGATTTAGCAACAAATCCACGTGAGAGCTCATCTCATCCCGATGAGAGGTAAAGTTAAGTGAATGAGATGACGTCTTATCCACCTGAGAGGTAATGTTAACTGACTCGACATTACTTCTCGCTCCGATGGTTTTCAATTTCGTTCCGAAGGTATCGCATATCGTCCCAATGATTTTGATTTTTGTTCCTAAGGTTTTACATCTCATGCGGATGATTTTAATTTTCATCCCGATTTTTTTTCATCCTATCCCGATGTTTTCTCGTCACATCCCGATGGGATGAAGAAGTAAGGGGAAATGCTATAAAAGGACGTGGAAGAGATGAACAGTAACAACTAATTTATTAATAACTAACAACTTATAAAAACAACAGGCTAATGACCAATACCCAAACAAAGAAGAAAAACTACAGAAAACAGTAAAAAAACCTGTTCCCGCACCCATCAATTGGTTTCCGGAACATCAAAAAATTAACACTAAAAAAATAATAATAACACCTAAATTATAGTACAATGGAATTATCAAAAACAATTTTAGACTACCATTTCTTTTTTAAAGCCTTTTCGGCATATATATCAACTAACTTCCTTGCGTTAGGAATTTCTTCGGACCAAAAAGATGAGATTGTTGGCCTTTTTACGGCCTGGCTGCTCGTCTTTGACGACTACACGAACCCTAATTTTCATAATAATATAAGCATTGGAGATATCAATGTCTTATATATTACCGACCATGCCATCACCGAAGGTGTAAAAACTCAAATCAAGTCGAATCCATCCATCGAGCTTTCGGGGGTGGACTATGTAAACCTGGGAATTGCAAGACCTAAAAAGCCGAGAAGCAATGTGCCTGCAAAAGATTTTGCACCAACCATTACATTGGTTTCGAACACACATTTAACAACCAAAATTTTTGCCATGGACCCTAACCGGATTGGCAAAAAAGGAAAACCAAAAGATGTGGAATCGATAGGGTACAAAACAGCCTATACAGGGGCTGATGCTGTTCCTCCAGTGGCAGAGGATTACAGAAGGCAGGAGCCGGAAGGTTCCACTGTTTTCGAAATCCTTTCTGTGGGGGATAAAGAAGGAAAACGCTTATGGGTAATATGTTATTACCTAAGTCCTACCCACGAGGCTGGGCCGGACAGCAGGCCGTTTTCGATAGTGATTGTTTAATTATAAAGGTTCCGCCTTATGCCGGGGCGGAACCTTTTTATAAAAAACAAATGAAAAGAAACAAAACCGACCAATGTACCTGCTATAGGTATAAAAACAATTAGCATTGTTAATACCCCATCAGCAACTGATTACCTGCTGCCCTTGCCCATAAGCAGTCCATTCGAACTTGCTTTTAAAACGGATAAAATTAGGAAACAAATGTGGGGGAAAAAGTAAGCACCCTTTATTTTATCAAACCTCCTGCTTTTGAAAAAGAGCGGGATTTTTTTTGTTGGAAACAGGAAAATAAAGGTAGCTTTACAGAGAATTTAAAAGAAAATAACATGAAAAAAATACTAATAATTGTAACACTTGTTTTGTGTGTGAGTTTTGCAAACGCACAGTGGCAGCAAACTAATGGTCCTTATGGAGGCAATGTAAATTGTATGACAGCAAATGGGACAGACCTATTTATTGGAACTTTACAAGGTGTATATTTATCTTCTAATAATGGAAATACATGGGCACCGGTAAATAATGGACTTACAGATTTGAATATTTATGCCATTGCTTCTGATGGAACGAATATTTTTGCAGGATCGATGAACCATGGTTTGTTTTTATCAACAAATAATGGTGGTAGTTGGATTTCGGTGAATAATGGGTTGACCATTACTTCCATTAAATCAATCGCTATAAGTGGTGCAAATATTTTTGTTAGCGGTTACTCTGGAGGGATTTTCTTATCCACCAATAATGGAAACAGTTGGTCAAATGTGAGTACAGGACTGCCACTAAACGCTCAAATTAATTCAATTGCGATAAGTGGAACAAATATTTTTGCAGCAACTTATCCTGGAGGTGTGTTTTTATCTACCAATAATGGCAACAGTTGGACAGCCGTGAATAGTGGGTTGTCAACCAATTGGGTTAATGCATTAGCGATAAGCGGAACAACCATCTTTGCAGGTACTGTAGGTGGAGGTGTTTGTTTATCCACAAATAATGGAAGCACCTGGACGACTACCAATTCTGGGTTACCATATTATATTACTTCTTTAGCCATAAATGGAGCAAATATTTTTGTAGGTACTGGTTCGGGTGTGTTTTTATCCACGAATAATGGAGGTACTTGGTCAATTGTAAATACAGGGTTAACCTGCCCATATGTTACATCATTACTTGTTAATGGTTCTAACATTTTTGCGGGAACAGGATCAGGAAGTAATGCAGGAGGTGGAATATTTTTATCCGCAAATAATGGAAGCAATTGGACATCTGTAAATACAGGGCTAAAAAATACAAACATCAGCGCATTAGCCATAAGTGGAACAAACATTTTAGCCGCAACTTCATTAAATGAAGTTGATTTGACTACTAATAATGGGAATAATTGGAATACTTCAAATACAGGTTTGCCACCCTTGATAAGTAATGGGGTGCGTTCTTTTGCTGTGAATGGTACAAACATTTTTGCAGGAATTTGTGGTAGTGCTGGTGGTGTGTACTTTTCAAGCAACAGTGGAAACAGTTGGACTGTTATGAATAGCGGATTGACTACTACTAATGTTTATTCAGTTGCCATTGGCGGGTCTTCTGTTTTTGTAGGTACCGATCATGGTGTGTTTTTATCTACCAATAATGGAGGTAATTGGACAGCAGTGAATACAGGACTCACCGACACCTTAATTCGTGCAATATTTTGTAACGGATCGACTATTCTCGCAGGGACAAATAGTGGTATATTTATCTCTACTAATAATGGGAGTAATTGGGCTGCTGCTAATACTGGTATGCCAACTGCAGCCCATGTAATAAACACATTTGCCTCAGATGGTATTAATATTTTTGCAGGAACTGTTGCTGGTGTGTATTTATCCACTAATAACGGAAGCAGTTGGACTGCCATGAATACAGGGATTACAAGTACAAATATTGTTTCTTTAGCAATAAATGGAACAAATATTTTTGCTGGAACTTCTAATAGTGGTGGTGTCATGTTATCTACTGCTATATTTTTATCTACAGATAATGGAAACAATTGGTCTGCTGTCAATTTTGGTTTATCTGATTATACCAATATTCAATCAATTGCAATTAGTGGTTCTTCTGTTTTTGCAGGAACACTAAGTAGTGGAGTATGGACTCGTTCGATACCAGATATTTTAAATTGTATTTCATCTTATACTACAACATACGACTCCATTCAAAATACATTTACATTAAATGTAAATCCTAATACTTCAGCTTTAGCCATAGCGTATCATTGGGATTTTGGTGATGGTACATCATCCACTCTTTCCACTCCTTCACATACATATACAGTTGATACAGTTTATAACGTATGTTTGAAAATATATACTGCCGCAGGGGACTCATGTGAGTATTGCCATATTATAGGGAAAGATTATTGGGGCAATATTTATAGGACAGCCGGTTTTACAATTAATGTTTTTAATCCTACAACTGTGGGAGTAAATACTATTTCGAAAGAAAATACAATTACTATTTATCCTAATCCTTTTACTTCCCAAACCACCATTACTTTTAATGAAGAACAAAAAAACACCACTATAAAAATAATGGATGTGGCAGGAAGGGAAATGCAGAATGCAGGATTAAAAATGCAGAATGGAAGGAATACTACTATTGATATGAGCGGGTATGCAAAGGGGATATATTTTGTGCAAATAACAGATGCTTCGGCAGGCTCAGCAACCAGTGTGGTGAACAGGAAGATAGTTTTGCAATAGCAGAAACCTTCAAGGTTTTAAAAACCTTGAAGGTTTATCTAAGTAACTTTAAAGTAAAAAAACTCCTTACAGAAATGTGGGGAGTTTTTGTTTTCTGAAAAAGAAAAACCAACTATCTTTACCCAAAAGAATCCTCCTTTTTGCTTTAACTAAATGAATAAATAACCATGCTCGAAAACATAAAACTATCAGATGTATTGTTCCTGGATGTGGAAACGGCTCCGAGTTTGCAGGCAGGAAATACTTATAATGGATGCTCCTCTGCTGACTTTAGTCAATTGGAATTTGGCACTAACTCTATAGGTAATAATCAAAGTTTTATTTATAGAGATTATGGTTTAGCTATGCCAACATGTTCAAATGGAACCTTAGTTACTTGTTTTAATCCTAATCCTTCTGACCCAGATATCCCAAATCCTTGCCCATCTTATTACACAATTCTGAGCACTATTACTGCTATCAGAGATCAGTATTTTATTACGCAGGGAATGGCTACCAATTCCAATACTGCTTATAAAAATTTATTGGATGGAGGAAATACCGAAGCACTATTGAATGAAATAAGTACTTCAACTGATTTAGCAGCCTTGAAAAGCTTATTACTTAGCAAGTCGCCTTACTTAAGTGATGCGGTGTTAACACAGGCAATCGGGAGAGAAGATACATTATCAGCCACTGCAATTAAGGAACTTGTAATAGCAAATTCGCCAGTTACTATGAGTGTTTTGAATGCAATGAAAAGAAGAACTTATCTTTCGAAAATTAATGATAGCATAGCACCATATCAAACAGGAATATCTGCACGTTCAGAAAGAGAAAACGAAGCAGATTATTATGCTTTTCAGGCCAATAGGGCCACTATACAACTGAAACAAGCATACCTGCAAACAGGCAATATGGATAGCCTTGCAAGTATATCGCAAAAAGATTCGACCCTGATGGGGCAGCTTAAATTAATTGGGGTATTAATAACCGACAGAGATTATGCAACTGCTCAAAATGTACTGAACGCAATTTTTACCCGAGAAGGGGCTAATATAAGCGACCGCACCAAGTTAAGTGCAATGAACCTTGTACTTGCCCAACAAGGCAAATCGTGGTTCGATTTGCCAGATAGTCTGATGACCGTGGTAAGGCAGATATATGAAAATCATCCTCTAACAGCTATCCACGCCCGCTCCATTTTGGCATTAACACAAGGATTGGATTACGACCGTTACCCATTTGATTTGGGAGGAGGGGAAGAAAAAAGGGTGGCACTACCTTTATATTCTAATTCGGCACAACCAATAAAAAACAAAATGAAGATTTATCCTAATCCATCCAACGCTGTTACTACTGTTGAAATATTTATAGAAGAAGGGCAAACAGATAAAATAACCATATTTAATTTGCTCGGAATAAAATTGTATGAAGAGGTTTTGAAAGTAGGAGGCAATACTATTAAAATTGATAATCAAAATTACGATAATGGAATTTACTTTTATACCTTACAGGATGTTAATTCCTCTCAGGTAATTGATAAACAAAAAGTCATTATTTCCAAGTAAAATGAAATCTATTTTCAGATTACTTATAGCTATTTGTACATTTGCTTTAAAGGCAAATGCGCAAATTTATTTTAATAATACCTATAATCTTAATCAATATCAAGGATCAACAAGTATTATTGAGGATACGGGTTACCTAGCTATTGGGCAAGAAATCACTTCGTCCTATCGTTCAATGTTTTTTATTAAAGTCAATTTAAACGGTGATACTCTATGGACAAAGAGTTATCCTAGAAATCAATTTGCGTATTATACCGGTAGTTCTAACTCTCTAATAAAAACAAGGGATAATAACTATGCGTTTGGGGGCACAATAATAAACCTGCTTGATACTGCAAATACAGGAGATTGTTTATTGGTAAAATTAAATACTAATGGAGATACCCTATGGACAAAAAAATATGGAGGGGCAGGTTTTGATAATTCAAATATTGTAATTGAATCCAGTGACCGTGGGTTTGTGCTTGTAGGCGCTACTAATAGTTATGGTAATGGCCAGAATGATTTTTATTTCATTAAAACAGATAGTGCTGGTAATTTTCTTTTTCAACAGACATATGGATCCAGCTTACAAGAAGTGGCATATTCTGCGCTTATTACCATGGATAATGGTTATATTTTATCTGGTTCACGCAATAATGAACTTTATATTGTCAAAACTGATTCGAATGGAATTTTTCAATGGCAAAAGATATTCGCAGGTACTGCGGGCCAAGGATTCCTAAAGCAACTCCCAGACAGCACTTACATTTTAGTTGGTGCCAAAGCTGTTACAGGTTTGGCATACCAGGCATATATGGCAAAGTTGACAAAGGCTGGTATTGTAATTTGGCAACAAACTTATGGAGGAGTGGGAGACCAGCAGTTTTATGCTGTTCCGATAATTTTAAATGACGGCAGTATTGTTTGTTCTGGAGTTAATAATGAAAGTGGAGTCACAATGGGTATGTTAATTAAAACGGATAGTTTGGGTAATCAGCAATGGTTACGTTCATATTATTCAAATCTTAATATTGACAATTATGTTAACGATGTTAAGCATACATTGAATAATGGCTTTATTATGTCTGGGCAAGCGTATTCTACTTTAACCGATTTTTGGCTTGTAAAAGTAGATAGTAATGGCTGTGAAGTAGCGGGGTGTAATGTGGGGGTGGAGGAAAATAGTATTGAAGAAAACGAAGTAAGTATTTATCCTAATCCTACGAATGCAATATTTACAATAAGTGCAGTAGCAACAAAAATAAAAGAAGTAAGAGTAATAGATGTGATGGGAAGAATAGTTAATAGTGAACAGTTAATAGTGAACAGTACGAGCGCTGCAATAGATATGAGCGGGTATGCAAAGGGGGTATATTTTGTGCAAATAACAGATGGTTCGGCAGGCTCAGCAACCGGTGTGGTAAACAGGAAGATAGTATTGCAATAGCAGAAACCTTCAAGGTTTTAAAAACCTTGAAGGTTTATCTAAGTAACTTTAAAACAAAAAAACTCCTTTCAGAAATGTGGGGAGTTTTTTGTTTTTAGAAAAAGAAAATTAAAAGTATTTTTGCTACCAGCTAACATCAACTATAATGGAAAGAAAAACAATAATTTTTATCCTGTTAATTATGCTTTTCACAAAAGTACAATCACAGGAGGTAATCAATGGTTCGGAACTGGAAAACCCCAAAAACAGGATGGTTACAAAAATGCTGGAGGGAGATGGTACCTGCTTTTTTGCGTATCGTTACAAATCATCGAAAAGCGAGTTTTATTTTGTGATAGAAAAATATGAAAAAGACAGTTTGAAGCCTGTTTATTCTACCGAAATGGAAAGCAAAGACAACCTGGAAAGTATATTAAGTGTGGGCAATCATCTCTATCTTTTTTTTCAGGAATATAATGAGGCGGAGAAAAAACTGTCGTTGTATTTCCGCGAAATGTCGCCCGAAGGAAAGCTGATGCCTGAAAAAGGAGATATAATGAGTGTGATAAGCGGGAGTAGAGAGTTTGTGAATTTGGAAATTATTCAAAACCCTGACAAGTCGAAGTTTGTTTTTAAAGTATCCTATAGGGATGTCAAGTCCGGCAGCATTCAAACAGATTTTGCGGTGATTAATTCAAAAACATTTGAAATCCTTAACAGGAAAACCATAGATGAAAGCTTTTTTATGTTGAGTTCTGAATCCTCCAACTCAAAAGGGGGAATTTCCTTTAATCATATCCGGTATATGGAAATTGCAACAGACAAGAACAATACTATTTTTTGGGGATATGGGTTTGTAAAAAAAAATCTGGATAAAGATGAAGACTTGATGAATAACCTGACAATGGTGATTATGCCTGCAAAAGAAAGGGAAGCAAAAAGAGTAGAACTCGTCCTTGAACCCACCAACAAAATATATAATGTAAAATTTGTTATCAACTCCAATAACCAATTGCTTGTGGCTGGTTTTTTAAGGAACATCGTTCAGGCAAGCGGTCCGGATTATGTTACCAATGGCATTTTCGGATATACCATCAGCCTCGAAACCTATAAGATAACAGCTAACGCAATACAACTTTTTGAAGAAAATGCCCTTACCCCGAAAGGCTTTGAGCCGGATGATGCAAAGCATATCAATTATAAAGTGGATTATATGTTTGAAGAAAATAATAGTGCATTCCTTTTGGGACAACAATATTATATAAAACGAAATATTGAAGGCGGCAGCACCGTAACGATGGTAACCTATAACCATGATTATTATGATATAACAGCTGTGAAATATAATCCCGAAGGAAAATTTGAATGGGTAAAAAAACTTCCATTCCGGTTTTCCACAGATGATAAAGGACCTAGTTATTTTGATGATTATGTCGCATTTATAAACAATAAGAAAATTTATGTCCTGAATAATGAAAACATATTTTCACTTAAAAATACCATGAAAACAAATGATTCAAAAAACATGGCCTACTATACGGATGTTAGATGGACCAATTTTGTTTATTCATCACTTACCACAGATGATGGCAACTATGAGCACAAATTGATTTTCACTAACAAGCCTTATTGTTTTGTTCCTTCTGTCAATCCGGATATACACACAACCATCATTAAACCTTATATCCGAAGTCTTAGCAAAAAAATGAAGTTACAATTTGAATGGGAAGAATTGTTTCTGCAAAACAATAATGAAGTAATCATATTTACGAATCAAAAGGGAAAAGACAGGTTCAGTAAATTTAAAGTGGATTAATTAAAGAAGATGAAAAGAAAAATGTGGTGAACAGGAAGATAGTTTTGCAATAGCAGAAACCTTCAAGGTTTTAAAAACCTTGAAGGTTTATCTAAGTAACTTTAAAACAAAAAAACTCCTTACAGAAATGTGGGGAGTTTTTTGTTTTTAGAAAAAGAAAAACCAACTATCTTTACCGAAAAGAATCCTCCTTTTTGCTTTAACTAAATGAATAAGAAACCATGCTCGAAAACATAAAACTATCAGACGTATTGTTCCTAGATGTGGAAACGGCTCCGGTGGTTTACAAATATGCTGACCTGAACACTACCATGAAAGGGCAATGGGATTTGAAATTCCGGTTTCAAAAAGAAGAAACTCCCGAATCGGGATATAAAAAAGCGGGCATATATGCAGAGTTTGCAAAGGTGATTTGTATTTCGGTTGGGATATTAAATGAGGGCACCTTTCGTATCAAATCGTTTTATGGGGACGATGAAAAACAAATTTTAAAAGACTTTGCAGGATTGCTGAACAAGCATTACAACAATAAAGACAAAATGTTATGTGCACATAACGGCAAGGAATTCGACTTTCCGTTTATTTGCAGGCGTATGCTGATTAACGGAATTAAACTACCCAAAGTATTAAACATAGCAGGCAAAAAACCATGGGAAATAAATCACCTGGACACCATGGAGCTATGGAAATTCGGAGATTATAAAAGTTTTACATCCTTAAACTTGCTGGCAGCTATATTTAATATTCAAACCCCAAAAGACGATATTGACGGCTCAGATGTAGCCAGGGTGTATTGGGACGAACGCAACCTGGAAAGGATAGTTACTTATTGCCAAAAGGATGTGTTGACAGTGGCACAGGTATTACTTCGGTTTATGAATGAACCGTTGATTGCTGATAAAAATATAATAATTGCCTGATATCCCTTTTGCATTTCTGCTATCTTTACCCATAAATTTTACAAATGATTTCTCTCTTTTTAAAGCACAAACAAACAGTCCTTGCATTAGCCGGGTTGATATTTATTTTGCATTCCTGTACCCCTCCTGCTCCAAAGGCATCTAAGTACGGGCCCGTTTTCGACAGTGTGATGCGTTCGGAAAATGGTCTTTTCAGAGGATTAAATCTTGGAGACAAATTGGATTCCGTTCAGTTAAAAGAAACCGTGAAACCAATAGAAGCCGATAGCGGTTATCTATATTATGAAATGAAACTGGATACCACAGGGTCTTTTAACATCACTTATAATTTTGATGAAACAGGACTTAATGAAATACAGTCCGACATTTATATAAACAATGCAGCTGCCGCTGATGAAGCATTTTCAAAATTCAAATCCTATTTTGATGACCATTTTGGTGAAAGCCAGAATCACCAGGGATATACGGTGTGGACCGTTACAAGTGCTAAATATGGTTTAGTAAGAATCAACCTGAGTAATGAAAGCTCTGATTTTACAGTAGAAAAAGCCCCGGGAAAAATCTCTCTCTGGATATACCCCGATAAAGATTAAGAGTAAATGGCAAAAGAAATTTTGTTGGAAATAAAAAATCTGGTTACTGAGTTTCGGAGCGACAGCGAAACGATAAAAGCTGTTAATAATGTTTCCTTTTCGCTTTCCTGCGGAGAAACGATAGGAATAGTGGGCGAATCCGGTTCAGGAAAATCAGTTACTTCTTTGTCCATCATGCGTTTGATTCCAAACCCTCCCGGAAAAATCACCGGTGGTGAAATCATCTATCATTCCAAAACAAAAGGTACAATAGATATAACAAAAATTTCGGAAAAAGAAATGCGAACATTGCGGGGCAATGAAATAGCAATGATTTTTCAGGAACCAATGACTTCTCTCAACCCTGTATTTACCTGCGGAAACCAGGTAATGGAAGCCATACTGCTTCATCAGCACGTTTCTAAAAAAGAAGCAAAAGAAAAAACAATTGAGTTATTTAAAAAAGTTCAATTGCCCCGGCCGGAGATTATTTTTAATAGCTATCCTCATCAATTATCGGGCGGACAAAAACAAAGGGTAATGATTGCGATGGCTATGAGTTGCAGCCCCAACATTCTTATTGCAGATGAACCTACTACTGCTTTGGATGTAACCGTGCAGGCAACCATCATCGACTTAATGCAGGAATTGCAAAAAGAGAATGATATGGGAATTGTGTTTATCACTCACGATTTGGGGGTAATAGCCGAACTTGCAGACAAAGTGCTGGTGATGTACAAAGGAAAAGTGGTGGAACAGGGAAATGTATTGGATATATTTTCTAACCCTCAGCATCCTTATACAAAGGGTCTTTTGGCATGCCGCCCGCCATTGGATAAAAGATTAAAATGGTTACCAACTGTTGCTGATTTTATGAAAACAAATGAAGCAGGGGAAATAATTGAAAACAAACAATCCGTTAATGATATCACCGAAAAGCTGGTCCTTACAAAAGAGGAAAGAGCAGCGAACCATAAAATTTTATATGCGCGCGAACCTGTTCTTCAATTGAAGAACATCAAGACATCATTTCCTGTTAATAAAGGGATGTTTGGAAAACCAACCAGTTGGGTAAATGCAGTGGATGATATAAGTTTTGATGTATTCCCGGGAGAAACGCTTGGCCTGGTAGGTGAATCCGGTTGCGGAAAAACTACATTGGGAAGAACGATACTAAGGTTAATAGAACCAACTTCGGGAACAATTATATTAAACGGAAAGGATATTACCCGCATCAGTTCGGGCGAGATGATGAAGTTGAGAAAAGACATCCAGATTATTTTTCAGGATCCCTACTCTTCCTTAAACCCAAGGGTAACTATTGGGAATGCAATTATGGAACCTATGAAGGTGCATGGAGTATTAGCCAATGATGAAGAAAGAAAAAAAAGAGTGATTGAACTGCTGGAGCGGGTAAATATGAATGAATCGCAATTTAATCGTTATCCCCATGAGTTTTCGGGTGGGCAACGACAAAGGGTATGCATTGCCCGCGCTTTGGCTTTAAAACCAAAGTTTATCATTTGCGATGAATCTGTTTCTGCATTAGATGTGTCAGTTCAGGCACAAGTATTAAATTTGCTGAATGAATTGAAACAGGAATTCGAATTTACCTATATCTTTATCTCCCATGATTTATCGGTTGTCAAATTTATGAGCGACAGAATGGTAGTAATGAACAAGGGCAGAATAGAAGAAATGGGGGATGCTGATAGAATTTACAATAACCCGGAAACGGAGTACACTAAAAAATTAATCAATGCAATTCCTAAAGGGCAGTTGGATGATATTAAAGAATCAATAAAAAAGAAAAAATTAATATTAAACTAAAAATAAATTATGCGTACACTTTTATTACTATCAACCATTTTAATTGTTTCAAGCTGTTCAACAGAAGAAAAAAAGGCAACTGAACCTGTTATCATGTCATCTAATAATGCAGAACCTGGCGAATGGTCCACTTCATTTCCATCAAAAAGAACAGACAACGCACATTCCGGCAGAACGGTGGCCGTAATAGATTCAGCAACTATTTATAGTCTTGGATATTCAAAATCATTGGAAGATATCAGCAAAACAAAAATTGATTCGGTAGTTTTTTCGTATTGGATATTTTTAAAAGACAAAAAAGCTACAGCTAAAACAGTAATAAGTATTGATAAACCAGATAATACAAAAAATCTTTTTTGGGCAGGAAATCCGGCAGATGAAAAGGTAAACGAATACAACAAATGGGTTCATATTTCTGAGTCATTTAAAATACCTGCCGGCTTGGACCCGAAGAGCATAATGAAACTTTATGTCTGGAACACTTCAAAAGAGGAAATACTGTTAGATGATTTTAAAGTAGAATTTTATTAGTTCTTTTTCTTTAGTAAAGAATAAACACCAGACAAATGCCACAAAAGAAAGTAAGGAAACTAATTATTATTTTTTCAATCCTTGTTATATGTGGGTTTACATCCTCTTATCTTTTTTTAAGACACCAGTACGCTAAAAAATTTAATACTGGTGCAGAGCTTGTCAGAAAAGATTCTGCTGTGCTTACCACTTTGCTATCAGAAAAAATAGACTTTGAGTCTATGGAAAATGTCTCTGCAGAAAAAGCATTTTCGGGAAAGAGAAGTTTTAAAATAGAATCTTCTATTGAATACGGCTTTGGAATAAATAAGGAGATGAATGCCATTCCGGGTTATCAGGGTTTGAAGAATATAGACATTGAAGTAAAATGCTGGGCAAAAAAGAAAGTGGAGGCTGTATATGTTTTATCTGTGGAAGATAAGGATGGAAAAAACATCTACTGGGAAAGCAAACCAATGAATGGTGATAAAACAGAAAACTGGAGGAATCTTCATTTTACTTTTAATCTTAAACCAGAAACTATCAACCCTGCTTATATTATTAAACTCTATCCCTGGAATAAAGCAAAAGAAGAATTTTATATAGATGATATTGCTGTTAACTATCAAGGAATGGGAATTCCCGTTCCGGTGGGACAAAGCTCAACAAGTAATTTCCTTTATGATTTTGAAAGTAACGAAGGATTAACTGGAACGGAGAGTATTAAACAAACTGTTGCACATTCCGGTAAAATGGCTTGTGATTTAACAGGAGGAAGAGAGTATGGACCATTGGTGGTAAAAAAGATGACGGAAGTTTCTACCTCATTAATAAAAAAAATAACTGCAAGTGTTTGGGTTTATCCGATGACCGATAAACCGAATGCTGTATTGACAGCTTCCATAACAAATTCAAAAGGAGAAAGTGTTTTTTGGGATGGAAAAAGTACAGAGAACAAACCATTCCCTAAAAATCAATGGACAAAAATAAATGCTTCCTTTAGTGTTCCTCCTGAAAAGATTTCACTGGAAGATAAAATACAGGTGAATGTTTGGAACAAAGGGAGAACGGACTTACTTATTGATGATATGGAAGTTGTATATGGGGAAGGTGCCGATAGAAAAGGAGATGTCTCAACAATTGATGCAAACAGTATCTATGAAAAAAAATTCTCTCCACAAAAAAACAAACCTCCATTTCGAACCATTTATTTTTCAAAACAAAACTTTAACTATAGTAGCTTATCGGGTTTTACTCCCAATGATGAATTTATAGTAGGCGACTTTATTAAAGATAAAAGTAATTTAGACGAAATTATTTGTATTCATGATGGCAAAGCAGAACTGTTTTCTTTCTCATCAACAACAAATGAATTTACAAAAGTGAAGGGAAAAGTTTTGTCGGTGGATAGTTTATTAAAAATTAAAAAAAACTCAGAAATTCATGACTTTACTTTCTTCAAACCTACTGACATTACTTTTTCAGGAGATTATTATGGCGATAATAAATCGGAAATAGTAAAGTTAAATATGGACTGGAGATTTGATCTGAAGTTAGTACAGGAAGAAAGAGGTGGTTATGTTATTTTAGGTAATATTGATTTCAAAGGTTATTCCAATGACTACAATCCAAAATACTATGAGTTTACAAAAATCATTTCAGGTAGATTTATCAGTTCCAATCAGTCAACTTTAATTGTTATTAGTTGCAATTGTTCTGATGCAGATTTTAATGGAAAACATTGTAATCAAATGGAAAGTAATACAAGTTTGCCCAATAGCATAGGTTTATACAAAATTGAAAACAAGTAAATAATGAATAAACTATCTATTTTAAAATTTACACAAAGGTTAGTAATCATACTGGTTGCTATTGTCATCAGTTATTCCTGCAATAATAATACTTCATCAGATGGCTCTTCCCTAAAATGTGAAGATTTTACTTTACAGAATTTTAATCCTCTTGAAAACTGGCAAAAGGATAGTGCTGAAAACAAAACTATTTTTATTGATTATGATAACGCAAATGGCGGTTTCGTGCTACCAACTGTAAAACAACAAAAGGATGGATTATTTTCATTTGAATTTGAAATAAAAAACAATACATCTTCCAACCAAAAGTTCTTTTACAAATTATACTACCAAAACGAAACCTATAAGTTTCCTGAATTAGATTCCTCAACAAATAAAGAACACCAATATGCAGAAGAGAATTTTTATGGCAGTTGGGAAAACACATCCACATTATTTAAAGAAATTAGTTTAACTGCTGATAACAACTTTCATAAAATTCAGGGTAATTTCCGAATTATTGGCAACCCCCGGAATGAAGAAAGGTATATAAAAAATGGAATTAATAATCGCTGGCAAAGGAATCCAAGGGTTGGGAAATATAGTTTTCTATTGGTGGTGGTTTCAGAAAATGATTTAAAAAATATTCCTGCATATATCCAGGACATCCATAAAAAGAATAATGAACACTTCGCTAACCCCTATTACTATTACCTTTTTGGTGAAGGAAAACAATTAAAGAATTCCATCGCCACCAAATCTTCAGGCACTTTAAAAGTAATAGCACAACCGAATTTAGGAAATGGTATTTACGTTAATGATAATGTTTATGGAGGAAAGGATTATGACAAATCTTTCTTTTGTGCCACATGCGGACAGGATAGCAACCTTTTTAAGAATGCTCCACTACAGCAATTCATCAACTATGTGGATATTTCTACAAAAATGGATAATATTCCGGTGGTGGCTGATGTGTTGAAAGACAATTATTCAAAAATGGATTACAATTGGAATAAAAGTTTTTACACCAAAGATGAATTAATTCCAACGATTATTCAGACCGCCAAGCATCCATGTCAAACGGTGTTTTCTGACGCAAAAGAAAAAAAGGTAATTATTAAGAATCCCGGAACAACTTACGGAGAATGGAAAAAAGAAAGTGTTGGTATTATTACCCGACACGGATTAACGTATGGTAAGTTTCGGGTAAAAATTAAAATGACCGAACTGCTGAATAAAAACAATGTATGGAATGGTCTTACAAATGCCATCTGGCTGATTACCCAAGGAGGCGGAGACTGGAACTTCCGCAGAAATTGCAATAAAAATGGGTATATGGCCACCTATTGGGGCGGTAGTACTGATAAAAGAGTACCTGCAGTTGATTATACTGAAATAGATTTTGAAATCTTAAAGACCCCTCCTTATTGTCCAGACAATACTTTTCCACCTGTTTATAAAAACCCGAATGACAATAATAAAAATATAAATAGCTGGAATGTAAAATTGCCGGATGAAATTTTAAACACGGATGATAAAATAACAGTTGCCTGCACCAATTGGGATATGGCATGCAGCGAACCTAAGGATTTCGGAATTGGATGCAACCCTGTAGATTATAAAGGGCAAACTTATTATGCACACCGTTGGGACCAGAATTACAGAGCCCTTACCGAGAAAAAGGAAGAAACCGATGATGAATTATTTGCCGGTAAGTTTTACTATTTCGAAATTGATTGGAGACCAACTGAAATTATCTGGCGTATAGGACCATCACCTGATAAAATGAGAGAAGTAGGTTACATGAATGATAAGATAACATCTATTGCAAATAACCAGATGCTTTTAATTATTACACAGGAGTATCATAATACCAAATGGTGGCCGGGAACACCTTATGCACAGGATAATATTCCTTTCCCTGCGAATGATATTCCGGGAGAGATTTATGATTTAACGATAGAGTAAATATTTTATTTTACTTTTGTTAGCTAATAATTTTGCATTAAGAAACAAACTCAATGAAAATAATCTTAAAAATTTCTTTTTCGTTTTGCATTGTTTTCTCCTTCTTGTCTTGCCGAAAATCCCACCTAGAAGTAGATGACATTTACTATTATAATATTATTCCAGATACAACAATAACATCTGTTAGTTCCTATTATCCCTTTTCAGGAATTCCTAATCCAAATGATTCAACTGCTTCTATTCAGATAGATCTTGATAATGACGGCATTAATGATATTACTTTGAGTGTTAGTCATTATTATCAATGGCAAAGTGCATCAAATCCTTTATCAAATTATTTTTATCAAAGTGGCTTAAATATGATAAATTCAATAGACTCTATTGCAACATTAAATTACTATGATACACAGTTTGGAGTAAATTTAACTGTACTCAATTTTTTACATATTAATGATGCTATTAACAGCAATCTTCGCTATCACACTTCCGCAACAATCAAATCTATAGTGTTTTGGGGACCCTCATATAATGGACCATACGGTGATAGTTACGTTGGGTTTAAAATAAAACGAAATGGCAATTATCATTATGGTTGGATCTTAATATCAAGATCTGGATCAAATTTAACAATTAAAGAATTTGCTTTAAATCGAACACCGAACAGAAAAATTCTTGCAGGGCAAACTCAATAACTTATGGTATTCAGCAGTAGTCTATTCCTATTTTATTTCTTCCCTGCTTTCCTTGTTATTTATTATTCTTTACCAAAGGCCTTTAAAAATTATTTCATTTTACTTTCCAGCATTCTGTTTTTTTATTGGGGTGCCCCCGTTTTTATTTTTGTTGTCTTAGGTTCTATAATATTAGATTTTTTTATCGTAAAGAAAATATACCAGGCAACTTCAGAAAAAAGAAGGAAGCAGCTACTCTCTCTTTCTGTACTATTAAATCTTGGTCTCTTATCATATTTTAAATACTTTAATTTTTTTGTTGAAAATGTTAATTCGTTTTTTGCATCCGTTCATATTCATCCGCTAAATTTTGCGGAGGTAGCTTTGCCTATAGGCATTTCCTTTTTTACTTTCAAAAAATTAAGTTACTGCATTGACGTATATAGAAACGAACATGCCCCTTTTATTAAAATAACGGACTATGGATTATTTATACTTCTGTTCCCCGAATTGATTGCGGGACCCATTGTACGATTTAATGAAATTGCTGACCAGATCATTGACCGGAAAAACCATGAAACAATAAATAATAAATTATTAGGGTTGTTTCGATTTGTTATAGGACTTTCCAAAAAAGTATTGATAGCAAATGTTTTGGGAGCAGAAGTGGATAAAATATTCAGTAATGATATTTCCACATTAAATACTCCTTTGGTTTGGCTTGGAATGATTGCTTATTCGTTCCAGATTTATTTCGATTTTTCAGGTTATTCGGACATGGCCATTGGTATTGCCAGGATGATTGGATTTAAGTTTCCTGAAAATTTTAATAATCCATATATAGCCGAAAGTATTACCGATTTTTGGAGAAGATGGCATATAACCCTTGGCAGGTGGATGCGCGACTATCTTTATATTCCATTAGGCGGAAATAAGGTAAAATCGAAATCCCGTTTGAATCTCAATTTATGGATAGTATTCTTATTATCCGGATTGTGGCACGGGGCATCCTTGAACTTTATTATCTGGGGGGCTTTCCATGGCTTCTTTTTGATAGCTGACCGGATTTTCCTTTTAAATTTTTATAAATCAGTTGGTCGTATTCCAAGCATTGTTATTACATATATCATTGTTGTAATTGGGTGGGTATATTTCAGAACAGCTGATTTACCAACCGCAAATGCAATAATTCAAAAAATGTTTTCCTTCAATTTTTCGAATTCACAAAGCCCGTATATTCTTAATGATTTTTATGTCATTTTGGGAATAGCTATTCTTTTATCCTTTGGTGGTATACTTAAAAGGTTTACCTTATTCCAGGAAAACCTGTTCAATCTTTCATTAACAAATAGGAAAACAATTGTTTTCGGTATATGCTGTTATGCTTTAATGGTTATATGCGCAAGCTCTATTGTTAGTAACGATTTTAATCCATTTATTTATTATAAATTTTAAGCAGATGGATGCAATGAATAAAACCACTTCTGATAAATTAAAATATGTTATTTTTTTAGTTTTTCTTCTTTCCTTATTTATTCCCTTTCTTCAAAAGCAATTTGATTTGATTAAAGAAAAACCCTTAAATGGTTTTTTTGATGTAGCAACTTTTCCTGAATTTAAAAAGGAAACATGGAAAACCGGAATGTTTCAACAGAATTTTGAAAAGGCAATAAATGAAAATCTTGGGTTTCACGATTGGTTTGTGAAACTACAATGCCAGATTAATTACTCCCTGTATAATATTTCAAAATTTCAAACAGTAATAATTGGTAAGAATGGCTATCTCTATGATAAAGGGTACATAGATGGATATACAGGAAGGGACTTTATTGGCAAAGAAAGAATTGAATTGCAAATAGAAAAGGCCAGAGTGGTTAAAAATGAATTAAAGAAAAAAAACATAGAAGTGCTTTTTGCTTTTGCTCCCGGCAAGGCAAGTTATTTTCCTGAATTTATTCCTGACAAATTGAATGAATTTTCTTCGAAAGACAGCAATAATTATCAATGCTATATCAATGCCTTAAAAAAAACAGATTTGAATTTTATAGATTTGCGTAATTATTTTATTTCTTTAAAGGACAAAACAAAATTTCCAATCTATTCACAAATAGGTGTACACTGGGGGCAATATGCCTGTTACCTGGCCATTGATACTATTGCAAAAAAAATTGAACAAATCAAAAATATCAGGTTAACCAATTTTGGAATAAATAAAATAAAATTAGGTGATACGCTTATACGAACAGATAAGGATGAAGGAAGTTTATTAAATGTTTTTAGTGAATTACCTTTTTATAAAATGGCTTATTTGAATTTGACTTACTCTTCCGATTCTAATTCAGTTAAGCCAAATCTACTCGCCATATCTGATAGTTACTTCAGTAACATTGTGGCCACAAATATTGTAGATAGTGTTTTTTCCGGGTGGAGCTATTGGAACTACAATAATGGGGAATCTTCTGACAAAAATGATAAAGTATTTCGTTTAAAAAAAGAAATAGAAAAAAGGGATGTTGTTTTATTATTAGCAACTGATGCTTCCCTTGCAGCCTTTCCTTTTGGATTTATTGATCAGGCTTATGAGCTTTATTCACCTAAAAACAAAGCTTACTATATTCTTAAACAAAAGGAATACAAATTATTTATTCTTGAAACCATGAAAAACATTAACACTAATAAAGTGTGGAAAAAACAACTTATTGATAATGCCAAACAAAAAGGCATTTCGCAAACGGATGAATTTATTAATGCCGCCATTTGGTGTTATAATGAGAAAGAAAGAATACTTAAGGAAAAAATAAACAATTAATACTCCACAGAGTTGCTTAATTAAAAATAACATACATTTGAAAACTTTATTTATTTGAATAACCTGATTAAAAATGCCAAACAGTAATATAAACAAACCAGTCATTTTATATAAACGGCATATTGCTAAAGCAATTACATGGCGTGTGTTTAGTTTTGTAACTACTTTCTTATTGGTTCTTATTATTTTTCAAAAAGAAGAAAACGCTACAGACATTGCATCCGGAATTGCAATTGGTGAATTCTTTTTTAAAATGGTCCTCTATTTAGTTCATGAACGTATTTGGTACCATATTAATTTTGATTTTGATATTGTTTCGCGGGTTCGCCACATTGCTAAATCTGTAACATGGAGAATTCTGGGGTCATTTGTTACATTTGGATTGGCTTTATTTCTTAATAAAAACCACTCTGATATGACGACAATGGCAACAAAGGTAGTAATTGCAGAATTGTTTGTAAAAATCTTAGTTTACTATTGGCACGAACGTATCTGGTATCGTATTAAGTACGGGGTGGTGCATAATAAAAAGGATTAAACTATTTTTACCATTTAAAAAACTTCAGGTAGTTTTCTCTTTTGATGGTCATGTTATCGAAGTAAACAATATTCTTTGTACTATTCCAGCAATATATTACAAGCGGATCTTTATATATTCCATGAGGGACAATAACTTTAAAATGAAGTTTTCCCCAACTGTTTTTCTTTTCTGAAAAATTTGTCACCCCTTTCCAGAACTGATTTCCAACGGAAACAACTAAATAAGGCCAGCCGGAAGAATCCGCAGAAATTGCATTTTCAAAACACCAGACAGATGCTTCATATTCTTCTCCGCCTTTTGGGACAGCTAATGTCATCGACATTCCATATTGATTATCCGGAGTAAGTTTTATTGAATATTTACTTTCCAAAGCTTTTTCATCCGTTCTTCCATTTGCATTATCAAACTCATAACCATTATCTGAAACAAGGCATTCTTTGTTTTCTTTTGAAATTGTTTTTTCTGCAGAACAATTAATTTCTTCCATAAATAAGCCCAGAAAAAGCATTATCCTTGTAATAATGTATAAAATAAGAATCAGCAACACCACCACTCTTAGAAATTGAAAGGATGATTTGCTTTTAGTATGAGGAACAATAGTATCGGTCAATTTGAAATGCCTTATTTTTAATGCTGTAAAATTAATATATTTGACCTCCGAAACAAGCAACTGAATGGTTTTTAGCAACAACTTTTTTATACTTTCTTTTTTACCCCTTTTCTTTTTAGCTTATTATCTTGCTCCTAATCAACTCAGAAATCTTGTTGCTTTAGTTGGGAGTATTTTCTTTTACGCATGGGGAGCACCTGAATTTATTTTTGTTTTATTTGTTTCTCTTCTTATTGATTTTTTTCTTGTTAAGCAGATATATAAAACACAAGGGAAATCAAGTAAACATTGGCTTTTCATTTCTGTTGTTCTTAATATAGGTTTGCTTGGTTATTTCAAGTATGCTAATTTTTTTATAGAAAACGTAAATCTTGTCCTTCATGGAATGGGAATAAACGAAGTGCACTGGACAGAAATAGTGTTACCTATCGGAATTTCTTTCATCACCTTCCACAAGCTTACTTATGCCATTGATGCTTACAGGAGAGTTCACCAACCATTAAATAAATTTACAGATTATGTTTTATACATCATCATGTTTCCTCATCAGATTGCAGGACCCATTGTTCGGTTCAATGAGATAGCTGACCAGATAATAAATCGTGAAAACGCCTATACTATTGATAATAGGTTGGAAGGCATGTTTCGTTTTGTAAAAGGATTGTCAAAAAAAGTACTCATTGCCAATCCGCTGGGAAGTGCTGCCAACTCTGTATTTGCATTGCATATTAATGATATGTCCACTCCCACTGCCTGGATTGGGATACTGGCCTATACCTTCCAGATTTATTTCGACTTCTCCGGATATTCAGATATGGCAATAGGTTTGGCTAAAATGATGGGTTTTACTTTTCCGGAAAATTTTAATCTTCCTTATATATCCAAAAACATTACCGAGTTTTGGCGCAGGTGGCACATCACTCTTGGTCGGTTTATGAAAGATTATTTATACATACCTCTGGGGGGAAATAAAGTTTCCAAATCGCGCCTCTTATTAAACCTGTGGATAGTATTTTTGATTTCCGGTTTATGGCATGGTGCTTCCTGGACTTTTATTATATGGGGCGCTTATCACGGTGTGCTATTAATTATGGACCGTTTGTTTTTTATTAAATGGACTGAGAAATTTATTTCCCCGATTAAAATAATCCTCACTTTCTTTTTTGTAATGAC
Organism: Bacteroidota bacterium; assembly: GCA_947479085.1. Lineage (GTDB taxonomy): Bacteria > Bacteroidota > Bacteroidia > 2-12-FULL-35-15 > 2-12-FULL-35-15 > 2-12-FULL-35-15. The sequence goes on along the minus strand of CANJYB010000004.1, from coordinate 140,952 downwards.
AGGTTGGGTGTTTTTCCGGGCAGACGATGTTACTTTTGCTTTTCAATACATTCATAAATTGTTTTCCTTTTCATCCTCATCGTTTCTTCAGCCTGTTTTTGCAACACGGTTTTGGACAGTGTTTATTATTGCTGCTGTTTTTTCTTTTATCCCGATTACAAATTGGAGTTTTAAAAACATAAAACTTAACTGGCAAAAAACATTTCTGATTGCACAGGGAACTATATTATTGTTGCTGTTAGTTATCTGTATCAGCGATATTAACGCAAGTGATTTTAATCCGTTTATTTATTTCCGGTTTTAAAGAATGAAAACAATAAAGCACATTTTCTTTGTTTTATTCTTCCTTGTTTGCTGTGGCGAAATTATTCAAACGTATTTTAAATACATAAATAGCCAAATGCTGGAAGGAGCTATTTATGTTATTCCAAAACCCACCTTTACAAAAAGCAACTGGCTGAGCGGAAAATACCAGGACAGCGCAATGACATACAATGAACAGCAAATGAACCTTCATCCTTTCCTGGTCCGGTTACGAAATCAAATTGGTTATTCTTTGTTTGATGAAGTAAAAGTGAGTGCGGTGGAATTGGGCAAAGACCAAAACCTGTTTGGTGGCGGGCATATTGAGGCCTACCTTGGAAAAGATTTTGTTGGAGAGAATGAAATCAGTGAGAAAGCAAGAAAGCTTAAATACGTGCAGGATGAATTGAAGAAACGCAATGTTGATTTACTGTTTGCCATCGCACCTTGCAAACCCAAACTGATGCCGGAATTTATTTCTTCGAAATATGATGTTACTAAAAAAACAAGAAGTAATTACGATGCCTATGTTTATCAATTTAAAAAGCAAAACATCCATTTTATAGACTTTGTTGACTATTTTCTGAAAATAAAAAACTCCGTTAAACATCCACTGGCAACACGATGCGGTGTTCATTGGAGTTTGTATGGTTCCACCCTGGCTGCTGATACTTTAATTAAGTATATGGAAAAGTTGAGGAACATTGACATGCCTGAATACTATTCGGATGGCGGAGAAGAAACAACAGCGCCAAGAGGATCGGATGCGGATATTGGAAAAGCGATGGATTTGCTTCGCGACATTCCTTCCTATACTATGTATTATCCGAACATTGTCTTTAAAGAGGATTCAACCAAAACAAAACCGAATGTATTGATTGTGGGAGATAGCTATGTAGAATCCTGGCTTTATTCGTATGAATATATTGAACACGAATTTAGTCCAAAAACTTCGTTTTGGTATTATAATAAGCAAATAACATGGAAACCTAGCAATAACGATATTGATAATGATGTAAGCAAACTGAACCTGAAAGAACAGACCCTGAACCGCGATTTTATCCTTATCCTGTTTAACGAAGTGAACCTGAATAAAGGCGGATACGGGTTTATTGAGCAGATGTATGATATGCTTACCAAAGAAAACAGAACGAAGTAATAAAATACTTACTTTTGCACCGCAAAAATAAAAAACCGAGAACAATGGCAACAGATAGATTTGAAGCACACGATTATTATTTGATGGATGAATTACTGTCCGATGAACATAAACTGATACGCGAAACCGCCCGTGCATGGGTAAAGAAGGAAGTAACCCCGATAGTGGAACAAGCCTGCCAGGATGCAAAATTTCCGAAACAATGGATAAAAGGGTTAGCAGAGATTGGTGCTTTCGGGCCTTATATACCTACCGAATACGGAGGAGCAGGATTGGACCAGATTTCTTACGGATTAATTATGCAGGAGCTGGAAAGAGGAGACAGCGGATTGCGCAGCACCGCATCTGTGCAAAGCTCACTGGTAATGTTCCCTATTTTTACCTATGGTTCTGAAGAACAAAAAAAGAAATATTTACCAAAACTGGCAGCAGGAGAACTGATGGGTTGTTTCGGATTAACCGAGCCTGACCATGGAAGTAACCCTTCCGGAATGATTACCAACATAAAAGACAAAGGCGACCATTATTTATTAAATGGTGCTAAAATGTGGATTTCCAATTCTCCTTTTGCTGATATAGCAGTAGTTTGGGCTAAAGATGAAGCAGGCGATATTCGCGGGCTGGTAGTGGAAAGAGGGATGGAAGGTTTTACCACACCCGAAACACATGGCAAATGGAGCCTTCGTGCCAGTGCCACCGGTGAGCTGGTTTTCTCTAATGTAAAAGTGCCGAAAGAAAATATTTTCCCGAACGTAAAAGGATTAAAAGGACCATTGGGTTGTTTAAATTCTGCCCGTTACGGTATTTCATGGGGAGTGATAGGTGCTGCTATGGACTGCTACGATTCAGCTTTGCGTTATTCCAAAGAACGTATCCAGTTTGGTAAACCCATTGGTGCATTTCAGCTGACACAAAAAAAACTGGCCGAAATGATTACCGAAATTACCAAAGCGCAATTGCTTACCTGGAGACTGGGTGTATTGAAAAACGAACACCGTGCCACCCCGGCACAGATATCGATGGCAAAAAGAAACAATGTAAACATGGCATTACAGATAGCCCGCGAAGCCCGCCAGATACATGGCGGGATGGGAATTACTGGCGAATACCCTATTATGCGCCACATGATGAACCTGGAGTCGGTAATTACTTACGAGGGTACACATGATATTCATTTGCTTATTACCGGTATGGATGTTACCGGGTTTAATGCGTTTACTTAGTAGAAGGAATAAAACCACTATTGATAATAAAAAACTCCTTACAGAAATTGTAAGGAGTTTTTTTATTTTTAATAAGATATGATTTTAAAAAATTATTTTATTGCCAAACTTATTCCTGCGCCTACACAGGTAAAAAAAATCTTTTTTGTAAAAGTTAATGATTGCTTATTGAACTTAGCTTGAACGAAAACGTTACTTTCGGACGGAAATGTTACTTTTGAACGAAAACGTTACTTTTTGACGGAAACGTTACTTTTTGACGAAAACGTATCATTACACCATCCGTTCCTTTCATTATCCCATCCGCTTCCTTCATTATCCCTTCCGTTCGCTTCATTATCCCATCCTTTTCCATCATTATTGTATCCGTTCTTATCATTATTCGGTCCGGTTCCATCATTCCGGTATACGCAGGTTTATTTTTCCTGTGCCATTTTCATTATCCTGTGCAAGTACCTCCAAAATATAGGTCTGCCAAAAGCACTTTGCAGCAATATCACCCCAAAGACCACAAACCAATATTTCTGCTCCGCAAAATAACTTTGCAGTGCAAAAATATTGCCTCGTAATTAAAAAATTTAAGTTGGATTAGTTAGATAAAGTTAACCTCAAACTGATTCCCGCATTGGTATTGGTGGTAGGGAAAGACGAAGAAATAACCGGTTTGTTGATAATATGGTCGTAAAACAAACGAATACTCACCGTAGTGCTTATCTGATAATCGGCTGAAACCTTAATAGAAATAATATTGGTACCACCTGTAGGCTGACTAACACCTTCCACTATCCGCCTGATGGTAGTAATGTTTTTCCGGAACGATAAATCTCCTTTCAGCACCAAGTCAGCCTTTATAGGTTTTCCTTTTATCAACAGCTGTTTACCAAGCGTAAGGCCTTGTATTCGATAGCCAGCCCCAAATATCATTTCGCGTCCTGCCACTTCGGTCACTGTTTTACTGGTTAGTCCCAGCGAAACGTTACGGTCTTTTTTGTATTCAAAATTCAGGGTAATGCTGTTGTTCATCATCACCTCTATTTTTATCAGCGGGCTCCATTGTTCCGAAATAGTTACTGCATTTATTAATTTATCGGAATAAAAATTCGGGTTAGGATCAGTAGATACCGTGTCTTTCTGATGTGTGTATCCACCAAACTCATCATGAAACAATAAGTTGGAACTATAACCACCTACACTATAATTAGAGCGGTACGCATGACTCAAGGTAACTGTTTTGAAATGTTTTTTCACCTTTTTCAATTTCGATAATCCATCGTAGGTCACTCTCCAGTTTGGTTTAGGTATTTTAGGGAAACTGCTGGTGCTTGCATTTTTAGAAAATTTACCCGAATAAGCATCTAAGAAAGCCGGAATCAATACCTCCTGCGACACTGAGTTATAACCTTCAGAATAACCATCCACTGAGTTTGCCGAATTAGAATACGGATTATCCAGCGCCAGTTTGTTAGAAACCGCCTGTCTTCCTTCCAGGAAATTTCCAAACACATCATCACCATTCATAAACGAAGTTCGGTAACTCGAAAACGACATACTGAAGTTCCCCGATTCCGTAGGCGATTGATGTACAAATTGCGGATCGCTGGCTCCTCCCCATTTAAAGAACTCGGTAGTAGCCCTCGATTGCGCACGTGTGGCACTCAACTCTATTTTCAAATCCGGCATAGGTTCCAGGTTGGCTTTCAGGTTCAGGTTCCTGCTCGAAGTGGTAGTATAAGGCGTATTCAGCGAACTGGTATGCACCAGCCAGTCGTCATTTCGATGTTCTTCATCGTGTTGCGAATTATCAATGGCCAGTTGGCGTATATCCTGCTGACTACCTAATATAAACCCGGTGGTAGGTGCTTTAAAATGCGCATCCATACCCAGCATTTGTGTACTCTGGTTATATCCGTTCAGCATTATTCCGTCTATCATCGCATACGTACCCGATATGGTTTTCACACTCATTATTAATCTTGCAAACACCAGCCCCAGTCCATGCGGTTCTGTCTTTTTCTGTTTAGTGGTATCATTCGGATTCTGGTCCTGAGCTTTTCCTCCCCCTTTATTATCCTGCTGGTTCTTGCCTCCTCCCTTGGTATTTATTTTCTTAAAATATGGCACCCGGTTATATAAGGTAGTCATATTTAACTGCCCGCTCCATTGTATGTTTCGAGAGTTTTGAATCGTGTTTCCCAAAGTATCAACGTGCACCGGCAATACTTCTCCGCTTATCGGATTGGTGTAATACTTGTTATCATACAATGGCGAATGTTGCCAGGTATAAGTACCCGTATACTTTACCGAAGCAGAAGTAAAATCCAGGTAAGGTATCTTATTAATAGGAATAGTATAATTCAGGTTTACCTGGTGGTTATACTGCGATGTTCGTCCCAAATTCATCAAATTGGTAAGAATGGTATCCTTTTTCTCTTTGGTATCAATATCCCCTGCAGGCTCAAATATTCGCGCCAGGTTATTAGCCGTAAAATCAAACTTCAATGCCTTTGTCAAATCCCATTTCAGGGTATAATTCCGGTTCATGTTAAACTGTTTGTTATAGGTAGGCAAAATAAGAATGTCGCCACCTGTCGTGTTCCTGTCCTTGGCTGTCCCGAACGAACGGATTAAATCGGTAGAAAAACCAACGTTGCTTGGCTTCAGATAAAAATTAATATCCCGTATCAATGCAAGGTAGTTGGATTGCAGAAAAGCTGTTTTAGCAAAAGGTTTTATGTTTTTAGGCGCGGGAGAAAAACTATACATCAACCCACCGCGATAGTTTTTCTGGTCGTTGTATTCCACATTTACGTTTCGCTTAAAAATCTGGGTGTAGGAATAAGATAAAGCAAAGTTGCTGATATCATATATATGGCTTTTCTTCGAATTCTTGCCTTTGTCTTTTTTCACGTTGGTAAAATTCAAACTGTTTCGTTTGGTATAATCCTGAACTATTGATTTCAAAGAATCTTTATCGTGCTTGTCCATTTCTTTGAATTGGGGTATCAATTCCAAATCCGGGTCCAGCGGGTTATACTTAGGAGTAATCCATGTCTCGGCACGGCCAATGTACATCGGGATATGAATTCCGGCATCCTTTGGTAAAAACTTGCCCAATTCCAGACTGGATGAAACATCATACTGTCTCATGGTTTCTCTTTTCCGCTGATCCACCTTGTTTTCCAAACTTCCAAAACCGGGAGTGTAAGTACTTCCTGATAAAGAGAGTGTTCCCAAATCGGCAAGCTTTGCCGTAATTCGCGCATTAGCTGCCCAGCCACCTTTCTGGTCAAAGTCGGTTAACCTTAATTCGTTTACCCATACCTGTGCGCATTTCGAAAGCCCGTCATCGTTTCCTCCCGGAGCCAGTTTTTTAGGATTACGAATTCCGATCATAATCGTTCGTATCTCGCTTATGGTAGGGTTTCCTTTTATGGTAATGGTTCTGGTTCCATCCAATTCCGAATATTCGGTGTTTAATGTTACTGTACTTCCATTCAGTTTGGCGTTCCTGTTTTGTTTTACATCCAGTAGTTTTGCAAATTCCAATATCATTTCATTGGCAGATGGCCAAACCTTATACTGGTCAGTTTCGGTATTGGTATAACTTCCCGGAGGGGTAACCTGCAGCGGAATGGCATACTCATAATAGTTGTCAGTATAATCAGTTCCTAAACGAACAAATACATCCAGATCATTGTCGTTAAGGTGAGAAGCAGTATTAGCAGAAGCTTCACCATGAATGTACATTTTTAATGTATGGTAATTACGCACATCCAGGTCGGTATTTTTATAGGCTGCACGTGCTTTCCCATCAGCCAGGTTACAAACGGTAAGCGACATGGCCTGCTCGTTCAGCTGTGTTAAATTAGCCGAAGCTGCATTTATTTCCCTGTCAATATTTGGTGGCAATACATAATTCACCGGTTGTTTACTTCCGTTTTCTTCAATGTTTACAGCACCTACATCAAACAAAGTCAAATCGTCATCATTAGGAATATATAATCCCGGTGATAATAAATCGAAACCATATTTTCTCCATTCGTCACGTACCAATTCCAAACGGGCAAAACGCAATAGGATATTCTCATCCACATCTTTAAAGAACATACGAATAAAACGAATGGACTGGAAATTTTCAATCGCTCCTACTTTTAGTTCAGGAGATCTGATAGGAATTTTGAACTGGTACCATTTGATAGGTTTGGTGGTTCCGTCTTTAATATTCTGGCCCGTAGTTTCCAAAACATTGGTAATGTAATTGGTACCCACTCCTCCTGCAAAATCGCTTGGTTTCAAACCGATATGATATTGATAATAACTTTCTACAGTGGAAAGGTTATTATCATGATTAATATCTTCCACGTTTGGTAAGGTGCTAGCAGCGGTAGGATAAGACCCTGAAGAAATAGCCGAGTTCCCTTCCAGGCCGTTAAATTTTTTATACCGTTCGCGGGTTAATGTTACTGCATTATCATAATCATCTCCTCTGAAATAATGATAATCATCGGCAGAAGGGTCACTAAGAATATTCTGATATGCTGCAGCAGAATAGTTATTTACCTGGTTAAGATAAGTATTAAAAAAATTAGTTTCTGTAACATTGCTCAATCCATCCAATCCCACATCCTGGTAAGGTCTGTCGGCAGGGTCCGAATTAAATGCATTAATTAATGGCTGTGTGTTGGGTACTATTCCCCATGCTGTGGAAATGGTTGGAACGTTTGCCGAAGGCGCAGGCAAAGCATTTTCAGCACTTTTATAATTATCGTGCAAAATATCCTCAGAAACATTACCAAGGTTAAAATACAAATTACCTGTTGTGTTCCAGCTTCCGGCCGGATTATCAGCATTAAAAGGATCCATTACCCAAAACTGAATATAATCGATATTGGCAGCTTCAAAATCGTTAGAAGAGATGGCTCTCATTGCTCCTCCCCATCGTTTATCGGAATTTTTCAAACTTCCATCTAACTCCAGCCCGCTGGAAACACCTGGTTTTCCATTCGGGAGGTCATAGTTATAGGGCCCTCTTTCGTGAGGGTAATAAGCCATATCCAAAGTAGAAATATTTACTGGTACTCCATTCGGAGATTGTTTATTTGGGAACACTTCCGTTTCGGGAACCTCACGAACAAAGTTATTCGACATAACAGTACTTGTAATTCCGGTTGGTGTATTCCCATCCGCCCTTAAAAACATCGGGTCGATAACATACCATGCCAATCTCGCACGGTTGTATCCGGAAACTACAGAAGTATCTAAACGTGTTGGTGCCGTTTCAGGAAATAATATTGGCTGCCCCTGTGGTGTACTCGCCAGGTTCCATGCTCCTTGCGAACGCAAATCAATAGTGGAAGTGCTTCCTTCAAAATCATCAATGTAGGCATTCCCGTTTTTTCCAATGGCTTTATTATGTCCCGGAATTAAATAGGCATACTCGGCAGAAGCAGTAATGGTACTCATTTCCTTGGTAGAAAGGAAAGGAAGTTTGTCAATTAATCGGGTAAGGAAGGGTGCATCGGTACGGTAATTTCCATCCAATCCCCAGATGGTATTATTAATAGGCTCATCACCAATGTTCACTTTTTTGGTCAATGGGCGTTCTTTCAAATTCATAATGGTACCACCAATACTGAAATCCTTATTTATTTTAAAATCAAGGTGAGTGCCCATCAATGTTTTTTGCTGAACAGCAAAAAGCGAATTACTTTCAAGCGATACTTTAATAGGCGCTCCCGAATTCAGAATTCCTTCGTTAATTACTTTTACTCTTCCAAGCGTGTAATCCACAGTATAATCCACATTCTCCGTCAGTTTTACTCCACCTGCTGTTACGGTTACAGAACCTTGCGGCACGTTGGGTGCTCCCAATGAAATTTCGGAACCTCCGGCAGATTTATAAGAACCCTTTATTTTAAATCGGTTCAGGCTGGGTATCTGCTGCGCCTGCACCCTGGTGGAATCGTATAACTGGTGAAACACATACTTTCCTGCTTCAAAGGGGTCGCAACTGGCAGAAAACCTGGATTGTAAATAATCACCAAAAGGCTGCACCACCGGGAAAATAATGCGCCCCGTATTTGCATTGATAGTTACCCCATCAATAAAGTCGTATTGCCCATCCGGAGTCTGGTCGTTTTGCGAATTTAATTTATCAAAACTCAATACCTGTATCAATGGTTTGCTCACCACATTGGTCTGGCAGTTGGATACCGGCAGGTAATTAATATCAGTTCCTGTTTTGGAATTGGTATAAAACACATCCAATTTAAAATCGGCCGCATTTATTTGATAGGAACCAATGGAATAAACGTTTTTCATCATCAAGTTCCATAATGGTGCACGGGTATTGGTGGTTGTACTTTTTAATAATTTTACAAATAATGCTTTGGGAGCAAAAGCATTTTCAGAAAAATCACCCACATGGTACACTTGCCCGTTATAAGTATATTCATAAGCCACACAAAGCACCTGGTCAGGATTTAGCTGTTGGTTCAAAGAGATAAAACCGAGTTTTGGATTAAAGGTGTATTCTGATGGTTGCAACTTTTTAGCATTCAATAACTCAAACTGAGCCGATTGTTGCAGGGTATGATTGAACTTACTATTAATACCTGATACGGTATAATTTATTACCCTTAAGGTAGAATCGGTTGGATCAAATCTATTTGCAGGATACAAGCCAAGGTGTGTTAAATTCTGGTATAAATCGTTTTGACGGTTGTCAGGAATCCCTGCATTACCATTAGGCAAATTTTGAGGATAAGGATGAACATAAGTTTGGCTTGCAGGAATATGTGCTGCACTTTCCCCCAATTCCGAAAAACCTACCACACTTCTTATGTCTTGCACCACGTTATTGGTGTTGGAAACCCACACTTCCATACGGGTAATGTTTATCTGCGAATTGATAAATGGTAATCCTGCCAAAGCTTCGTTATAATGGTCACGGAAATACTGGGCAAGGAAAAAGTGCTTATTGGCTTCATAATTATCGCCCGCTATTTCGTACTTGGTAACCTGCGCACCTCCGGCAGATTCCACTTCACTCTTTTTACCTTTTTGCTGAGATAAAATGCTGGTTACTGTTAACCGACCAAACTGCAATTGAGTTTTGACACCAAAAAGTGTCTGACTACCGGTAATTAACGAACCCGATAATGGCATACTTACATTTCCAGCCTCTATTTTTTTAATAATCTCATCCTCATAACCTGTATATTCCAGTTTCATCTGGTTTTCGTAATCAAAGGTGGACTCGGTATTATAGCTGGCAGTTAACTTTAACTTATCTCCTATTTTACCAATAACATTCAGCTGAATTTTTTCGTTAAAATCGAAGGTATGTATCTTTCTTTGTTTTACTGGCAATGCCGGGTTATCCGTTTTGGTAGCATTGTAGGCAAATATCAATTCAGCAGAACCATTCGGACGAATATCCACGGTATTTCCTCCAAAAATACGGTCAAAAATTTCGCCACCCACCTGTAGTTTAGGGATTTTTGAACCATTTGCTGCATTTTTCGAATCTGCATGTGCTCGAGCACTCCAGTAACCTTTTACCTGTTTTTTAAACATGTAATCCTGGTATTCTTCGCTTTCCAGGTAAGTTGGCGGACGGTAATTAATACCTCCCATGGTTTGCGTAGTAATGTACTGCCCAGTTACAGGGTCGTATTCCACATTGGTATGAATATTCGAAGGATTGTTCAGCATCAGCCCACCCCCATTCGGGTAGTTCAGCGGGTCGCCAGTACTCTGGTCATCAAAATTGTAATGAAGCGTAATAGGAGTGATGGGAGTATCCACCACCACCAACGGGTCGTAATCGTCAATATTTTCTGCATGGTTATACGGACTTACTTTGGCATTGGAACTTACTATAAAAGTAAGCAACACAATGGAAGCTAACCCGACAACTATAAACTTTGCAACTGATTTATTCAAAATGAAATTACTTTTTTTATTTTGCTATTTTTTACTAATAAATCCTTTTTTCGCTTTTTAATACTTAAAACTTAACTTTTTTACCTCAATTACTAATCATTGAAGATCCGTTTTCAATTTTTTGACCTTAGCCAAGAACCTTTCTTATAGGCTTGGAAGCTTTATCTTACAGGTTCTTCAAAGCCGATTTAATCATTTGCTCCACCGTTTGGCCTGTTCCCTCGGTTTTCAGTACTTTATCCAGCACTTTATCTGCTGCCTGTTTATTAAATCCTAACATTACTAAAGCAGATAACGCTTCTTCTTTAATTTTATTGTGCGATCCAACAAAAAATTCTGAAGAAAGTTCCTCTTTCCCCATTTTTCCTTTTAAATCAACAATTATTCTTTGTGCTGTTTTTTCACCAATTCCTTTTACGCTTTTCAGCAAAGCCACATTTCCGGTCACTATAGCACTCTGAATTTCAGCAGCACTTAAGGAAGAGAGCATCAGCAATGCGCTGGTGCCTCCCACACCGGAAACCGATACCAACTGGCGAAACAAATCGCGTTCAGCAATATCAGCAAACCCAAAAAATCTGGGCATATCATCACGTACGTAAAGTTCTTCTGTATACAATTTACAGGTCGCTGATTCACCCAATTTGGTGAATGTGTTTAGCGATATCTGCATCTGGTAGCCAATGCCGCCAGCCTCGATTACAGCATATGTAGGGGTTTTCTCAAATAATGTTCCTTCTATATAATAAATCATTCATCTGTATATTAAAGACGTAAAAACTCAAAAAGGTTGCCTGTAAAACTCCAAATTTTAATATCTTTATTGTGAATTCTAAGGTTTTTATTCTTTTTAAACTTTAGAATTCAGATAATAGAATTTAGATTTTTTTAATCTATTTCCTTGCTTGCGCATCTACCACGGCTATTGTAACCATGTTTACAATTTCCCTTACCGAGCTTCCCAGTTGTAAAATATGAACCGGTTTCTTCATTCCAATCAAAATAGGCCCGATTGCTTCTGCTTCGCCCATTTCCTGTATTAACTTATAAGCAATGTTTCCGGCTGCAAGTGTAGGAAAAATAAGTGTATTTACCTTTTTATCCACCAAATCAGAAAACGGAAACTGTTCTTTTAACAAATCATTATTCAATGCAAAGTTCGCCTGCATCTCCCCATCCACTATCATCCCCGGATAATCCTTGTGCAATATTTCTGTTGCTTCGCGCATCTTATTAGGTATTTCGCCTTCGGCAGAGCCAAAATTGGAATATGATAACAATGCAATGCGTGGAATAATATTAAATTGTTTTACCGTATTAGCTGTAAGTACTGCAATGTCCACAATTTCCTGGGCAGTCGGGTCCACATTCATCGTACAGTCAGCAAAAAAATACGGTCCGTGTTTGGTATTGATAATATACATACCCGCCACGCGTTTTGCTCCATCCTGCACACCTATAATCTGCAATGCAGGCTTAATAGGGTCCGAATATTTCCTGGTAAGTCCCGAAATCATTGCATCTGCAGCACCTGTTTCCACCATCATAGAGCCAAAGTGATTACGCTCCCGCATAATTTTTCTGGCTTCAAATAATGTAAATCCTCTACGTTTTCTTTTCTGGAAAAATATATCTCCAAAAGTATTCCTTCTTTCTTCTTCAGATGCGCTCCTGGTATCAATGATTGGAATATCTCCAAGTTCAAGTTTATTATCCGCAATCAGTTTTCTTATTTTTGCTTCATCACCCAAAAGTATCGGTTTTGCGATACCTTCATCCGCTACCTGTTGTGCAGCTTTCAGAATTTTGTAATGGTCAGCTTCAGCAAACACTACCCGTTTCGGGTTTTGTTTTGCCTTATTGGTAATGTTCCGAATCAGTTTATTATCCAATCCCAAACGGTTAATCAATTCCTGTTCATAACCTTCCCAGTTGGTAATGGCATGTTGCGCCACCCCTGATTCCATAGCTGCTTTTGCAACTGCCGGGGCCACTGTATAAATCAAACGCGGGTCAATGGGTTTCGGAATAATGTACTCTGGTCCAAAGGTCAGGTTCTTTAAATTGTAAGCCAGGTTTACCGTTTCCGGCACAGGTTCTTTTGCAAGTTGCGCAATGGCATACACAGCCGCAAGTTTCATGGCTTCATTAATCTGCGTAGCTCTCACATCCAACGCTCCACGGAAAATAAATGGAAAGCCAAGTACATTATTCACCTGATTAGGATGATCGCTTCTGCCTGTTGCCATAATGATATCCTTACGGGCAGCCATAGCTAAGTCGTAAGGTATTTCCGGGTCAGGGTTGGCAAGCGCAAATACAATCGGACGCTTGGCCATAGATTGTATCATTTTTTCATTAACAATATTTCCCTTCGAAAGGCCAACAAATACATCGGCATCCTTCATTGCATCTTCCAGAGTTTTTGCTTTTTTATCAGTAGTGCAGAAAAACTTTTTCTGCTCATCAGTAACATCATCACGGTAAATGCTTAATACTCCTTTGCTGTCAAGCATAATGATATTCTCCTTTTTAGCTCCTACAGCTATGTAAAGTTTGGCGCAGGAAATAGCAGATGCTCCTGCCCCATTTACTACAATTTTTACTTTGTCAATTTTTTTTCTGGCCACCTCACATGCATTGAGCAATGCTGCCGAAGAGATGATAGCCGTTCCATGCTGGTCATCGTGCATCAAAGGAATGTTTAATTCTTCCTTTAACCTTCTTTCAATTTCAAAGCACTCCGGAGCTTTTATATCTTCCAGGTTGATACCTCCAAAAGTGGGAGAAATGGCTTTTACGGTTTGTACAAACAGGTCGATATCTGTTGCGTCCACCTCAATATCAAACACATCAATATCCGCAAATATCTTAAATAATAATCCTTTCCCCTCCATTACTGGTTTAGAAGCCAAAGCCCCTATATTCCCCAAACCAAGAACCGCAGTTCCGTTGGAAATAACAGCTACAAGATTTCCTTTTGCAGTGTATTTATATACATCTTCCGGATTCTTTTCTATTTCAAGGCAGGGCTCTGCAACCCCTGGCGAATAAGCCAAAGAAAGGTCACGTTGAGTACTGTGAGGCTTGGTAGGTATCACTTCAATCTTTCCCGGGCGTCCCTGCGAATGATAATCTAAAGCATCTTGTTTTCTTAATTTTGTCATTACCTTAAAAATTTAGAGTTGCGAATATAACAATTTATCAATTATCACAAGTGGTTTAATATAATTTGATGTTTTTGAAACCAATGTTAGAAATATAATTTCTATTTTAGCAAACAGGAAGTCTCATCAATCAAAGTAAAAAAGAATTGCCTTGAAACAAATAAAACAGAAAGTTGTCGTTTTTACCGGAGCAGGAATAAGTGCAGAAAGTGGTATCAGAACATTCCGCGATAGTGATGGATTGTGGGAAGAATATAACATCAGAGATGTAGCCACTCCTGAAGCCTGGGCTAAAAACAGAGAACTGGTTCTGGAGTTTTATAATAAAAGAAGAAAGCAATCACTGGAAGCCAAACCCAATCCTGCACATAAAGCATTAAAAGACCTGGAAAAAAAATACGATGTAATCATCATTACTCAAAACATTGATGATTTGCATGAACGTGCAGGTTCAAAAAAAGTACTGCACCTGCATGGTGAAATTAATAAATGCAGAAGTACCGTGGACGAAACGCTTATTTATCCGATGAAAAAAGAAGGAATAAAATTAGGTGATAAATGCGAAAGAGGTTCCCAACTTCGGCCCCATATTGTCTGGTTCGGAGAAATGGTACCCATGATGGACCTCGCTTATGAAGTGGCATCAACCGCAGATATTTTTATTGTAGTTGGAACTTCATTGGTGGTTTACCCTGCTGCTGGAATAATTAATTACGTGAGTGCTAACATCCCCAAATACCTCATCGACCCCAATGAGATAAACGTAAGTGGAATAAAAAACCTGACTATAATTAAGGAAAAGGCTGGGATTGGTTTGCCGAAACTGGTGGAGAACCTTTTAAAGTAAAAGACAAGAAAAACTATAACCAGCCCTTTTCGAAAATATCCTTGGTATGATAGGAGATGATAATGTTTGCACCTGCACGGGCAAAGGCATACATATTTTCCATTACTATTTTCTGTTCGTCAATCCAGCCATTTGCTGCTGCTGCTTTCACCATTGAATATTCTCCTGACACATTATAACAGGCTATTGGTAACAATGTATTTTGCCGAAGATTAAAAATAACATCCATATAAGCAAGTGCCGGTTTTACCATCAATACATCTGCCCCTTCTGCCTCATCCAGCAATCCTTCTGTCATCGATTCATTCCCATTCCGGTAATCCATCTGGTACGATTTTCTGTCTCCTTTTTGAGGAGCGGAATCAGCTGCTTCGCGAAACGGTCCATAATAGGCCGATGCATACTTTATTGAATAAGACATAATAGCTGTATTCTCAAAACCATTTTTATCCAACAGGTGTCGCATGGCTTCTATTCTTCCATCCATCATATCACTCGGGGCAACCATATCAGCACCTGCCTGTGCATGGGCTAATGCCATCTTCGACAACACTGCAACCGAGGAATCATTATGTACATAATCATCGTGTAATATGCCGCAATGACCATGGGTAGTATAAGCACAAACACAAACATCAGTTATTACATAAAGACTTTCTCCAAATTTTTCTTTTAATGCTTTTACCGCCTTTACAATAATTGAATTATTACTGAACGAAGAACTCGCATCTTCAGTTTTCTGTTCTCCGACTCCAAACAATAAAATCTTATTTATCCCAACCTTCAGACCATTCTCCACATCTTTTAATAATTCATCTATTGAAAAATGATTGATTCCGGGCATGGCATCAATTGGGTGAATTATACTTTTCCCTTCCACCACAAAATAAGGATAAATAAACATATCCTTTGAAAGTCTTGTTTCAGCAACCATTTCCCTGATGATTGCATTTTTACGGAGTCTTCTTGGTCTTTGTATCATTTTAATATTTACTTAATTATTCTTTTATCTCGAACAGCTAAACACAGCTTCCGCCAATCCCACCTCATCAAACGAAACAGGCAACACACATTTTTCTATTCCTTTTTCTAATAGTTTTTTTTCTGTTGACTTTCCAATGGCGATCACTTTTTGATTAGCAGTTATTTTTCCCTTTTCAAAATAAGATTCCACATTGGACGGACTTGTAAACACCACTATTTCCACCTCCGGCATAGTGGCGTTTTCCTTTTTTACTGTTTCATAAACAACTAAATCAAACAGTTTTGTCGAATCCGCAAACTGCTGCTGTATGGTTCTTAATCCTCCTTTTGCCTGTGGAAACAAGACTGTTTCTTCTCCCACTGCCTTTGCGAATTTTTTACCCACCACCTTTGTATCTGCAATGGAGCCTACAAATGCTGCATTCCTATCGTATTTCTTCAATTCCTGTTCCGTTGACTTACCAATAACACCAAATTTCGTTTTAGGTTTTAGTTCAGGATTTTGAGAAAAGAAATGTTCCACTGCATTACTGCTTGCAAAAAACACCCAACCCGTATGCGGCAAATCAGAAATAGCAACTGTTTTAGTTTCTATAAATGAAATCCCCTGAACAGTATAGCCATTCCCTTCCAAAACATTTTTGAAAAAAGAATTTCCTTTTAAATCCCTCGTAATTAAAACAGAAGTTGGTTTAATAGTATTTAATCCATTCACTATCTTCTCCGGAAACCCTTCATCTGTAAACGATTCAAAGTACAATCGTTTTGGCATTGTATCCCATGCATCTGATTTAGAGGTCCATACTTTAAATTTATTTTCTTCCTTGATACAATAAACACCCAAAGGCAAATGGCATCCACCATCAAACAAATTCAACACCTTTCGTTCTATTCCTATTATGTCTTCAACCTTTTCTGAATTTAACCTATTAATGTATTCAAACAATTCATGGTCGTCTTCCCTTATTTGCAAAGCCAATACACCTTGTGCCGGAGCGGGAATAAACTCTTTCGGGTCAAGACGAACTACTTTAAATTCACTTAAATCAATTCGCAAACGTTCTACACCTGCTGCTGCCAGCATAATTGCATCGTATTTTTTATCGCGTAACTTTTGAATTCTGGTAGGAACATTTCCTCGAAGGTCTTCAATAGTAATATCTTTTCGGAAAGCAAGCAATTGCGATTTTCTTCTGGCAGATGATGTACCTACAATGGCATTAAGTTTAAAAGCAAATTTCTGCCCGTTATCCACACATTCCTTCCGAACTATCACCAGCTCTGCCGCATCTTCGCGTTCAGAAACTGCCGCAATCTTCAGTCCTTCGGGGGATGTAGTCGGTAAATCTTTATGTGAGTGAACTGCAAGGTCTATTTCCTTTTTCAGTAATGCTTCTTCTATTTCTTTTGTAAAAAATCCTTTTCCTTCCAGTTTATCAAAACTCAAATCTTGCACTGCATCACCTTGAGTCGTAATTATTTTTATCTCTGCCGTAAGCCCGAGCTTTTGAATTTTTCTTAATACAAAATTCGCCTGCCACAAAGCTAAATCGCTTCCTCTGCTTCCTATTATTATTTTTCTGTCCATGAAATTATTTATTGTTAAAGAGTACGAAGGTATCTAAAAAGAAAGGAATTGGGGTTTATTATTTCTAATTAAGAAAGTAATTTGTTTTTGCATTGCGTCTTTTACAAGACAGGTGTTACATATTCTCCTGGATAATCTCTTTCGCCATTTTCATTGGCATGCTGATGTATTTTTTTTCCATATATAAAAGTATTTTGTCCAGCACTTCTTTCGATTCTTCATTCATCATCGAAAGTTCTTTGGCAAATACTTCGTTGGCAGTCTCTCTTATTTCCTTTACTTTCTTTGGCACTTCTTTCATTGCCAGTTCCACTTTACGTGTTTTCAAAAGTTGCTTGAACTCTTCAATGTTTTTTTCTATGATTATATTGCATGCTTCCAGTTCCTCTTCTCTGGCCTGTAAATTTTCCTTTGCAACTTCCTGTAGGTTATTTATCGCTATTAAATTTACATCATAATTATTTAATATCTCCGCATCCAGGTCATTTGGAATCGCAAGGTCTATCACCACTTTCTTTGATTTATCATCTCCCACCAGGCTTTTATAAATCTCCGGGGTGATAATGCTTTCGGAAGCACCCGTGCAAGTAACAATAATGTCAAACCCTTTCTTAAAATCTTTCAACTCCGAAAGAAGGTATGCCGTTCCATTTAACTCATTTGCCAGTTTTTCTGCATTGGCAAGTGTCCTGTTAAATACCGTAAAGCTCCTAAATTGATGCTTTTTCAGGTATTTTGCCATGGTTGTATTGGTAACTCCGGAGCCTATAATAATAAATCTTGCATCCTGTTTTACGTTTAATGCACGTAATTTACGATAAGCCAAAGATACCACAGATACAGGATTCTTAGCAATATTAGTATGCGTATACACATCCTTTGCTACTTCTATTGTTTTCTTAACTGCAAGACGAACCACATCACCCGTAAGCCCTAATTCACTGCATTTTTCGTAGGCGTTTCTAACTTGTGTAATAATTTCGCGCTCACCCACCACCAACGAATCGAGCGAAGAGGCTACATTGAACAAATGACGCAAAGCTTCATCATCTTCCGATACCCGTGCATTTTCCATTGCCCACGTTATTTCTTCTGCATTCCAGTTTTTATTAAAAGTCATAAAAAAGTTCATCAGGAACTCTTTATCAATCGCGTTTGAAGTAACAATCATAAACTCCACCCGGTTACAGGTAGATAAATAAAACAATTCTTCAAGACCAGCAGTTGATTTAAGATACTCCAGACGGCTCTTCAATTCATCTTCCTGGATATGCAGTTTGCCGATATTATCGAGGTCGGTCGTTTTATGTGTAAATGCTATTATTTTTATTCGTTGCACGTTTCTTTTTTTGCGAGTACAAACTTCCTTTTTATTTGGTTTCTAATTGTCATGGAATTGTCAAAAGGAGTTAAAACTGATATGTATCATAAAAAGAGAAAGCCGCGAAAAAACTTAGTTTATCCGCGGCTTTTCTGTTGGGTGGGCCCACTTGGAATCGAACCAAGCACCCACAGATTATGAGTCTGTTGCTCTAACCGAATGAGCTATAGGCCCTAACTGCTTATAATTTACATTATCTGCAATTTCAGGAGCGCGAAATTATATATTTGCAGCCAATTAACAAACACAAATTCAATAATATTATGATTATTCCTTATAAAAACTATAAAAATATCATTTTCGACCTTGGTGGTGTTATCCTCAATATTGATTATTCGCTTACTGTTGATGAGTTTATAGAATTAGGGATTATCGATTTTCAAAAACTTTTTTCTCAGGCCAAACAAAATCGTTTTTTCGATTTAATGGACCGGGGAACAGTTTCTTCTGATGATTTCCGTTCTGAAATCAATAAACACTTAAAATCTCCAATCGAAAATTACCGTATTGACGAAGCCTGGAATGCAATGTTACTCGACCTGCCCAAGGAGAGACTTGATTTATTAAAACGTTTAAAATCCACCCATCGTTTCTTTTTACTAAGCAACACCAACGAAATTCATATCAATGCCTTTCATCAATATCTGGAAAATGATTTTGGAATTCCTGATTTATCAGCCTATTTCGAAAAAGTGTATTTGTCCTACAAGGTGGGTATGCGAAAACCGGATGCTGAAATATTCAAACTGGTGTTGGAAGAAAATAACCTTCAACCTCATGAAACACTATTTATTGACGATTCTATTCAACACATCGAAGGGGCAAAAAAACTAGGAATCGAAACCTATTGGCTGGATGTAAAAAAGGAAAGCATTACCGATATTTTTGTTTAATCTTTCCTTTATCTGATTTCCTGGCACAATTCTATTAACACCCCGTTGGTTCCTTTTGGGTGCAAAAAACAAATCAGTTTATTATCGGCTCCTTTTTTAGGTTCTTCCGACAATAGCACAAAGCCTTCGTCTTTTAGTCTTTTCATTTCAGCATAAATATCTTCCACCTCAAAAGCAATATGGTGTATTCCCTCCCCCTTTTTTTCAATAAACTTTGAAATAGCACTGTCTGGATTTGTTGCCTCCAGCAATTCTATTTTGTTTTCTCCCATCATAAAAAAAGAAGTTGAAACATTTTCACTTTCCACCTTTTCCATCTTATAAGGAAGTTTACCAAATAGCTTTGTAAACAACTCGTTCGACTGTTCAATATTTTTCACCGCAATGCCTATATGTTCTATCTTTAGCATGTAAATAGTTTTAGATTAGATATAAAAAAATAATCCCGATGATTAAATCGGGATTACAATTATAATAAGTTTATTAGGTTCTATTTCTTCGTAAAATCTCCCATCTTATTATCATATAAAAGATAATAAGCTCCTTTAGGCAAATTCGAAACATCTACTGACGATGCATATCCTCTTTTAGTAATATTACCATATTGGTCATATACTTCAAACATAGTTTCCGTTGGAGTGCTTCCTGCAAGGAAAGTAATATCCTTTGTAACCTTCGCAGGGCTGAAAGTAATCTCAGGCAAATTCGCAGTATAATCACACGATTTGGAAAGTCTTGGTTGACCTGAATAATCAATTTGTTTTACACGGAAAGTATTTTTACCGGAGTGAGGAACAATCTTAAATGAATAGTTATTTTGTTCCGGAGTTCCCATTCCCTCCACTTCACCAATCTTCACCCATTTATTCCAGCGAAACTGTTCTACAATATAAGTAAGTTTCCCCATTTCACTTTTTGCCGACCATTTTAAAGTAAGGTCTTTATCCACTGCTATTGTCTGAACCTCAAAAGTGCTTTTTGGTTTCAATACTTCCGGATTCAATACTTTTGGTTTGCAGCCATCTTTGTGCGTAATCTTCACTTCCACTTTATCTCCCACATGCAATTGCAATGCTTTCAAATCTATTTCAAAAGCCGAAGAACCTATCTCATCAGTAGTAACCTTACCATTCACCTTCACTTCCTGAACACAAAAACCTACTCCAGAACTGGAAAACGGATTTTGCACATAAATATTTTTTCCCTGGTAATTACCTTCAAGGACAATAACACTCACAGAATAACCTGCCGTGGAAATTAATAAGCTGATAAGCGCAAAATAGATTTTTTTCATGTTATAAATAATATTAAAAGTCAAACTCAATATCCCTTTCTCTGTTTAAGGGATACAATATTATAACCTTATTTCACCATTTCAAAATAAAAAGTGATATTTTTTAATTGTCGTAAAATTAAACAAATTTATTTTATTTCAAATAAATTTGTTTTTCGAAGAAAATTAAATGCATTTTATTACTGTTTCTTTATTTATTGAACCACTTTCTTCCCATAAATAAAAACAATTCCTTATTCATTCCAGTCCTTCTTCCTGCCATATTCCAAAATTATGCCACTTTTCTTAGTCCTTTCTAACTATTCTGCCTTATTGGCTGCATTTAAAATTTACATTTTTCTTCTGCTTTCCTCTCTTTCGCTTAGCACTATGCTTTTAGGTACTATATGATTCCTGTCATATCTGGTTTCCCCTTATCGGCACACTAATTGACAAAGTATTGTCAAATAAAATAGGATGAAAAGATATTTAATAATAACATTGGCTGGAGTTGCTACTTTGCTCACAACTTGCTCCAAAACAGTTTATAATCCTGATGTTTGTTTTCAGGAAGATGTTTTACCCATTTTTATTACAAACTGCGCAATGCCCGAATGTCACAGTACACAGGAACATGAAGCGGGATTTGATTTTTCCAACTATGATGGAATAAGAAAAGCGGTAAAACCAAATCATCCTTTACAAAGTGAAGCATTCACCACCATCAATGGCAACAATCCTTCTATGCCAAGAAGTCCTTACCCTAAACTTACTACCAAACAGGTCAACATTATTAAAATATGGATAAACATGGGTGCAAACAATACCTCTAATTGCAAATCCTGCGACACCACAAATTTCTCTTTCAATAACAGGGTCAAAGTAATTATAGATGCCTGGTGCATCGGTTGTCACAGCGCCACCAATAGTTCCGGAGGATATGATTTATCAACTTATACAGGAGTTGTAAATTCCATTACTGGAAATAAATTACTTGGAAGCCTCCAACATGCAGCTGGTTATTCACCAATGCCAAAAAACACTAGCGCACTTGCACCCTGCGATGTCATAGCTATAGGAAAATGGATTAGTGCAGGATACCCTGATAATTAGTTATTTAATCACATAGCTTAAACCTGCATTAAAGCAGGTCAAATAAATATTCTTTGAGAAAGCAACATTTTGTTCTGTTTCTTTATGTTCTGAAGTACCATTATAATTATAGATATAATCTGAAACTGATGTTTGATTACCTTTAAATAATGCTTGTGAAACAAATTCATCCCATCCTATTTTAAATCGGAATCGTTTCGATATATTTAAACTAATATCAATTCCGACATTTGCCATAAAGTTGTAACTAGTTATGCTTGGTTGAAATGTTTGTGTTGTGTTTGTTGAGGAAATTGAACCTCCCCATCTAACCGCATCATTTTCATCAACCTTAGTTTCAGGGCTTTTAACACCTTGAATTCCTACTGATAACTTGAAATTAAAATTTAGAAAATAAAATCTTTCTGCTCGGTACATTCCTGTGAGTAAGCCAAAGGTTTTCCAGTTTGTAATATCGTAATTGTTTAAATGTCTGTAATAACCTCCTCCTAAAGCTGGCACTGATTCTGGTTGTTCGTAAAACAACTCAAATTCTTTGGGAGAGCTCGCTTTATTTATGGAAGAATAGAGCATCCCTATAACTCCGGTATGCTTTGAAAACAAATACTTAATTTCAAACTTTCCGTAATACCCTACTTTTGCGCCTCCGGCTATATTAATAGCTTGATTAGTTAAGGCAGTGGTCTTTTCATATTCTCTGAATACACCAGATGGTATTGCTACTCCCCCTGAAATCGAAATAATCACTTTGTTATTTTTTCTCGTAACCAAAGTATCCGTTTGTCCATAGCTTATAAAAAAGCTTAACAAAAAAACAATCTGAAGAAATTTCCTTTTATTCAAAACCTTAACCTGTTTTTAATAAGAACTAAAGAGTCCAAAAACTATCTGTCTACTTTTTATTTACAAAGCTAAGGTAATTATTAAACATTTTGAATAACCAAAATGAATTAGAATTGATGTTAGAATACGACAACCTTAATCTTTTTCATTTTTTAATAAAACAAAGGGACTACCACGCAAAACACCTAATGAAACATTGGATTTTATGCTTTGGCTCCCCTCTCCGAACTAAGTCCCGGGTTATTCGGGATTCAAGGAGAGCGGCCAGGGCAGAGGTTTCGTAGGAAATAACGCTCAAATTTAATCTATTCTTTATGCACCCATCCTCCCTTAATTTATACTTTCTTTATCCTCACAGTTATTTAATTAATCTTGCCACCTTCACTTGACGTGCAGTTTACTCCCGAATTGCTATTATTGGGGTTTTTGCCCAAAAAAGTCTCAAAATACACCCTAAAAACAGCACTTTATACAACTGGTTTTGCTATTTATTCAATTGTATTTGCTCCTCATTCAATTGTATTTGGTCTTCCACCAACTATATTTGTCGTTTATACAACTGTATTAGCTCTTCATAAAACTGTATTAGCTCCTTATACAACAGCATTAAGTCTTTATACAGTTGTATTAGCACTTCATACAACTGTATTAACTCTTTATATAACTGTATTAGGTCTTCATACGGTTGTATTAGTTCTGGTTTCCACTGTATTAGCTCTTAATTCAACTGTAATATATGCATTATTTGCACAAATAATTACTTAAGTATTCAAGGTCAACAAATTAAACAAAAATTAAATGCTATCCCACCAAAATAAAATAGGTGGTTTCAGGAACCATTTTCGGGGTTAGGTTAAATATCACTGTCAAGAAATCAGATGGGTTTGTGGACGAACGCGTACACTTTTTGGATGAACGCGTACATAGCAGGAAAAATTATTTTCTTCCTTACTTCATTTTGTGCTTCAAATAATATTAAAAGCGGGAATAATCAATAAAAACAAGTAAAACTTGTTGGGTAGTACTTTTCTGGTAAATATATTTTTATGCTGCAACAGGCTTTAAAACATTAATCGCGTCATCCACCGACTTAATGTTTTCGAACGAAAGGGTAAGTTTTCCATTGTTCTCCTTCATTTTGCAGATGCGGGAATTCT
The DNA here is from genome assembly GCA_947479085.1 of Bacteroidota bacterium. Classification (GTDB taxonomy): domain Bacteria; phylum Bacteroidota; class Bacteroidia; order 2-12-FULL-35-15; family 2-12-FULL-35-15; genus 2-12-FULL-35-15. The sequence continues at coordinate 117,074 of CANJYB010000004.1, read as the reverse complement.
GCTGCACATACTTTAATACTTTGGTAAATGTTTCGCTTTGATAATAAGGCGAATCTTGCTTAGGAATAAAGTATCCCGTCATGCGGTTATTTTTCAGGTAAAGTTTTTCGAAACCAATTTCCATTGCCAGCCACCTCAGGCGGATGGTATGAATCAGTTCGATGGCCTGAGGAGGTACAGGCCCAAATCGGTCGGTAAGATGCATTTCGAAATTTACAAGTTGGGTTTCGCTTTTCGAATCATCCAGTTCCCGGTATAAATTTAATCGTTCCGTAATATTATTTACATACTCATCCGGAATTAAAATTTCCATGTCAGTATCTATCACACAGTCCGTAATGTACTTGCTATGCTGCTTTTGGGTAAATCGTTGAGTACCTCCCACATCTGTCAATGCCAGTTCCTCATGCTCATTTCTTAATTCCATTATCGCTTCGTCCAGTATCTTCTGATACATTTCAAAACCTATTTCATTAATAAATCCGCTCTGTTCTCCGCCCAGTAAGTTTCCTGCTCCGCGAATGTCAAGGTCGCGCATTGCAATGTTAAAACCACTTCCAAGGTCTGAGAACTCTTCAATAGCTTTTAATCTCTTACGCGCTTCATTAGTTAACAGCGAAACGGGAGTAGTAAGCAAATAACAAAATGCCTTTTTATTCGAACGGCCCACTCTCCCTCTCATTTGGTGCAAATCACTCAACCCGAACATCTGTGCATTATTAATAATAATAGTATTCGCATTCGAAATATCCAATCCCGATTCGATAATTGTAGTTGCCACCAGCACATCATATTCCCCTTCCACAAACCCAAGCATTACTTCCTCCAGCTTATCTCCTTCCAGCTGTCCATGTCCTATTGCTACTTTCACATCTGGGCATAATCGCGAAATCATTCCGGCCACTTCCATAATATTCTGCACCCGGTTATGAATAAAAAACACCTGCCCGCCCCTTGATACTTCAAATGTCACCGCATCACGAATTATTTCTTCATTATAGGTATGCAGCTCTGTCTGCACCGGGTAGCGGTTCGGTGGTGGAGTACTGATAACGGATAAATCCCTTGCCCCCATCATCGAAAATTGTAACGTTCGCGGAATAGGAGTAGCAGTAAGGGTTAATGTATCCACATTTGTTTTTATCGTTTTCAATTTATCCTTTACTCCTACGCCAAATTTTTGTTCTTCATCAATAATAATTAATCCAAGATCTTTAAACTTTACACCCTTCCCCACTATACCATGCGTTCCTATAAGTATATCCACCTTTCCCTGCTCCACTTTCTCCAGCGTTTCCTTTTGTTGTTTCGATGATTTATACCGGTTAATGTAATCCACCGTGCAAGGCAAATCTTTTAATCGGTCTTTAAAAGTTTTATAATGTTGCAGGGCAAGTATAGTGGTAGGTACAAGTATGGCAACCTGCTTACTGTCGCATACTCCTTTAAATGCCGCACGAATAGCCACTTCTGTTTTGCCAAAACCAACATCTCCACAAATAAGTCTGTCCATTGGGTATTCGCTTTCCATGTCTTTTTTAACATCAGCAGTTGCTTTCACTTGGTCAGGCGTATCTTCGTATATAAAAGAGGCTTCCAGTTCATTTTGCAAATAATTATCCGGACTGAATTTAAACCCTTTCAACGCTTTTCGTTTGGCATAAAGTTGAATTAAATCGAACGCAATTTCTTTTACTTTCTTTTTTGTTTTTTGTTTCAGCGTTGCCCAGGTAGCAGTGCCCAGTTTATTTATCTTTGGCTCTGTACCTTCCTTTCCGGAGTATTTCGCTATGCGATGAAGTGAATGTATGCTGATATTCACCACATCATAATCTTTATATACCAGCCTGATGGTCTCCTGGGTTTTACCGTTTACTTCAATGGTTTCCAATCCTCCGTAACGACCCACCCCGTAATCAATGTGTGTAATATAATCTCCCGGATTCAGACCTTTCAGCTCTTTTAAAGTAAGTGCTTCGTTGGTTTTATTAAAACTGTTTTTTAATCTAAATCGATGATACCGGTCAAATATCTGGTGGTCGGTATAACAGGCTATTTTTAATTCGTTATCAATAAAACCCTCATGAATAGAAAGAAGTATGGGAGTAAACAATTCCGGCTCTTCCGATTTTTTAGGAGAAATGTCTTCAAATATTTTATATAGTCGTTCTATTTGTTTTGGTGTATCCGAAAAAATAACATTGGTCAATCCATTGCGGATATTGCTTTTAAAGTTATCGTTGAGGTATGTAAAGTTTTTATTAAAGCTTGGCTGAGGAGAATAATTATAAGTAATTGTTTTAGTCGGGCTCAGTGAAAAATGATTCCCAAACTCCACCACAGGAAATCCCAAAACCTGTTTGGTAAAAGTATCTTTATCAATATAAAGTTCTGCTGGTTCCAGTTGTTTAATCACAGCATCCAAAGCAGCATAAGATGTTTCGGCTTGTTCAAATGCTTTTTCAATTCTGTCCACCGTCAGTTGAAAATGCCGGAACCAGATGGCAGAATTTTCAGGAATAAATTCAAAAAAAGTCTGCCTGCTTTCCTGCAACAGCTTCGTTTGCACATTCGGAATAATGGTGCAGTAAGTAAGTTTCTGAATCGACAATTGTGTAACCGAATCAAAGCTACGAATGGAGTCCACATCATTGCCTAAAAACTCCAGCCGGTAAGGATTATCATTTGCAAAAGAAAAAATATCCACGATCCCTCCACGCACAGAGAATTGCCCTGGCTCCACCACATAGTCCACCCTTGTAAATTCATATTCATTTAAAACATCAGTGATAAAGTCAATCGAAATTTTCTCACCTTGTTTCAATGAAAGTGTATTACTGGTCAGGTGGGTCTTGGTTACTACTTTCTCTGTTAATGCTTCAGGATAAGTAACAATACATATATGCTTTTTCCCGGTATTTATTTTATTCAGTACTTCTGCCCTGAGCAAAATATTTGCATTGTCTATGTTCTCATGTTCATAAGGCATGCGATAAGAAGCAGGAAAGAACAATACATTTTCTTCCCCTATTATATTTTCCAGGTCATTTAGAAAATAAGCCGCTTCTTCTTTATCTGCAAGAATGATTAAACTGGTTTTGTGAAGGTGCTGCCAGGCGGCAGCGGCAATGAAAGAAGAACCGGAGCCTATTACTCCTTTTAATTGAACGCGCGCACCATCCCCCTTCAATTCCTCTGTCAGCAGAGTATTGTTAGATGCATCACCGGTTCTACGTAAAATGTCTTCTTTCGTCACGTATCTCAAAAAGGAACACAAAAGTACAAAAAATAACCCCTCATATGTCTTAATATATGAGGGGTTACAGAAAAATAACGTTGCTCTTATTATACTTCCGAGGTGGAGTATTTTTTCATATACTCACAAGCTAAATCAACCATATTAGCTGAGCCAAGAAACAATGGAGTACGCTGATGAAGCTCCTTAATATCCAATTCAAGAATTCTTCTGCTACCATCTGTGGCCTTTCCTCCGGCCTGCTCCACTATAAATGCAAGAGGATTGCATTCATATAACAATCTCAATTTACCATTTGGTGATTTGGAAGTTGTTGGGTAAATATAAATTCCACCGGTAATTAAATTGCGATGTATATCTGCCACCCCTGAACCTATGTAACGCGAAGAGTAAGGTCGGTTTGTTGCTTTATCTTCTTCCTGGCAATACTTAATATATTTTTTTACTCCATCTGGAAAATGAACATAGTTTCCTTCGTTGATAGAATAAGTCTTTGCATCTTTAGGAGTTTGCATATCCGGATGAGACAAACAAAATTCACCGATAGAAGGGTCTAAAGTAAATCCATTGACTCCTTTTCCGGTGGTATATACCAACATACAGGAAGAACCATAAATAACATATCCTGCTGCTACCTGTTCCGTCCCCCGTTGGTAAAAATCTTCCGGAGTGCCCGGACCGGTTAATGTTGTTCTGCGATATATAGAAAAAATTGTCCCTACAGAAACATTCACATCTATATTTGATGACCCATCCAAAGGGTCCATAGCGACTACATACTTCGCATTTTTAGACATCTCATTTTCAACAATAATAATGTCTTCGTTTTCTTCGGAAGCAATTGCACAACATTCTCCACCTGCACTGAGCGCTGCAATAAACTGTTCATTTGCGTAAACATCCAACTTTTTTACATTTTCTCCCTGAACATTTATTTCTCCGGCATCGCCCAAAATATCTGCTAACCCGGCTTTGTTTACTTCTCTGTTTACAATTTTTGAAGCAATACCAATATCCCTCAACAGCCTTGACAACTCCCCTTTTGAGTATGGGAAGTCTGCTTGCTTCTCAATAATAAATTGTCCTAATGTTTTTACTCTGCTCATTGCTTTATTATTAATTATGCTGCAAATATCGTAATAATCTTTAATTCTTGGCCCGATAAAATGAATCATCGGTTTTGAAAGAAATAAATACCTTTGCTACATAAATTTACTTATGAATTTTACAATCAGGAAAGGAGTTAAATCAGACCTGCCTCAAGTTTTAAATTTAATAAAGGAGCTTGCAGCTTATGAAAAGGCTCCGCTTGAAGTAACTGTTTCCATTGAAGAAATGGAGCGCGATGGTTTTGGAGAAAATCCCATTTATAATTTCTTTGTTGCGGAAACTGAAAACAAAATTGTTGGAATCTCTCTTTACTATATTAAATATTCTACGTGGAAAGGGAAATGCGTTTTTCTCGAAGATATTATTGTAACAGAAGATTTCAGGAAACATGGAATAGGTAAACAATTATTTGATGAAGTTGTTAAAGTTTCAAAAGAACTAAACGCTCGAAGATTGGAATGGCAGGTGCTGGAGTGGAATGAGCCCGCCATTAAATTTTATGAAAAGGTAAATTCTCATTTTGATTCAGAATGGATTAATTGTAAGTTATCAGGAGAACAAATACAGGAATATAAATTGTAAAATTTATTTATGAAAGTTTTTAAGTTTGGTGGCGCTTCTGTTAAAGATGCCGATGCAGTAAAGAATGTGGTAAGTATTTTAAAACATTTCTCCAATGACAATATAATTGTTGTTGTTTCTGCAATGGGGAAAGTTACCAATTCTCTTGAGCGATTAGTGAACGCAGTATTTTATAAGAAAGAGAATCCGGCTGACATTTTAAATGAAATAAAAAAATATCATTTCGATATTATTGAACAATTATTCCCTGATAAAACCCATCCTGTATATGATGAAATAAGCAACACATTTGTAGAATTAGATTGGGCCATTGAAGAAGAACCCAATTCTGATTACGATTTCGAGTATGATAAAATGGTTTGTATGGGTGAGATTATTTCTACCAAGATTGTCAATGCGTATTTAATAAAATCAGGTATTAATAGCAAATGGTGGGATGTCCGCGATTTTATTCAAACAGATAATACCTACAGAGAAGGAAAAGTGGATTGGGAATTAACACAGACTTTAGTGAATAATAACCTTGTCCCTTACTTTAATACTTCAAAAAATTCAATTGTAATTACCCAGGGATTCATTGGAGGAACTTCAGAAAACTATACCACTACTTTAGGAAGAGAAGGAAGTGATTATACTGCGGCAATACTTGCATTTACAACCAATGCGGAAAGTGTAACCATCTGGAAAGATGTTCCGGGAGTATTGAATGCAGACCCGAAATATTTTAATGAAACACAAAAGCTGGAACAGATTTCTTACCAGGATGCAATAGAATTGGCTTATTATGGTGTTTCTGTTATTCACCCAAAGACAATAAAACCATTACAAAACAAGAAGATTCCGCTGTTTGTGAAATCATTTATTCATCCTGAAGATAAAGGAACAGTAATCAGTGAAGACCAATCCCCATTGCCTGTACCTTGTTTTATATTTAAAACGAATCAGGTGTTGATTTCAATTTCCCCCAAAGATTTCTCCTTTATTGTGGAAGAAAACTTCAGTGAAATTTTTAATCTATTTGCGGAACGTCATGTAAAAATTAATGTGATGCAAAACTCTGCAATTAGCTTTTCATTAAGCGTGGATAATGATGAACGCAAACTACCGGACCTAATCAAAACCCTTCAAAAAGACTATCGCGTTTTGTACAATGATAATCTGGAACTAATAACTATTCGTTATTATGATCCGGCAACGATTGATAAATTAACAATTGGTAAAATTATTTTACTGGAAGTAAGAAGTAGATATACCGTTCAATTAGTGGTGAAAAAGGAATAACTGTTATTTTAAATTTATTATTTTCTCTGCAAGTACTTTCGCAATCTTTTCATTACTTTCATTTGTCCAGCCGGCAATGTGAGGAGACAAAACTACCTTATCTCTTTGAATTAAATATTGAAACGCCTCCGGTAAATTATTTTTATCAAGGGTTTCAAATGAAGTCATTTCATATTCCAATACATCTAAACAAGCACCTAATACTTTTCCGGATTTCATGTTCTTTACCAGATCTGCTGTATTCAGGCATTTTCCTCGTGAAGTATTTATGAAATAAATGTTCTTTTTGAATTTATTTATGAATGAATCATTCACAAGGTAAGTTGTCTCATCCGTTAAAGGAATATGTAAACTCAATACATCTGTCTGTTCAAAAACATCTTCAAGAGTTGTTTCTATAACAAAATCATTTCCGAAACCTTTCCGGTATTTATCATACACTAACACTTTTACTCCAAAACCTTTTAATCGTTTTGCAAAAGCACTACCCATATTACCATATCCAATTAAGCCAACTGTTTTGCCCATTAGCTCCAGACCCCTGTTGCCTTCGCGTATCCACTTCCCTTCCCTTACTTCTTTATCTGCCCTGCATACATTATTAAACAATGAAAGTATCATTGCAATTGCATGCTCTGCCACTGCATCTTTATTTCCTTCAGGGGCATGAAGGCATTCTATCCCTTTACTTTGAGCATAAGCCACATCAATGTTTTCCATTCCTGCTCCTGCACGGGCAATGAATTTAAGGTTGATAGCCTTGTCAATAATTTCTTTTGCGATTTTTATTTTACTTCGAATAACAATTCCATCGTATAAATGAATATTGTCTTTTATTTCATCCTCCGACCAATGGTAATTCAAATCGCAGGTGTGACCTGCTTTCTCAAGTGTCTCATGCAGTAATGGATGATTGGAATCGATGAAAAGAATTTTCATTACAACATAACTCCTTTTAAGAAAAGTATTGCGAAAGTGAAGTAGATGACTAAACCCGTAACATCAACCAAGGTGGCAACGAAGGGTGCAGAAGAAACTGCAGGGTCAAGTCCTAATCTTTTTAGTCCAAGTGGAAGAAGCGAACCCATAAGCGTTCCCCACATTACAACTCCCACTAATGAAAAGCTGACAGTAAATGCAATCAACATCCAATGCGGACCATAGCTCGCAATAAAATAAGACCACGCTGCAACTCTTACAAATCCTATAAAACCTAGGATTAATCCAATTACTAATCCTGTAGATATTTCTTTCTTAATTATTTTCCACCAATCCCGAATGGTTATTTCACCTAATGCTAATGCACGGATAATAAGTGTGGATGCCTGCGAACCACTATTACCACCGCTGGAAATAATAAGCGGGATAAATAAAGCAAGGATTACTGCCTTTGCTATCTGGTCTTCAAAAAAAGCCATTGCAGTAGCAGTTAACGTTTCTCCTAGAAATAATATTATTAACCAACCCGCTCTCTTTTTTATCATTTGCAAAAAAGGAGTACTCATGTAAGGTTCTTCCAAAGCCTCCATCGCACCCATCTTTTGTACATCTTCCGTTTCTTCTTCCCTTCTTACATCTACTACATCATCTATTGTAATTCTCCCCACCAATCTTCCCAGGCCATCCACCACTGGTAATACAACAAGATTGTATTTATCCATAATGTCGGCCACTTCTTCATCCGGAGTATTGGTTTTTACCGAAATTACTTTTGAATCGTATATATCCGCCACCTTTGAGCGGGTAGGTGAGATGACCAGTTTTTTCAATGATAACAAACCAACCAATTTTTCATCATCATCTACTACATATATAGTATAGATGTGACCAACCTCATCGCTCTGTCTGCGGATTTCACGAACACATTCCAGCGTATCACTGTTGACATGCACACGCACCAACTCGGTAGCCATTAAACCACCTGCAGTATGTTCATCGTAATTTAAAAGGTCGACAATGTCGCTGGCCTGCTCGCTGTCTTCAATGTGGGATAATACTTCATCTTGAACATTGTCAGGTAATTCGGCTATAACATCGGCCGCATCATCCGAATCCATGTTATCGATGAACTGCTCGGCTATTTCTTTGGAGGTAAGCGAAGCCAAAAATTCTTCGCGCACATCATCATCCAGTTCAACCAATACATCCGTGGCAATCTGTTCGTGCAGTTGTTTGTAAACAAATTTTGCTTCTTCAATTTCCAGTTCATTGAAAATTTCAGCAATATCAGGCGGGTACAACTCTTCTAGTTGTGCACTAACATACTCTCCGTTTTGCTTATGAATAGCATCACGCAGCTTATTTAAAAAATCATCTGTTAATTCAAATTGCACCCTCTTACCTTTTTAAATATTTTAACGGGGGCAAAGGTAAGATTAATACTTATTGGAGAAATGGTTCTAGGGAATTTAAACTTCCACCATATTGGTCAATGCCACAAAATCGGCAACTGACAATTCCTCTGCCCGTTGAGTAAGGTATTTATGGTCTAGGAACTCCGGTTTTAGTTTGAATGCTTTGATGGAATTTCGTAACGTTTTCCGCCTTTGATTGAAACCGGCCTTTACCAATTGTTTAAATAATTTTTCGTTGCAATCGAGTTGCTGAACATTATTCCTTGTCAAACGAATGACTGCCGACTTAACCCTTGGTGGCGGGTGAAATACAGTTTCATTCACAGTAAATAAATAATCAATATCATAAAATGCCTGTAGCAAAACACTGGTAATTCCGTACGTTTTGTTTCTCGGTTTAGATGCTATTCGTTCTGCTACTTCTTTCTGAAACATACCAACTACCTCGGGTACCTGGTTTTTATGATCCAGTACTTTAAATAAAATTTCGGTAGATATATTGTATGGGAAATTTCCTATCACGGCAAAAGGTTCGTTGTTAAACAAATCATTGAAATCGAGTTGCAGAAAATCTCCTTCAATGATTTTATTTTCAAGAGAAGGAAATTGTTTTTTTAAATATGCAATGGAATCCCAGTCGATATCGATAATATGTGTTTCGTAAGCGGTTTCGGTAATTAAGTATTTTGTAAGTACTCCCATTCCCGGTCCGACTTCCAATACTTTTTTATAAAGGTTGGTGTGTTTTAAAGCTTTTACAATATCCAGAGCTATTGTTTCATCTTTAAGAAAATGTTGTCCTAAATGCTTTTTTGCTCTTACTTCATTAGTCATGCTTTGTATTTTATGTCACGCAAAGACGCAAAGAGCGCAAAGCGGAATTAAGATTATTATTTGTTTGATTTGTTTCTCGCAAAGACGCAAAGAACGAAAAGATTAGATGATGTATATTTTTTCTTTGCGTTCTTTGCGCCTTTGCGTGACACCTTCCTTATACTATTTCTAACACCGTTCGGAATGCAACAAACTTATTTGCATATTTATCATTCACTTCCTTTTGCAATCTGGGTGCATGGTCGCGCCTGTATTCTTCCAGGTCCTGCATATTAGCACAGGTGTATTGAATAGAATAGGTTGTGCCCTGTTCTTCTTCCACCAATACTTTGCAAATTTTATTTTCAATAAAATATCCTGTCTTCATTACATCAGGAATGTGTTTTTCTTTCATCCATTGAAGCCATTCTTCCCGAACGTCATTTTCAATATTGATGGTTACGTTATATATAATCATTTAAAATTATGAATTATAAGTTATGAATTATGAATGTCAACAGCTTTATGAAATCAATTAATAGAGTCTCCTCTCAACTTTCTGAATCGCTTTCTTGCTTCCACCACATATAAACTGGCCGGATATTTTTCGAGCAACTGTTGATACATTTCTTTTGCTTTATCTGTTTCTTTAAACTGATTTTCGGTAATGTCTGCCAGCTTGAACAAAGCATCATCGCCAAGAATATCTTCTCCGAATTTTTTTATAATAGTATCGTAATAAGCTGCCGCTTTTGTATAATCGGCATGTTTAAGCGCTATCTGTGCTTTTTTATAAAGTATATCATCTGCCAAGGCATGGCCTGGGTATAGTGAATTGATGGAATCTAAAGTGGTAATGGCAAGTTCGTCTTTGTTCTGGAAAGCAAGCAAGTCCGCACGGGCAAATATTAAAAGTGGCGCTTCGTTAGTATCTATGGCCAATGCATCACTTATCCTCATTGATAATTCCAATGCATCATTTGCAATCAACTTTGCAGTTGCTCCTTTCAGTACATCCAGCTGTGCCTGTGCCCATTTAAAATCTCCGGTGTAATACGATATTTTTGCATTTCTGAACTTCGCTTCCTGCCCTATTTCATCGTGCTTAAAAGATTTTTCTACCTGCGAATAACGCAACGATGCTTCCCAGATATCTCCCGTCATCAATAATATATCTGCCTGTTCGAGTTTGCAATCTGCCTGTGCCTGCAAAGTTAACTGGGGCAAAGCAATTGCTTCTTCCAGTAAGTCGATGGCCCCGGTAGGTTTGTTTAAATAAAATGCCTGAAGGTGGGCAAGGTTTTTCAAAATGGGCGCTGTACCTGCCGATTTACCTAATTCATTTATCGTGACATTAAAATTATTTTCCAGTTCTTTCAAATCAGCTTGTGTATAGTTTCCTTTGCTCACCACCTTTTGATACGATACATTGAGCAGTTCCATCCGGGCCTGCATGTAATATCCGTTTCCACTTCCTTTTGCTATTACATATTGATACGCTTTTGCAGCCATGTCGTAACTTTCGTTTTGTGCAAACAATTGTCCTAATGCCATGATGCGTTTGCCTTCTTCCTTTTTTCGTTTATCCAATGCTTTGCCCTGCACAAATGCTCCTTCCCAATCTCTCTGCTGAATTTGTATCCAGATTAAAAACTCTGAAAGTATGGTTTTATCAGGGTTTCGCTGAATGCGTTTCAGTAATTCTGTTTTTAATAATTCGTTTTGTTTCTGGTCGGCATCGCTTGCAAAGCTGGTTTGCAAAGAGTTTTGAACTGTCTGTATGTACGAATCATTTATTTCCAATGCATCCAGGTACTCACTTATCATGGCTGCCTTGTCGCCCTTTTCGCGGTACACAGCGGCCAGCTCAAAGTTGTAAGGATAATTGTTTTGCGATATTTTTCTTCCTTTTAAATAAGTAGCTATCGCAAGATCGTATTGGCGGATGTTGATAAATGCAGTGGCAAGTGCAAACACCTGGTCGTCTGACTTTACAGATTTAATGGCCTGTTCCCAGGTTGTTTTTGCTTTGTCCACCTGTTCCGAACGAATGTACACCGTTCCTAAATCGACAGAAAAGGAAGGATTATCAGGATATTGTTTGATTTGTTTTTTTGCAATCTTTTCTGCTTTCTTAAAATCTTTGGTTTCCAGCAAACAGTTTAAATAAGGAGAATAAAACTGGTCAGGTGATTTTTTGTTATACAGCTTTTCGTAATAATCCAGGGCTTTGTCAAACTCCCTGTTCTGATAATATTGTTCTGCTAATTGTTCATCGGTGCTGGGTTGGGCAATGATGTGGGTATGAATGGAAAGAAAGACCAGCAATAATACTATGGCACGCAAAGACGCAGAGATCGCAAAGGGGTTAATTTTTAATTTATAATTCATTCGTTTATAATCCTATTACCCCTGTCAGGGTTCCAAACCCTGACAGGGGTTTAATTTATAATTCATCATTAATAATTTATAATTTCATCAGTATCCGACAATTTCCAACACCACCGCTTTTGCCTCAATATCCATACCATTGCGCAAAGTTAACAAACTTCCTTGTTTTAAATGCTCTCCATATCCGTGAGGGGCAAAAAGTACTGCATTGATTACCCTGCTTTCGCCCCGCTCCAGTGGTTTTTTATAAAATTCTATCTGGCATTCGGTATTGTAACTTTTCGACTCCTTTATGTATGCCTGCGGGCGGTAAATGCCCATGAGTTCGTATTTACAAACGTTTTCGATGAGTAGTTTCACACGCAGGTATTTTTTAAGGTAAATCATTTTATTTTGCAAAGGTAAGAGAATTGGGTTTAAATGTTGGAGTATGATTGGAACGCAGATTTATTAAGATTCAATGGATAAAAAATGATTTCCTTATCCTGAAATAGTTTTATGATTTGAGATATGATTATTGCTTCGCAATTAAGAAAATAAAGTTTCGATGAGCAACTTTACCATCTGGTGTTTTTTGAGCTAAATCATTTGTTCTGCAAAGGTAAGAGAATTGGGTTTAAATGTTGGAGTATGATCGGAACGCAGATTTATTAAGATTCAATGGATAAAAATGATTTCCTTATCATGCAATAGCTTTATGATTTGAGATATAATCATTGCTTCGCAATTAAGAAAATTTCAACACAGAGTTAACAGAGGTAAAGGAGAGTTTCACAGAGAATGCCACTCTGCGAAACTCTTTTTTTCTTTGTGTTCTCTTGTTGAAAAAATAAAAAAGCCCCGCATTTCTGTGAAGCTTTTTGGAATTAAGAATTTCAAACGTACCAGCTTTGGACTTATATAATAGGAGTGGCAATAATATCTGAATAATTACCATCACCGCTATCGTTGCTGAAACATACAGCCACATAAGCAATTTTACCAATCTGGTCTTCTGTAAAAGGAATGTCAAAATTCATGGCACCGCTTTCCAGCTCTTCGGTAAGCATCTCCAGTGCTGGAGGAGTGGCTGACGCATCGAGAACAATATATTTAATTTTTATTCGCTTCACATCTTTTGGCTTACCTGCTTTTGTCGGATTTGCCAAATCAAACGCGTGATATTCATTATTCAAATGATTGATTGCTTTTTCCGAAATACCCGCCTCCTGTGTCGGAGCAGGAATGTGCCCTCTTGCAGGCGCATCTCTATGAATATCAAATATGATATATTCCAATTCCGAAAGAGTTAGAGCCGGGTTATTCTTCAGTTGCTGTTTAATCCCGTCAGTATATCTTTTATATGCTTTCCAAAGTGCATTCACCTGGGCAGTTGTTAGCCTCCCATAAGTTAATGGTGAAATGTAATTGGCATAAGCCGGATTCCATAACGCAAGATAATTAGTTAAATCTGTAACTTGTTGTGCAGTCAATCCAAGACGACTTGCGTTTGCCGGAATAATTGCATAAGGCACCATAATGCCGAAGTAAATATTGTAAAAAACGATGGTTTTACTGTAGTTTATCATATTATTTAGTTTTAATTGGTTTACGATTTTTGATTTACAATTCCTGGTGTTTCCCTTCTTTCCAAGTTAATTTTACTTTTTTCAAAAGATAACTACTTGTATTTGAGCAATTATTCCTAAAAACCTTATATTTCATTCTTTCGTTCTAAAGTTTCAAACTTTCGCTTCAAACTTTCAAACTTTAACACCAAAGTTTCAAACATTCATTTCAAACTGTAATATTCCACACTTAAGTTTCAAACTTTCGCATCAAAGTTCAGTGCTTTCACACCAAAGTTTCAAACTTTAACACCAAACATTCATACTTTAACACCAAAGTTTGAAACATTCATTTCAAATTGTAAAATTTGACACCAAAGTTTGAAACTCTAACACCAAACATTCAAACTTTAACACCAAAAGTTCAAATATTGGGTTTGCGGTTTTTTTTAAGCGATTTTCAGAAATTTTAAAGAACTTGTTTTTGGCATCCAATCGGTTTCCCAATTTTTGCTTGCGCAAATTTACAGTTAAAATCATATACGATTTTTAACGATGAGGTCTGAAAATTGAATTTTTAAAATAGGGAGGTTGAACTTCTGTAAATAAGTAAATACAATAGTTATAGAAGTTTATGAGGTAAAAACAAAAGGAGTTTTTTTGTCCCTCACATCAGGTTCATTACCAATTTATCAATGTTTTTTTCACCCGATTTGTCCAAAATTTGAGTAATATGTGGTGTTAGTTGCCTCTCCGTTATACCCAATTTAACTGCCACTGCTTTTCGACTATCGCATTCAAAATACGCCTTCATTATCTGATTCAGATAAGGCTTTAAACCAACAGAACTTAACCTGTCCATAAAGCCCATAATAGAATATTCGTTTACAATACGGCTCAAACTAAACCCGAAATGAATCACCATTTTCATCTCATCAGCCTTTATAAAATGTTTGATATTGTTCTTATCTGTCAATGCACCCACCATCTGTTCCCTCCATTTATTAGGCGATTTAGTACCGGGAATAAAAATCATTTTAAAAAACTTACCTCCTTTTGATAAAAATAAAGTGATTGGAAACATGGTGTTTGGTTTTAGAGTTTGGCAGTTTAAAAATAATGAAAATAATTATTGAGGGGGAAATAAATTGTAGATTTGTGTGATGAGAAAGATTTATGGGATTAATAAGGAAGAAAGAAAAAATTGAAAATGAGTAAAAAATATAAAAGGTGAGAAAGGATTTAGAAACATTTAAAAGAAGTTATACTGACCAAGAACTTTTGGACGATTTAAAAAGAGTAGGAAAAGAACTCGCGAAGGATAAAGTAACTGTAGAAGAATATTATGAAAAGGGTAAATTTCATAATACAACTTTGAGAAGAAGATTTGGAAATTGGTTTGTTATTTTGGAAAAAGCCGGCTTGCAAAATAATATCAAACAATATGATATAGCCTTTTGCAAAAGTTTAGGAATAGAAAAAGGGGGTAAATGTTTATCAAATGAGTTTGTGAAACTTAAATCTAAACTTGAATGGGAGTGTAATAAAGGACACAAATTTACTTTAGAGCCTAGTAAAATATTATCAAGAAATTATTGGTGTCCTGAATGCACAGGAAGAATGGGGGTTCACACGATTAAGTCAATTCAAGAAATTGCTCAACAAAGAGGATGGAAATTTTTGTCAAATGATTACTCAACTGGAGCAAAGAAATATAAATTCCAATGCGATAAGGGGCATATAATTAATATGATTGCACATAATGTAATAAAAGGAGTGGGATGCAGAACTTGTGCAGGCAAACAATTATTGACTATTGAAGACTTTCAAAAAATCGCAATTGAAAAAGGAGGGAAATGTTTGTCTGAAAAATATGAAGGAAGAAATATTAAACTAAAGTTCAAATGCAAAGAAGGTCATACTTTTGAAACGATACCCGGAGAGATAAAAAATGGAGGTGCTTGGTGTAAAAATTGTGCAGGGCTGGAATTAGGTACTATTGAAGAAATGATTGCTCTTGCAAAATCTCGAGGTGGCGAATGTCTTTCCAAAGAGTATATTAATAGTGCCACAAAATTAAAATGGAAATGTATAGATAATCATATTTGGGAAGCAATTCCACGAGATGTAAAACATAGCAAGTCTTGGTGCCCATATTGTACTTGGTACATAGGCGAAAGGAAATGTAAATATATTCTCGAAAAAGTACTAAACACAGAGTTTGTAAAAACAAGAAGAATTTTAAAAAGCAAACTAGAACTTGACGGATATTCAAAGAAATATAATCTTGCGTTCGAATTTAATGGAGAGCAACATTATCAAGTAGGACACTATTTCAATAATGATGTTAAAAAATTTGAACATCAAAAAAGAAAAGATGAAACTAAATTTAATGAATGCAAATTACTGGGCATTAGTTTAATTATTATACCCCATAATGAATTTGAAGATGATATTCAATTAATCACATTAATTAAAAAGGAACTCGAAGAAAGAAATATTGCTTATGAAAATATCGAAGTAGATTTAATGAAAGACTTTTATTTAAGCAATTCTATTCTAATTGATATTAGTAAGTTGGTTGCTTCAAAAGGAGGAATTATTCTTTCACACGATTATAAAAATAATCAATACGAATTAAAATTAAAATGTCAGAATGGACATAATTGGGAGATTACTTACAATGAATTAAAAAAGAATAAGAAATGTCCGAATTGCTTTCCTCCCCGTAAGCGCGCAGTTGCACTGCGTATTTAAATAATACTGTTTTTGTATTTACCTTAAAATAAATTATCTAGCTGCCTTTGTTGGTGTTTTCACCAACAAACGTGTGAAACAAAAAAAGAATTCGAACATAAGTGGTTTGTTGGTGAAAACACCAACAAAGGCTAAAAGCCGTAGCACTTTTTTATTTAGTACTAACCGGCTTTAAAACCGCCCGGTAGTGTATCTGGCAACCTAACGATTTTGTTTCTTTTACCTCTACTTCTTTTCCTTTTAATAAAGCATCAACAGCAGTTTCCACAAAGTGATTTTCGGCTTTCTCGGGCTCTTTGGCATTATCATCTATTGCTCCGTTATATTTTATTACCCACTCTTTGTTTTCTTTCCAGATAACAAAAGCGTGTGGCGTTTTGCATGCACCAAAGTTTTGCCCCGCAGTTTGTAAGGCATCAAACAAGTAAGGGAAATTAAACTTTTCTGCCTTTGATTTTTTAACCATTTTGGCAAATGTATCTTCTTCATAAACCATCGTATCGGTACTGCTTATTGCAATAAGAGGAACACCCAACGGTTTGTATTTTACATTTAACTTGTTCATCCTTTCGGGATACAGTTTTGCAAACGGACAATGGTTACAAGTGAATACAATGATAAATCCTTTGGCATCCTTATAATCTTTCAGCGAAACCATTTTTCCGTTTACATTAAGTAAACTGAAATCACTCACCGTTTTTTTAGTTTCCGAAATAATAAAACTGCAAAGCACTACTGAACTAAAAATAACAGCTGCTGCAAAGGATTTATGAATCATTATTTTTATAGTGGTTTATTGTTTAATAAACTTCTTTGTTGTTGTCACTTTTGTTTTTTCATCCGTCAATTCCATAACATAAGCTCCCGGTGCAAGGTTGCTGATATCAATACCATTTTGCAATTGCGGACGAGGAAGCATAAATAATGTTCGGCCTATCAGATTATTAATTTTTACATAATACGCCTGCATATCCGGTGAAGAAAAATTGACATACAAACGGTTTGTAGCTGGATTTGGAAAAAGAGAATAATCGTAATTTGATTTTGCAATATCATTAACTCCACTTGCATTATTACCTACTACCACAAATTGTCCCATCATTCCTCCATCTTCATGCGGAGCAAAATGGCAGTGATACATAAACGGATGTATGGAATCGGAATAGTCATCAAACTTAGCAACAAAAGTAGCTGATGACCCTACAGGTAAATAAAGTACATCTTTCCATCCTTGCTCATAAGTAGCCAGTGAACCGGTACTTCTGGAAATTAATTTGAATTCAACATCGTGAATATGAAAAGCATGTCCGAAAACATTATTGTTAGTTATTGTCCATGCTTCAATATTGTTTAATGGTACTGTATGATTAATGTTAGTCATTGTAAACGAAGTATTGTCAAAATCAAAAGGAAGACCTCCGGGTTGTCCGTGAGTAACTGTAACAGTTCTGCTTACAGTAGCATCGGCAGCAGTCCAATAGGTATTGCTGGCAAGCGTTGCAGGCAATGTATTTATTGCATTTCCGGTAGCAGCCACCACATTAATATGTAAAAGACCAAAAGTAGTGTTGTTCAACAAGCTTCCAAATTGCCCACTGGTTCCTGGTTCTCCGCCCGGGAACCCTAAACTAAAACCAGAATTATAAGCATTCAAATCCAAAGTAGACCCAATCGCATCTGCTGTTAAATCAACCAAAATCTCAACACGTTCGCCCACCGCAATGATTGCGCGGGTAACCGGAACAGGAGTATTTACTAATCCTCCATCAGTAGCTATAATATAGAAAGTTCGGTTATCACTGAATCCTAAATTAAAAGCTCTTTCCATTTCAGCATTTAAAATACGTAATCGCACAAATTGTTTTGGCAAACTTACCTGAGCATTGGGTGTACCATTGGTAAGCATGTAATCACCATAAGAACAATTGGTGGTTACAAATGCGTTGGAAGCATCGTATCTTCTGCTGGTTAATGCCAACGGAATATCATCAACACCATAAGTTCTTGGCAGTGCCAAAGCAGCTTCCTGAGGATCTCTGACAATGATAAAACCTCCAAGTCCTTTTGTAATCTGCTCTTGCGTCATCATGTGCAAATGCGGGTGATACCAATAGGTAGCCGCGTTATTAGTTACTTTCCAATAAGGCTGCCATATTGTTCCGGGAGGAATAACCTGATGCGGACCACCATCCATAACAGCAGGCAAATGCATACCGTGCCAGTGAATGGTTGTTGAATCGTTCAAAAAACTATGCACATTCATGTGAACGGTATCTCCCTGATTGAAAAATAAAGTAGGACCCCAAAACTTGTTGTTTACTCCTTCTGTTACGGTTTGATTGCCCGGTCTCAACTGATCCAAAGTATCTACAAGGTTGAGATTAAAATGTGTCCCAGATAGTGTATCAGGTATCCAAAGGGTGTTGTACTGCGCACTTGCTTTATTTGTTGAAAGCGTTGCAACAACAATAATTGACAGATAAAAAAGATTGGTTTTTAATGAATGCTTCATAATTTAATTTGTTTAGCTAATAGTTTTTAATCGAAGCAAAAATATTGTATATTTAAGTATATCCTATTTATTTGCGAAGTTTGTTGGATTTGTTGCGAAGTTTGGGATTCGTATACTAATCCACTAATTTCCGAAAACTTTTTTACATGTTTCCGGAACTTAGTGAGTTCAAACTTTTAATGTGGGTGTAAATAGTCAGTTGGGTAGTGTTTACAAATACCCCAGCATTGCTTTCTCCACTTCTTCACTCTCCCATTTGTTTTCAATATCGGGCATCAGCATTATTTTTTGCATAATGGCTTCCTGTTTCTGCCCAGTCTGCATGGCAGTGGAATAGCGGATGTGCGGGCTGTAGGTAACCATAGAATAAAGTGGAATCCATTTATCAGGGTGCTTGCTGCTAAAGCTGGCTTCAATTTTCTTTTGGAGTAAAAACATTGGGTCTCCTGTTTTATCGCGCATTTCCACAAAGTTGGCAATGGCAAGGTCTGCAATAGCATCGCCATCGGGCTTGCGCAGGTTTTGGTATTCCGGGAAAATTTTATCCCAGTCTTCGTTGTGTTTTTCAATGAGGTCGTTTAATACCACACAGTCCTCAAAGCCGCAGTTCATGCCTTGTCCGTAAAAAGGAACAATGGCATGTGCTGCATCGCCTATCAATCCTATTTTATTATCGAAGGTCCATGGAAAACATTTTACAGTAACCAATGAGGAGGTAGGGTTGTTCATGAAATCGTCAATAAAAGTAGGCATCAGCGGAACAGCATCCGGAAACTCAGTTTCGAAAAATGCTTTCACCTGTTCCTTTGTTTTTAAATTAGCAAACGATTTTTCGCCTTCGAAAGGAAGGAACAAGGTGCAGGTGAAATTGCCATCAGGATTGGGTAGGGCAATCATCATAAAACTTCCTCGGGGCCAGATGTGTAATGCATTTTTTTCCATCAGAAATTCTCCGTTGGCTCCGGGAGGAATAATTAATTCTTTGTATCCTGCTTCAATGTAATGCTGGTTGTATTCAAAACGGTCGGTGGAAAGCTGCATGTTTAAACGCGAAGCGGCAAATGCCCCATCGGCACCAAACAGCAAATCGCTTTTTGTTTTTGTTATTGCTTTGGTAGTATTGTTTTCGAAGGTAGCTTCCATATTCGCTCTGTCGATGTTGGCACAGCGTTCGTCAAAATTAATTTTTACGTTGGGTTGCTGCTCTGCAAGGTCCATCAGTTTCATGTTAATGTCGGCCCGCGAAACAGAATAGATGGCCTGGTTATCCTTGCCATAAGGCTGAAAGGCAGTGGTTCCGTTTTTATTATGAATAAAGCGTCCGTACATAGGAATGGCAATTTTGCGGATCTCGTCTGCAATACCAACTCCTTCAAGGCCTTTCCAACCGCGGTCGCTAAGGGCAAGGTTAATTGACTTACCAGCAGAGATGGTTGCCTTGCGCATATCCGGTCTGCGTTCGAATATATTTATTTTGTACCCGCGCTTTGCCAGGTAGATACTTAACAACGAGCCCACAAGGCCTGCTCCTACTAATGTTACATTTTTACTGTTCATATTTTCTTTTTTAAATAATGGATATGCTTCTGCAATTTTCTTTAACTGATTCTGCTCATTTCTTTTTTTAGGTATCATGGATTCCCTGTTTGTCGGCCAGTTTATTAGCAGCGGTAGCCGTCATCAGTTAAAAACTTTGCATTGGGTTATGTTTAACTTTTGTTACCATTGTGTTTTTCCCTGTAACGTTTTTCTAATAACATTATACTTTCCACTGCCCGCCTATCTTTTGTTGCCTGGCTTTTTGCTTCATTTATGTGTTCTACAAAATATTTTTTATTGGAGTAACTGTCAGAATCAAATAACTGTTTCGCTTCCGGACTGGCTTCAAATGCGTCCTGCAGCTCCACAGGTATTTCCATTTCGTCAGTATCTTTTTCCAGAATAAAAACTATCGTATCTCCTGCTTCCTTTTTAATTGCTTTCCTGATGCCTGCTTTTATTGCCATGCAATGGTTTCCTTCTTTTCTTGGCATTAATGAATGTCCTTTTATAGCATGGCCGTCAATAGTTCCTTTTACTCTTATGTATCCTTTTGCATTAAATAATTTCTTTGTGTCGGCTGTTGTTATTGCCACAGTCCATGAGCCCATTTTTACCAGAACTGCTTTGAATTTGACGGGTTTCATTTTATTTGTTTCTCGCAAAGAGTTTTTTGTGTCACGCAAAGATGCAAAGTTCGCTTCGGGCAAGACCTCACCCCCGGCCCCTCTCCTTGAAGGAAGGAGAGGGGAGCCATTGTGTGAAGTGCTATGTATTGTTGGTTTAACATTTATAATGAATTTTTCAATATCTCTCCGAAAGTAAAAACATCCTCAAATGAATTATACAAAGGAACAGGTGCACAGCGAATAACATTGGGCTCCCGCCAATCGGAAATGACTCCGGCTTCAGTTAGTTTGTTAAATAAATCTTTCCCGCGCCCATGCGCTACAATGGATATCTGACATCCTCTTTGCGTTTTATCTCTCGGTGTGATAATTTCTAATTTTTGTTCCAATGATTTATTAATCTCATCAATAATGAATTCTAGATAACCGGTAAGGACTTCTGCTTTTGCAACCAATGCATCCATTCCCACTTCATCAAAAATATCAACTGCTGCTTTGTGAGCCGCCATAGAAAGAACAGGGGCGTTGCTCATTTGCCAGGCTTCTGCTGTAGGCATTGGAACAAAATCTTTTTCCATTTTAAAGCGTGTGCCTTTATCATGTCCCCACCAGCCGGAGAAACGAGGAATATCTTTTTCTGTTAAATGACGTTCATTGATAAACACTCCGGAAACTCCACCCGGTCCGGAGTTTAAATATTTATACGAACACCAGCAGGCAAAATCCACATTCCAGTTGTGAAGTTCCAACTTTAAATTTCCGGCAGCATGTGCCAGGTCGAAACCAACCATTGCACCTGCTTTGTGGCCTGCTTCGGTAATTGCTTTCATGCTAAACACCTGTCCGGTAAAATAGTTTACTCCTCCAATCATTATCAATGCTAATGAATCTTTGTTCTTTTCTATTGCTTCAATAATATCTTCGTGACGAATGCAATTTTCTCCGTCTCTCGGTGCCACTTCAATAATTGCATCATCGGGTTTGTACCCATGAAACTTTACCTGCGACTGCATGGCATATTGGTCGGAAGGAAATGCTTTTGCTTCGCAAAGAATTTTAAATCGTTTATCGGTAGGGCGATAGAAGCTCACCATCAATAAATGTAAATTTACTGTGAGTTGATTCATCACCACGACCTCGGTTGGCAAAGCCCCGACAATTTTTGCAACAGGTTCTGCAAATTGTTCATGATAACTTAGCCATTTGTTACGTGCATGAAAATGTCCTTCGACAC
Source organism: Bacteroidota bacterium (assembly GCA_947479085.1). Lineage (GTDB taxonomy): Bacteria > Bacteroidota > Bacteroidia > 2-12-FULL-35-15 > 2-12-FULL-35-15 > 2-12-FULL-35-15. Next base: position 95,069 of record CANJYB010000004.1, on the reverse strand, counting down.
CAAAGGTTGCCCAGTCTTCCAGCTCGTTCACCACATAGTCCTGGGTGGTTTTAGGTTGAAGGCCAAGAGAATTTCCAGTAAAATATATTGTCTTTTTGCCATGCATCATGGGGAAATAAAATTTTTCACGATAGTCTTTTAAACTATCCTTATCATCCATTTCTTTTGCAAACGCTAATGTGTTTTGATAAATCATATCGGGGTATTTCATTTAGGAAACAAAAATAGTTTATTTATTGATTTACTAATTTGTATCCCTGATAAATAATGGAAAAAAGAAGGTGATTTTTATCATGCAGGCAATCATAAGTACTATGCACGAAAAATTAAAAAAGGCCTTTGACTATTATACTCTCCTATCTAGCCCCCAAAGGAGTTTGTTCCTGATGGTGGTGTAAAAATTCTGGTTTTCCAGCTGGATGAGATGAATACTGAAATCGGCCTTTTGTAAAGTCAGTTCAATAGATGAATCAATTACCACATTGCGCGAATCGAGAGATAACAGGTAATTCGGGCTACGGCCTTCTACTTTTAGTGTAATGATATTATTATCTGAAATAACCAACGGGCGCACGTTCAGATTATGCGGAGCAATGGGGGTAATAACAAAGTTCTGCGAACCGGGCATTACCAATGGTCCGCCACAACTCAACGAATAAGCAGTGGAGCCGGTAGGAGTGGCAATGATTAATCCATCAGCAAAATAGGAGTTTAAAAAGTTTCCATTGATAAACGTGTGAATGATAATCATGGAAGAAGAATCCTTTTTGAGGATGGTTAATTCATTCAAACCATAATTTACTTCACCAAACAAATCCTTTGGATTAGCTACTTCCAGCAAGGTACGTTTTTCAACCACAAATTTATTACTTAGCAAAGAATCAATCGCGTCATTAATTTCTTCCTTCGCCACATTTGCCAGGAAACCCAAACGGCCCGTGTTAATTCCTAATACAGGTATTCCTGAATCGCGGACAAAAGTTACTGTCTCCAATATGGTTCCATCTCCGCCAAGGCTAAGCAGGAAATCCACTTTATCCAGCAAGTCATTATAAGTACTAAATGTTTTTATATCACCGACAATGTCTAATTTGGTTTTGATGAAACTGTAAAAAGGCTGGTAAATAAGTATCTCGACTTTGTATTCATTGAGTTTATTAAACAACAATTGAATATGTTCGGAAACATTATCATTGGTATTACGCGCGTAAATAGCTATTTTCATTGGTATAAAAACTTATTGATAAAGTTTTAAAAGATGAATTACATGTTCAGGTAATTCATGAATGAATCCCATCTGTTCTTCATATCATCACCAAATTCCTTTTGATGAAAAGATGCTTTTACATTATAATTATAACGGTTAAAGGTTTGAATGATTGGCGAAAGGTCCTGCCTGTTGAGCTTTAAGGTTACTTCCATTCGGGTGGAATCAGGAATATGATTGACATAGCAACTTAATATTTTACAATCATTGCTTTCTACAATCTGGGCAATTTGTGCTAAGGTATAATCCAGGTTATTCATTTCCAACACCAGGATACCGCCCGGTTCGCGGGTGGCAGCAAGCGTTGCAAAAATATGTGTGAGTGAAGCAGCAGGAATAAGGCCTGCATATTGTAACTCTTCATCCAATACCGGCAAAACAGTAAGGTTAATATTCGAAATCATTTTTATGACCTCGTATACATGCTGATTTTCCAACACATACGGACGAATGAGGCTAAGCTTGCATTTTGTAAAAGGCTCGTCTGCCAGCTGGGCATCATATATTTCTGTCTCCGAAACCAATCCAAGGTATTCGGTTCCATCAACAATAGGCAAATGCGATACTTTAAATTCATCCATCCAGTTAAGTGCTATTAACCCATTCTCAGTGACTTTCAATGGTGGTATATAATCGGATACTATATCTTTTGCTAACATTTAATTTATTATTTGAATGACAAACTTACTAATTTTTTAGCTTTACACTTTATTTTAAAACAATGGCCACAAAGTTAAGTGTAAATATTAATAAAATAGCAACCTTAAGGAATGCAAGGGGTGGTAATGTTCCTGATTTGCTGAAATTTGCAACCGATTGCGAACGATACGGAGCAGAGGGAATAACGGTGCATCCAAGGCCTGACGAGCGACATATTCGTTACCAGGATGTGGTAAAATTAAAACCGCTGCTTACTACTGAGTTTAATATTGAGGGAAACCCGAAAGAAAAAAAGTTTGTTGATTTGGTTTTAAAAACAAAACCTGCCCAGGTTACACTTGTTCCTGATGCTTTAGGACAACTTACTTCCAATCACGGTTGGGACACGGTGACGAATAAAGACTATTTAAAAAGCATAATTGCAGAATTTAAGTCTGCAGGAATTCGCACTTCTATTTTTGTAGATGCAAATATTAAAATGATAGAAGGTGCGAAGGAAACTGGTACGGACAGAATAGAGTTGTACACTGAATCGTATGCAAAAGATTATTCTATAAATAAAGAGCGAGCCATACAACCTTTTATTGCAGCTGCTAACTGGGCTATGGAACTAAACCTTGGAATTAATGCGGGACATGATTTGAGTCTGGAGAACCTGAATTATTTTGCAAAAAATATTAAGGGATTACTGGAAGTTTCCATTGGTCATGCATTGATTTCTGATGCTATTTATTTTGGAATAGAGAATACCATTCAACTTTATTTAAGACAACTAAAAGTTGCTATATGAAATTAGCCTTTAGAAAATATGGTAGCGGGCAACCCTTGATTATTCTACATGGTTTGTTCGGACAGGGAGATAATTGGACCACTCATGCTAAATTATTTGCCGAGCAAAACTATGAAGTATATGCTGTGGATGTGCGCAATCATGGCCTTTCTCCGCACAGTGATGAATTTACCTATGAAGCCATGAGTGAAGACCTGCTGGAACTGATAGAAGATAACAACCTACAGAACGTTATACTGATGGGGCATTCCATGGGTGGCAAAGTGGTAATGGAGTTTGCTCTGCATCATTCTGAATTTCCTGATAAGTTAATTGTTGTAGATATTGCCCCTAAAGGATATGCTCCACATCATCATCATGTTTTGGAAGGATTGAATGCTGTGGATTTTTCAATTGTAAAAACAAGGAAGGAAGCAGAAGCCATTTTATTAAAATCGATTGATGATATGGGTACGCGCCAATTTCTTTTGAAAAATTTATACTGGAAAACAGATACCGAACTTGCCTGGAGATTTAACCGGGAGGCAATCACCAACCATATTGAAAATGTGGGAAAAGAAATTGTTTCAAGATACAATACCACCACTCCTACTCTTTTTATAAGAGGAGAAAATTCCAACTACATTAAAGATAATGACATTACACTGATTGATGAACTCTTTCCGCAAAGCCGGTTGGAAACTATTGCCGGTGCAGGACATTGGATACATGCTGAAAAACCCAAGGAGTTTTTTGATTGTGTGATGAAGTTTATACACCCCTCTCCTTAATCCTCTCCCCAAAGGAGAGAGGGCAGGACGAAAAAAAGAGGAGTAGATTTTGTTTTACAAAATCTACTCCTCCTTTTTTATGCCGTAATATCTCCTTCCTTTTGGTCAGGCAGGGAGGGATGTTTATTGTATCACCAACTTCTGAGATTGTGTCCCACTTTCAGTGGTAAATTCAAAAGAATAAATTCCTTTGCTTACATTCTGAATATTCATGTCTATCGGGTTACCTCCTGTGTTTACTTTTGTTTCGTTGCTATATACTGTTCTTCCTAGCATATCAACCAGTTTCATAGTTACCTTTTCATTTTTTAATGAAGAGTAGTTAATCATAAAGCTACCATTGTTAGGATTTGGAGCAAGGGTAATTAAATCAGTATTGGTGTTTTCATTAATTCCCATTCCAAGACAGGTATTGTTAGCAGCATACAGCATACTATCAAAATTGATGTGACAAACATATTCAGGATGGTCGATAAATGGGTTACGGTTGTTCTGCATTGAATCAACAAAATCGTTACGAGAAATTTCGAAATTATCAGGAGGATCAAGAATGTTCCATGTTTTCAATACGTTTTGGTTTTGACCATGAGGTATTGCAGTGCTGATGTGGTTTGGCAACGACCAGCTTCCGCCATAGGTAGCATCGGTGTTTCCGTTGGTTCCGGTACCTGTGTAGCAAATACACTGATATAACATGCAACGAGCAGCATCTCCTTTATCCGCATCGCGTGGTTCGAACACCATGTGTCCTGCTGCATCCAATCCTTTTTTACAACCCATGTATGTATAAGTAGGCGTACCCACTACAATACCCAATGGGTAATTACTACGCACAGCGTTTACATTGTTTTGGTCAACAGGAGTAATCATGTGGTAATCGTTATACTCTCCACGGCTTGTAAAGTTAGGGTCGTTAACAGTCGGCTGCCAGCTTTGGCAATAGGTGTGTTCGCGGCTCATGTTGTTTGTTGTCCAGTCGAAAGTTCCGATGTAGGTAATGTTTTCACCGCTGTACGAACAAGTAGCTACGTGAGCACCTCCGGTAGTATCGCGCTGATACAGGTAGTTCATCATGTTCGGTCCGTAATTGCTGTATAATTCTACTGTATGTGGACTAACCAAATTATGTAGGTCGGTTACAAATGTAGGAGCAGAAGTGTTGATTCCACTGTAATAACCTGCAGTAATCATCGTTCCCGAGGTGGTTACACTTCCTGTTAATGGAGATGTAAGTAAGTAATTACGGAAAGTTCCTACACCATTGTAAGCATAAATAGCAAAGAAATATTGAGTGTTCGATTTAATATCGTTTGGCATAAATCCAGTGGCAGCATTAGAAGCAACCACTTTAGAAGTTCCAATCATATCACCACGTGTGTAAACGGTTCCATCAACCGGCAAATCGGTTGGAGCGCTTCCTGTTTTTCTCAAAATTAAATATCCATCAGGAGTGCCTGCAGCTGCAGTAAAATTAGCAATCAAACGATACGATTTGTTAACTGGAAAAGTTAAAGCTGTAGGTTGTGCCGTAGGTTCGGTAGCCGAAGTACCGCCCATACAGTTTAAGTTAATAATATAAGGATTAGCAGTAGGGTCGTCATTGGCAATAGTTAACACGGCACTGCGTGTACCCGCTGCCGATGGCGTAAAGGTTATGGCTAAAGGAGCATTTCCAACTGGAGCAACTGCAAACGGAAACGAAGAAGTAATTGCATAATCAGCCATTGCAGGACCCGAAAGGGTAGCTCCTGTAACGTTTAGTGTGCCCACAGTTCCTAAGTTTTGTACCGTAAATGTAATAGGCAAAGGAGTTAATACAGCTACACCGGCTACAAACGAACCACCGTTAAGAATGGTATTTCCACTTTGAGTTACATTCATTTGTTGTGTGGTCGAAACACCTGCTCTAATACCCACATTGTCCAAACCTATGTTTCCGGCAGTATGTGTAATCATATGAAATCTCACAAAACGACTTGCTCCGGTAAGCATTGCTGTATGGTGAACATAAGCATTGGTAGCGGTAATGGAAGTGTAAGCGGTACCTACAGTAGTGTAAGTTGTTCCGTTTACCGATTCTTCTACTCTAAAATCGCCTGCCCAAGGATTACCCACATTGTTTCCGGAAATATCGTAAGATAATAAACCGGGAGTGGTGGTAAAACTGATGGTTAGCATGTCGCCCGAAATGGAGAACTTCGCTGCCGGAGCCGGATTGCCCGATGCCGGATAATAAGGTGTTGGGTTGCTCGAGGTCCACACCCATCCTGTAGGCACGGTGGTTCCAACAAAGCTGCATGTGTCAGGCAAAGTGGCCTGTGCAAAAATAGTTACGTTTGCCATAAAAGCAAACAATACTAATAAGGTAATTTTTTTCATTTTTTGTTTAATTGTTTTTTGTTAATTATTTATTCACTGATTGGTTATTTGCTTTTTTTAATTTCGGACCAAAGTACCACTTTTTTGTCCATCGCCTTCTTTTTCTTTTTTCTCCCGAAGGGAAAAAGGAGGGAAGAATTTCCCTTTTTTACTTCTTTGAGCCTTGTTCCAAACTGACATTTTTGCAGTACAAGTGTTCCGTTCTTTGTTTTCTGCCAAATTTTCCATTTTTTGTATAAAATGCTGGTTGTTAGCATTGCCATTTGGCGACTGGAAAAAAATAGGTCACTTGTGAGAACTGCCAACCTATGTCTGGAAAAAAATAGGTCACTTGTCAGAACGGACAACCTACGTCTGGAAAAAAATAGTTCACTTGTCAGACCTGTCAACCCATGTCTGGAAAAAAATAGTTCACTTGCCAGACCTGTCAACCTACGTCTGGAAAAAAATAGGTCACTTGTCAGACCTGTCAACCTACGTCTGGAAAAAAATAGTTCACTTGTCAGACCTGTCAACCCATGTCTGGAAAAAAATAGTTCACTTGCCAGACCTGTCAACCTACGTCTGGAAAAAAATAGGTCACTTGTTCCTTCGAACAAATTGTGTTTCCCGAAAGAAACTTAACCTGAAACTAAATTCAAGTTCCATTTTTTTCGAAATGGTTTAAAGAAAAGAAAGAACGAATGCTATTTAATTTTGTAAAATTCAAACTCCCTACAAAATGACTAGCGATTTATTGAACGATTGAAAGCAATCCTAAAAACCTATTTTAAGTCCCACAATCATTCTTCTTCCACTACCCATAAAAACTAGGGCTGATGTGGCGTTAAAATCAGTCCCGTTTTGAGCATCGGTTATATAGGTCGAATTGAGAACATTTGACATTCCTGCTGTTATTCCGAATTTCATTTTCCAATAATCAAAATTATAACCTGCAAACAGATCAAGAACGCTATAAGCCGGAATTTTCCATGATTCTCTGTCTTTATCAAGTCCTGTTAAATTGGTTGGATTCATAAATGCATAGTGGCGTGAAAAATAGGTAAAGCGAGGTTTGATATATAAACCTTTAATTACAGTATACCTCAAGCTGCCTCCCAATTGTGTTTGTGCTGCATCACTCACATGCACATTAATAGCACTAAAATCAACTTTTTCGACAAGTTTCCCATTTTCATCTGTTACTTCAACTGTTGAACCCGAAGTATTTCTCCAATCACCCAAAGAAGCAATACCTTCAACCTCTAACTTTTTATTGAATTTATAAACTAAATCTATTTCAACTCCTTCATGAAGTGCATTTAAGCCAAGTATATTGTAATAATAGGTGTCCCCTCCAATGTTCTTTGTACCACTTGATGGTTTATTTTTCCAAATGGTATAATATAAGTTAACATTAGCAGCAAATTTTTGATGCTTAAATCCATATCCCCCTTCTATCGCGTATACTTTTTGGTTTTGAATGTTAATATATTCTTGATTATTGATATCAAAAACAGTACTCATCAGAGGAGCCATATTAAGATAACCCAAATTTATAAATACATTATGGTGATCGTTGATATTGTAATTCGCCCCTCCTTTTACAGTATATCCTAAAAACCATTTTTTACCGGTGGTAGAATATCGAGCCTCTGGTGATTCATTTGTATATTTTTTGGCATTCAGAATGTACTTGTTGCCTACAAAAGTGGTATCCCCGTTAATACTTACACTGTTCGCGGCAGAACCATTTGCAGCAAATAAATATTCTGAACCATTGTAATAAACAGCATCTCCATAGCCTACTATTTGGGCGTAAGAATTGTTATCAAATATTAAATCTTTCTTTTTAAAATAATCTATACGTTGATAGCCTGTTTCGGAAATAGAAAAAGTTCCAAACATGCTCCATTTATTTTTTTTGTATTCAATTTGGGCAAAAAAGCCTCCCCACATTACTTTTGAATCGTTGTAATAACTAGTTTTATCTCCCACTCGTTTCATCCTGATTTGCCAATTAGGATCCCCAACATAAGATGGTGTGGGTTGGTTTTTATCCGATACATCTATTACAAAATCTCCTCCCATCAAGTCATATGGCGTTTGGTAATGAGTTCCTTTATAGGAGCGTAAATCCAAACCAAATAATGTTGAAAGAGAAGAATTAACTTTGTAATTTAGGGTAGAAATGATGCCATACCATATATGATTGTTAATGGATGCCCTTAGGTAATTGGAAGAAGCGCGTTCCGTACTACTATAAGTGCTATTCGGCAGTGTGGTAGTATTTATTTGATATACACCTTGAAAAGGTAATAAGCCATCCACAGAATCGTGGTTGGTAAGAGTTGTCTTCATACCTGTCCCTCCTCCTTTACCTATTGAGAGATATACCACATTAGAAAGAGTTACTTTTTCGTTTGGTGACCAAAAGTGTGATAAGTTGAATGCTGGTTTGTGAAAGTAATTAACTCTTTCATTAAAAGCTTCTCCATTCAGCATTCCCCAGTTTGGGTTATATGTTAATCCTCTTTCGGTATGAGCAACATTATAGCTCGGAGAATGTGAGTAAACAGAATCAGCATTGATTCCTAGTTTTTCAGCAAATGATTTACTATAAACAGCTATCGGTAATCGGTCTAATCGCTGACCATGCTTTTGAGGCGCTCCATTAGCGCTGATACTGAACAAATGTTTTTTAAATCGTTTTTGAACTTTGATAAAATAAGAATAAGCGTCAGTAAAAGTTCCATCCGCCCATTGGTCTCCCCATTTATGTGAGCCACCCATAGTAATGCCCCAATCGCCTTTCAAATTCCCCGAATTGAAACCAAAAGATGTCTTGTATAAACCGAAATCATTTATCTCTTGTTTTATTTGGGCTCCCATCTTTTGGTCAATACCTTTGGTGATAATATTTATGGTACCTCCAACTGAAGGAATAGCAAGTTTGGAAGCTCCCAATCCTCTTTGTACTTGCATACTTCTGGTTATGTCACCCAATCCATCCCAGTTACTCCAATAAACAGCTCCGTTTTCCATATCGTTCACAGGCACTCCGTCTACCATCACGGCTACGTATCGTTGGTCAAATCCTCTAATGTTGATACGAGCATCACCGCTTCCTCCTCCCTGCTCGGTCGCATAGGCTCCAGGAGTGGTATTCAATACCATCGGCAAATCTTTAGTGCCTAATTCTTCTTGAATTTGTTTTGTGGATACATTGGAAAATGCTATTGGGGTTTCTCTGGTTTTGGCCACATCAGCCACCACTTCCACTTCTTCCAGCGCATTTTGCTTTAAGTCGAAATTAACTACTACCGGTTTGTCCCCCACCTTAACGTTCATTTTTTGTGCCTCAAATCCTACATAGGAAATGATAAGGTTATAGGTTCCGGCCGAATCTATCTTGATGGAAAAATTACCATTAATGTCGGTTAGCGTTCCTTTGCCTGGAGCGTACATAACAGTTGCACCCACCACCGTTTCGCCAGTGGTAACATCTTTAATGGTTCCTTTTATTTCACCATTTTGAGCGATAAGAGATGTAGTGAATAGAAAAAAAAGAAGGGAGAAAATACGATTCATATAGGAAAAATAAAAACCTGACAGGTTATTGTAACCTGTCAGGTGGGTAAATTATTGTACGGAGAGTTTTACCGTGGTTACTTTGTTATTTGCAAAATATGCTTTTACAAAATAAATACCTTTGGTTAAGGCAGAGGTTTCAATCACCATTTTAGTGTTTTTGTTTCCAACTTTGTTCATTACATTATCGCCAATTACATTGTAAACTTCTACTTTTTCTATGGCTTCTCCTGCGGATAGCATGGTGTAATTGCTGTTAGCCGGGTTTGGATACACATTCATATTAACCGAATTAGTAACTTCGTCAATTCCTGTAGCACAAACGCAGTTGTGGATATGTAAATTGGTCCATGTGTTTTCAGGTAAAGAGTCGTACTCTGTAGTAACATTAAACTCAGGCGAAGGGTTAGAAGTTACCCCGTGAGTAACACTTGCTTTACGAATCAATGTGTGGTCTAATGTCCACCAAGCACCTACAGTTCCATCGTAAGGATATTGGTCGCTCCAAGATGGAGACAGGCCAGGGAGCATAGCAAGGTCGCCCATCATGCCAAAAATATCCACATAACTCCAGGTAGCACCGCCATCAGCTGTTTTTTGAACAGAGATAGCATCGTTACCATTAAAGTTCATGGTATAGCTGGTGTTGTAATTGTTGCACAAAAAGGTGTCGGCAATAGCTCTTAGTCCTGCAGCAACTACAATATCTGTTCCTGTTGTTTGAGTAGTATCTCTTCTGTCAATAACTATCACCCAGGTGCTGTAAGGAGCCATAACGTGAGTTCCAAGATTAATTTGTGCCTGAGCATTGGCTTCTCCTGCAGCAGCAGTAGTACCGTTGTTGTAACGAATCATCCTGTAGTTATTGTTTAACGCAATAGCATTGGGAGTAGGATTGTATAATTCAATTGCCTTATTGTTGTTGCTTCCTTCCACGTATTCGGAAATGAAGATGTCGCTACACTGTGCGTTAACAGTAAGGTATGCGCTAAGCGCAAATACAGATAGTAATAGTTTTTTCATTTGCTTTAATTTAATTTTAAAAATTTGTTTTGTTGTTGATTGAGGGCGGTTTCATCCCGTATTATTTTGGGATTGTAGGGTGTTCGCCTTGTTAATTTCAACGCAAATGTATTGTTTTTTTGCAGCATGGCAATACCCTGTTTTCAATTTTAATCAACATATAATGATAAGGTAAGGAAATGATAACAAAGGCATAATGAAAAGAGCTGTATATATTAGGTATTAACCCATTGCTGAGATTAGGATTAGCACTTCATCAAATTATTTCTACTTTTGCACCTCAATTTTAAAAACACATATATAATGAATACTAAAGGACCTGTTTCCCAGTTTATAGAAAAACACTACAAACATTTTAATTCGGCTGCCCTTGTGGATGCTGCCAAAGGATACGAAACTCACCTTACCGAAGGAGGGAAAATGATGGTAACGCTTGCCGGAGCTATGAGTACTGCCGAGCTTGGTAAGTCGTTGGCCGAAATGATTCGCCAGGGAAAAGTGGACATTATTTCCTGCACAGGTGCTAACCTGGAAGAAGATATTATGAACCTTGTGGCACATTCGCATTATAAAAGAGTGCCTAATTACAGGGATTTATCTCCGCAGGAAGAATGGGATTTGCTTGAAAACCACTACAACCGGGTAACAGATACCTGCATTCCTGAAGAGGAAGCATTTAGAAGATTACAGAAACACATCCATAAAATATGGAAAGACGCTGATGAGAAAGGCGAAAGATACTTTCCGCACGAATACATGTTCAAAATTTTATTGAGCGGAGAACTGGAACAATATTACGAAATAGACCCTAAAGACAGCTGGATGCTGGCTGCTGCCGAACGTAACCTGCCAATGGTGGTTCCGGGCTGGGAAGACAGCACCATGGGAAATATTTTTACTTCATACGTTATTAAAAAAGAAATAAAAGCCTCTACCATGAAATCGGGTATTGAATACATGGCCTGGCTGGCCGATTGGTATCCTAAAAACTCAGGTGGAAAAGGCATCGGTTTCTTCCAGATTGGTGGAGGTATTGCCGGAGATTTCCCGATATGCGTGGTGCCTATGTTATACCAGGATATGGAAATGCACGATGTTCCATTCTGGAGTTATTTCTGCCAGATTTCTGATAGTACTACCAGCTATGGTTCATATTCAGGAGCTGTTCCGAATGAAAAGATTACCTGGGGAAAATTAGATATTCATACTCCTAAATTTATTGTAGAAAGCGATGCTACTATAGTAGCACCGCTAATGTTTGCATGGATATTGGGGTGGTAATTCAGAAATTATAAATGATAAATTATGAATTATGAATGCCGTATGTTTACTACTCAAAACATTTAGCATTCATAATTTATAATTCATAATTAATTTGAAACTCGAACTAAACATAACCCCGTTAAAAGAATGGTTTCCCCATTTCATAAAGCCAATGCTTATAGCAGGGCCCTGCAGTGCCGAAAGCGAAGAACAAATGCTGACTACAGCAAAACAAATTGCTGCTTTTTATCCGCATAGTATTTTCCGTGCAGGCATCTGGAAACCAAGAACACGACCTAATACCTTTGAAGGGATTGGTAATATCGGTTTAAAATGGATGCAGTTGGTAAAACAACAAACCGGATTGCTTACCTCTACCGAAGTAGCCACAGCAGCTCATGTGGAAGAATGCCTGAAACATGGTATTGACATACTTTGGATAGGGGCCAGAACTACTGTTAACCCGTTTTCAGTTCAGGAAATAGCAGATGCACTGAAAGGAGTGGATATTCCGGTATTTGTAAAAAACCCGATTTATCCTGATTTGCAATTGTGGGCAGGAGCATTGGAAAGAGTAAATAATGCAGGTATCACTAAAATAGTTGCTATTCACCGTGGGTTCCAATCTTATGATAATGGCCCTTTCCGTAATTCTCCCAAATGGGAACTTGCCATTGATTTAAAAACCGCATGCCCTGCTTTACCTGTTATTTGCGACCCTTCGCACATAGCCGGAACGCCCGAACTTATCCCTTACATTTCACAAAAAGCAATGGATATGGATATGGATGGATTATTAATTGAAACCCATTGCCGACCGGCCGAAGCATTGAGTGATGCAAAACAGCAGGTAACTCCCCTGGAGTTAAAACAAATAATAGATGATCTTCAGATTCGTTCTTCCTCTACCGAAAACATTGAACTGCAAACCAAACTGGAAGAACTCCGCCTTATTATTACAAAATTAGATAATGAACTGCTGGAAATATTAGCCAAACGCATGGCGGTTTCGGCACAGATAGGAGAATATAAAAAAGAAAACAATATTACCATTCTGCAGGTATCTCACTGGAAAAGGTTGATTGAGTCGGGCATTGAGAGCGGGACTCAGATAGGACTTCCTAAAGAATTTGTAAAAGGAATTTATCAATTGATAAATGATGAATCCATCCGCAGGCAAACGGAAGTGATGAATAAAACGACTAAGAAATAGTTTATTTATTAAACACCACCGTCTTTACCCAGGCTTTTCCCCATTCTGCAATTTCTTCTTCACTCCATAGCTCAGGATAAAAAATTCTTTTCTGAAAACGGGGAGGCAAGTACTTCTGCCAGTTGGTTCCGCCTGTTGCTGCTATGTCTTCCGGGTCTTTTTGCAAATATCGAACGGCAGATTTATAATGCGAAAGTGGCCAGTTAATGTTCACATTCACATCCATCTGACGCAGGGCGAGTTTTAGTTTTTCATCCTGCTGATCAGCCTCCGGCAATGATTTATAAAGTGATAAGAGATTTGTTTTTCTGAATTTTTTGGCCAGCTGAATAAATTGTTCCTGGTATTTTTCTTCGAACTGAACCAGTGTTAATGTTTTTTTACCGCTCGAAAGTTCCGTTGCTCCTGCTTTCCAGTAAATGTGTTCGTACATTTTTTCTATCTGGTTTTCATCGGCATCGTCACTGAATGTTTCGCGAACGTCTTTAGCAACAAGATGTTTAAAGGTAGTAGAACAAATTTCAATCATCCGGTATTGTCCCGACTGAAAACCACTTGCGGGCAGTAAACTCATACGGAATTTTAAAAACTGCTGAGGGTCCATTCCATCCACCATGATATCGAAGGAAGTAATGAGGGCTTCAAAATAACGGTTGATGCGGGTAATGCGCGCAGTAAGGAATTTCACATCCAGGTTTTCCTTTTCCGCCAGCTGATTATATTCGTGCAGGCAAAGTTTGAAATACAATTCCGTAACCTGGTGATACATTATGAATATTTTTTCGTCCGGTATATTAGTCTTTGGACTTTGCAAACTCAACAAGGTGTCGAGATGAATGTAATCCCAATAGGTAAGGTAATCAGCATAAAGCAAACCATCCAGGTAAGACGATAAATCCTGACCCATGGCCTGGTATTTTGCGTCAAGAAGTTTTATGCGGTGGATAATTTCAGGTTTCAGTTCCATTTTTGGAAATTATAAGTGATGAATAATTAATTATAATTCGATGGCGAAGGTAGATAAAAACAATAAATGGCAATTATGATTTTTAACAGTAGTTTTAAGGTTCTGCCCTAAATCTTATAGGTAAATTTTTTTGTACGCAGATAAAATATGTTTTCATTTATGATAAAAATGATTTGGGGGAGGCGATTGGAGTTATGATAAAAACCTATGTTATTCGAATGCGCATATCATAATTGCCGAAGGCTTTAATCATACATTGAATCATAAATCATGTTTTATCATCACAAATAAGTTAAATCAGCGTACTGTTTTTTCTTTTCCAAAGAAATCAGGCTAGAACCAGTTTTGTTATGGTAGTTCTTTAAATTCCCATACTTTTTTCCTTTCTTCCTAACCTTTTTTATAATCTTCCTATACTTTTTTTCAAAAACCCCTACCTTATTTTCAAAAACCCTAACCTTTTTCCTCACTTTCCCATACTTTTTTCAAATCTTCCTATACTTTTTCCGAAATCTTCTAGGAAAAAATCGAAATCTTCTAGGAAAAAACGGAAATCTTCTGGGAAAATTTCAAAATCTTCTGGGAAAAAATGAAAATCTTCTAGAAAAAAAGCAAAATCTTCTGGGAAAAAATCAAAATCTTAGGGAAGAATTGCCGAAAAGGATAGGAAAATTTGAAAAAAGTATAGGAAAGTGGAAATAAAGTATGGGAAGATGGAGAGAAAGGATAGGAAGATTGAAAGAAAGTAGGAGAAAGTGAAGAAAAAGGGTGTAAGTTTAGATTTAAACTTACAAACCCTTTCTTTCAATTCAATTTATTCCACCTTTGAAACCGGGTTTGCCAAACCGGAATAAGAAGTTAATTCCGCTTTAATAGAACCAATCAATACATCGGCTTGTCCTTTTATAACAATATGGTTTTTATCATCGGTAATCCAAACATTCAAATCCTCTTCATGTTTAAACACCCGTCCTTTCTGAACTATAGGGCGAAACTTAAGGCATTTAAAAGTACCCAAATCGGTAGTAACGGTTTCGCGGCAAATGAATTTTATCTTTAATGGCCATACTTCTTTATCCATAAAACAGTTGATGGAATAAAGCTCTCCTTCTTTGGCAGCCGACAAATCCATAGTCCGGGCCGAATAAAATGCCGACAACATATCCTGCATACTTGGTTCAATAGGGAACATCTCTCCGCCACCCACATCTACTTTATGTTTGTAATGATTAAAAACATATACCTGGTCTATTTTGTAACCGCCCTCATTCACACTTCTTAAAAACATCCAGGGAATGATGGATTGCTCATCAATATACGTTTCGTAACGGTCGCGAACGCTGTAAAAAAATTCGAACATTCCTTTGGTAACACCCAAACCTACTACGTGAAAAGTTTTTCTTCCGGCAAGTTCCTTTGTTTCCTCTGTTATTCCTAAGGTGGCTTCTCCTGCTTCTATTACACCATAGTGCATACGGAAAACAAGCTTCTCACCGCGTTTAAATGCAACATTTTTAACAACAGGAAGTTGTTTTACATCACCATCATTTTGAATTTGCGGCATTTCCTTTTCTCTGGTAAATGAAAAAAGGAAGATAACTATACTTACTACTGCACAATCAATTAAAATGAACTTTTTCATCTTTATCTGAATTAATTACCATGGGTAATTCAAACGGTGTGCCAGTATAAAAAGAGTGCTCTAAATGACAATGTTAACTATCTTATTGTGTACCACAATAATCTTTTTAGGCGTTTTTCCTTCCAGGTATTTTTGAGTTTGTTCAAGGGTCATTACTGCTTTTTCAATGTCATCTTTGGTTAAAGAAAGGTCGTACTCATGAAAGAAGCGGGTTTTCCCATTAAAAGAAACAGGATAATTAAATGCACTTTCAATCAGATATTCTTCCTTACATTCCGGAAAAGTGGTATAAGTAATTGTGTCAGAATGACCGAGTTTACTCCATAATTCTTCTGCCAAATGTGGTGCATAAGGAGCAATGATGATTGCCAAAGGCTCCAGAATTTCTCTTTTATTGCATTTCAGTTCGGTTAATTCGTTAACACAAATCATAAAATTACTTACCGAAGTATTGAAGGAAAACCCCTCGATATCGCTTATAATCTTTTTAATGGTTTTGTGTAATACCTTTAATTCGGGCCTTGTAGCAGGTTCGTTTGAAACGAAAAAAGAGTCTTGTGCATTGCGTATTGAGTCTTGAGAAGATTGGTGATATAATCTCCAAAGCTTACGGATAAAATTACTAACACCAGAAATACCATTAGTATTCCATGGTTTGGAAAGCTCCAAAGGACCAAGGAACATTTCGTATAGGCGAAGGCAATCAGCACCGTGTTGTTCAATAATACCATATTCAACTCTTTCTTCTTTAATTTTATCAATCTCTTCTTCTTTAAAATAAAAACCAAAATGATTTTTGTCTCTGTCTAATATTTCATAGGGATAATTATCCGGAGTAATTACATTTAATCTAGATTTAGACATTTTTTCTACTTCAGTTCTTGTACGCCATAATGGTTCATTTTGGTTTTCAATTCTTTTATTAGAGAAATCGTACCACTCTTTTTTTTCATAGTGCCAGAAGGCATTATACGGGAAATCAGTAATAATAATTGGTCTGTAATGAGGTTCTACCTTCAACCATTTTCCCAATAACGTATGATAAGAAACAACTTCATTATTAACTGTAACTTGTTTTGTGAAGTTAGCTGTTGATAGCCCATCAGTAACATTAGTAGGAATTTCTTTTCCACTTTCTTTTTCAAAAAAAACAAATTCTAACTTACAATCATAATTACAGAAAATATTATACCCGCTCCAATCAACTCTAGATGGAATCTCAATTTTAAAAATCTTTTGTCCGTCTTTTTTTATTATTAGTGTTTTGTTAATTGTATCATACTTTTGTTTTAAGTCAGCTCTAACCCTAATTTCATAATGGTATTGAGAAACCCCCTGTATCATCCCCTGATTAATCAACTTCTTTGCAGGTTCAATAACAGATATCAATCCCAAATCATTTAAAAACTTTGTCCAGAAACGAACATATAATAAATGTCCGGTAGCATGCTCTGCCCCGCCAATGTATAAATCCACGTTTTGCCAATAATCAATTGCTTCCTTGCCTGCAAATTCTTTTTCATTATGGGCATCCATGTAACGGAGGTAATACCAACTACTACCAGCCCATCCCGGCATGGTTGAGTATTCATATTCAAATTGCCCTTTGTATTTCCAATCCGTTGCCCTTGCCAATGGCGGCTCGCCTGTTTCAGTTGGAAGATATTTATCTACCTCCGGAAGTACCAATGGAAGTTCATTTTCATTCAATACTTTTGGAATTCCATTTTCATAATAAACCGGGATAGGTTCTCCCCAATATCGCTGTCTTCCAAAGATAGCATCACGCAAACGGAAATTGGTTTTTCCTTTCCCTAATCCTTTTTCTTCAATAACCGAAATGGCTTTTTTAATCGCTTCTTTTACTTCCAACCCATTTAAGAAATCAGAGTTAACAAGTTTTCCCGTTTTCTCATCATAAGAAGCATCAGCAAAATCCCAATCAACAGGAGGCAAAATAACTATTGGCTTTTCCAAACCAAAATGAGTTGCAAAAGCAAAATCCCTTGTATCATGCGCAGGAACGGCCATTACTGCACCAGTTCCATAACCTGCTAATACATAATCTCCCACCCATATAGGAATTTGTTTTCCAGTAAAAGGATGTTCCACATACGAACCGGTAAACACACCAGTAATTTTTTTTACATCTGCTTGTCTTTCTCTCTCACTTCGGTTTTTAGCAGCGGTAACATATTCATCTACTGATTTTTTCTGCTCAGCAGTGGTAACCTTTTCTACCAATTCGTGCTCAGGAGCAAGAGTAACAAAGGAAACTCCGAAGATGGTGTCGGGTCTTGTGGTAAACACTTCAACTTGAAACTTGTCCGCCTGGGCGGATGAAACTTGAAACTTCAATGAAGTTCCTTCACTCTTCCCAATCCAATTTCTTTGCGCTTCCTTAATACTTTCGGTCCAATCTATCCCATCTAAATCTTTTAATAATCTATCCGCATAGGCAGTAATTCGAAGGCTCCATTGCTTCATTAATTTCCTTTCTACCGGATAACCTCCCCTTTCAGAAACTCCATCCTTTACTTCTTCGTTAGCAAGCACTGTTCCCAATTGAGGGCACCAGTTTACCATTGTGTCACTTAAAAAAGCCAAACGATAATTCAATAAAATATCCGATTGTGCTTTTTCAGAAAATGATTTCCAGTCTGCGGCTGCAAATAGTTTTGTCTCTTCACAGGCAGCATTAATATTGGCATTTCCGTTGGTTTCAAATTCCTTTATTAAGGAATCTACTTTTTCTGCTTTATTCGTTTTCTTATTATACCATGAATTGAAAAGCTGAATAAATATCCATTGCGTCCATTTATAATAATCCGGATTGGAAGTTCTTACTTCCCTGTCCCAATCGAATGAAAAGCCTATTTTATCAAGCTGTTCACGGTAGCGCGCAATATTTGTTTTTGTTGTAATTTCAGGATGCTGTCCTGTTTGTATGGCATATTGTTCAGCAGGCAAACCAAAAGAATCATAACCCATAGGGTGCAACACATTAAAACCTTTCAGCCTTTTGTAACGGGCAAAAATATCAGAAGCAATATATCCTAACGGATGACCTACATGCAAACCTGCTCCTGACGGGTAAGGAAACATATCCAAAACATAATATTTAGGCTTTGAATAATTATTTTCGGGCCTGAATGTTTTATTTTTAGCCCAATACTCCTGCCATTTTTTCTCTACTTCTCTGAAATTGTATTCCATTTTATGCTTCTGATTTATAAGGTTGCGAAGATAAGAAAAAGAGAGGCGTCAGTTATTAACTCTTAATTGTTTATTTCAATCTGATTTATAAAAAAGAGGAGTACTTAAAATACTTATTTTTATCCGGAGTTTTTAATTTTAATTATCAATCAAATTTTAAAAAGTGTCGGATAAATACTCAAAACGCAAATTAGCAGGGTCGTCTATTACCACAGTGGTAAGTCTTTCGCTGGTATTGTTTATGCTTGGTTTGCTGGGCATTATCATTCTCAATACCCGTAAACTGTCGGATAATGTAAAAGAAAATATAGGCTTCCAGGTAATACTGAACGACAATGCCAAGGAAGTGGATGTGGAACATCTCACCAAAACGCTTGATGCATCGCAATTTGTAAAATCAACTGAGTTTATTACAAAAGAAGAGGCAGCGGCTCGCCTTCAAAAAGATCTTGGAGAAGATTTTATCAATTTTCTTGGCTATAACCCTTTGTTATCCTCTATTAATGTTCACCTTAAAGCAGAATATGCTAATCTTGATAGTTTGAACTGGATTGAAAAAGGAATGTTGGACAGTAAACTGGTAAAAGAAGTGGTTTACCAAAAATCACTTGTGAATATGATTAATGAAAATGTAAAAAAAATAGGCCTGGTAATCCTTGTGTTTAGTGGTTTACTTATGATTATAGCACTGGCACTTATAAATAATACTATCCGGCTTTCCATTTACAGCAAACGATTTATAATAAAAACCATGCAACTGGTTGGCGCCACTCAAGGTTTTATAAGGCGGCCCTTTGTTCTGAAAGGAATTAAACACGGTGTTTACGGTTCCATTATTGCCATCGGGATGCTCATCGGATTTTTATACCTCCTTCAAAAGCAAATGCCTGAACTGGCAGAACTGGAAGACCCCACAGTACTCGCTTCACTGTTTGGAATTGTAATAGTTCTCGGAATAATTATTTCCTGGATAAGCACTTCCCTGGCCGTAAGAAAATACCTCAGGTTAAAATCGGATGATTTGTATTATTAGGACTTAGAGTTCTAAAGTCAATTGTTCCGGCAACAATCGAAAGCTCATTCTGTGATGAACGGTTGCCCCATATTGAGTAATTGCTTCGCGATGTTTTTTTGTTCCATAGGCTTTATTATGCAGCCAGTCATAATGAGGAAATTCTTCGTGTAACTTATCCATATAGTCATCACGATACGTTTTGGCAAGTATAGATGCTGCAGCAATACTCATGTATTTTCCATCGCCTTCAATAATGCACTGATGAGGAATGTCCTTGTATTTTTTAAAACGATTTCCATCAATTAATAAACTTTGTGGAATAACATTTAATTTGTCAAGGGCTCTGTGCATCGCCAGAAATGAAGCGTTCAGAATATTTATTTCATCAATCTCCTTTGCGCTTACACTTGCTACACTCCATGCTATAGCCTTTTCTTCGATAAGCGGACGGAGATACTTCCGTTGTTTGTCAGTAAGCTTTTTGGAATCATCCAGAATTTTGTTTTTGAAATTTTTTGGTAAAACAACAGCAGCAGCAAAAACATCTCCTGCCAGGCAACCTCTTCCGGCCTCATCACATCCGGCTTCTATTAATTGTTTATCAAAATATTTTTTAAGCATTAACTAACTATTTACTGTTCGTTCAATACTTTCCCAAAGAGCAGTTGCTGTTTTATCCCAACTGAAATCAAGTCTCCGTTTTCTTCCCTTTGCAATCAGTGCATTTCGCATGTCTTCATCTTTATAAATATAAATCATCGCATTGGAAATTGAGTCCACCGAAAAAGGATCCACCAATAAAGCAGCATCACCTGCCACTTCAGGCATAGAGGTTATGTTACTTGTAATTACAGGAGTGTCACAATTAAATGCCTCGAGTATAGGAATCCCGAACCCTTCGAAATAGGGAACATACGTCATTGCTAAAGCAGAAGCAATTACATTTTGTAAATCTTCTGTAGATAATCTTCCGGTAAAAATTACATCATCTTTAAATTTCATGTTGATGTAGGTCATCTTTATTTCTCTGGTCCAGTAATACTTTTCACCCACTATTACTAATTTAACATTGCTTGATTGCGATGTTTTAAATTTATCAAATGCCTGAAATAATCGGGAAATATTTTTGCGGGGATGTAATGCTCCGACAAACAAAAAATAATCACATCCTTGTGAAAATTTTTGTTTTATAAGAGTTTGTGACGTTTCCTCTATTGGGTGAAAAGATTCATTACATCCATCATATACCACATCAATTAAGGAAGGGCTTATTCCATATTGCTTTATTATGTCCGCTTTTGAAAACTCAGAAACAGTTGCAATACGCGTTGCCTTGTGAGCAAACTTCGGGAAAAAATACTTGTAATATTTCCGAACAATGAATGAAACATCATTCGGATAATGCTCAAAACACAAATCATGAATAACGGCTAATTGTTTGCAGTTAGCCTTTAGCGACATATACCCATCAGGGGAGAGAAACAAATCCGGTTTAAATTTATTTAAAAAATTAGCAACGGAAAACTCAAACCACCAATAAAACAGAAACGGATGTCTGGCCTGAGGAGAAAGAATAATAGGAGTTATGTTGTCAGAAAAAAGAAAATCTTCATCAAAATCCCTGTCGAATAAAAAAATAAAATGATCATCAGGATGTTGATTGGTAATACGTTTCAGGGTTTCGAAAGTAAACCAACCAATGCCTTCTAATCTGTCTTTTAATAAAAGTCGGGTATTTACAACAATCTCCAAAGCTTTTCTTTTTATTTTACTAAAAATGAAATGGGCTTCCCGGTGCAACCGTTTGGAAACTGTATATTAAGCATCATTGCAAGGGTCGCTGCAACATCAGTAATATAAACCTGCTCGGAAGAACTTCCTTGTTTTATGTTCCAGCCATAAAAAATCAATGGAACGTGAGTATCATAACTATATGGGGAACCATGCGTGGTTCCGTATGGAGCATAATCAATATATGCCGGCAAATAATTTATTAATACATCGCCAGAACGTTTTGCGTTATAACCCTTTTGCATCAGATAACGGGAGCCCTCGGTAAACTGTGAATTGTTTAATACATTCCCTGTAAGCACTTCTGATACTTCTGCAAAATGCCTTAAGAATTCTGCTACATCCTCTTCAACCAATGAAAGCATTAGTTTTTTTGAATCAATAAACTTGTGATTTAAAAAGACCTGTTGATTAGAGAATGAAAGAACGAGTGTATCACCATAATTTTTAAATAAATATTTCTTTAACGAATCGGCTATTTTTTTTTCGTTTACATATCCGGAAGGGATTTTTAAATCAGTTAAGTAATTAGGCACTTCCGGAGCAGCATGGTCAGCAGTTAAAAAAACAAGGGCATTGTTTGCTCCCACCTGGGTATCAATAAATTTTAACAGTTCAGCCAGATCTTTGTCTAAACGAAGATAATCATCTTCCTGCTCTACAGAATTTGGTCCGTAAGTGTGGCCTATATAATCAGGAGAAGAAAAAGAGACAGCAAGAAAATCAGTTGACGATGATTTACCCATATTTTCATTTTTAAGAACTTCCATTGCAAAATCCTTAGTAAGCGAATTTCCAAATGGGGTTGAACGTATCATATTCAGTCCTCCGTTCAACTTTTGAGTCTCCGGCAAATTATGTGGAAATACAGGTTTTGTTTCGCCCTTTGCAATAAATTCATATTTGTTATCATCGGGTAAACTTTCGGTGTACTGCTCAATTGGTAATAGTGTGTTCCATGGTTGACTCATATACTTTTTGGCAAGTTCCTTCTTATTAAAATCATTCACCCATACCGGAAGTTCTTTCATATAATAGGTACTTGTAATAAATCCGCCAACACTTCCATCATACCAATAAGCAGCATTTGCAGTGTGACCTGCAGGTAATATGGCGCTTCTGTCCTTTAATGCAATTCCAATAACTTTTGATTTCATATTAGATGAAATCCTTAGTTCATCAGTAATGGTGGTGGTAAGCATATTTACCGGAGAACGTTTTCCCTCTATTGCAATAGTTCCGACAGGATTCACTTTATCATCCTGTGCACAATACATATTTTTCCCCATTGTTTTATCATACCAGTCATTGGAAATAATGCCATGTACAGCAGGTGTTGTACCTGTATAAATAGAAGTATGCCCTGGTCCGGTATAGGTGGGAACATAATTATAATTGGTATTCCGGCAAAAGAATCCCTGGTTTACCAAACGTTTGAAACCATCATTTCCAAACTTATCCCAGTAACGATATATGTAATCATATCGCATCTGGTCAACCACAATTCCAACCACCAATTTTGGTTTTGAATTTTGTGCCTGAGTTGAAAAAATTATATTGGCTGATATAATTATTAAAGCAAGTTTCTTCATACAGTTTTTTTATGCGGTTAATTAAAATTCCTTTTCACCTTCCATTCCAAAAAGGTTTCCTTTTTTCCAAAGTTTCATGTCTTCTTCCAGTGATTTACTGTTTCGTTTTGTTATTTCAGGAGCATCTAAACCCTTCAAATCCGGTTTACCGGCATTAACCCAAGCCGTGAACCAAAAGTTAGCAACATCTAAAGCAGAATTTCGCATTTGTTTTTCCACCATCCCCTTTAAAGCTGTGTGAAGTGCAGTTGCATATTCATCACTAAAAACAGACGAATTAAATTTGTTTTTTACTACTTTTCCGTTTGCATCTTTTTTAAACATTTTATCTTCCGGAATTTTTTTTCTTATCTCTTTATCAACAGCGAGGAGTGTATCAACTAAACTATGAGAAGAAGAAATAATTCTCCAGATTTCTTTATGGATATCAGGAATAAATTTTGCCTCCCCGGTATAAAAATTATAATTGTTTCCAAACATCTCCGGCAATTGAGCCTCCCATAATGCATGAATTCCTTTCTGGCCTGTTTGCTGTCCGTCATGGTTTGCAGAAGTATGCAACGGCATATGTGCATCGCCCATATAATGACCTAAATCAGCGGCAATAAAAAGAATTTCTGTTTTACGTTTCTCTTTAAACGATTTTGTAAGTTTTTCCATTAGTTCTTCCATGTACCATGGAAGTATTCCGTTTTGCGATAAGAACTTTTCATCGTATTTACTTTTTGCGTCACTCAAATTTTTTGGCAAACTATCGATGGAGCCAAAGTTTTCAAGATCAATAAAATGTCTCGGGTTTTCAGATTTGTCTGCCAATGTATATTTCCTTAAATCAGGTATTGTGGACTCCTGTGTTACAAAGTCAATGTGATTATAAAAGAATGACTGAATTGGCTGGGGCAAAGCCAATACTGCAGCTTTATTGATATGTTCATGCCCGAAAATTCCCCAGGAAATAAATACCGATGATAAGCCGATAAGGCCGAGAAAAACAAAAGATTTTTTCATTTATATAGATTGTTTTGTTAAAAAATAAATAAGCCCTATGCAAACAATAACACTTGTTAAAATATTGATTATTGCAATAACTATGTTGCCACTCCGCATCAACTCCACTGTTTCATAACTAAAAGAAGAGAACGTACTGAACCCACCGCAAAAACCAACAACGATAAATATCCTTAATGTTGAAGTGGTGCCGATTTTTTCACTAAAGACACCAACAGCCAATGCCAAAATAATACAGCTAATAATATTTGAAAAAAGTGTAGCAACCGGAAAAGAAGATCTGAAATTATTCCTTACAATCTCTGAAATTCCATACCTGGTAACACTCCCTAAACCTCCTCCCAAAAAAACTAAAAGAATGTTATTCATGCGTAAACCGTATATTATCTTTTATTTCGGGGTTAAAGTTAGCATTTTTCATGCCTTTTGTTTTTAGATAAATCAAATAATGTAATTTCGCATAAAATAAATTCAAAGGTAATGGCAAAAATAAAATTTGGAAAATGGTTAGGAGGAGGATTAGGTTGGGCACTTGGTGGCCCTTTGGGAGGAGTGCTTGGTTTTGCTTTAGGGTCTGCATTTGATGCGGCAAGTGTAACAGTTCAAACGGATGGACAAACCACTTTTTCTTCAGGTGGAGGGGCTCCCCATGTTGGTGACTTTGCTGCAAGTTTGCTTGTGCTTTCTGCAGCAGTTATGAAGAGCGATGGAAAAACGATGAAAAGTGAATTGGATTATGTAAAAAAATTCCTTGTTCAGCAATTTGGTGAAGAACATGCGCAACAGCAAATGCTTCTGTTAAAAGAAATTCTGAAACAGGATATTCCTTTGCAACAGGTTTGTATTCAGATCAGGCAATATATGCCTGTCGCTCAGCGCTTACAAATTATTCATTACCTGTTTGGTATTTCTAAAGCAGATGGACACGTGCATGAACTAGAATTACAGACGATTCAGACCATTTCCAATTATTTGAATATTGATACGGCTGATTTTAATTCTTTAAAGGCGATGTATTTCCGTGATGTAAACAGCGATTACAGAATTCTGGAAATAGAGCCTAACGTATCTGATGAAGAGGTAAAGAAAGCTTACCGCAGAATGGCGGTTAAATATCATCCTGATAAAGTAATTGATTTAGGAGAAGAAGTGCAGAAAGCGGCAAAGGAAAAATTCCAGAATATGCAGAACGCTTACGAAAACATTAAAAAACAAAGAGGTATATCTTAGATTCCTTTTCTTTTATAAAGGATGGTATCTATTGAAGTATGAGAATAAGAAGTACGGGCTGCTTTCCCAGCCTTTTTTAAACTTCCGTTTGAGTTATTTATTGGTGGAACAGGAGTTGAAACAATCTTAAATATTACAATATTACTTTTTATACCAATAGTAGAATCATGACTATTACTGCTTTCTGTTGCCGGTGCAGGATTTATTACACCTGCGCTTGCCCTTGCAGCAACGTTAAGGCAAATTACAAAAAGGGAAATCTTTAATAAATTTTTCATGTGTTTTGTATTAAAGTCCATCAAAAGTAAAAACATTTTGACACAAAAACAAGTTTAGTAAAAAATAATTAATGTTTATTAACAAAAAAGCCCGGCAAAATTGCCGGGCTTTTGGTTATATAACTATTACGATTAATTAGTAAAAACCACTTTTCTGGTTATTATCTTACCGTCTATTGAGAACTTGATAAAATAAACACCATTGGAAAGATTATTATCCTGTTTTGAAATTGTTGCAGTATAATCTCCTTCTCCCTGATTGCTATTATTTATTTCAGTTACCTTTTTACCCACTACATCAAACAATTCTATTTTTACATTCCCTTTTGTATTTAAATGGTAAGAAATAGTAGATGATTCGTTTGTTGGATTTGGATAAATAGAAATATTTGCATCCTCAATTGAGTTTTCAACTATTCCAACAGTTCCGTTAATGTTAATGTCATCAATAAAGAGATTGTTGCCTTGTACACCTGATTTATATTCAAATTTAAACCTAACATTTCCCAAAGCTAAATTACTTGGAATTGGAAAAGTAATTAATGCCCATTGGCTCTGAGAATTTGGAGAGAAGCCTGTTGGTTTGTATCCATTATTACAAAGTGTAGCACCTGCAATTGTTTTTCTTGCTATCCAAGTTGCTCCGCAATCGGATGAAGAGTACACAATTAGTTTTTCAGTCAGGTCCGCAGAACTTTGTGTGTTGGATGCTGCTGCACATCTGAAAGTAAATGTACCTCCAGACAGACCAAATAAATTAAATCCAGGAGTAATAAAATCATCCAAATCGTCATGGTAATTTTGATAACCTCCCATAGCAACACTATGAGAACCCGTATAAGCTGCTGAATTTACAATTGACCAGGTATGAGCATTATTATCATAGTTATTAAATTGCCAGTTCCAATAAGACGAACCTTCAAAACCTTCTGAAGCATTACCGTTATATTGAGGCCAGCCCGGAGAAACATGAATATATGTTGTTTTTGTAGTTGTTCCAGTTCCGGAAGGACTGGTTGCGTTCAAAGTAACTGTATAATCACCTGGAGTGTTATATGTAACAGTTGGGCTAACTTGTGTTGAAGTGGTTGGGCTTGCATTAGGTCCAAAATCCCATGACTTTGTTGCGGTACCTCCCTGACTTATGTTACTAATAACAGAAGTAAAGGTAACAGTACTTCCCGCGCAAATGTTTACTCTGTTGGCATAAAAATCAGGTTGAGGAACACAAACCACTTGAGTAGACAAATCTGTTCCTGTAGCCTGAAGATTAGAGTTTAACCATAAATTATTTCTGTAAGAAACACCTGAATTTGCAGCTGTTCTTACTCTGACTTCTTGCCCTTTAGTAAACATTCTGTCTAAATAAGTATAATCCATGATATTTTCATAATTTTCAATTAATCCTGTAGTGTCTACAAAAGTTACATTGTCGATACTAAACGTTCCGGTGCTATCTTCGGCATTCCAACCATAAAAACGGAAAGTTGTAGTATCAAGAACATTGGTATAATCAAGTGTATTGGCAGGAAATGTTACCTTACAGCCAGATTGAACATTTGTATTTGTATCACTAGTAAAGTATAATACATTGGCAACTCCAGACACCGTTCCCGCACCAAGTTGCGCATTTGCAGGACTAATGCTTACCGGAACATTAGACTGGTAGTTATTGGCTGAAGAACGAACTGCAAATGTTCTTACTCCAGTAGAATTGCGTTTTACATTAAAAGTTATAGTTTTGAAAATGGTGGAATATCCAAAGCCCGGAGCAAATTTCACTTCATAATATTTGGTTGTATCTAATGTTCCAGTAACATGAGCAATAGTGTCATCTCCGTCAATTGCCCCTGTTCCCCAATTTGTAAATGCAAAACGCGAAGTGTCAACAGAGTTGGTGGAAACGTTGTGCGCTGAAAAAGAGGTGCGGTACAAAGTATCGTCAGCAGGAATGGTAGCAGGATCAATAGCACCTGAACCAGGATTTACCGAAGAAAAGTCATAAAGCCATGAACTTTTACGCTGCTTTTGGCAGTTAGGAATTTTGTCAACTATACCGTTCGAAGTATGTCCTTTTGTAACAGGGGTATCGTCCACTCCGTCATCACCACATGTGCGGGAAGCGACTGGCAAAGTAATATCTCCACTTCCCCAAGGGTGTTCCAAACTAAAATAATGACCGATTTCGTGACTTAAAGTGCTGCCATGTCCACTAACACCTCCCACACTTGGTGATAATGTACCTACATAAGTATAAAGACAAATCACTCCATCTCCCTGAGGGTACCATTGCGCACCGGAAGGAAAAAGAGCATAAGCTGCTGGCTGAACTCCGGCAGTAGCCGTTTTGAAATCGTGTATTACCCAAATATTCAAATATTTATCTCTTGGCCATTGGTTTAATTTTGACTGGTCGTCCGCAGTATTAGTTAGGTGAGAGTAAATTCGATCTATTCCATTAGTGCAATTACCATCAGGGTCTAATTTCGCTAAACGAAATTGAATTCTCATATCCGCCTGAACAGTATCAAATGGATTATTGGCAGTACCATAACCTACAACACCGGTTTGGAAAGGGTTTTGATGAGACCAATCGTGGTTGATATAGTCCATCGCGTTATAAATATTCGCATCAGGAATGTTTTCCGGACCATTTGTGTGAATAATATGAAACACGACTGGTATATAAAGAATAGGGGAGTTTTGTGATTTTACTCCTTTATTATTCTTAATATCAGTTGTCAGTTGATTGTTATAATCAATAAACTGTTGGCGTAAATCGGGAAACTGTTTCATCAATTCCTCCATCCTTGCATCAGTACCACAAGGAGCTGCGCTGTTTTGAGCATTTACTCTTGTTGCATTCGCAACAAATAGCAGTGCGCTCATCAAAATCAGGTTGTAACATGTTCTTTTCATAATCTTCTTTTTTAATTGTTTCGAGTGGCAATATTAGGAATAAAAGCGACACTATCCAAAAGTTTTTTGGCGAACGGTCGTTTTGGGACTTAAATGAACGTTTTGGAGACTTAAGCGGTCGTTTTGGGGTTTGAGATTTTTTTTAAAATTCCCTTTTTCAACAAAAAAAACGCCTTTTTTCTTAAAAAAAGGCGTTTTTTTATCAAACAGGTTAATTACTCTTATAAAAATAAGCCAGCTGATTTATTAATAATGAAAACGAAGTGCAGCAAAAATATTTCTGCCTCCACCGTTAATACCGCTCGCAAAGGTACGATATTGTGTATCGAATACATTGTCAATTCCTGCCTGAACAGTTATGAGTTTATGCACTTTATATGACAAATGCAGGTTAGCGGTAAACCATGCCGGCATTCCTTCTGTTGGCGAATATTGTTCGTTATCTTCACCTCCAAGGCTATAATCTTTCAGATATTTCCAACCGTTATAATTGATAAAGAATTCAGAACTGAATTTTTTGTTGGTGTAGTTAAATAACAAACGTGCAGTGAAGGGTGGAATATGGTCGAGTGGCATATCCATACTGTCGGTTTTCATTCTTCCGTAAGTATAATTTATCATTGCATTCATCATAACATGGTTGCTAAGCTGAGCTTTAAAGTTTGACGAAATACCATATACATAAGCCCTTCCTTTGTTCTGGCTTGCATATACTTTACTTAATGTTCCATCATACATTATTGAATCTTTTCCTTCGTATTTGAATTCATCCACCACAATGGCATCATACAAATCAGTATAATAAACCGAATTTTCCCATCGTGCTTTGTTGTTAAATACTTTGGCAATTCCCAACTCGTAGTTCACTGTTCTTTCAGGTTTCAATGTTACATTTGGAACACGAACTGTACCTAGTGCCGGGTCAAATATTTTGGTTACATCGTCCACATTAGGCACACGGAATCCTGTTGAAACAAGAAACGAAAGTTTTACATCTTCTGATGGAGAATTGATTAAACCGATACTTCCTGAATAGGTTGGTGTATTTTGGTCAATGGTTTTGTAAGGCAGGTTGGCCGGAAGCGGGTCCGGTGGTGTTACCGTATCCACAAGGGTTGAATGCAGTGTAGAATATCCCAAACGGATTCCGTCAGTTAATGTCAATTGTTCATTAATGTTCCATGTGTGCGAAACATACAATGCGTAATTGTTCATTTTGTTTACCCCGTCAGGAAAGCGGGTTGAAAACAATCCCATCGTATCTTTCAGTATGTCTTTTTTATTAGCGGTAGATTTAAGGTCGTTCATCTGAACATCTAAGCCAAAACGAATATCGTGTTTTTTTATTGTTTTCTGAAAGTCCAGATTTGCTCCTATCACGCCCACTTTTTCAATTCTGTTTTTTAACCATCTGTCACCAAAGTTGCGGTTATGACGGCTTTCTTCCAGAATCTGATAATTCAATCCTGCGTGTATAGACTGAAATTTCCCTTCTTTATTTTTTAAATTAAAATCATAAGCTGCTAACATTCGCATTTGTGGTCCGTAATACCATTCCGCACTTTTTAATCCAGCCCCTCCCGGGTCAGTTAAACGGTCGTAACGAGGAACATCAGATGAATTAGAATATTGCAAATTCAATCCATGTGTAATATGCTCTCCTTGTTTAAAAGCCAGTTTTTCCATAATATCATATTGTTTGTAAGCGGTTTGTTTTTGCAAATAACGGTCGTCATTTTTTACCAACGAATCTCTGGTTCCAAAACGCTCTGCATAGTACGGACGCTCGCCATAAGAATTGCTGTAAAACGGATTCTGGTTTCTTCCTCCTCTCAAATCGCCAAACATGGAATAGTTAAAAGATGTTCTGGATGCTAATTTTTTACCGCCCAGATTAAAATCCACATGTGCTGTTGACTCATTGTTTACACTTCCGAAGCGATACATTGCATTTGCTTTTACTTTCATTTTATCATCTTTGGAAAACACTGCGTTTTTGGTATTCATAACGATAACTCCCCCAAGTGCATCACTTCCATAAACAGTGGATGATGGACCGAA
This sequence comes from Bacteroidota bacterium, assembly GCA_947479085.1. Lineage (GTDB taxonomy): Bacteria > Bacteroidota > Bacteroidia > 2-12-FULL-35-15 > 2-12-FULL-35-15 > 2-12-FULL-35-15. The sequence continues at coordinate 64,415 of CANJYB010000004.1, read as the reverse complement.
CAGAATTTCGATACTTTCCATGCTGTTGTTATCAGTTTTAATAATGTCCTGCAAATGTCCTGCACGATAAATCAGGTTATTCATTCGCACACCATCCACCACAAGCAATATTTTATTTGCCTCAAACCCTCTGATAACAGGACTTCCTCCTCCCTGTTGACTTTTCTGAATATTCACACTACCTGTGTTGGCTATTATATCAGCAGTGGTTTGTCCTTGTATATTGGCAATATCATTGGCAGATATTACCTGCACCTGTTGGGCTACTTTGTCTTTTGTTTCTTTTACTTTGTTTACCGAAACCACCACTTCTTTAAGTGTAATGTTCGATTTTACTGAATCTGTTGCCGTGTCCTGCGCATTTATATTAATAAATGCAAATGCTGAGGCAAGAGTTAATAATATGATTTTTTTCATTTTGTTTGTTACTTAGATTTAAACCTGACAGGTTTGATTGTTTATTTTTTTGAACTTGAAACTTGGAACTAATTATGGCCAACATGCGTTCGGCACTCTCAAAAGCCTGACGCAGTTGTACCTCAATACCAGATTGACAATACAGGACTAAGCTACTAAAAACCTATAAAATCTCACGGGTACAGCAATGAATCAAAATTGCTAATTAAACAGGAAATTTATTTGATTCAAAGAATATTAAACCAGCCAGGGTGGGGGCGAGTTTGTTTTGATGTATTCAGAATCGTTATCTTCTTTGACTGATAAAAAAGAAATGCCACTTTCATTGGTGATAAGATTAAATGACTGCTGATGATTGAAAAATATTTTCACCACATCATTTTCCAATGTTTTGGAAGAATGATTTTTTATTGGTTTGGTTGAAATTACATGCGAATTAATATGGTCGTTCAAATCAGCAAATAATGTTTCTTCCTGTTTGTCGTTTATGCAATAATAAGTGATGGTAGTTTTACCTTCCTTGCTTTTTATAACGTCATATCTTTTATTGTTATACACCATTTCCTTGCCGTTTTCCTGCCAGTCAATTTTCGATAATTCATTTTTATTGATGGTGATAATTGTTTCGGCATCATTGCTTATTCCCAGCTTTATTTGGGATACAATGGTTGATTTTATTTGAAACTGAGTTACTTTAAATGCAATGAAATACCCCATTGTATTAAACAAAAAAATGGAGAGCAGAAATAAAGAAGTTATCCGTTTGGTAAAATTCATCGGGGCAAATGTAGAAAAATAATTGAGAATGGAATAAAAATGAAAGGTACTACCTTTTTAAAAGATAGTACCTTCAATAATAAAAATCTCAACTATTATTTACATCCCCACAATGCAGGAAATAACTCCACTCCAGCCGCCATCCTTGCTTTCGTCAGTTAAATTTACAAAACGGATAAAACAGGCAAACCTCATTCCTGCATCGGCAGGTGTAAACGCATGGCCAAACAGGGCCTCTTTACTGATAAAATGAAGATTGCACTCGCTTGGGTCGGTGGGCAATGGTTTATCGATAGACAACAGAACAGCCACCACTTCCACAGCATCTGCCAATGGGTCGATGGCTGCACGTTTAGCATGTGTATCGGTACGAATAATGAACTTAACAATGGCACCTCCTACTGAATATACCTTGGAAAACGGAATGTTTGTAATCTTAGCCCTTTTGGCGCGATGGGTTACCGGTGGCGAAATGTGGAGGGTTTGATAATCTTCATTGGTCATCAAACTGCGGGGCAAATCGCCATAAATAGATTGCAGTTTTTGGGTAATCGCAGTTTCGCTGTCGGCAAGGTTAGCGTTAATAACCGATGTACGGGTGGCTGCGTTGGCATGCAAGGTGTACCAATGCGTCCAGCCGGTGGTGGCATTGGTTACCAGGTCGTTCAGGGCGGTTATATTGCCTGTGGTAATTAATAAACGGGATGCATTGGCGGTTAAATAGCTTAATACAACCAAAATGTAACTATTGAACGGATCAATAGCTTGAGGTACTACTCGTTTTTCTGTCATGGTTTTTTGTTTTAGGTTAATTAATTGATATTTATTGTGTTACGTACTGTTACTGTTCATTTTATTGTGTTCTGCATGACTGTGGAAAAGTTCCACAGTCTTAAGAAAAGGTTCCTCAGCCTTGTGGAAAGGTTCCCCATCTTTTCGGAAAGTTTCCGCAATAAAGTGGAATAGTTCCACATTACTGTGAATAGTTTCCTCAAGGTTGCAGAAGGTTTCCACATCTTTTCGGAGAAATTCCACACTAAACTTTAAAATTCAAAGAACTGATAAAAGGTTATTCGGTGACTTGTGGAGGAAGCGAACCGTTATATGGTTTAATTCCTTTTTTGTTTACTACATATATTACCTCTTTTTCGCCCACTTTATTTATGTCATGAAACTCAGCTGTGCTTATTATATCTGCCAGATTTTTGCCTACTTCTTTTGCAATTTTGCAAAGCACATTGATTCTTGAATTAACAAAACCCATTTCCAATTCATTGATATATTTTCTCGAAACCCCCACTGCTTTGGCTAGTTCTGTCTGCCCTATATTAGCTTCTTCGCGAAACTTTTTTACGTTTTTACCTATTAACTCATTTATATTAACATAAAAAAATTCCGACATGTCCGAAAATTGCAAAACCGGCATGATTGAGTGTAACCGCACGGTTACTTTGTTGAAATTTTGTGAATAAAATTTATGGAGAGATTTATTGTGATTTTTTAATATGTAAAGGACTTTAAAAAAAATTTAATTTGATGAAGTCCCCCTCCGTTAAACTCTTTAAACGGTGTGTTCTTTGTGATGAAATTTTCGCAAACATCAATAATCCTCTCAATTATCAATTATTTCTTTACATTTGCACCCCAACAAAACGGAGAGGTGTCAGAGTGGTCGAATGAGCAAGCCTGGAAAGTTTGTATACTCGCAAGGGTATCGCGGGTTCGAATCCCGCCCTCTCCGCTGAAATTAAATTTTTACAAATGGTTTTTACTGTTTATGCCATTTCAAGTGTGTCAAAAAATTACATTTATGTTGGGTTAACTTCTAATATAAATGAAAGAATATTACGGCACAATTCAGGATATGAAAAAACAACTAAACCTTATAAACCATTTAAATTAATCTATTCTGAAGAGTGTAAAAATCGAATAGATGCAAGAAACAGAGAAAAATATTGGAAAAGCGGGACGGGAAAAGAGCAATTAAAGTCATTACGCGACAAAGACGCGGGCCTGTCTACCGACAGGTAGATTCGAATCCCGCCCTCTCCGCATGAATAGCAAGTTATCTAAAGACAATCTTCTTTTAATCGCTATCCTACTCATAGCGGCTATTCTTCGTTTCTGGAACTTTGCCAATATGCCTTACATGCACGATGAGTTAAGTGCATTATCCCGGACACATTTCAATTCTCTTTCCGAACTTATTACCAACGGTGCCCGTACAGACGGCCACCCGATATTTATACAGGTTTTTCTGTATTACTGGACCATGCTGTTTGGCGAAAATGAAATGGTAGTAAAACTTCCGTTTATCCTCTGCGGACTAGCTTCCATTTATGTGGCTTACAAAATAGCCGCCCGCTGGTTCAATACCAGTGTAGCACTTATGGTTGCCTCATTTATGGCCATAATGCAATACATGATTACCTACAGCGAGGTGGCAAGGCCTTACATGACGGGAGTTTTGTTTTCGCTGCTGATGGTTTGGTACTGGAGCCGCTATTTATTTGACGAAGAAAAAAAGACAAAATCACTTATAGGTTATGTGGTTTTCTCCATGCTTTGCTGTTATACCCATCACTTTGCCACTTTACTTGCCATGTTGGTAGGTATTACAGGGCTTTTCTTTTTAAATAAAAATGTTTGGAAAGGATATCTGATAGCCATCGTAAGCATCATTGTTTTATACCTTCCCCACATCAGCATTACTTTATATCAGTTCAGCAAAGGCGGACTTGGTGGTAATGATGGCTGGCTTGGCAAACCGGACGTAAACTGGCTGCTGATGTATTTTCAATACACGTTTCATTATTCCTACATCATGTATGGTTTGCTGTTTATTTTATTGCTGATTAGCTTTATAAAGTATTCGGAGAAAATAAGAGAAACACAAAAGTTCAGGATTATTTCGGCAGCTTGGTTCCTGGTGGTATTTTTTATAGAATATTATTATTCTCTAAAAGTAAACCCCATCATCCAGTTCTCCACCATGATATTTGTTTTTCCGTTTTTGTTGATGTTTTTATTCTCAATCATGGGAGAGATAAGCGTTGCGTTTAAAACCACGCTGGTTTCACTCATCTTAGTCATCGGAATTTTTTCATTGGTAATCACCCGCAAACACTTCCAGATTTTTTATCATCAGTCATATCAGGACCAGGTAACGAATACTTATAAAGTAATTGATGAAATAGGAGACGAGAAAAAAGTAACTGTTGAGTTATTAATTCCACCAGCTTACAGGGAACACTATTTTAAAAAATACAATCGTGAATTTAAAAGTATTTACTGGAATCCTTTTGATAACAAAATAGACACAAAAGCATTTCGCAAGTTTGTAAACGAACAGACTACCGATTATTTTGTTTTCGGAAATCCGCCATTGGAATACATTCAGATTATTAAAGAAAAATATCCCTACCTGTTTAAAAAAGAAGATGGTTTTACGTATTCCTTTTATTGCTTTGCAAAACAAAAACCTGCAAACGAGCTGCACGAACAGGTGGTTTCCTCAAAAACCATCGACCTGACCAACGGAACCAACAAAATGGATTCGACTGTAGAATATGGTCCTGCCTTTTCCGACAGATTAAAAAACATAACCAATAACCGTCATAATATACTCACCATTTCCGCCACCGTTTCCTGCACCGATAGCCTTGCAAACCCCACAATTGTTGCAGATATTCAGGAAGATGACAATTCGTTATACTGGAACGGTGCCGATTATCAGAATTATAATACCAATGCAACCGGCACCAATACCATGTATTTATCAAAGCTAATGACTGATTTTAATCTGAAAGGATATGCCCGCCCGCAAATAAAAATATACTTGTGGAACAGGGGCAAAAAAAATATTGTGGTTGAAAATGTAAAACTGGAAGTAGTAAAGAGCAATCCCTTTATTTACGGCTTGTATGAACCATTGGATTAATAACCCCCTTTATTTTTTCACGCAAAGACGCAAAGAACGCAAAGGATTTTTATAACTATTTCCCTTTGCTTTCTTTGCGTCTTTGCGTGACACTATTTCTCAATCGCCTCTACCCCTGGCAAACTTCCGCTTTCAATGTATTCCAACAATGCACCTCCACCTGTAGAAACATAACTTACTTCGTCCGCCAGGTTATACTTATTAATAGCCGCTACCGAATCGCCACCACCTATTAAAGAATAAGCTCCTTTTTTAGTTGCCGCAACAATGGAATTGGCGACAGCTTTGGTTCCACTCTCGAAATTACTCATTTCAAAAACACCCATTGGCCCGTTCCATAAGATGGTTTTAGAATTATCAATTACTTCAGCATATTTTTTTTCTGTCAATGGCCCAATGTCTAATCCCATCCATCCATCCGGGATATTATTAATATTAACGGTTTGTTTGTTGGCTTCATTTGCAAAAGCATCCGCTACCACAGTATCCACCGGGATATAAATGTTTACCCCTTTTTCTTTTGCATCTTTTAATATTTTTAAAGCCACATCCAGCTTGTCTTCTTCCACCAGCGAACTTCCTACCTTTCCACCTTGCGCTTTCGCAAATGTATAAGCCATTCCACCACCTATTATCAGGTTATCTATTTTACTTAACAGGTTATCAATGATTAATATTTTTCCGGAAACCTTTGCACCGCCCATGATGGCAGTAACTGGCTTCTCGGAAGCGTTCAATACTTTATTAATGTTTTCCAGTTCGTTTGCCATCACATATCCAAACACTTTATCATTAGGGAAAAACTTTGCAACAATGGTAGTAGAAGCATGCGCACGGTGAGCAGTACCAAACGCATCATTTACGTAAACATTACCCAATGTAGAAAGTTCCTGTGCAAATGATTCTGTACCTGCGGTTTCCTGTTTATGAAAACGAAGATTTTCCAATAATAATACTTCCCCCGATTTTAAATCATCGGCAGCATTTTTGGCAACAGCACCAATACAATCCGTTGCAAACTTTACGGGCTTGCCAAGCAATTCACTTAAGTGTTTCACAATATGTCTCAAGGAATATTTTTCTTCCGGAACATCTTTTGGTCTGCCAAGGTGCGACATTAAAATAACCGCACCGCCATCATTCAATATTTTATTAATGGTAGGCAAAGCTGCACGCATCCTGGTATCATCAGTAATGTTATATTGTGCATCCAAAGGCACATTAAAATCAACTCTTACTAATGCTTTTTTGTCTTTGAAATTATAATTATCAACTGTCTTCATCTGGATAAATAGGGATTAAATTTTTATGGTGTGCAAAAGTAACTTTTCTATTGATTCATTAAATACCATAAATAAAAAAATCCCGAATCTCTTCGGGATTTTTTTCTATAAAATATTGATTTATACTCTTTACATCTGACCTCCGTCATCGGACATCGGACCTTTAATTCACTTTAAAATCAAGAATTACCGTGGCTCCATTATCCTCAAAAGAAACCTTATCGGCAAGATTGCGCATCAAAAACACACCTCTTCCGTTTGGTTTGTCAATATTATCTGGATTTGTTGGATCGGGTAAATTAGTGAAGTTGAAACCAGGCCCTTCGTCTTTAATGATGAATGAAACATGGTCGGGGGTAGATTTGAAAAAAATGTCAATCCATTTTCCTGGATTGGCTTCATTCCCATGATATATGGCATTATTAACCGCCTCCGTTATTGCGACCAGTATATTTCCGTAATAATCTTCACTGATGTTATATAAATCGCAAACATCCTCTATCATCCGCTCTACAAGTATTATGTTCTCTGCTCTTGAAGGGATTCTCAATTTTTGATTTTCTGAAAGTACCATAACTTTTCTTATCTTTATTAACTGATTTAACTATCCGTTAACATTATCTATATACCATTATACGGTAGAAATTATATTAGGTTACACAAATTTCAATTATTTTTTATTATTTCTCTAACTGATTGAAATACAAGCCAACTTTTTCTTTGTAAAAAGGATTTAAAGATGGAGAAACTGTTTTTAATAGTTCCGTTTCCTTTTGTTTTAATCTATTATACTCTAAAAATTCATTCGGGTTTCGTTTATTTTCATCTTTAGCTTCGTTCGATTGTCTTTTTTCATCCATTTCCCTTTCTTTCTCAGCCTTTTCACTCTCCAGCAAACGAGTAAGAATTTCTTCCTGACGATTAATTGTTTCCTGGCTAAGCATTTTATTTACTAAATCCGTTTCTGTTTGTTCCATTTTGTCAGCCAACTTGCTCATGCCGCCAGCCCCTTTACCATCCTTATTGATATTATCAGCCATTTTCTGAATTTCCTGGCGAATAGCAGATTGTTGCGCAGCTAATTTTGCCAATTCCTGACTCATACCCCCTGTTCCTCCTTCTCCTGGTTTTTTACCGGGTTTATTACCATTCTTTTCCATTCCCTCTTTCAGCTTCTTAATTTGAGCATTCAATTGTTCCTGCATTTTACGAACACTACCTGCTGAAGGTTTACTTCCTTTTCCTCCCGGTTTTTTGCAACTTCCACTTCCCGGAGGTCCGTTTTTAGGTTTTGCTTCTGCCTGCATTTGTTGCAGCGATTCATTTAATATTAAAGCAAGATTATTAATCGAAGTCATCGCAAACTGCTGGCGGCTTCTTCCTTCTTCTTTATGATTTCTTCCATCCATCGAAACGGTTTCTGACTCCTGTATCTCGCTCACAGCTTTTTCCATATTCATATTAATAGCAGATATTTCCTTGTTTACCGTTTCCTTAATTTTCGGATTTCTTTTACTTAAAGCCAGTAAACTATCTTCAATCATTTTAGAATCGTCCTGCAGTTTTTTCTGCTTCTGCCCTACTTTAGCAATTTGAGGATCATTCGGTTTTGTTTTACCCAGTTCTCCCATTAATGATTCCTGCCCGAAAGATAGCTGAACAAGGTTTTCAAGTATTTGCCTTAGCTTATCAATATCTTCTCCTTCCTGCTCCTGTTCTTCCTTTTCCTTCATCTGGGCTAATTGTTCTGCCATTTTTTGCATTTTTTCTCCTGCAGATTTTTGCGATTTTGAAGCTCCTTTCTTTTGCCCGCTTTTCAACTGTTCGCTGGAGTTTTCCATGTCCTTTTTGATGTCTTCACTCTTTTGTTCCGTGTCCTCCATCTTTTTAGGCTCTTCCAGTTCGCTGTTTTTCTGCTCCATCTCTTTAAGGTCTTTCTTCAGGTCTTCAAACTGCTTATTCAGTTCATCCTGTTTGTCCTTTTGATCTTTGGTATCCGATTTTTTATCTTCCGTTTTCTTAGCTTCTTCATTTTCCTTTTTTGCAAGGTCGTTTAGCTTGTCAATGTTCTCCTGGAGTTTTTGTTCCAGTTCCATTTGTTTGAACAATTCAAGATTACGGTCGAGTTCCTTCATGATATCCTTATTGTCCATCTTCATTTTATCCAATGCGTCCTGCACTTTTTCCTTATCCATTTTCTCTAATAACTTCTGCAACTCATCATATTTTTCTTTCAGCTCAGGAGTCATTACTTTATCAAAAAGTTCCTGTAATTGCTGTTGCTTCTCCAGTATCTTTTCGTCCGGTTGTTTGTATTCGCTTTTCTGTTCATTGTTTTGCTGATTCTCATTCTTCACATTCTCCACTTTTTTCTGCAGGTCCTTTTGTTTATCAAGCAAATCCTGTAGCTTCTTTTTTTCCTCCCAGGTCAGTTCCTTTTTCTCTGTTACCTTACGCTGTAAATCGGCCAACTCTTTCTGAATATCTTTTGCCTGCTTAATGCTTTCCTGCAAGTCTTCTTTTATTTTATTGTTGTTCTTGTCAGTATTTTCAGCAAGTTCTTTTAACGAAGGTGCTTTAAATATCATTTTTTGTGACCGGGTCGATTTACTGCCAGTCACCCCATCATTATCAAAAATCTCAAAGTAATATTCCACCTGGTCGCCTGGCGAAACGCCTAAATCGGTCATATCCCAGTAATGGTAAAACTGGTCTTGTGTCGCGGCTTTGTTAATTGCAATTGAAGTTGTTTTTACTTCCATTTTTTTATTCTTATCGCTTTCGGTCATAGCAGTATCATTGCTGGAAATAAAACGATAATTGAAAGTAAGTTTGTTAAAGCCATAATCATCCTTCACTTCTCCCCTGAAAGAAAATCTTTTGGTTGACATACTATCCTTTTTTTCGTCAACAACTATCTGAGGATACGCATCAGGAATAACATTGATATTATAGGTTACGGAATCTTTACTCTTCAGAAACTGGTTGGCAGTGGTAACAGAGTAAGTTTTATCTCTGAAAAAACGGGAAGAATAATTAAAAGCATTTTCCGAAGTTGGCGATACAGCAAAAGAAGTATCATTAAAATTCAATCGTAAGTTCTTTGTATTTTGAGTAGTGAAATTCCAGTTGACCTTTGTTCCGGCAGGGATTACAAGATCGCCTGTATTTTTTATCACCTCATCCTTTTTTCCCAAATAAGCAGGATATGTTAATGCAATATCAAAGTTTAATAATATTGGGTTGGGTAACGCCACAAGTTCATATTCCTTCGATTTGAAACCATCAGCTGTCAATTGAAAGCGAATATCCTTCTGAACATTTTTAAAAATGTACTTAAAATTGACAATGTTTTCTTTATCCAGTTTAAATTCATTTCCTTCTATTTCTACATATACATTGTCCGGAACTTCATTGCCTGTTAGCTTTACCTTTAGTTCAAAATCCTGCTGTGCAACGGTTTTTAAATCTTTATTAGTAATTACAAATTGAAAAGGAGCTTGTTTTTCGAAGTATTCATCGTGCTTCACCAATCGTTTAGTACCATCGGTAATAATGCTTGGTGCAGCAAACAATATGATGGTAATCAGCAATACCGGAATCAATGCATACTTCAGATATTTCCTGTTTTCCTTAAAGTCAATTGCAGAAGTAAATGGAATGGGCTTTAACTCTTTTGTTTTTTGATTGATACTTGCTTCTATAAGGGAATGCTGAGCATTTGACATTGAATATTGAGATGATGCTTCGCCTTTAGATACCTGCTCCTTAAGCTGAAGTACATTCAATAATTTATCCTGCACATTGGCAAAGTGCTTTCCTATAATCTTTGCCGCTTCTGTGTAAGAAATAATCTTACCCATTTTATAAAGATGGGAAACTGGGATGAAAATGTATTTCACCATTACAAAACCGGTAGCAACTATAAAGGAATAAAACAATACAGTACGCACACCTGTATTAAAGTGGGCATAATATTCGAGTGCGGTAACAGAAACAAAAAACAATACTACCAACCCCACAGTGTAAATTACACCTCGCAGCAATTGGTTTTTATAGTACTTACGGATAAACCCATCCAGCTTTTCTACTAATGTTTGATAATTGGTGTCTGACATCTTAATAGTAATGCAAAAATCGTTCCTGTATTACAGAACCCCAAAGGTAAGAAATATTGATGAGTTTTAAAATTCTTTACTTTCTCGCAGGTCGCCTGTCTTTATTAAAACTTTTCTTTTTCTGGAAAGGCTTTTTCATTTTAACCAAAGGTGTGTACGCGGGACCCTCTCCAACACTTGGAGGCAAAGGAATCTTTTTTACTTCGCTGCCAATCAGGGTTTCTATCTGCAAAAACTTCTGCTGGTCAAATTCGTTAATAAAAGTTAAGGCTACCCCTGTAGATGCTGCACGGGCAGTTCTGCCAATACGGTGAATATAATCTTCCGCATCTCCCGGCACATCATAGTTTATTACCAGGCCAATGTCTTCAATGTCAATTCCCCGGGAAAGTATATCTGTAGCCACCAGTATTTGCAACTGTTTGCTCCTGAAATTTCGCAATACTTCTTCTCTTTCGTTTTGTTCCAAATCAGAGTGAATTGCTTTTGCTTTCAGTTTTGCTTTTTGTAAATCACGTTCCAGTTCTTTTACCTTAAGCTTGGTGGAAACAAAAATGATAACACTGGTCAGTTCTTTTCCTTCCAGCAATGATTTTATCAAAGCATTTTTCTGCGTATCGTAAACCAGATAAGCTCCCTGGATAACTCCTTCTGCCGGTTTTGAAATAGAAATGCTTATTTGTTCCGGGTTATGTAGCAGCTTGGTAGCAAGTGTACGAATGGCCGAAGGCATAGTAGCCGAAAACATTAATGTTTGTCTTGTTTTAGGCAAGTAAGTAGTAATCTTTAATATATCATCCACAAAACCCATGTCCAGCATACGGTCGGCTTCATCCAATATCAATGTTTCCACTTTATCAAACTTTACATACCCCATATTTAAATGAGCCATTAACCTGCCGGGAGTAGCAATAATAATGTTCGCCCCGTCTGTTAATGCTTTTCTTTCTTTTTCAAATACTATTCCGTCACTTCCACCATAAATGGCAATGGAACTTACCGAAGTAAAATAAGAAAACCCTTGTAATGCCTGGTCTATCTGCAAAGCAAGTTCGCGGGTAGGAACTACAATTAATGTATTAACCGAATCGGTAGGATTAACAGATAATTTATTGAGAATAGGAAGAAGGAATGCAGCTGTTTTGCCGGTACCTGTTTGAGCGCAACCAATTAAATCTTTATTGTTCTGAATGAACGGGATGGCCTGTTCCTGAATTGGTGTTGGGTTTTCAAAACCCATTGAATCAAGCCCTTCCTGCAGGGCTGCTTCAAAATGAAAATCGTTAAACTTCAAATTATTTTTTATTATTTATTTCCACGAAGGTAGGTAAATTTTTTGATTGGGCAATAAAACAGAGGGCTACAGCAATCCTGATTGTGGATTTCGGATTTTCGATTTTGGATTGTGAGCTTATTATTAAAAATATTTTGGCTTATCTTCCTCTTGCTATTTCAAAACTACCTGCACCCAATGCATAGGCTGTTACTTCACCCTCATCATTGTATTTAGGTTCTACTTTTACATCGCTGCCGGTAACTTTATTTATTCCTTTTGCCACCACTTTAGCAAGGTCCCAGCCACTAAACTTTTTCAAACGCCCGCTTTTCTTTTCCGCCTCCAATGTTTTTTCATCCAGGGTACTTTCTTTTAATTTTTTTACTGCGATTTCTTTTAAGGAAAGATACTCATTAGGGTCCGATGTCCGATGTCCGATGTCTGATGCAGGCTCCTGGCTCTTGGCAATTGGCTCTTGGTTGCCGTTTACTGAGTTGGTCAAAGAATTGTTTTCAGCAATGGGTTGTTCCTTTTCTATGGGTACCTCATTAATATTCGTTACAGGAAATTGTTCTTTATTTTGTTTTTCAGAATCATTCTTACTTGCAACATCAATATTAGCAGTATTTGACTGTTTCCTTTTCGATTGTTTTACCAAAGAAGAGGCGACTGCTTTCGGAACATTGGCATTCTTTGTTTCATAAGTTATTGCTTTATCTGCTAATTGTGGCGCAACATTAACAGGAACCTGTATAGTGTTTTTGGGAAAATTGTTTTTTGCAAACTCTTCTCCTTTATTAGAATTAAAAATAAAGAATAACCCAAACAATAACACTATTGCAGCAGCTGCAGCCATGTAATAATATAATGGAATAACTCTTCTTTCTTTGCGTTTTAAATCATCTTTGTTTTCAAAAACTATTGTTGCATCTGCCTTTAGTTTGGTTTGTTGATACATTGCCAACTCTTTTTGCATTAGCACATTTCCTGCAATCTTTTTATCCAATGCGGCCTTTTCCTTTTCTGGTAAAACTCCTTCCACATAAGCAATTAGTGCCTCACTCCCTTCTGCCACACTTAGTTTATCTAAGGGCGCAAAAGACGGAGTGAGGGCTTTTTTCAGGCTATCTTTATTTTCAAAAACAATTCCTGCATCAGCCTGCAATCTTGTTTTCTGGAATAAATGATAGTCAACTATGACCTGGGGATGTCGCTTAATATAGTCGTCTAATAATTTCTTTTCTGCAGGGTTCAACGTATTTTCCACTGCTTTTATAAAATATTCTTCCCTGTTGGCTTCAGTAATTTCCTTTTTTAAATCCGCTTTGTTTTCGAAAGTAACGGCAGGGTAATCTTCAATGGAAAAATTTTCAAAGCTTTCCAGTTCTTCTTTCAGTTCCGGATGGTTCTGAACAAACAACAACACGTCCGCCACCTGCTGAGGTGAAAGATTTCCTTCGTGATAATCGAGGAAATATGCTTCGTAGTTATTTTTGTTGATTTCCATTTTTATATAACATTCTCCATTTTACCTATGTATTCTTTCAAAAAGCCCCTTGCCCTGAAAATATATACTTTCACCTGCGATTCCTTAAGGCCTGTTATCTCTCCTATTTCGGCATAGTTATATCCTTCGTAATCTCTTAACAACACCACTGTTCGTTGTATTTCGGGTAGTTTGGTTAATGCTTCATTCAGTATTTCCTTTAAATCGCTGTACTGGCGGCTATGCCCAAGGCTACTCATCTTTACTTCCGACATATCCCCTTTCTTTTTCTCCCTTTTAATAAGGTCCAGCATGGTGCGGTAACCGGTAGAAAACATATAAGCTTTTGCATTGGTGCTTTCCACATCCGATACCTTCATCCATAGTTTTTCGTAAGTATCCTGCACTATGTCGCGCGCCTTGTCCACATCCTTAATATTGCTAAGGATAAACCGGTAAAGATTATCAGCATATAAATCAACTGTTTTGTTGAATTCTTCTACTGTCATGGTAGCGTTTTTTGTGCAAGTTTGATGGTAAGACGATTAGGTTGGGGGTAAAGTTACAGAGAAATTAAAATATTTTTTAAAAAGGGTGTCACGCAGAGACGCAAAGAACGCGAAGAAAACACTAAGTGAAACTTTTGGTACCGTGTTTTAAGGAAAATAACTGTAGATATCTTTACGATGCATAAACCGAAGTAAAGTTATAGTTTCTTTTTCGAATTTTAATCCTATACGATAGTTTCCGACCCGAATGCGGAAGTAATTTCCTTTTACCTTCATCTTTTTTAAATGCTTGATTTCTGCAAGCAGGCTGACAGTTTCAAGTTCATCTATAATTTCATTGAGTTGTATTGCCAGTTTTTTATCGGTTACTTTTTCAATGTCTTTTTCAAAAGATTTATGAACTTCTACTTTCATTTACCTGATGCAACTTTTGATAAATGTGCTTTCACTTTCGATAAACTTCCTTTACCTGCTTTTTCAGCATCTTTCAAAAGTTTTGCAAAAACAACTTCTTCCATTTCATCCTTGGAAAGGGTAGAAAATTCTTTTTGCATTTTTTTCAGTAAATCAAGAAAAAATGAAGTTTCTGCTTTAGATTTTGAAGGGATTACGATGTATTCCATGGTTTTATTTTTTTACAAAGATATGGTTTTTTCTTTTTAACCACTATGGCACTAAGTTCACTAAGTTGCACAAAATCTAAGTGCTTCTCTGTGTTCTTAGTGACTTAGTGGTAAAGATATTTATCTCTCCACAATCAACTTCTTCATCTCCACCCCATCTCCCGTTTGTATTTTTACAATATATACCCCTTCTGCAAAACCGCTTGTGTTTACTTCCATTTTTTCTGTTTCTGAAGTAGTGCTGGTACAAATTAATTTGCCTGTAATATCTGTTATGGTTATCACTACTTTTTTAATGTTTTTACCAAAAGCAATGGTGAGGTTATTGGTGGCGGGATTGGGGTAGAGGGTGATTTCGGATTTTGGATTTTGGATTTCAGAAGTAGCTACTGATGTTCCATTGCAGTTATATTTTGCAATGAAATAAGGTTGACCTCCTCCTGGGTTTAAATTTAATGTGTCGGATCCGAGAATGAAATTACTATACCCACTAAAAGTTCCTACTAGATACAAGTTGCCTGAAAAATCCGTTGAAATAGCATTACCCTGGGGGTAGGGACTTCCGCTTGATAATAACGTTCTGCAAAGAACATTTCCAATAGAATCAAATTTAACCAAAAATAAAGGATTTTGATTATTTAATGGTCTAATGAGGGTATCTGTGCCTAATATAAAGGTTGAACTTGTAAGACTGCCGGAGACAAAAACTCCAGATACATCTGTTGCAACTGATAATCCTGATTCCTGATTTATTCCACCACCGCATTTTGCCCAAATCTCGTTCCCTAAAGAATTATACTTCGCTATAAAAAAATCTTGGCTCCCAATATTATTGAGTGTATCGTTAGCAAAAACAAAGTTAGAATTCTGAAATAAACCAGTTAGATAAATATTGTTATAAGCATCCGTTGCTAAAGAGTATCCTTGGTCTGCTCCACTTCCTCCTGCTCTTTTTGCCCACATTACATTACCATTCGTATTATACTTAACAATATAAATGTCGGCAAATCCCGGAGGTCCAATATTAAATATGGTATCATTTTCGAAAACCTCATGAGGATTATAAAAGGCACCAGTTATATAAACATTTCCTAATAAGTCTGTTGCTACAGATCTCCCATTTACATTGATATTAATATTCCCTGTTGCGTTTCCGTCTGCGCATTTAGCCCAAAGAACATTTCCGTTGGTGTCATATTTTACAAGAAACATATCTCCGCTTAATGGAGGTATGGTCAATATAAAAGTTCCCAAATGAATACTTATATAAAGGCCTCCTGATGTAGGGTAACTGAATTCTCCAAAAACATATACATTTCCTGAATAATCTGTTTTAACCGAATAACCAGTTTCATAACCCGGACCTGTTGAGCTTCGCGCCCAAATTTCATTTCCATTTGAATCATATTTTAATATAAACATATCAGTAGATCCAGTGCAGTATACAGTTGAACCTGCAAAAGAAAAATTTAAATTGCCAAATTGCCCTGTTACATATACATTACCTGAATTATCTGTAGTTACGGAACGCCCCACCAATCCGGTGGATCCACCAACTGCTTTTGCCCAAAGCACATTGCCATTTGAATTGTACTTTACAATAAAACTCCCATATAAGTATGCGAGGGTATCCTGTCCAAATATAATAGTCGAGTCAGATGTTCCAATAGCATATACATTACCGGAAATATCTGTTGCCACATTGTATCCAAATTGTGAAGTAAACAAAGGAGATATCCCCTTCCTTGCCCACACCCAATTCCCTGCCTGCCCAAACCCTACCCCGGCCAGCATTACCATAACAATAACCAATATTCCCTTTTTTCCGGAATAATGAAGTAAGGATTTTATTTTTAGCATTTTATCAGGTGTTTTTATTTATTGTAAACCAAAAGTAAGGTTTTATTCGGTTATACTCTATATAAGAATTAGAAAAATAATTTTAGAGAAATAAAATCCTATTAAGTTTGAATTTAAAATAACACTCAATATTATATGGGTAATTGACAATGTATAAGAGGAAATTTTTCACTTAAGGAAGATTTTTAATGGGGAAAGACCGTTTTTGATTTCCGGAAGAACGTTTTTCAAAAAAGGAAGAACGTTTTTGATTTCCGGAAGAACGTTTTTCAAAAGCGAAAGACCGTTTTTTGTTTCCGGAAGAGCGTTTTAAAAAAAAGGAAGAGCGCTTTTAAAAAGCGAATGACCGTTTTTGATTTCCGGAAGAGCGTTTTTTAAAAGCGAACGAACGCTAATAGTTTTCGGACTTGCTTTAAAAATATACTTATAATCAGTTAGTTATTAATAACAATAAAAGAAAACCAATACGGATTTTCCTTTTTTATGCACGAAAAAAGGATTCGTAAATTGGTATTAATTCGTAATCCTTACAAACTAATCGTTCAACTTAAGCACCGCCATAAAAGCAGATTGAGGAATTTCCACGCTTCCTACCGAACGCATCCGTTTCTTTCCTTCTTTTTGCTTTTCAAGCAATTTACGTTTACGCGAAATATCACCTCCGTAACACTTGGCGGTAACATCCTTACGCATGGCTTTAATGGTTTCGCGGGCTATAATTTTAGCGCCTATGGCAGCCTGTATAGGTATTTCGAACTGCTGACGGGGTATTAATTCTTTTAATTTTTCGCATAACTTTTTACCAAAGTCATAAGCATTGTCCCTGTGAATTAAAGCAGACAAGGCATCCACCGGCTCGGCATTAAGCAGAATATCCAGTTTCACCAAATAACTCTGGCGGTAATCCAATGGCTGATAATCGAAAGAAGCATAACCCTTGGAAATGGTTTTTAAACGGTCGTAAAAGTCGAACACTATTTCGCCAAGTGGCATATCAAACATCAGTTCCACACGGTCGGTAGTTAGGTACACCTGGTTGGTAATAATTCCTCTTTTGCCAATACATAGGCTCATAATATTGCCCACATATTCGCTTTTGGTAATTATCTGGGCTTTTATATAAGGTTCTTCCACCCGGTCCAATGTACTTGGGTCGGGCAAATCGGAAGGGTTGTTCACCGTCAGCATTTCGCCACGGGTGGTATAGGCATGGTAAGATACGTTAGGTACAGTGGTAATTACAGTCATGTTAAATTCCCGTTCCAGTCGCTCCTGAATAATTTCCATGTGCAACATACCCAGGAAACCGCAACGGAAACCAAAACCAAGAGCAGCGGATGATTCCGGCTCCCAGGTTAGGGAAGCATCGTTCAGCTGAAGCTTTTCCATAGAGTAACGCAACTCTTCAAAATCTTCGGTATCCACCGGATAAATACCTGCAAACACCATCGGTTTCACATCTTCAAAACCCTGTATTCCTGCTTCGCAAGGGTTGGTAACAGTGGTAATGGTATCACCCACTTTTACCTCGCGGGCATCTTTAATTCCGGAAATAATATATCCCACATCGCCAGTGCTCAATGTTGTTCTTGGTTCCTGCTTTAATCGCAGTACACCAATTTCATCTGCATTGTATTCTTTTTCTGTAGCCACAAATTTTACTTTGTCACCTTTCTTTATCGAACCATTTATTATTTTAAAATAAGCAATAATTCCACGAAAGGAATTATACACGGAATCAAAAATCAGGGCTTGTAACGGTGCTTTCGGGTCGCCTTTGGGAGCGGGTACACGTTTTACAATTGCTTCCAGAATATCATATACTCCAAGTCCTGTTTTGCCGGAAGCAGCCAGAATTTCTTCTCTTTTGCAACCCAGCAGCTCCACTATCTGGTCTTTCACCATTTCGGGCTCGGCACTTGGTAAATCTATTTTGTTGAGGATAGGAATAATTTCAAGGTCATTGCCAAGGGCAAGGTATAAGTTGGAAATGGTTTGGGCCTGTATTCCCTGTGCAGCATCCACTATAAGCAAAGCCCCTTCGCAGGCTGCAATGGAACGGGATACTTCGTAAGAAAAATCAACGTGACCGGGAGTATCAATCAGGTTCAATACATATTTTTTACCATCCAGTTCGTAATCCATCTGTATGGCGTGACTTTTAATGGTGATTCCACGCTCCTTTTCCAGGTCCATATCATCCAGCACCTGCGCCTGCATATCGCGCTTGTTGATGGTATTGGTATATTCCAAAAGACGGTCGGCAAGTGTACTTTTACCGTGGTCGATATGGGCAATGATGCAAAAATTTCTGATGTTCTCCATGTTTACAAATAACGAATCAAAACGAATATACGAATGGATTCCAGTTCTTTCTTTTTTCTAATAGGGGTGCGAAGGTAATCAAAAAAGTGGTTGGTTGATGAAAAGAGGGAGTATGATTGGAACGCAGATTATTATGAAAACAGAGATTAAAATTGATTTATGATTTGAAATATGATTATTGCCTTAGGCAATCCAATCTTTTTTTATCATCACCATCATAATAATCTGCGTTCCAATCATACATAGATTTTCCAAATTTTCAAATTGTTTTATTCTTACTTTTGCCACCGCTTCAAAAACAAAGCAACCCGAAAATGAAAGTAATAGACCATATTCAACAGGCCAAATCAACCCTGTTTTCCATCGAAATTCTTCCTCCCCTGAAAGGGAAAAGTATTCAATCTATTTTTGACGGCATCGATCCGTTGATGGAATTCAAGCCTTCGTTTGTGGATGTTACTTATCACCGTGAAGAATACATTTACAAAAAAAGAGAAGGGGGCTACCTGGAGAAAGTAAGTATTCGCAAACGCCCGGGAACGGTTGGTATTTGTGCTGCCATTATTAATAAATACCATGTGGACACGGTACCTCATATTATTTGTGGTGGTTTCAGTCGCGAAGAAACCGAGAATGCATTGATTGATTTACAGTTTTTAGGAATAGATAATGTACTTGCCCTTCGGGGAGATTCTATTAAAAGCGAACCGGAGTTTGTGCCCGAGCCCAATGGCCATGCTTATGCCATCGACCTGGTGAAACAACTAAAGCAAATGAACAACGGTACCTATATGGAAAACGACTTGGCAGATGTTGCGCCTACTAATTTCTGTATCGGAGTGGCAGGTTACCCTGAAAAACATTACGAAGCACCCAACATGATTTCGGACATGAAACACCTGAAAGCAAAAATAGATGCCGGTGCTGAATACATTGTTACGCAAATGTTTTTTGACAATGCCCATTATTTTGAATTTGTAAAAAAATGCAAGGATGCCGGCATACATGTTCCTATTATTCCCGGTCTTAAAATAATGACCACCCGGAAACAGGCCTCTGCTTTATCCAAATTATTTAAAATTGACATTCCGCAGCCTTTGCTGGAACAGATAGAAAAATGCAAGACAGACGAACAGGCCAAGGAAGTAGGCATAGAATGGTGCATTGAACAATCGAAAGAATTGATAAAAGCAAATGTTCCATGTTTGCACTACTATACCATGGGTACTTCGGAGGTTACCAGGAGAGTAGCGAGTAAAGTATTTTAATCATCCTAAACCTTCAAGGTTTTAAAAACCTTGAAGGTTTAAATCACTTATTTTAACCCCACGTTACGCCTTCATTAAAAAATAAATACGATTTTAGTTGACTTCGCCTCCCGATTGTATTACTTTTGCGCCCTCAAAAATTTTAAACGATTTATAAATCCCGTAAGATTTATGCAATAAGTCCAGCCTCCCGCGCTACTCATTCCAGACTTTCTTACATTAAAACAACAAAACAAAAACGATATGAAATTATCACAATTCAAATTCAATTTACCGAAAGAATTAATTGCTGAGCATCCGGCAAAAACCCGCGAAGGAGCAAGATTAATGGTGATTCACCGTAAAACAGGAAAAATAGAACACAAACATTTTAATGATGTATTGAGCTATTTTGATAATGGTGATTGTATGATATTGAACGACACCAAAGTGTTTCCGGCCCGTATGTATGGTAACAAGGAAAAAACAGGTGCTAAAATAGAAGTGTTTTTATTAAGAGAATTAAACGCTGAAAGCCGCCTTTGGGATGTGTTGGTAGACCCTGCCCGTAAAATCCGTATTGGTAATAAATTATATTTCGGAGATAATGATAACCTGGTGGCTGAGGTAATTGACAATACTACTTCAAGAGGCCGTACGCTTCGCTTTTTATTCGATGGTTCTTACGAAGATTTCCGTAAAACATTGGAAGAAATGGGCGAAACTCCACTTCCGAAATACATTAAACGTTCCCCTACTGAAGAGGATAAAGAACGTTACCAGACTGTTTATGCTAAAAACGAAGGTGCAGTGGCTGCTCCAACTGCAGGTTTGCACTTTAGCCGCGAGCTGTTAAAACGTTTGGAAATAAAAGGAGTTAATTTTGCAAATGTTACTTTACATGTTGGTCTGGGAACTTTCCGCACGGTAGAAGTGGAAGATTTGACCAAACATAAAATGGATTCGGAACAGGTTTTTATTACTGAAAAAAATTGCGAGATAGTGAACACTGCCCGTGCTGCAAAAAAGAAAGTATGCTGCATCGGAACAACAAGTATGCGCGCCATCGAAACATCAGTAAGTACTGATGGATACTTAAAACCATTTGAAGGATGGACGAACAAATTTATTTTCCCTCCTTACGATTTCAGTGTTGCAAATTGTATGATTACTAATTTCCACATGCCTGAGTCTACTTTATTGATGATGGTTTATGCATTTGGCGGATATGATTTGATGTCGAAAGCATACAAAGAAGCAATCAAGGAAAAATATCGCTTTTATACTTATGGCGATGCAATGTTAATATTATAGTTCGAATAACTAATCATAACGAATTTACGAACAGGTACTCAACCAAATTCGTAAATTCGTTTTTTTATTCGTTATCCGTACCATTTAAAATGAAAAAACATATCATCATAGTTGCCGGAGGAACAGGAACAAGAATGAAAAACATTGTTCCCAAACAGTTCATTCCTCTTCTTGGCAAACCAGTGTTGATGCATACCATCGAAAAGTTCATCACTTCCATTCCTGAAATAAATATTATTGTGGTGCTTGCACGCGAGTTGAATGATGAATGGCAATCGCTTTGTGCGAAGCATAATTTTACTATTCCGCATCAACTTATTGCCGGAGGCGAAACACGTTTTCATTCTGTAAAAAACGGATTGTCATTAATTACATCCGATGGTGTAATTGGGATTCATGATGCCGCCCGACCGTTGGTAAGCAAACAAACTATTATCAATGCTTTTGAAACGGCAGCAGAAAAAGGCAATGCCAGTCCGGCTGTTGCCATGAATGAATCGATGCGGGAAATAACCGGAGACACCAATAAAGCAGTGGACAGGAGCAAATACATGATTATTCAAACTCCGCAATGTTTTCATTCCGGACTTTTA
This sequence comes from Bacteroidota bacterium, assembly GCA_947479085.1. Taxonomy (GTDB): domain Bacteria; phylum Bacteroidota; class Bacteroidia; order 2-12-FULL-35-15; family 2-12-FULL-35-15; genus 2-12-FULL-35-15. The sequence goes on along the minus strand of CANJYB010000004.1, from coordinate 42,647 downwards.
AAAAAAGCCTTTGAACAGGACTATACTCCATTGTTTACAGACGATGCAAGTGTGGTGGAAATGACAGGAGAAAAAATAAACCTGATAGAAGGCAATTACGAAAACATTAAAATTACTACACCCCAGGATTTAATTATTGCTGAAGCTTTGTTAAAATCAAATTAATTTTTCAACCACCGTATTTTTTGTAATCTTCATCCCATCTACGTTTTTAAGCAGATTCAATCCAGGAGTTTTTCCTTTTTCTATTGTTCCCAGTTCTTCGTAATCAAAAAACTCTGCTCCGTTTTTAGTGGCCCAGATAAGTAATGTTTGCAGTGGTATTTCGGGGAAATGTTGCGAAATGGTTTTCATTTCATCCAGTATGGATAGGCTCCAGTTGCTAGCCAGGCTGTCTGTACCAATGGTTACATCCAGTTTTTCATCTATAAATAAATTATAATCCGGAAGCTTGTTTTCAATAAACATGTTAGCATTGGGGCAAGTGCAAAAATAAACTTCGCATTTTTCACTTCGTATTTCGGTTTTTATCCAGCGGATGTCTTCCTTGTCCGTAAATGTATTGTGAACTAATAATATTTTAGCCGCATCTTTTAAATAGCGCAAGGTAGATTGTGCGGACCTCTTTTCGGTATGTCTTAAATCATTGTAACTGATTCCCATAGTTCTGAATAAGTCAAACAACTCCCCGCTTTTCGAAACAAACAATTCATTTTCCGCTTCGCTTTCCTGGTTATGAATACTGATGATGCCTTTGTTTTTTTTAGCATCCTCATTTATCAGTTTCAGCAATTTTTCGGAAAGGGTATACGGAGCATGAGGAACAATCGAGCTTTCGAGGTTCAAGCCCCGCGCTTCTCTTTTCAGCCTCCTTACATTGGTCATGGTTTCTTCGGCTCTGAATGCAACCAGTTCCAGCACTTCCAGGAAAGTATGATACATCAGGTTATTTTCTGCTTTTTGAGCAAAAGTGCTGTCGTTATTGCTTATATCGCCCACCGCCACTATTCCGTTTTTAATCATTTCCTGTTCACCTTCGGCTATAGCCTTCAACATTACATCCTTTGAAAACGCAAAACGGTTGCGCAGCACCTGGGCGATAAAGCCCGCCAAACGGGTATTTGGAGTAAGCTTATCTTTAAGAAAAGAAAGTTCGAGGTGGCAATGTGTATTAATAAACCCCGGGCAAATAATACCTTCAAATGTTTCAACAGGAGATTTCGGGTTTTTAATTTCCGACAACGTTCCCACTTGCTTTATTTCACCAAAATCGTCCATAGCAATTACCCCGTTTTTAATCGGTTCGGACGAAACAGGAAAGATATAATCAGCTGTAAGGTATCTCATAATGTTTTTATTTATTGCCACGAAAGTAAGGAAAAGGAATGTGATACTAAAAAAGAGAATAACCTATTAATATATGGTGGATGAAAAGAAGATGCACCTGCTTTCCAACCTAAGATGTCATTTTGTCCATTGTTTTTCTATCTAAAATTAGATTATTTCGGTAGTTAAAAAAGTCCCAAACCCCCATTTCTACTTTTTATTACAAGAGTTGAGAATTTTCTTTAAGAAGAAGCACTTTTTCTTAAAGAAAAATTCATTTTATTGTAAGAGGCGCAGGTTTTATTAAATAAAAAGTGTTTCCTATTGTTTCTAAAGTATTTTTTATTACAAAAGTTGGGAATTTTATTAAAGGAAAAGTTCCTTTTCTTAAAGGTAGCAACTTTTTATTAAAGAAAAAGTACTTTTTCTTTAATAAAAAGTAGAAATGGAGGAATAAAATGTTAAAGCGGATTAATCTAATCTCCTTTTTGTTAAGCTGCTGGTTTTCAATGTCAAATTTTTACAGAAAAACAAGCTAACGTTTCTTTTTGGTAAATATTTTAAAAAAGGAATGGTTAATAGTGATTTAAGTGAGAATAAAAAAGAAATAGGAAGAAAGTCATTTTGGCAGTCTTTTTCAGGTATAACTATTATTCCTTAATTACTTTCCTGCTCACCGTTCCTTTTTCCGTTTTAACCAAAGATAGTGTTTAGTATTCTAATTTTTCAGGGTTTCTCCTATTATCCCAAAATCTTAATAATTCTATTTGGTTTTTATTTATTCGGTAATATAAACTCACTTGTTTTACTATTACGCATTTATAGATATTTTCCTTTTCAGACAATGGGAACATCAGAGGAGTTTTTGAAATTAAATGTAAGTTATCCTCAGTTAGTATTACGAAATTTTGAACTTCTTTTAAAGTAAATTTCCAAAGAAGATAATCAAGAATTGAATTTTAATCTTCTTGGGCAGCGGTCGTCCATTTAATCTCCATTTATTAAAGAAGATTACAATTTATACTTTGCTCTTATTTTTTTCATCACTTCTTTATGCGGAACAACTTCTCCTCTGTCTGCTTGTGCAATACCTTCTTTAATTGCCTTTCTTTCTGCTTCACTTATTTCGTCCCACCAATCCTTTTTTGAAGCAGTTACCAATTGTTTAATGTTTTTTAATACCGATTTGTCCTCTATATCTAAAATCAATTTTACGAGTTCTAATTTTTGTGCCTGAATAGTCATGTGGTTTGCTTTTTTTGTTGATACGAAGATAAGAATAAAATAACCCTACCTCCAACTCACATTATATTAGTAATTTTGCGCCCTGTTACCCTTAGCTTCTAGAAAGGGGTAATTTGAAATCTGTAATTTGAAATTTGCAATCATTGAATAAAAAAGACATCCGTAGCCTTTCTCTTGAAGAACTAAAAACTGTTTTTACTGAAAATGGTGATAAAGCCTTTCGCGCCAAACAGGTGTATGAATGGTTGTGGAAAAAGTCTGCCATTTCGTTTGATGAAATGACCAACCTTAGCAAGGAAACCAGGGAACTGCTGAATACACACTTTATTATTAATGCGGTAAAGGTGGACGACATGCAGGTAAGCCGGGACAGAACAATTAAAAATGCGTTTAAATTATACGATGGCAATATAGTGGAAGGGGTACTGATACCAAGCACTACCCGAATGACAGCCTGCATATCATCGCAGGTGGGCTGCAGTTTAACCTGCAAGTTTTGCGCCACCGGAAGGCTGGAAAGATTAAGAAACCTGAATGCAGACGAGATATACGACCAGGTGGTATTAATAAAAAACCAGGCGGAAGAAAAATACAAAACACCGTTAACCAATATTGTGTACATGGGAATGGGCGAACCGTTGCTGAACTATGCCAATATGATGGAGAGTGTGCAAAAAATTACTTCCCCCGAAGGATTGAACATGTCACCTCAGCGGATAACAGTTAGCACTGCAGGAGTGGCCAAGATGATAAAAAAGCTGGGGGATGACGGTGTGAAATTTAACCTTGCTTTGTCGCTTCATGCTGCAAGTGATGAAAAACGGAATTACATTATGCCCATCAACGAAAGCAATAGCATCGAAGCATTGGCCGAAGCATTGAAGTACTTTTATGAAAAAACAGGCACCCGGGTAACGTATGAATACATTGCCTTTAAAGATTTTAACGATAGCCTGGATGATGCGCGGGACCTTGCAAAATTCTGCAAACATATTCCTTGCAAAGTAAATATTATAGAGTACAATCCAATAGATGACGGAGAATTTAAACAAACCACACCGGAACGATTGGAAGCATTTGCCAACTATTTAGAAGGTAAAAATATTATAGTGAATATAAGGAGAAGTCGCGGAAAAGATATAGATGCTGCCTGCGGACAACTAGCAAATAAAAATAAAGAAGGATTTGAGAAACGTAAAATGAAAGCGGTTAAATGAAAGCAATAAAAGTAGTATCAATTATATTTATTGTTTTAGGTGCTTTATTGTTCATAGTAGGTTTCCTTTTTAAAATAATGCATTGGCCGGATATATTTAAAGGTTATTATTCTGGACCGATTTTGTTTTTTATAGGTTTTATTTTGCTAATGATATTTATTTCAAAAAATAAAACTGAGTAGATTATCATTTATGACTGTTAAAGAAATAAAAGCCCCAATAGAAAAAGAAATGGAAGAGTTTGAACTCAAGTTCAAATCGTCTATGAAGAGTTCTGTTCCGCTTCTGGATAAGATTACCCAATACATAGTAAAACGAAAAGGCAAACAAATGCGCCCCATGTTTGTGTTTCTTTCAGCCAAGGTATGCGGAGAAATGAATGATTCTACTTACCGTGCTGCATCCTTGATAGAGTTGCTTCATACAGCAACGCTTGTTCATGATGATGTGGTGGATGATAGCAACGAACGAAGAGGTTTTTTTTCAGTAAATGCCCTTTGGAAAAATAAAATAGCGGTATTGGTTGGCGATTTTCTTTTGTCGCGAGGATTGTTGCTTTCGGTAGATAATAAAGATTACCAATTGCTTGGTATTGTTTCCAATGCAGTGAGAGAGATGAGTGAAGGTGAACTTTTGCAGATAGAAAAAGCCCGAAAACTGGACATAGATGAAGCTGTGTATTATGAAATCATTCGTAAAAAGACGGCCTCGCTTGTGGCCTCCTGCTGTTCCTGTGGTGCTGCTTCTGTAAGCAGCAATGAAGATGCCATTGAAAAAATGAGAGCCTTTGGAGAAGCCGTTGGCATGGCTTTCCAGATAAAAGACGACTTGTTTGATTATGGTGACGGAACTAATATAGGCAAACCTACAGGAATTGATATCAAGGAAAAGAAAATGACCTTACCATTAATTTATGCCCTGAACAATGCATCTTTTATGGAAAAAAGAAGAATCATCAATATTGTAAAAAACAATAATAATAATCCGAAAAAAGTGGCAGAAGTAATCGACTTTGTAATAAAAAGCGGGGGAATACAATATGCAACTGATAAAATGATTGAATTTAAAAACAAAGCTTTGGGCATCATCGATAGTTTTCCTGATTCAGCGTCCAGGCAATCATTAATAGGATTAGTAAAATATACAACGGAAAGAAAAAACTAAAACAACGTTTACTATGAAACCATCCATCATTTTAAGTTTTGCGTTTGCAGTATTATTCTCCTGCAATAATGCCGCACAAAAAAATGAACAACAAAAAGGCAAGACCGATTCCGTTAAAGCAATTTCAAAACAATCTGCTGTAAAAGATACTTTAGTAAAGGACGGAGAAAGCCTTACCTTTTTTGATAACGGGAAACTTAAATTCCGAGGAATGATGAAAAACGGAAAGAGAGATGGATTATGGAGTAGCTTTTATGAAAGCGGAGGAAAATGGAGTGAAACTACTTTTACCGAAGGAATTAAAAACGGGAAAACAACTACCTGGTTTGAAAATGGGCAAATGCGGTATGATGGATTTTATACTAACGACAATGAATCAGGCAAGTGGACTTTCTGGGATGAAAAAGGAAAAGTGCTGCAAGCTGTGGATTATGATAAGAAAAAATAAAAAAGCAAATTTCATTTAAAATACCATTCTTTTGAAAAAGACTTTATATTTGTACTTTAAAAACTCACAAAAATCGATTTATTAATGAAAAAAACTTTACTTCTTGTTTCTATTTCTTTCATTGTCTTGTACATATCATCTTGTACTTTTGATAAAGGAGAGGTTCCGCCTCCATCCTTTAAATGCGATCCTACCGTTCACTTTCAACCTACCATAGATTCGATAGTAGTTACCAGTTGCATGCCTCCTCATGGAGGTTCGGGCTGTCATGAATCCGGTTCCACAAACGGAGATTATACTTCGTATGCCGGACTAAAAGCTAAAGTGGATAATGGTAAACTGATGGAACAAGTAGTTACTTTAAAATTAATGCCACAGGGAGCAACTCTTCCTCAAGCAGATATTGACAGAATTCATTGCTGGATAATTCAGGGTGGATTGAATAATTAAATAATAGGGCATAGTTGTTGTATTTAGTCTTTAAACAAATAAATTTTATATGAAAAAAATAGTTCTATCGATAATTGGTGCAACCTTAAGTACAGGGTTGTTTTCCCAGATTTATCTTGCAAAAACATGCGAGATTAGTTTTTATTCTCATTCTCCTATAGAAGACATAAAGGCTTTTAATAAAGCAGCAAAACCAATGCTAAATATAGCCACTGGTGATGTACAGATAAAAATTGTGATGACTGCCTTTCAGTTTGAAAAACCGTTAATGCAGGAACATTTTAATGAAGAATATGTGGAAAGTGAAAAATACCCGAATGCTATATATAAAGGAAAGATTAATGAGCCGGTTGATTATACCAAGGATGGAGAAACAAAGGTAACGGTAACCGGAAAATTTAGCATTCATGGTGTTGAAAAGGAAAAAACCATTAATGGTGTTATTACTGTTAAAGGGAACCAGATAATGCTTTCTTCTACCTTTAACCTGCATGTAGCTGATTATAAAATTCAGGTTCCAAGTCTGTATGTTACCAATATTGCTGAAGATGTGGAAACCAAACTGAATGCAACGCTTGAACCTTTTAAAAAGAACTAAATTAATCACAGTATGATATCCAAAAAATTATTTGGTCTTATTACCACTTTTGCATTGAGTTTTACTGCAGTGGCACAGGATGATATGTTAAGTATGCTTGACTCGGCAGGCACTAAAAAGACCCATGAAAAAGTAGTGACTACTTTTAAAGATCAGAAAATAATTAATGCTCAAACCACCGAAACAGTAAAGGCAGGAACCATGTCATTTAATATTAATCACCGGTTTGGTAATATTGGAGTGGCAAGTAACGGGGGCGGGCATACCTTATATGGGTTGGATAATGTTTCAGACATTCGTTTTGGTTTCGATTTTGGAATTACCAATAATTTAACCATTGGAATTGGCAGAAGTAAACAGGCCGAGTTGGTTGATGGATTTGTAAAATATAGAATAATGACCCAAACTCAGGATAACCATATCCCATTTTCCATGGCTTTGTATTGTGACGCAAGTTATAATCCTCAGTCAGCTTCCATATTTTATAATGGCATGGCCGAACCAACCGCAGCAAACCCTTTCACTCAGTCTGATGTTCATAGGTTTTCTTATGTTACTCAATTGATACTTGCAAGAAAATTTGGTTCCAGATTTTCTATAGAACTATTACCAAGCTATCAACATCGAAATTATATTCTGGCTAATTTTAACCTTGATAATGATGCAATCGAAACAAACGATTTGCTTTCTGTTGGAGGAGGTTTTCGATTTAAGTTTACCAAACGTATTGCCCTTATATGCGATTATTTTTACACTTTTTCGAAATACAGAACCAACAATACTGCTAATCCTTACTTTATGCCATTGGCGCTTGGTGTTGAGATTGAAACGGGAGGGCACGTATTTCATTTGAATTTCACTAATGCTTCTGGAATCATTGAAAATAATCTAATACCCAATACAACGGATGATTGGTTAAAAGGTGGTTTTAAATTCGGATTTAATATTTCGAGGGTTTTTAATGTAACTCATAAAAGGAAATAGGAACAAAATTCCTATTTCTTCGCTTCAAATTTCGTTTTCGAGATAATTACACAGGTAAATCTGCTGATACAGGTTAAATCTCCGGCTTCGTTATATATTTTTATTTCCCAGATATGGTTCATTCCTTTGGTATGAATCGGTTTACAAATGCCAGTTACCATACCGCTCATTACCGCTTTTACATGATTTGCATTAATCTCAATCCCAACTCCAATAAATAAATCAGGGTTCACCATTAACCAGGAGGCAATACTTCCTAAGGTTTCTGCCAAAGCCACCGAAGCCCCACCATGCAATAAACCAAAAGGTTGTTTGGTCCTTCCATCTACAGGCATGGTTCCTTTAATGTAATCATCTCCTATTTCAGTAACATCAATCCCAAGCGACTCTCCAAGGGTGTTGGGGGTCATCCATTCCAACTGTTTAATGGTAGGGTTACCAAACCATATTTTTTTATTTTCCATAGATTTTAAATGTTTCTCGCAAAGACGCAAAGTTCGCAAAGAAAAGTACTTAATGTTAAACACTTTGTTTTCTTTGCTTCTTTTTGAGAAATAAAGCACAAAAATAGCTTTTATTAACCTTTTAAATACCCCATTTACAATTTTATAACAAAGCCTTTATGCTTCTATGTCAATAAAAAGAGTACTTTTGCACCCCTAAAAATAAAGTAAAGTAAAAATAAGAATGAAAAACATCAGAAACATTGCCATTATTGCCCACGTTGACCACGGTAAAACCACTTTAGTTGACAAAATTTTACATACCGGGAAACTGTTCCGCGAAAACCAGGAATCAGGAGAATTAATATTGGATAACAATGATTTGGAACGCGAGCGTGGGATAACAATCCTTGCTAAAAACGTTTCAGTAAGATATAAAGGAACAAAAATTAACATTATTGATACTCCCGGCCACGCGGACTTTGGAGGTGAGGTGGAACGTGTATTGAACATGGCTGATGGTGTGGTATTGCTGGTAGATGCTTTTGAAGGAGCGATGCCTCAAACCCGTTTTGTTACCCAAAAAGCATTGGCACAAGGAAAAAGAGTGGTATTGGTTATCAACAAGGTGGACAAACCAAACTGTCGCCCAGATGAGGTGCACGACCAGGTTTTTGATTTGTTCTTTAACTTAGATGCTACCGAAGAACAATTGGATTTTAAAACCGTTTATGGTTCATCCAAACAAGGATGGATGGGTCCGGATTGGAAAAACCCGACCACCGACATTACGTATTTGTTAGATACCATTGTCGATTTCTTCCCGGAATCGCCAAGAGTGGAAGGAACATTGCAAATGCAAATTACCTCGTTGGATTATTCTTCCTTCGTAGGTCGTATTGCTGTGGGTCGTGTATTGAGAGGAGAAATTAAAGAAAACATGCCGGTATCGTTGGTAAAACGCGATGGTTCGGTGGTTAAATCAAGAATAAAAGAATTATTTACGTTCGAAGGCCTGGGTAAAGCAAAAGCTACTGAGCCGATTCAATCGGGCGAAATTGTAGCAATTACCGGAATAGAAGGTTTTGAAATTGGCGATACCATTGCTGATTTTGAAAACCCGGAAGGATTAACTCCTATTGCTATTGACGAACCAACAATGAACATGTTGTTTTGTATAAATAACTCTCCTTTCTTTGGTAAAGAAGGAAAATTTGTTACTTCCCGCCACTTACGCGACCGTTTATTTAAAGAATTGGAAAAAAACCTTGCATTACGTGTGGAAGAAACCGCTTCTGCTGATTCATACCTTGTTTTCGGACGTGGTATTCTTCACTTGTCGGTTTTAATTGAAACCATGAGACGCGAAGGATATGAAATGCAGGTTGGTCAGCCGCAGGTTATCATCAAGGAAATTGATGGTGTTAAATGCGAGCCGATTGAAATTTTAACTGTGGACGTTCCTGAAGAATCTGCCGGAAAGGTAATTGAATATGTTAGTCAGCGTAAAGGTGATATGCTGTTGATGGAGCCAAAAGGAGATTTACAACATTTGGAATTCGAAATTCCTTCCCGCGGTATTATTGGTTTAAGAAACAATTTGTTAACTGCCACAGCCGGAGAAGCTATTATGGCTCACCGTTTCAAAGCATTTGAACCATGGAGAGGACCTATTCCTTCCCGTAATAACGGAGTTCTTATTTCGGGAGAATTGGGAACTGCTATTGCTTATTCTATTGATAAACTTCAGGACAGAGGAAACTTTTTTGTGGAAGCTGGAGACCCTATTTATACCGGACAAATTATTGGCGAAAACAATCGCCAGGACGATATAGTAGTGAACATTACCAAGGAGAAAAAACTAAGTAACATGCGTGCCTCCGGTTCGGATGATAAAATGCGTATTATTCCTAAAATTAATTTCTCGTTAGAGGAAGCAATGGAATACATACAAATAGACGAGTATGTGGAGCTTACTCCTAAATCCATCCGTATGCGTAAAGTATTGCTTGACGAAAATGATAGAAAGAGAAACGAAAAGAAACTGGTGAACCAATAGTCATTAGTTTTTCGAAACAATTAAAATTTAAAATCCCTGTTCTTTAATTAGAATGGGGATTTTTTATAAAAGAAAACCTCGTTCATATTGTTTTAGCATAACCTGCTAAATTCCGGGCGGAATTCGCTCAACTGTCGGATGCCTTCGTCAATTTGGCGAGGTAGTAAATAACTTTCAGGATGCCTTGCCAAATTCTGGCGGGTACTAAATAATCTTCAGGATGCCTTGCCAAATTCCGGCATGTAGTAAATAATCTTCAGGATAACCTGCCAAATTCTGGCAGGTAGTAAATAACTTTCAGGATAACTTTCCTGTATTTTCGTTTTTTACTTAAAAAGACAATTCTTTAAAAAAGATTATCTTTGAAAAGAATCTAAATGAAAAAAGGAACTTCTTCCAATCTATTATTGCTATTTTTCTTTTTATCAGGTTGTAAATGTGGTTATGAATCTGGGTGGGATTATCGTCTTCAAATTAAAAATGAAAGCACTAAAGCTATTATAATGAGATTTTCCTACGATTCTGTTCCATCGTTTATTGACTTCGAAGATAAAACTTATTATGTGAAAGAAATTAAACCTGATTCTGTGCAATCAATATGGAGTAAAGAAAAATGGGATCACAGGCTTACGCACAGTTATAATAAAAAACTTAACTTTTATTTTTTTGATAATGAAATCTTAAAAAAATATTCTAGTATTGATAGCCTTCTTCAAAATAAATTATGGATAAAAGAAATAAGTTTGAGTAAGGAAGAACTTGAACAAAATAATTGGCTGGTTGTTTTCAAAGAATAAACATTAATCCTTCAGATTTTGTAAACTCTTTCCTGCCAACGACTAACAAACCTATCAACTAATAATTAATCACCTGCTCCACCATGCCTTCTGGTATTTCGCGGAATTCGTATTTCTGAGTTCTTAACTGAGGCTCGAAACCGGCATCTATAATAGCATCCTGTATTCCTTTTGCGGTAAAACGATGAGGTGCACCAGCAGCCGAAACCACATTTTCTTCTATCATTATGCTTCCAAAATCATTGGCACCGGAATGGAGACAAATCTTTGCCACTTCTTTTCCAACGGTAAGCCAGCTTGCCTGAATGTTTTTAATATTGGGCAACATAATACGGCTCATAGCTATCATTCTTATGTATTCGTCACCCGTTACATTATTTTTAATTCCTTTATGTCTTCTTAATAATGTACCATCATCCTGAAACGGCCATGGGATAAAAGCCAGAAAGCCATTTGCATTTGCCGGTTTTTCGCTTTGTACTTCGCGAATCCACACCAGGTGTTCAAATCGTTCTTCAATGGTTTCTATATGACCAAACATCATGGTGGCCGAAGTGGTAATATCCAACTGGTGGGCGGCCCTCATCACATCCAGCCATTCGCGACCTCCGCATTTTCCTTTCGAAATTAATCTTCGAACCCTGTCATTAAGTATTTCTGCGCCTGCACCCGGCATACTGTCCATTCCGGCTTCTTTTAATGCTCTTAACACTTCCATATGGGTGCTTTTTTCGAGTTTGGTAATGTGCGCTACTTCCGGTGGCCCAAGGGTATGCAGTCGTAAGTTCGGATAAAGGCTTTTTAATTCTTTAAATAAATCTACATAAAATTTTAATCCTAAACCCGGATGATGCCCTCCCTGCAATAATAACTGGTCGCCTCCGTAATGAAAAGTTTCTTCTATTTTTTGTTTATACGTTGCTATATCAGTAATGTAAGCCTCGGCATGACCGGGGATACGATAAAAATTGCAGAACTTGCAATTGGCTATACATACATTGGTAGTGTTTACGTTACGGTCTATCTGCCAGGTTACCTTCCCATCCGGTTTCTGAATTTTTCGTAATTCATTGGCGACAAACATCAACTCTGCCGTAGGTGCATTTTTAAATAAATAAACTCCTTCTTCTAAAGATAAAAACTCAAAATTTAATGCCCTTTTTAATAAATCTTCTTTGTTCATGGTTATTAATTCAATCCTTTATTAGTCAATCAACTTATTTACTACTTTTACTTCCTCAAAAGTAAATATAATTATTTACTTAAAGGTACAAACTATATTCGATATTAGTAACTAACATCCCTTATTAGAGAGATAAAATTTATGTCAGACGAAAAAGTAATTGTTGGAATATCGCAAGGTGATATTAATGGAATAGGGTTGGAAGTAATCATCAAATCCATGCTCGACCCCACTATATTTGAAATATGCACACCCATTGTTTTTGGTTCTAACAAAACTGCTTCCTTTCATCGCAAAGCATTAAACATTGAAGATTTTAGTTTCAATCAGATAAAAGATGCATCGGAAGCAAATAGTAAACGCGCGAACCTGATAAATGTTTACGAAGAAGATGTAAATATTGAACTGGGTAAACAAACTGCTGATGGCGGGAAGTATGCCTTGAAATCATTGGAAGCTGCCGCCTTTGCTTTGGCAGAAGGAAAAGTAGATGTATTGGTTACTGCCCCTATCAATAAAGAAAATATTCAATCTCCTGACTTTAATTTTCCCGGTCATACAGAATACCTTGAAAGTAAATTTGGAGATGGAAACAGTTTGATGCTGCTGGTAAGCGATACTTTAAAGGTAGCCGTAGTTACAGGTCATATTCCGGTTACCCAGGTGGCTGCTGCATTGACTCCTGAGAAAATAGGGAGTAAATTAACCGCACTGCATAAATCATTGGAAAAAGACTTTAATATTCAGAAGCCTAAGATTGCGGTTTTAGGACTTAATCCACATGCAGGAGATAATGGAGTAATAGGCGATGAAGAAAAAAATTGCATCATTCCTGCTATTAATAAAGCAAGAGCAGAAGGAATAATGGCCTTTGGTCCTTATCCTGCAGATGGTTTTTTTGGAAACGAAACCTACAAAAAATTTGATGCAGTACTTGCCATGTATCATGACCAGGGGTTAATTCCTTTTAAAACCATTTCATTTAATTCGGGAGTAAACTTCACAGCAGGTCTTCCAGTAGTTCGCACTTCGCCCGACCATGGCACAGCGTACGACATTGCCGGAAAAAACAAAGCATCCGAAGAGTCGTTTCGAAAAGCTATTTACACCGCCATAGATATTTACAGAACGCGAAAAGGAAACAAAGAAAATTCTGCCAATCCTTTAAAGATAGGTTTTATAAAGAGAGAACGATAAAACAAAAAAGCCCGGTTAATTAAATTAACCGGGCTTTTTTATTTTTAAAACCTATTTTAATACAATGTTGCTGCTTTTGCTTCGTATTCCGAAGGTGCTACCCCAGGACTGATGCTATAAACCAATCCCTTAACCTTTTTATAATAATATTTTGTTGTTACTATTGAACCATCATACAAAGTAATCTCAAGCAAATTAGTATAAGTGCAAGAAGAAGAAGAGTAACTTGCGGATAAATTAGTTACAGTTTTTTTATCTTCTATATGAATACTTTGGTTTTTATAAATAAATAAACTATTTTTGAATACTGTTAAGAAACCAACAGTCCATAATGAAGCTGACTTACAAAAATTTATTCTTTCTTCTTATCTTCATTTCCCTTGTTAATACAGGATATGCACAGGGTGTTAAAAGTGCGCATAATGAAACTGCTGTAAAGTTTACAGAGAATAAAAATCAATGGGATAGAAAAGTACTTTACCGTGCCCAGTTAGATGGTGGTGTTTTATTTCTGCAGAAAAATTGTTTTACCTATAATTTCTATGATAAAGAAACCCTGCGGCAGAATCACATACAGAATCCTAAAAAAAATTCTTCTTCCAAAAGCAATGAAATTCGTTCACATGCTTTTCGAATGACTTTTGTTAATGCTCTTAAATCGGTTACCACCTCTACAAAAAAGATGACCCATGATTACAGCAATTATTTTATTGGAAACAATAAAAGCAAATGGGCAGGCAATGTAAAAAACTTCAGGGAAGTAAATTACAAAAACTTATACCCCGGCATTGATATGCAGATAGAGGGTTTGGAGAATAGTATAAAATATAATTTCATCGTTGCTCCATTGGCAAACGCCAATAATATTCAATTGCTTTATGAAGGGTTGGATACTATTTCTCTGCAAAATGGAGTATTAAAATTAAAGACTTCAGTTAATGAAATGCAGGAAGAGCGGCCCTTTGCTTTTCAATTGATAGAAGGGAAACGGGTTATAGTAAAATGCGAATTTATTTTGGAACACAACAAAGTACATTTCCATTTTCCCGATGGATATAATAAAAATGTAGAATTAATAATTGACCCCATTCTTGTATTTGCCTGCTCTTCGGGTTCGCTTGCCGACAATTTCGGAATGACTGCCACCTATGATGACAACGGAAATCTGTATTCAGGTGGAACTTGTTTTGATATTGGTTTTCCGACCACCACGGGTGCTTATGATGTAACCTACAATGGGGTAGTCGCCAATGGAAGAACGGATGTGGTGATAACCAAATACGATTCATCAGGAACGTTTTTGCATTACTCTACCTACCTTGGAGGAGCATCGGGCACAGAGATAGTCACCAGTTTAATCGTGGACGCACAGGATAATTTGTTTTTATACGGAGCCACCGGCTCCTCTGATTTTCCTGTAACTGCAACCGCTTACGACACTTCCTTTAATGGTGGAACCTTTCTCAATTTTGTTCAAAACGGAACGACATATAATAATGGCACAGATATTTATTTAGCAAAACTAAACCCAAGCGGCTCTGCATTACTTGCCTGCACATATATTGGGGGAACTCAGAATGACGGAGTGAATGATGATTTGAATTTCCTTCAATATAATTATGGTGACCAATACCGGGGCGAGATAAACGTGGATGCCACAGGAAATGTATATATAGCAAGTTCTTCGCGCTCTGCCGATTTTCCAATTGTGAATGGTTTTGATAACACTATAGGTGGAATACAAGATGCCGTGGTGTTTAAAATGAACCCGCTTTTAACTCAGTTGATATGGAGCACCTTTCTGGGCGGTACTAACATGGATGCAGGATACGCGCTTGCATTGGACGACTCGCTCAACGTATATGTTACCGGAGGAACACGTAGTGCTGATTTCCCCTCAACACCAGGTGCTTTGCACACCTCCTATAATGGTGGTATAGCAGACGGGTACATCACTAAAATACATAAAAATGGAATTGCCATTTTAAATTCCTCTTTCATTGGTACCAGCCTATATGACCAAAGTTATTTTGTTCAGCTCGACCAGAATTCCAACGTTTATTTGGTTGGTCAATCAATGGGCGCAATGCCTGTTACAGCAGGTGTTTACAGCAATGCAAACAGCGGGCAGTTTATACAAAAATTAAACCCTGCTCTCAGTACAATTATTTTTTCAACCGTTTTCGGGAATGGAAATGGAACTCCTAACATTTCTCCTGCTGCTTTTCTTGTTGACGATTGCGAAAATATTTATGTTAGCGGTTGGGGTGGAAATATTGTTACCGGTGTCCCCACCAACGGAATGCCCATTACAGCGGGAGCTTATCAGACTAATACCGATGGTTTTAATTTTTATTTATTTGTTCTCACATCCAATGCTACTTCTCTATTTTATGCCACGTACTTTGGTGGAGGACAAAGTCAGGAACATGTAGATGGTGGAACATCGCGCTTTGATAAAAAAGGCATTGTATATCAATCAGTGTGTGCAGGCTGTGGCGGACACGATGATTTCCCTGTTACTCCCGGCTCCTGGCCTTATACGTCTCCGAATTATATTCCTTATGATGCCAATAATCCATATCCTACAGGGATAAACATGAACATTCAAAACAATAATTGCAACAACGGAACTTTTAAATTTGATTTCCAGGTTCCACCGGTAGCAGCATCTTTTACCAGCAGCAGTGTCAGCGGTTGTTCTCCCTATACCGTAACATTCAGTAATTTCAGTACTTCCTGGCAAAGTTATTTATGGAACTTTGGTAATGGAGATACTTCTTCTGTCATTTATAACCCCACTATTACTTACGTTACCCCGGGAAATTATGCCGTTACCTTGTTTGTAAACAATAGTAATTGCCATGCTGCAGATACTGCTGTTGTTAATATTACTGTGTTTCCACCTTTTATTTCCGATTTCGATTTCACTACCACTCCTTGCAGTGATAGTGTTTCTTTTATCGATTCATCTTATACCGGTCCCATTTCCTGGCTTTGGAATTTTGATGATAACGGAGCAACCTCTGGTCTTCAAAACCCTTCACACATTTACCCTTCTGGGGGTTTGTACGATGTTCAGCTTATTGCGCAAAATGCTCTTGGGTGTAAGGATACTACCATTATTCAACTCGATCTGGCAACTCCCATTGTTAGTGTTAATCCGAATACTTCAATCTGCACAGGGCTTTCCACGCAATTAAATGCAACAGGTGGTTTTTCTTACAGTTGGTCTCCTTCGGCAGGGCTTAGCAACTCTAATGTTTCCAATCCAATTGCAAGCCCGGCTACTACCACTACTTATACTGTAAGCATTACCTCGCTAACCACTGAAGGCGATACCTGCACAACATCATTATCTACAACTGTTTCGGTATATACTCCTGCTGCTTTTCCGCTTTCGGTATCGGCTGATAACGATACTATTTTCCAGGGAAGTTCTACAATTTTACATGCCTTTACTGATACTACTTTAACCATTCTCTGGACGCCATCAACAGGACTCTCAAGCACAAGTTCTTTTAATCCAACTGCCACACCGACCGAAAACACTACTTACACCGTTACCATTGTAGACTCTTCGGGTTGTCCTAAATCAGTAACAATTACTATTTATGTTTTATCAATGAAATGCACCCTGAATGATGCCTTTGTGCCCAATACGTTTACACCAAACGGTGATGGACAAAATGATATTTTGTTTGTAAGGAGTATTAGTATTGCCGAACTTTATTTTGCAGTTTATGACAGATGGGGCGAACTGGTTTTTGAAACTAATGATTTAAAAAAAGGATGGGATGGCATATATAAAGGCAAGCCAGCCAATCAGGATGTTTTTGCATGGTACTTAACTGCCAAATGTTACAGTGGGGAAGAAATGAAAAAGAAAGGAAATGTTTCGTTAATACGATAAGTTTTTCACCACTAAGACACTAAGAACACATAGAAAAACAAACAAAAACAAGAATGAAGTCTAAAAAAATAAATACTGCTATTAAGTACCGCTTCGTGAACCTTAGTGTTCTCAGTGCCTTAGTGATAATATTTTTTACTAATACTTGTTCATTCTCCCAAGACATTCACTTCTCCCAATTCAACTCATCACCTCAAAACCTGAACCCTGCTCAGACTGGTTTGTTTAACGGTGACTGGCGGTTTGTCGGGAACTACCGCAGCCAATGGGCTGCCGTGCCTGTTCCTTATAAAACATTTTCCTTTTCGACAGATACGAGATTAAAAACAAATTTTACTGCCGGCACTCCTGCCCTCGGATTGCTTGTAAACAATGATAATTCGGGAACTTCACATTTAAGCACCACCCAGGTTTATTTGTCTGCATCATTTATTAAAAAACTAAATAAAGATTCCACTCACTTTATTTCCGTAGGGTTACAACCCGGAGTAACTACCAAAAGTTTTAATGCTTCTGCACTTACCTTCGATAATCAATACGATGGAGATAGCTACAATGCTGCATTACCGAGTGGAGAAAATTTTACCAATACACGAATCACCTATTTTGATATGGGTGGAGGACTTGCTTATTTATATCGTAAGAATCAACGGATGAAAATAAATATCGGACTTTCGGTATTACATTTAACTCAGCCTAAACAAAAGTTTTATAGCAACAGCACCGACAGGTTAAATATGAAAACTGCCATCAGCGGATTGGCCGAATTTCCTGTTTCAGAAAATATTGATGTTATCCCAACCCTGCTCTACCAGCATCAGGGCAAGTATAATGAAACGGTGGTCGGTGCTTTTGGCAAATATTATCTTACCCCTGTAAATGGCATGTCCACCGCCATTTCACTTGGTGCCTTTTATCGGGTTAAGGATGCTTTTATTATTGCTGCAGGCATGGATTATATGAATTTTAACGTAGGAGTAAGTTACGATATCAATACTTCTAAACTAATTGCAGCCACCAACCATCGGGGAGGATTTGAAATTTCCATTATTTACATCTTCAAAAAAATTGTACCGTTTGTGGCCAAAAAAAGAGTGTGCCCGGTATACATGTAACACCTTACTTTTTTTAGCTCGCTTTTTTTAGTTAAATTCTCAAATTAGATTTCTTTCCCGAAAAAAAATTTATCGCATTCAATTACCTGAATAATTTCATGTTCATATAAAGGAAGCAAGAATCTCAAAAATCAAATTTCGATATAACTTATTAATAATCAACATAAGCAATAATCACTTGGCACGTAAAAAAGCTAATTTTTTAACGGATGGAGGGCAAATTAGATTCAATTTGGGGTCTCCCAACATGGAGAGGGGGCAGAATACATTCAATCCGGGGCCTCCCAACCTTGGGAGGGGTCGGATTAGATTCAATCCGGGGGCTCCCAACATAGGGAGGGGGCAAATTACATCCAATCCGGGTCCTCCCAATGTGGGGAGGGGGCAAATTAGGTTCAATCTGCCCCCTCCCAATGTTGCGAGGGGTCAGATTACGTTCAATTTGGGGTCTCCCCAGTTTGGGAAATGATGTTTTTAATTCAAAATGGAGTCCCTTCATGTTGTGAGATGCAGTATTAAATTCGAAACGTGGATTTCTCAATTTGGGAGATATGGTTTTAAATTCAAAATAACGGTCTCTGCTTTTTTCAATCCCCGATTCAGGTTAAGGAAGAGGTATCGGCTTATATTATATATGTATATTTGGAGATTGAAAAACAACCCTTTTAAAACAAGAGTGTATGGAAAAACAATTGACATTAGAAGAAATTCAGGATTTTAAAGGTAAATACCCAAAACAACTTTGGTTTTTATTCCTGGTAGAAATGTGGGAACGCTTTTGTTTCTATGGAATGCGGGGGGTATTAACTATTTTTATGGCTGATAAAATGCTTGGCCTGGCCCTGTCTGATAAGGAAGCGAACCTTAAATATGGCGCCATCCAGGCATTTGTATATGCATTCACTTTTATAGGTGGTATTTTTGCAGATAAAGTTTTAGGCTTTAAAAAGTCGTTGTTGTTTGGCGGTTTGGTAATGATAATTGGAAATTTAATTATTGTAGCATCGCCCCAGAACTTTTTCTATTTAGGAATTACACTTTCCATTATAGGTACCGGTTTTTTTAAACCAAATATTTCATCCATGGTGGGCGACCTTTACAGAGAAGGCGATGCCAGGAGAGATGCCGGCTTTGGATTATTTTATTCAGGAATCAATATAGGTGCATTACTCGGAGGAGCCATTTGCGTTTACCTCGGCAAAAGCCCGGATTATGGCTGGAGTTACGCATTTCTTTCCGCTGCCATTGTTATGGCCATCGGGTTGGTTACGTTTTTATTAACCAAAAAATCATTAGGCCCCATTGGCGATTCCCCCTTATTGCATTTGAGTTCAGCCAAACGAACCTCCAAGGAAATTATGGTGTATGCAGGTTCGTTAATCAGTATTCCGTTAATTTTTATAATGATAAAAAATACAGATTATACTGACTATTTTATGTACACCATTGGCCCATTAGCCATCATCTACTTTCTTTACGAAACCATTAAAGAAAAAGACCTGCGGGCCCGCAAAAAGCTTCTTGCAGCTTTTGTCTTTATTCTTTTTTCTATCATATTCTGGGCCTTTTTCGAACAAAGCGGAGGTTCCTTAGCGCTCTTCGCCCAGGATAATCTTCATCACGACTTATTGTCTTTTAATATCGACCCCAATATCATCAACAACACATCCAATTCCTTATTTGTAATCATCTTCAGTCCTCTGTTAGGCTTACTTTGGCTTGCCATGATCAAGAAAAAGATAGAACCTAACACGGTAATAAAATTTGGAATAGGATTTCTGTTTCTTGCTCTTGCGTTTTACATTTTCTATTACACCCGTTTTTTTGCAGACATGCAAGGCATCACTTCGCTTAACATTTTTACATTGGCTTACCTTGTAATCACCTTTGGAGAACTTTGTTTATCACCCATAGGTTTATCCATCATGACAAAACTATCACCCAAAAGGTTAGGGGGCATGATGATGGGAATGTGGTTCCTGGCGAGTGCTTACGGGCAATACGCAGCAGGTATTTTAGGTGCGGGCATGTCAAGTCCTGACAACAACGCAACCTTGATGGTTAAACTGCAAGGCTACACGGATGGTTATAAACAGCTTGCCATATATGCATTGATAGCCGGGGTGGTAATGATTGTCATTTCACCACTCATCCGTAAACTGATGCAAGAAGTTAAATAAAACAAATTGCCAACTTCAGTTAACATAAACGAATTTCTTAAACTTTCGGAAATACATCCCATACTTGATGTTCGCACTCCTGCAGAGTTTGAGCAAGGGCATATAATTGGTGCTATTTGTTTTCCATTGTTTACAATTGAAGAAAGAAAAATTATTGGCACGCTTTATAAACAGGAAGGAAAAAAGGTTGCTGTTTTAAAAGCATTGGAAATAGTGGGTCCTAAACTGCATGAATATGTTAAAGAAGCCATAAAAATAAATAAAACAGAAACCTTTTTAGTTCATTGCTGGCGGGGTGGGATGAGGAGTTCGAGTATGGCTTGGTTTCTTGAAACTTATGGATTCAAATGCATTACCCTAAAAGGTGGGTATAAAATGTATAGGAGAGTAGTTCTGGAAAGTTTTAAGGAGAAAAAAAATGTAATTGTATTGGGAGGAAAAACCGGTACAGGTAAGACAATTATTCTCAAAGAACTTGAAAAGCAAGGAGAACAAATAATTGACTTAGAAAGAATCGCTCACCATAAAGGCTCCAGTTTTGGGGCTTTAGGAGAACAGCCCCAATCCTCTCAGGAACAGTTTGAAAACGAATTATCTTTTCATCTATCTAAAATCAATACTGAAAAAGTATGTTGGGTAGAAAATGAGAGCAGGAAAGTAGGAAGAAACATACTTCCTGTTGGTCTTTGGGAACAAATGCAGAATGCAACTGTGGTTACCATTAATTTGCCCGTTCAGGCCAGGATTAATTATCTGGTTAATGAATACGGGCAATTTTCAAAAGAAGAATTGATTAAGGCTACAGAACGGATCGGCAAACGATTAGGTGGGGTTCAAACAAAAACCGCTATAGCAGCCATTGAAAATGGAGATAACAGAACTGCTTTCGAAATCTGTCTTTCTTATTATGATAAAACATATAATTACGGAGCTGACCAGCGTCCAATAGAAAATATTATTAATTACGAGTTTGAAGAATTGAATGCTGAAGAAATAGCGAAGAAAATAATTTCTCGCAAGACGTAAATGAATAGGTTACGAATACCCCTGTCAGTGTTTGGAACCCTGACAGGGGTAATAAAAGAAAACAAATGTCAATAGAAGAAATTAAACTTACACAATACTCTCACGGTGCAGGATGCGGATGCAAGATTGCTCCTCACGTTTTGGAAGAAATATTAAAATCAAATCTTGTTGCTCCACAAAATGATAAACTAATTGTGGGTAACAATACTAAAGACGATGCAGCTGTATTTGATATTGGTAATGGGCAAGGGATTATCTCCACCACTGATTTCTTCATGCCGATTGTTGATGATGCTTTTGATTTTGGAAGGATAGCTGCTGCAAATGCCATCAGTGATGTGTATGCTATGGGAGGAAAACCTTTGATGGCGGTTGCAATTCTTGGTTGGCCTATAAATAAATTACCAACAGAACTGGCGCGTAAAGTTATAGAAGGCGGGCGAACCATTTGCGCAGAAGCAGGAATACCTTTAGCAGGAGGGCATAGCATTGATAGCCCGGAACCAATATTTGGCTTGGCTGTTACAGGAATCATTGATTTAAAAAACCTGAAACAAAATGATACCGCTAAAACAGGTGATTTAATTTATTTGACAAAACAGATTGGCGTAGGTATTCTTACCACAGCTGAAAAAAAAGGTGTTTTAATGGAAGAACACAAAGGAGTTGCTCCACAACAAATGATACAGTTAAATAAACTCGGAGAAAAACTCGGGCAGTTAAATGGAGTAACTGCTATGACAGATGTTACAGGTTTTGGTTTATTAGGCCATCTGATAGAAATGGCGGAAGGGGCAGAATTAACGGCAGAAATAGAATATTCAAAAGTGCCCTTAATAAGTGATTTGAATTTTTATATTTCTCAAATGTGCGTTCCCGATAACAGCTTCCGAAACTGGACCAGTTACGACCCAAAAGTTTCAGGAATAACAGGCGACTCATTACTTACTCTTTGTGACCCCCAAACCAATGGAGGATTATTAATAACAGTAAATCCCGCAGCAAAAAAAGAAGTGGAGCAATTATTAATTAATGAAGGGTTAATGGAATTTGCTTCACCAATTGGTGTAATGAAAGAAAAAGGAGAGAAGGTTATTGAACTAAAATAACAACAATAAAAAATGCCGGGTGCCTTAAAGCCATTAAATCCATTAGGAAAAAAAGTTTCTTTCATAAGCAACGGGCTTCTTTATTTTTCGGCAATTGTCTTCATTGCTTTCTATTTAGTTTTAAGTTTTTATAATCGACCAACCAACGAAGATGTCAATTTTATTTCCATTGTAAAAGGGAAAAGTATTTTTGAGTTTGTAAGCTGGTTTTATTCTACCTGGTGCGGAAGATGGATGAGTAGCAGCTATTATCACTTCATTCTTTCTACCTCTTCTGCATACCAAAATATACATTACGTATATTTTGTATATTACGTTATCTCCTTATGCATTCTGATTTACTCCCTTAATAGTATCATTCAATCAGGAATCAAGCAACTATTCAATACATCTATTAATAATAAAACATCAATAACCTATAGTATTTTATTTGCTGCAGGCTTTTATTTTTCTACCTTTCAAAATATAGAAGTATGGTGGTGGATATTTGCTACTGTTGACCATTTGCAGGGAATAATCATTTTACTTTTGGGAATTGCTTTAGTACTGAAACAGAGGAAAAGTAAAATTCATTATCTATTAATTTGTCTCTGTTTTATTTATCTTGGAGGAAGCTACGAAATATATTCACTAATTTTTGGAGCACTTACATTATTCTCTTTCATTTATTTATTTTATAGAAAAATAATTTCTCTTTCTGATTTTAGAAGTAACTACTTTGTAAAACGTTTTGGCATTGCATTCATACTATTTTTTATTGCTCTAATAGTTACTGTTAGTGCACCGGGAAATCTAAAAAGAAGGAAAACGTATGTTAGAGACCATTTGCTGATAACCTCAGTTTCATCAACTAATACAGAGTTTCCTTTAAGTGGAAAAGAATTTGCTCAAAAAAAATATCTCATTGGCCTTGGCTTAGCTTCACTGTGGATATTATTAGGTATGAAAATCAGAAGCAATTCAAGTGCTTATGAAAAAAACAAACGATTTAAAAAAGTTCTATTGTTTGGTTGCATCCCATTATTGCTTTCTATAATTATTACCTATTTGTTCCAGATTCTTTTTCTTCGTTATTATAGTATTCCTCTCAGGGGATGGACGTTCACAAGTTTCTCATTATTTGCCCTTTTTTGTTTAGTGTTTTTGATAGTTGGGTATCAAATCCGTTTCCAAAGCTTACTTCTTAAAAGTACAATTGCGGTTCTCCTTCCATTTATAATTTCCCTTTCCCTTTTATTCTACCTCTTTCTCCAATATAACACCACAAGTTTATATGCCAGGCAATATGATAATTTAATCGGGTCTCTTATAAAAGCAAAAAAAAACAAGGAAATAAAAGTGCTGTATGTTGACCCTTTGCCAGACTCTGGAATGTTTTTACCCCTTGAAATTGGTACTGACTATATTGACGATGCGCTTAAAGAGATTCTTGAATTAAAATACGATATAGTTGTAAAAAAATAAAAGAGGGGTTGCGCTTTTTGCGCAACCCCTCTTTTGGTAAATAATTCTTTTTTATTTACAATCCCAAAACAATCTCATTTGGATCTTTTCCACCAAATAACATCTTCACAGGATTTTCCAACATCTCTTTTACTTTCACTAAAAAACCAACTGACTCTCGTCCGTCAATTATCCGATGATCATAAGATAAAGCAACATACATCATTGGTCTGATAACCACTTGGCCATTAATTGCAACAGGGCGATCTACCACATTATGCATTCCAAGAATAGCACTTTGTGGAGGATTAATAATTGGAGTGCTCATCATCGAACCAAACACACCACCATTAGTAATGGTAAATGTTCCTCCTGTCATATCTTCAAGAGTAATTTTATTGTCCCGTGCTTTTATTGCCAGATTTTTAATTGCTGTTTCAATTTCGGCAAGACTCATTTGTTCAGCATTTCTAACCACAGGAACAACTAATCCCTTTGGGGCGCTTACTGCAATTCCTATATCTGCATATTTATGATACACGATTTCTTCACCATCTATCATTGCGTTTACTGCCGGAAAATGATTCAATGCTTCAGTTACTGCTTTTGTAAAGAAGCTCATAAAACCAAGCTTAACTCCAAACTTTTTTTCAATTGCCGGATTGTATTTAGCACGCATAGAATAAATGGCACTCATATCCACTTCATTAAAAGTTGTAAGCATTGCAGTTTCGTTTTTTACGGCAACTAAACGTTGAGCTAACTTTTTTCTTAAAGGAGACATTTTTGAGCGTTCCATGTCCCTGTTTCCTCCCCATTTTGCAGCAGCAGATGAATCAAAACCTGCTGAAAGTGTATTCAAAACGTCTCCTTTGGTTATTCTTCCATCTTTTCCCGTTGCTTTAACTTTATCAGCCGGAACATTGTTTTCGTCCATCAGTTTTTTTGCCGCGGGTGAAGGCGTTCCATTAGCATAACTTTTGGAATTTGTTGCAACAACTTCGGGTTTGGCAATTTCTTTATTTACCTCAACTTTTACTTCTTTTTTTACTTCAACAGCTGCAGCTTTAGGTTTGCTTTCGCCTTTCACACTGGTATCAATAGAACAAACTACCTGACCAACCTTTACCGTATCTCCTTCTGCAGCAAATATTTTAATAGCTCCCGAATCCTCTGCATTAATTGTTAAAGTAGCTTTATCAGAATCTATCTCTGCTACCACTTCATCTTTCTCCACATAATCTCCGTCCTTTTTAGCCCATCTGGCAATTACTACTTCAGTAATTGATTCTCCAGGACTAGGTACTTTCATTTCTATAATTGCCATCTCTTATAATTTAGTTACTAATTGCTTTTCAAAAACGCTGTTAATAATATTTTGTTGTTGCTGCGTATGAAGTTTTCCATAGCCGGTAGCCGGGCTGGCACTCTCATTTCTGCCGATATACTTTAAATTCACTTCTTTAAACCTTCTGTTCATAAATGCCCAGGCACCCATATTTTCAGGCTCTTCCTGAACCCACATATACTCCTTAGCGTTAGTATATTTTGAAAGTATTTCATTAAGTTGAATAATTGGCAATGGATAAAGTTGTTCAATACGAACAATTGCAATTTCTTCGTTTCCTTCCTTTTGTTTTGCTTCTATCAAATCATAATAGATTTTTCCGGTACAAAAAGCTACCTTCTTTGTAGATTTTACCTTTGCGCTTGAATCATCAATCACCTCTTGAAAATTTGATTCGGTAAAATCTTTAATCGATGAAACACAGGTAGGATATCGCAATAGTTTTTTGGGAGTAAAACAAACCAATGGTTTTCTGAAATCCCTTTTTAACTGCCTGCGAAGAATATGGAACTGATTTGCTGGAGTGGTACAATTTACTACCTGCATATTATTCTCTGCACATTGAGTTAAAAATCGCTCCATCCTTCCACTTGAATGTTCGGGACCCATACCTTCATAACCATGCGGCAATAACATTACAAGCCCGCTCATTCTTTTCCATTTATATTCAGCCGAAGTAATAAACTGATCAATTATTATCTGAGCTCCATTAAAAAAATCTCCAAACTGGGCTTCCCAAATAGTTAATGCCCGAGGTACAGCTAATGAATAGCCGAATTCAAAACCTAAAACTGCATATTCCGAAAGAAGTGAATTATAAATATCAAATCTTCCTTTTGCACCAAAACTATTTAAAGGAACATATTTCTCTTCTGTATCTTCAATTTTAACTACCGCATGCCTATGAGAGAATGTCCCTCTTTCTACATCCTGTCCACTAAACCGCACATTGTGTCCTTCGTTCATTAAAGATGCATAAGCCATCAATTCCCCCATTGCCCAATCGTAATTATCATTGGTAATCATTGCTGCCCTATCATCGAATAACTTTTGAACCTTATTAAATATTTTTTTGTCTTTGGGCAACTCTACGGTTTTTCTGGCTATGTCCAAAAATGTTTTTTTATCTATTGTCGTTGTTGGTGATTTGTCAAACGAATTTTCATTTGCCACAGTAAAACCATCCCATTCCCCTTTAAGAAAAGAAGTGATTTTTGTTTTAGCAGTCTTTTTTGCAAAATCCAGCTTTTCCTGAAGCATCTCCCTGAAGTTCTTTTCTGTTTCCTTTGCAAAATCGTTATCAATAATATTTTGCTTAATCAATTCTTCCACATAAATATCCTTAGGATTTGGGTGAGATGCAATTGTTTTGTATAAAATAGGCTGAGTAAAACGAGGTTCATCACCTTCATTATGTCCATATCTGCGATAACACAATACATCAATAAAAACATCGCGATGAAACTTTTGACGAAACTCCATTGCCAGTTGAGAAACAAAAACTAATGCTTCTACATCATCACCGTTTACATGGAATACTGGCGAAAGGGTTACCTTTGCAAGATCCGTGCAATATGTACTTGAACGTCCATCAAGGTAGTTTGTTGTAAAACCTATCTGATTATTAATTACAACATGCACTGTCCCTCCGGTTTTATATCCTTCCAGTTGCGACATCTGTAATACTTCATACCCTATTCCTTGTCCTGCCAATGCTGCATCACCATGAATTAAAATAGGACAAACCTTATTCATATCTCCTTTGTGTATCCAATCCATCTTGGCACGAGAAATCCCCTCCACAACAGGATTAACCGCTTCCAAATGGGACGGATTAGGAGTCAAACTCATGTGAAACTTATTACCATTAGTGCTTATTCTATCGCTTGAATAACCCATATGATATTTTACATCACCATCAAATTCTTCATCTTCTGAAAGAAAGCCTTCAAATTCTGAGAAAACATCTTCATATTTTTTATTTAAAATATTTGTCAAAATGTTTAATCGCCCCCTATGAGCCATTCCTATTACAAAATCCTCAATACCCAAATCTGAACCTTTTTCACAAACCGCATCTAAAGCAGGTATAAAAGATTCGGAACCTTCCAGAGAAAAACGCTTTTGACCAACAAATTTTGTATGTAAAAAATTCTCAAATACAACTGCTTGATTTAACTTATGCAAAATCATCAATTTCTCATAGCGCGAGAAATCAGGAGTATTTTTGCTACTCTCCATTTTTGTCTGCAACCATTGCATTATTTCCGGGTTACGGATATACATAAACTCCGCACCAATTGTTTGACAATAGGTCTGATGCAAATGGGCTATTATATCTTTTAATTTAGCTGCGCCAATTCCAATTTGGGTTCCTGCGTGAAATACAACTTCTAGATCGTTTGCGGTTAAACCGAAATTTCCAATATCAAGTGTAGGAGTATAGTTTCTGCGTTTACGAACAGGGTTGGTTAAAGTAAACAAATGCCCGCGGGAACGATAACCATTAATAAGATTTATAACATTGAACTCTTTTGTAACGTTTTCAGGAATCTTGCCATTATCTTCATAGCTTTTTCGGGCGAACTCAAAACCGGAGAAAAATTGTCGCCAATCAGCCTCTACTGAATTACTGTCTTTTATATACTGCTGAAACAATTCTTCTATTGCTACAGTATCTGCATTGCCTAAAAATGAAAACTTATCCATCATAATTTTTTTGTACTCTAATAAAGCATGCAAAATTAAGATTTTTAGTGGAAATGAAGGAACAATTATTTAGATTTATAATGATTGCGAATAACCACTTTTTGGAGTTCTCTCTTAATGATTAAATCAGAAACAATATTTGAAAAAGGCTCGGAAGAGTTTTCGTTTACCGCTTTTTCTATTTGAACATCACTTACATCTATTCTGTATAAAACTCCCATAAACTTCGATTGATTATCAGCAATAAGTTTCTTGATATGAGGCTCTATCTGTTCGAATAACTCCTGATATGCATTATATACATTGCCGGAAAATTTAATTTCCATCCCAAACATATCGAAGTCTTTGATGATCTGTTCGGCAGTTTCTTTTATTAAATCAAGCCGATTGATATATTTGGAAACAT
Source organism: Bacteroidota bacterium (assembly GCA_947479085.1). Taxonomy (GTDB): domain Bacteria; phylum Bacteroidota; class Bacteroidia; order 2-12-FULL-35-15; family 2-12-FULL-35-15; genus 2-12-FULL-35-15. The sequence goes on along the minus strand of CANJYB010000004.1, from coordinate 14,287 downwards.
CGGAAAAATTCATTTTAGTTTTGCTTTATCCAATACTAATCGATTAACAGGACGATTATTAACAATGTGTTCATTAATTATTTCATCCACATCATTTAGCTCAACTCCGACATAAAATACACCTTCCGGATAGACTACAATTGTTTGCCCAAAATCACAAATATCAAGACACCCGGACTTCTGAGCCCTTACTTTAACGTTTAGTTGCTTTTCCTTTAGTTTTGTCTTAAAAGCATCTACTATTTCCATTCCGTGAGACTCGCCACAGCTTTTTCTGAGTGCACCATCCTTTCTTTGATTGGTACAAATAAATATATGTTTGTCGTAAACCATTTTTTAGTTTTTTACAAACATACTAATTATGTTTCAGACCTATTTTTAATACTTTGTGTACCTTTGGCAAAAATTATTAATAAATCAATGAAAAAAACTACTGTTTTATTTGCTTTACTATTTTTATCAGTAACCATAAACAAAGGACAAACGATTAATTGCGGAAGCTTTTGTGTCTCTGATATAACTATTAACAACGTGACACATACCATGAATGTTACCATTAGAAGCCTTTTAAATTCCGGGCAGGTAAATTATCCAAGCATTATGGTGGTGAATAATATGGGTGATACTATTGCCAATATTAATCAAGCTTATTATTACTTTGCTCAATTACCAGGAACAACATTGGTTCACAATATTCCTGCTACCGATACCTCTATTACCGGACTTCCTTATTCCATCTATTTAAAGGATAATATATATTTTAACGGCTGCATTTTTAATTATCCAATGACCTGTTTTGTTGGAATTGATGAAGCGAGTTCACTAAACACCTCTTTCAGCATATTTCCTGATCAAGCTAATAATTCCTTAAACTTTAATCTTGGAGAATTAAATGGTCAATCAGTTGTTATAAATTTATATGATAATAAAGGTCAACTGGTAAAAACAGTTAAGACAGATAATAACCTTGCAACAATTAATACTGAAGGATTTGCGAATGGAATTTATTTTGCAAATGTTACTTTTGGGGATATACAATTAAAAAACAAATTTATAATTAGTCATTAAACCTTAAGAAGTCTAGTAAAAGAAAATGTTTTGTTACAAACAAACTAAACTATTTTCTTTAAAAATTATTTCCAATTTATCTTTCTGTGGTTAAAGACTTTTTATAGGTTGCCAATACTCTTTCCCTTGCAAATTTATGTTCAACTATAGGTTGTGGATAAGAAAACTCTTCAAACTCCGGAACCCATTTACGTATATATTTAAATTCAGGATCAAATCGTTTGGTTTGTTCAGTGGGATTAAAAATTCTAAAATATGGAGCAGCATCACAACCTGAACTTGCTGCCCATTGCCAGCCACCGTTATTTGCTGATAAATCAAAGTCTAATAATTTCCCTGCAAAATAAGCCTCTCCCCACCGCCAGTCTATCAACAAATGCTTTACTAGAAAACTTGCTGTTATCATCCTCACTCTGTTGTGCATAAATCCTGTTGCATTCAGTTCTCTCATTCCTGCATCGACTATAGGATAACCGGTATTACCATTACACCATTTCTCAAACTGTTCTTCATTGTTTATCCAAGGTATGGCATCGTATTGTCTTTTAAAAGCGCCATTCACGACATGTGGAAAATGGAATAATATCATCATGTAAAATTCCCTCCAAATCAATTCATTTAACCATTGGTCGTTTAGTTCTTTTGCTTTTGAAGCCAGTTGTCTTATACTTACAGTTCCAAATCTTAAATGAACACTTAAACGACTGGTTCCTTCTATAGCAGGGAAATTTCGCAAGTCATGATATTGTGAAATTATTTCTTCTTTGATTTCAGGAACAATTAGTTTTATTCCTGTTACTTTAAATCCTATATCTTTTAGCGATATAACTTGAAATGGAGAGACTTTAAAAAAGTTTGAGAAATACTTTTTAGTAGTAAAAGATTTTAAATAGAAATCGTTCAGTTTATATTTCCATTTCTTCATATAGGGTGTAAAAACGGTATATGGCAAATCATCATCCTTGGTTACTTCATCCTTTGCAAATATTACTTGGTCTTTAAAGGGATAAAATCTTACAGAATGTTGTTCAAGAAACTCTGATACGTTTTTATCTCTCGCAATTGCAGATGGTTCATAATCTTCGTTAACGTAAACATTTTTAACTTTATACTCTTTAAGCAAATCTGAAAACACTTCAAGTGGTTTACCATGCCTTACCAACAGAGAACTACCTAATTTTATCAGTTCATTTTGAAGTCTGAGGATTGCCTGGTGAATAAAATCAACTCTTTTATCCTCTTTATTTTCCAGCCGATTTAGAATTTCCGTATCAAAAATAAATAACGGCAACACCGCTTTATTATTTTTTAGAGCGTGATATAATCCTGCATTATCTTCAAGCCGTAAATCCCTGCGAAACCAAAAAACACTTATTTCCTGTTTGTTATTCATTATCGGTTTTTAACATAGTTCAAAAACTCGCTCCTGGTTTGTTCATTTAAAAACTTGCCTGAATAAGCCGAACTAACTGTACTACTATTACTATCCTGCACACCACGCGAAGAAACACAAAGATGATGCGCATCAATAAGAACTGCCACATCGTTTGTGTTCAATACTTCTTTCATTTCATTCGCAATTTGCATAGTAAGGCGTTCCTGCACCTGAGGACGTTTTGCAAAGTACTGAACAATTCTGTTCAACTTTGATAAACCGATTACTTTTCCGTTTGAAAAATAAGCCACATGCGCTTTGCCAATTATAGGCACAAAGTGGTGCTCACAATTTGAGTAAAAGGTAATATCCTTTTCTACAAGCATTTCGTTGTACATGTATTTGTTTTCAAACAATGCAATTGTAGGCTTATTTTCTGGATTTAATCCGCTGAAAATTTCCTTCACATACATTTTTGCTACCCGATGCGGAGTGCCGGAAAGGCTATCATCTGTTAAATCCAAACCCAGAATATTCATTATGTCCCGAAACTTCTCTTCAATCAATTCAATTTTCAGCTCATCGTCCAACTTAAAAGCATCTGCTCTTAAAGGTGTTTCTAAAGAAGTCAGTATATGATTATCACCTTCTTCTTCTATTTTTATATATAAATCTTCATCCTTTTTCATTTTATTCTTGTTTAATGGTTATATAAATAATTTAAACATAAAAATTCTAACTATTTTCCTTTAATTCTGTCATCAATCGTTTGCGTGCTAAAAATATCCTGTTCTTTACAGTCCCAATGGGCAATACAAGCTCTTCTGCTATCTCTTTGTATTTATAACCATCGTAATAACGGGTAAAGGGAACTTTATATTCCGGTTCAAGTTTTTCTATTGTACTATTAATATGCTTTAAATTTATTTCCGATTCTGCTCCCGGTATATGGCTGCTCCCTGATATTGAAGGCTTCACAAAAGTCAAATCATCCGATTGGGTAAATATCTGACGTGTCTTTACAGATCTCCGGTACTTATTAATAAAGGTGTTTTTCATAATGGTATACAGCCAGGCTTTTACATTGGATGCATCCGCAAATTTATCTTTATAAATCAGTGCCTTTAAATAAGTATCCTGCACCAGGTCCTTTGCTTCCTCGGCATTCATGGTTAAACTATAAGCAAAGTTTTTCAAAGGAGTTTGCTGATTAATGAGTTGTTGGTTAAATTCTATTGCTGTCATTTTATATTGTTTTGAAAATGAAATTTTGTTTTGTGGAACAAAAGTAATAAAAGATTAAACACAAAAGTAAATTTTGTTTAACTATTTTTACTATTCCTTAAACAAAAGAAGTTGTATCCGAAGATTAAACTAAAACAAAAAGGAGTATGTCTTCTTACGAAACATACGATAGAAAGAGGAAAACAGTTTAATTTAACTATTGAAGATATCAGGAAAGGAGAGCTATAAGCTCTTCAGGAGTTTTAAAAACACTAACGTTCTTAGGGGTTTTCGGTTTTAGGCTTATAACCTGGTAACCGGAAATTAATAGTTTACCTTTTGGTAAAAGTTTGGAAAGGTTCTTTATATATCCTTCCAAATCTTCCATATTATGGGTAAATACGGATAAAATGTAATCAGGAGATTTTATTTCTGTTACTTTCTGTACATCAATTATAGGCACTGACTGGCCAAGGTAGGTTACCAAATGCCCCTTAGACTTTAAAAGATAAGTAAAGTATAATAAACTAATTTCATGTAGTTCGGCTTCGGGAAGAAAGAACAGGAATTTTTTGGAACTTTCGTTTGGCTTTATTAACTGACCATCTATTGCAACAATCAGTTTTTGCCTGATAAGATTGGATATAAAATGTTCCTGAGCAGGATTAACACTGCCCATCTGCCACATGAATCCTATCTTATGTAAAAAGGGGTAAACTACCTTTTCTATGGTATGACCAAATCCGTTTTGCAGAATATTGGTTGAAATAATTTTTTCAAAACGTTGTTCATCCATTTCTACCATCGAAATAATCAATCCATCAATCTGTTCCGAAGGGTTAATTTGAGTATCAACAATTTTATTTACTTCCTGAAGTATTTCCTTATGGTTGTAAGCAGCTATTTTAGAAATTTTATATCCATTGTTATAAAGCAAGGTAATATTGAGCAATTGCTTTAATTGTTCGTTGTTATAGGTTCTGATATTGGTATCGGTGCGCTCCGGCTTAATAATGCCATAACGCTGTTCCCAGATGCGCAGGGTATGCGCCTTTATACCGGATATTTTTTCTAAATCTTTTATTGAAAATATTGCAACCATCACCTTTTATTTTCTATTCATAACAATGAACTGTTGTTAATGTTTAAATTAATTGACAATTAAACAACTCAGAAAAATGTTTTTTAAGTTTTAGCTTTACTTCTTCCTCGTCTACTTTATACCCGAGTTCTTTATCCAGAGAAGTAACAGCCTTGTCGGAAATACCACAGGGAATAATGTTCTGAAAATAATTTAAATCGGTATTTACGTTTAAAGCAAAACCATGCATGGTAACCCAGCGGCTGGCACGCACGCCCATTGCGCATATTTTCCTAATTCGGCTTGGGTTATCTATGTCCAGCCAAACGCCTGTTTCCCCTTTGCTTCTTCCTGCTTGTATGCCATATTCGGCTAATGTAAGAATAACTATTTCTTCCAGGAATCGCAGGTATTTATGAATGTCAGTAAAAAAATTATCTAAATCCAATATGGGATAACCAACTATTTGCCCGGGGCCATGATACGTTATGTCTCCACCTCGATTGATTTTATAATAGGTGGCATGTTTCTCTTTTAACTCGGTTTCGTTTACCAGCAGATTATGTTCATCACCGCTTTTGCCTAAGGTATATACATGAGGGTGTTCGCAAAAAATAAGGTAATTGTTGGTTACTTCCTGTGTTTCCGGATGGTTATTGGAAACCGTATTCCGGTTTGCTATTTTAACAGCAACAATTTCATCAAACAGTTTTTCCTGGTATTCCCAGGCTTGTTTATAATCTATTAAACCTAAATCTATAAACTTTACTTGTTGCATTTTAAGATTTCAGATTTGAAGAATACTATAAATCTGAGTTAAATTATATTTCCGAAAGTTTGGATTTTAAATGGTTGATGACATTTACTTCCATCAGGTCCACACCACGCAAATCGCCAAGAATAACAGAAACCCAGTCGCCAAGGTGAATAAAATAAATAGCCTTTTCTATTGCGGAATTTCCTTTGGAATAAACCTCTGTAATGTGTGATGTATATTTTCTGATTACTTCTTTATTAATATCCACACGGGTAAGGTTACGTGAATACTCGTCTTTATCTAAAAACAAAATAACAGAAAGGTTATCATTTTTTTCTGTCCAGCCCACCAGTTCGTTATGATTCATTTCCGGGATGATGTGGTGCCAGCAAAGCATTTTTGCATTTTCATTTATCTGCTGACGGAAACGAATGGCAATACCTTCGTTATAAGTAGTGGCATATATTACCGGAAGTTTTCCAACCAACTTATTTGCAATGATTGTTGCTTCTGCAATTATATTGTTTTCTTCCGTATCCAGCAAGTTTACAGCTGCTTCCAGTTCGGCTTTGTAATTATTATTAATTATTTTGTTAAACCCAAGAACAAAAAACAATTGTGTTAATGAATATCCCAGGCATGAACGGGGAGGCATACCTCCGGGAACCATTATTACGTCAAGGTTTTTTTCTTTCGAAATATCAGCTACTTTTCCTCCTGAAGTAATACTTACTACTTTAGCTTTCTTTGCAATGGCCAGTTCCATGCAGTTCAGGGTTTCTTCTGTGTTGCCTGAATAGGAGGAAATAATGACCAATGTATTTTGGTTTACATAAGCCGGGATAAAATATCCTTTAGAAATATTGATTGGCACATTTGCATTGCCCGCTGCCAACTCGCTAACTATACTGCCACCAATGCCCGACCCACCTAATCCGCAGATTAATACATTTGATATTTTTTCGGAAGCCGGAGTTAGCTTTGCATTGCTGCCAATGGCTATTGCTTCTGTTAATTGTTTTGAAAAATTTGCTACTAATGTTTTCATTATTACTACTTACGTTTTTATTTGAGGGGCAAAAATAGTGATTTTATCGGTTCGGTAAGCCATTCTTACATTTGTTAATTGGGTAAAAAGCGATAACCCGATAGATAACAGAGATGGGGATACGGATTTAATTGAGATAGTACTTAATAACTTTATAGGGTTGGTCGTCCACCAGGTTTTTTTGAATAAAATAAGCCTTCCCTCCGTTAATAATAATTTTCCGTGGCAAGTAAGGAGTATTGGCTATCTCGGTTTTAGCGATTTCTTTGCCCGAAGTTATATCAAACTTAATTACCGACAGTATGTTATCTGCAAACTGAACCAGGTAGTTTTCCCTGTACTCCTGATCAGTGTAGACCTTGTGCAACAGGTTCCTATATCTTAATACATTGAATTTGGAATTGAATTTTACATTATTACTTTTATCAACCGAATAGATGACGGTATCTGTAAAGTTAACTATGAACAAGTTTGAATCTGTTTTTACCATTTCCGTTTCCACACTTCCCAACCATTTATTGTATGCCCAATCCAGTTCCAACTGTTCGCGATAGGTATCAATGTTCTTTTTTATTACATCTATCGGTTCGTTATAAATGGTGTATTTCGAGTCGAGTCTTACTTTTAAAAAATAATGTAAATCATAATCCAGTTCAAAGCATCTTATTTTACTGGTGTCCTGAAACTTTACAAGACTATGCCTAACGCCCTTTTCGCTTTCTTTGTAATAAAAATATTCTGTCCTCAGCTTTCGGTACGTTAAGCTTTGAAAATAGTAACTGTTATTATCAGAGCAGACACAATGCCCCAGTATTTCATTGTAATTGGCCAGAGAATAGGGATTCATGGAATTTAATTTCACATAATCGTAAAACACCTGCCATACACTATCGGGGCTGAACAGCTGAAGATTGCCAATGCAATCATGCTTAAGACTTTCGCTGTGCTTATGAACTTTAAGACTGGTTATGCTTTCTCCGAAATCATCAATAAGTTTTAAATTGTTTTTTCCATCGCCAGCGGTTAACAAAACCAGGTTATCATCCAGTAAATCAAAATCCAATATGGCATCTGTACTCTTTGGGTTCAGTATGTTTTTTTTATTTGCTGTAATTGTTACTTCTTTCAGTTGAATATTTTTAGAAACCATATATATGGTATCGTTTCGCTTTTCTGATACTTTATATTCAATAGTGTTGTATCCTATTAATGTAACTATTAGTGAGGTGTTTGGGTTATTAACTGGAAAGGAAATGCTGAACTTTCCATCCGTACCAGTTACCGAAGTTTTGGTGGTTCCTTTTAAAATAACCAAACAATCGGGGATGGGTTTCCGGGTGTTTTTATCTAATACAGTTCCGGTAAATACCTGCGAAAATAAACCGGCAGAAATAAAACAAAAATAAAAGGTGATTCGGAAAATCATTTTAATGCACGTTGTTAAAACTGCATGAAATTAATTATTTTATTTGTTGTATTTATTAAAAACAAATCCTCCTGCCCTTTTTCAGGAACAGGAGGATTTATTATTTACATTAATAAAGGTACCACCTTTTAAAAAGGTGGTACCTTTAGGTTACTGCACCACTATCTTTTTATTCACCACATTTTTCTGTTCATCCATTACCTGCACAAAATAAATAACTTACCGCACTCACCTCTTAATTAAGGTGCATTATGCACCTATTTATTTTTTTAATCTTTTACCCCTTATATTCTCCGCCTTTTTCAAATTTTCCCACTTATCGATAAATTTTCCCACTTACCGAATTTGAAAAAATTTAATCTTGGTTGCTACTTACCTTTCCAATTTTTTTTAACCTATTCTTTCAAAAAAAACAATCCCGCCTTTTTTCAAAAGCGGGATTGTTTGTTGATTAAACCTACAAGGTTTTTAAAACCTTGTAGGTTTGCATTACTGCACCAATATCTTTTTATTTATTACATTTTTCTGTTCATCCATTACCTGCACAAAATAAATCCCTCTTTCCATTTCTCCTTTTTCTATCACACATTCTTTTCCTGAAAAGTGTATTGTTTTTATTTCTTTACCAAGGATGTCGGTTATTTTTATGGTGGTGGTGTTTTGGTTTTCGTTAAAAGTGATAGTGGTTTGGGAAGAGAATGGGTTGGGGGAGATGTTAATTGAATTATCAGAATTAAATTCTTCAATGCCAACTGTTCCATTGAGTTTTGCAACAAACATTTCCCAATTACCCAAACTTCCTACAGTAATTGCTCCAAAACTTATGCTTGAACTATAAAAACGACCTGCAACAATTATATTACCATTTATATCTGTAGCGCAACTGGTAGCCAAATCCTGACTATTTCCACCTGCACCTTTTGCCCAAAGTACATTGCCGGTGCTATCGTATTTTACAATAAATATATCTTCGGATCCTGAATTTGTCAAGGTAGTGGTTCCAAAAGTTAAACTCGAACTCTCAAAATAACCTGTAACAAAAATATTACCGCTGGCATCGGTACTGCAACTGGCAGCACCATCAAAAGAATTTCCAGCTCCGCTTTTAGCCCAAAGAACATTTCCATTGCTGTCGTATTTGACTACATAAATATCACTGCCTCCTGGATTTACTAAAGTAGTACTTCCAAAAGAAAGGTTTGCACTATTGAAATCACCTGTTACAATGACATTGTTGTTTGCATCGGTGCTACAAGAGTATGCAAGATCATTAAGTGAATCCCCTGCACTTTTCGCCCAGAGTTCATTGCCAAAGCTGTCATATTTTACAATAAATAAATCATAGTTTCCTGCATTAGCGAGGGTAGTTGTCCCAAAGGTGATGTTTGTATCTTTAAAAACACCTGTAACAAAAATATTACCGCCAGCATCGGTACTGCAACCTAGAGCTCCATCATTAGAAGTTCCTCCTGCGCTTTTTGCCCATAGTAAATTGCCAATGCTGTCGTATTTCACAATAAACATATCACCGTTTCCTGTATTTATCATGGTGTCTATTCCGAAAGCGAAACCCGAATTATTAAAAGAACCTGTAACAATGATATTCCCGATGGCATCCGTGCCGCAATCTACAGGTTCAACATTACCATCTGTTCCTCCTTCCTTTTTTGCCCAAACTACATTTCCGTTACTATCGTATTTCGCAATAAACATCATAATGGCTCCAGCATTTATCAGGGTATTTGTTCCGAAAGTGATACTGGAACTATTAAAAGAACCAGTAACAATTATATTCCCAATTGCATCGGTACTGCAACTGGAAGCTACATCATCATTAGCCCCTCCTGCGCTTTTTGCCCAAAGCACATTGCCGTTGGGGTCGTATTTCACAATAAACATATCTTCCCAGCCTGGATGGACATTTGCAAGGGTAGTTGCCCCTAAAGTAATGATTTGACTCATAAAATGACCTACAACTATTATATTGCCGTTCGCATCCGTGCAACAACTGTAAGCCCCATCACTATTAATCCCTCCTTCGCTTTTAGCCCATATCCAATTCGGTGCTTGGGCATAACAAAGGGAAATTGATAAATGGAGAATAACGAATGTAAGTAGAAAAAATATTTTTTTCATGTTTATATTTTTAATTTCCCAGTAAAGGTAAACTATTTCTTAAATAAATAACCTACCGAACTCACCTCTTAATTAAGGTGCATTATGCACCTATTTTTTTATTACATCGTTTACCTTTTATATTACGCACTTTTTATAAAATTTTCCCACTTATCGATAATCTTTCCCACTTACAGAATTTGAAAAAATTTAAACATGGTTGCTCCTTACCTTTCCGATTTTTTTTAAAACTATTTTTTCCAAAAAAAACAATCCCGCCCTTTTTCAAAAGCGGGATGGTTATGTTTTAAACCTTCAAGGTTTTGAAAACCTTGAAGGTTTGCACTTCTCAATACTCTATTGCAAAAACTCCACAATATAAGTAGCTTCGTTTACATCGCTGATATTTTTTATTACTAAAAAAGTTCCATCTAGGTTTCCGAAATGCGAAGCCAGTTCTTTAATATGTTTGCCGGGTGCCAGTTCCACGCTTTGTGTAGGTTCGTCATCTGCATGTGCCACCAGGTAAATTATAAAAGTGGCATTGGTAGTGGTGTTGCTCACACTTATGTAATCTCCGGGGTTAAAACCTAAATTGGTCAATACCTTTTTTGACGAGGCGGGCACTGCTCCGCTAAGCTTTTGATGCGGATGATGGATGTAATTGTATAGCAAATTAAAATCGAAATAAGTAGTTGCCTGCTCGTCATCTCCATCGTATTTTACCCACAGCACTCCAATTGTTTTTTTCAATGTTTTACTCACTGCCAGTATATCTGCCCTTTTTTCTCTTCGGCTTGTTTTCACCAGTCCTTTCTGCGTTTGCTGCAGATTTCGGCTATCTATCCAGGCTTGCTCAAAGCTTTGAAGCAAGTTGCGAAGTGTGGTGCCAAGGGCTGTGGAATAGGTAGTGGCCACATCTTTTACCCGTTTAGTAAGTATAGGCATTTCGGTTTTAGTAACGTTGGAATATTCCGTAAGCCCGTTTGGATAAAATTCGCGAAACCCATCCGTATTAAAGCCACCTAACTTATCAGCTATTACTCCTTCTTTATCACTCATGGTGGTTCTAAACATATCCACCACCTGGTCGTTGTTCAGGGTTTTGTTTTTCTGAATGTTCAACCGCTGGTCTATGTCTCCCAAATCAATTCCTAGGTTGTCCATGGCTGTGGTAAGTTCCGTTATTATATCATCAAACTCGCCTGCTGTGTTGTTTTCAATAAGTTGGTTTAGGGTGTAGTTGCCGCAATTGTATAAGCGGGTCGGGATAATTATTTTGGAAACAAAAAATGGTTTCATCAGTTTTTCGAAATATGTCATAGTTTGAAGGTTTTGGTTTATCTTATTTATAGTTATACTATTATTATATATAATTAAAATCTCAAAAATTCCATTTTCAAAAAACTAACAAATTTTGGCAAGTACTAAATACTCTTCAAGAGCACTTGCCAAATTTTGGCTGGTACTAAATACTCTTCAGGACTACTTTCCAAATTTTGGCAGGTACTAAATAACCTTCAGGAGTACTTTCCAAATTCTGGCAGGTACTAAATATTCTTCAGGAGTACTTTCCAAATTCTGGCAGGTACTAAATAACCTTCAGGAGTACTTATCAAATTCCGGAAAGTACTAAATAATCTTCAGGAGCACTTTCCTGTATTTTCACTTTTAGCTTTTTAAAGAACTTTTTGAATAAAAAACGACTGGTATTTTTTATTTCGTTACAAATATGAAAAAAATAAATAGTCAAAAATGGTGGGTTTTTACCCACCATTTCTGAATAACAAATATGCGGTACTTTATCAAAATGTTTTGATAATGCAAGGTATTGGAAAAGCTAAATCGTTAAAGGAAGATAAAGAAATAACAAAATTTATAAATCAGCTCAAAAAAATAACAGTTGGGATTGAAACTATTAATTTTGCTAAAGAATTTGCCTCCCTTATTACTACCCTGAAAAAATCGGAAGAAGCATATTATATACTTGATATTCATAATATGTGTTATATTTTTCTGAACGATAGCTTTTCGTTTATTACAGGATATGACAACGAGTTACTAATTAAAGATAAATGGATATACCCGAAGGAACTTGTTTTGCAGGAGGACAAACTCCGCTTATGCGTTACATTAAAACAGGGATATAAATTAATAAATGAATTGCCACGGGAAGAAAGAACTCAAGCATGGATAACCACTACCTACCGCATGGAATGCGGGAACAAACAAATTATCAAAGTGCTGCAAAAAGCAAGAATAATTGCAGTGGACAGCAATGGCGCTCCGGCACTGGAACTGGGGCGTATTACAGACCTTACCGATTTCAAGCAAGATAACAAAGTTTCGGGGCGATTTGAAATTAATAACACTAAACAATTAATTAAACCCTCTGAATTATTGCCTAAATTAAATAAGTATACTGCCAAGCAACTCGAGCATGCGCAATATGTAGCGGAAGGTAAATCGACTTATGAAATAACGCAACTAACGGGCAAATCAGAAAACAATGTGGAAAAACATTTAGAAAGATTCCGTCTGAATTCAAAATCGGGTACATTAAAACAAGCCATTGCGAAAGCTAAAGATGAAGGAGTGATAAAATAATAATTGTACATTTGTAGTATAAACTTTTCCAAAGTTCAAAACTTTGGAAAAGTTGAAAGTTATTGCGAAAGCTAAAGATGAAGGAGTGATAAAATAATAATTGTACATTTGTTTTTCATTATTTACTAAAACTTCTTGCCTTGAAAAAACTCATTACATTATTTCTTTTGTTTATTTCAATCATCAAATTTTCTGATGCGCAAATTTTATGTGTGCAATGTTTTGAGCAGAATGATTCGATAGGTGTAAATGTTGGTGCAAATAATTTGATTGTGAATGGTGGGTTTGAGAATACTACTTGTGGGATTTATCCACCATACTATTCGTTTTGTCCCAATTCAAACCTTTATAATTGTAATATTTCAAACTGGACATGTACTGGAGGAGGGAGTTCTTCTTTTCCTTGCTTTTTTGACAATACTACTGAATATATTGTTGAAGGTATTAAAGCCCCTTATTTTGGCAATTCAACATGCCGGCTTTGTAATGGAAATGGCTACGATACATCATGCTTGAGTAGTTCAGGATGTTCTGTCTTAGGCATTCCTGCAGGCCGCCCAATTAGTGGAGTATTTTATGGGGATACATTGGGGATAAATTTATTTCAAATAGTTACAGGTTTAGTGCCGGGTAATACCTATATATTAGAATTTTGGGCGGGAGGTTACGGAAGCGCAAATATAACAAAGGGCTTATTCGCAGTAGATGTTGGATTTGGGAATGTTTTCCTTAGAAACAAAGGTAGCCATCCCATTCAAACTGGCGTAGGTAGAAGATTTCTAATTCAGTTTAAAGCGACATCTCCTTCTCATACTGTTAAATTTACCTATTGGGGAATGTTTACAGGTGTTTCAGCCGAACTGATTTTAGATGATATTAGATTATATGCTCCACAATATTTGCCTGTAAGCATTCCAGTTTGCACATCAGGAATAACCGAACCAACCGAAAACACCATCATCATTTCCCCTAACCCTGCAACCAATGAATTAACAGTAAACACAAATGATAATGAGCAATCAACAGTTGCTATTTACGATTTACTTTCAAGGAAAGTATTGGAACAAACATTTACAAACATGGTAACTTTAAACATAGAATCTTTATCAAAAGGAATGTATATGTATGAAGTTAGAAACAAAAATGGAGTGGTGAAAAATGGGAAAGTGATAAAGGAATAAAATTTCAACACAGAGTACTCAGAGAGAATATTCTTTTTTTCAACACAGAGTACTCAGAGAGAATTGAGTTTCACAGAGAATGCACTCTAACTCCTTCTCAGAGAATATACTCTGTGAAACTCTTTTAACTCCGCGAACTCTGTGTTGAAAAAAAGAGAATTCAGTTTCTCAAAGAATACACTCTGTGCAACTCTTTTAACTCCGTGAACTCTGTGTTGAAAAAAAGAGAATTGAGTTTTATAGAGAATACAATCTGTGAAACTCTTTTAACTCCGTGAACTCTGTGTTGAAAAAAAGAGAATTCAGTTTTACGGAGAATACACTCTGTGCAACTCCTTTAACTCCGCGAACTCTGTGTTGAAAAAAAGAGAATTCAGTTTTACGGAGAATACACTCTGTGCAACT
>CANJYB010000003.1 GCA_947479085.1 Bacteroidota bacterium | reverse complement strand
TGTTGTTTGCAGGGTTGTACTTTCTCCCGAAGTATTAGGATTATCTCCAGCTATCCATGTATAAGTTGAAGCCACACTGGATGTTAAAGGAATAGTAACTATACTTCCACTACAGATAGTTGCCGTGTTGGTAGAAGTCATAACCGGTGATGGATTAACCAATACAGTAACTGTTTGAGCATCTCCCGCACAACCACCTGAAGTAGCGGTAGGAATAACCGTATAAGTTACCGTTTGAGGAACAGTTGAGTTATTGGTTATTGTATTATTAATTGTTGATGTAGTTTGCAACGCTGTACTTTCTCCTGTTGTATTCGGGTTATTAGCAGCTATCCATGTAAAGGTTGATGGAATAGTTGAAGTTAAAGGAATATTAACCGCAGTTCCACTACAAATAGTTGCAGAAATAGCCGAAGTCATTACCGGTTTTGGATTCACCGTTACCGTAATGGTTTGACTTGCCCCGGCACACCCGCCATTTGTTGCAGTAGCTATTACAGTATAAGTGACTGTTTCAGGAACTCCGGAAGTGTTAATAATTGTATTAGATAAGGTTGAAGTACTTTGTAGTGTGGTACTTTCTCCCGTTGTATTTGAATTATTTGCCGCTATCCATGTAAAGGTAGAAGCTATAGTTGAGGTCAATGGAATGCTTACCGTTCCTCCGCTGCAAATAGCAGCAGTATTTTGATTCGTAATTACTGGTGTTGGATTTACCAGAACAGAAACAGTTTGTGTGGCTCCTGCGCATCCTCCTAAGGTAGCTGTTGGTATTACATTATAAGTTACCGTTTGCGGAATGCCGGAAGTGTTAATAATAGTATTATTTAAAGTGGAAGTAGTTTGCAAAGTTATACTCTCTCCGGTTGTATTTGTGTTGTCATTAGCAACCCATGTAAAAGTTCCTGCTACTGAAGAAGTAAGTGGAATATTAACAGTTCCTCCACTGCAAATAGTTGCTGAAGCACTGCTTGTCATAGCTGGTGTCGGGTTCACTGTAACAGTAACTATTTGCTGTGCAGTAGCCCCGCAGCCTCCTGTTGTAGCATTAGGTGTAACCGTATAGGTTACTGTCTGTGCAACAAGAGAAGTATTTATTAATGTATTATTAATGGTTGAAGTACTTTGTAGTGCAGTACTTTCTCCCGTTGTATTTGGATTATTGGCCGCTATCCATGTAAAAGAAGAAGGCACACTTGCAGTTAAAGGTATATTCAATGTAGCCCCTGAACAAATCGTTGCCGATGCAGGACTTGTAACTGCCGGAGTTGGGTTTACCGTTACAGTTAACGTTTGCGGTGCGCCCGGACAACCTCCTGTGGTTGCAGTAGGTATCACCGTATAAGTTACAGTTTGAGGAACCGTGGAAGTATTTACTAAGGTATTGTTTATAGTGGAAGAAGTTTGAAGCGATGTACTTTCACCGGTAACATTAACATTATCCGTGGCTATCCAGGTAAAGGTACCCGGCAAACTTGCTGTTAAAGGAATATTTAAAGCAGTTCCGCTGCAAATAGTTGCCGATGAAGACGATGTCATTGCAGGTGTTTGATTAACGGTAATGGAAGTAGTTGAAGTTGTAAATACACAGTTGGTTCCGGTAACAGTAATGGTAACCGTATAAGCTCCCGCCATTACCGCAGTCACGCCAGTTATAACAGGGTTTTGTGCTGTTGATGTAAATCCATTTGGACCACTCCACAAATATGTAGCGTTTGGTGAAGTCTGAACGAATAAATTTATATTGCCTCCAATACAGACCGGTGAATTATTAGATGCAGTGGGTGGCTGACAGACAATAGAGGTAATGGGAGTATTGGTCGTGCCCTGGACGGGACAACCATTGCCATCAAATATAGTAGGATTACTGCCCGAATCGAACGAATTACCCGAAATAAATCCTGTCCCGACCACATGAAAACGGTTGGCAATAACATTATTACAAATCAAAACAATACAATCTGTACTGGCAGTTACCCTGAATTTAACCTGGGTACTGTCAGCTCCATTTATTGAATTCTGTAACACACCACCTGTAACTGCAGTAGCTCCCGAACCTATTCTTATTTTTATTGCTTTTGCTGCTGCGTAAAATTCACCCTCATCATCACCTGAAACATCTGATTTATTTCCGGGACTCCAACCATATACTTCACGCATGGAAGAAGGAACATATATACAATTAAATGGAAAAGTATCCACCACATAAGTATTGATAGAAGGGTTCGAACCAATATTTTTTATAGTAGCGGTATATTCTAACGTATCTCCCGCCTGAACAGTCCCACCATTCAAATCTACCACAGTTAATCCCCCTCTGTTATCCGGTTCAAAGTCGTCAATAGCAGAAGTTACCACTTGGGTAATATAGGTCTCTCCCCCTGTTCTTTGTCTGATAGTAGCAGTAGTTGCATTATTTGCTATATAATTTTTTGCTGTATTATCCGGAACAAAAATACTCGCATCAAACCCTAATGTATTTCCATAAGATGGATTTCGAAAAAGAGTAGCAGCCCCGTTAATAGCTAATGAACTATTGAATACGTCATTTGCTGGGTGGCGTGCGTCTGAAATAGGCACAAATCCACCGGCACTTCTTAACAGAAGGGAATCTCCCTTAAAATTTGATGAACAAGAAGAAGCTGAGACCCCCCTGTCACCATCATACGCAACCAACCCCATTTCGAGGTTTACAGGTCCAGTAGGAGGAGTTAAAAATCCACTTAAAGGAATATCTGTAGTTGCATTTCCTGATGAAACATTCGTTAAACCGTTAAATACAATAAGATTTTTTAAAGATTGTAAATCATTTCTATATACTATAACCAATGACCACCCTCCCCAACGATTGGTAGTGCTACCTGCGTCATTAAGCAATGGCATATTAGCCATCGTAAATCGGGCATGAATTCCGGCTGCCTGCAATACTGTGGTAAGGTCTTTAAAGTTATGGTATGATTTATAACCGGTATTGTTATTAAAAGTAGCATCAGCAGTTATGTTTACATAAGCACCGTTATTTATTTTTATCTTAGCATTTGCCCTAGTAGACCAGCGGGTTCCATCTGCTTCACCAATTGCTCCGCCTGCTCCCCAATACAATCCTGCAAATGAAATTAAACTACAGGAGGGCAAACTTAAACTATCACTACTCGACATAAAAGTTGAAGCGTCTGCATCAATATCAATATAGGTTTGAATAAAGTCATTATCTACCCCTACTCCTGCCGGGGCAATCTCTGCATGGGCAGTTGCACAGGTATGCGACTGACATGAAGACACAGCAGCACCACAACCAGCAGCCGTGTTACCTATGATAGTTATTCCTCCTTTTTGAGTTGCTGAAAACCTGGGAGTGAATGCAGTTATCAACTGAGCAAAAGAAACAAAGCCAATTGATGCTAATAAAATGGATAGTAGAAGTTTTTTCATTTTATGTTGTTTATAATATTAATCAATAATTAAATGAGAAACATGAATACCATTGCTGGTGATAAGCTCAAAGGTATAGGTTCCCAATGCGTATTCGTCCAGATTAAAAACAGAAAAATTTGGAGCATGCACCAAATCAATTTCAAATTGCTTAATCAACTCACCCTTTGCGTTTTTAATTTTAATAACTCCTTTCGAACCTTCATTTCCATTAAATGAAATATGAGCATCCATATGTGCCTGACTTTTAACCAATGTAATAATCAGGTCCGCATCATCCAAAGCTTGACTCAAGCATCTGTAAAATTCTATATTTAGTTTTTTGTTTGCCGAAAGCGCTGGTTTAACCATTGAAATGGATAATACTAACAGCAATAGTAATCGAAGGTAAAATGATTTCATATTCTTTTTTTTAGCAATTATTTGTATTAAAAAAGCATAATTAGTTAGTTCTTTTTTCAAACTATAAGTAATTCTTACTCCGTTATTATATTTTATACGTTTTAAAATTCCAAAAGGTTTCAAACCTGGCAAACTCAATATTGCCAACAAAGGTGCAAAACAATTAGCGATTTACCAACAAAACAGCGGCAACTTATCAACACCCTTATAAACAAGACGTTATTTTGATAGTAAATCCTTATATGATATTTGATAAAATCATTTCTCTGGCAAGTTATATAAAATAAAAAAACGTGACAGATTTTTACAATCTGTCACGTTTAATCAGTGAACTTTTATTAAAAATTCTATTATCTCACAAGCATAAAGAAACCCTGATCGGTGTGGTCACTTCCATCAAATCCTTTTGAGGTAATGATATAATAATAGGTACCATCGTTGGCTTTACCTCCGTTCATATTTACTCCGTCCCATCCTTTTGTTACATCCACCCAGTCATACATTTTTACTCCCCAGCGGTCATAAATCTGACCGGAGAATGAAGCTACACCAGTTGAAATAACGGTAAAGAAATCATTTGAAAGGTCACCATTCGGACTAAATATGTTAGGAATCATTAATGTATAGCCATCAAATACTATGATTGTTTCAGTGGTAGTATCTGTACACCCACCATTAGCCGCTATTAAAGTAGCAGTATAGGTTCCAGTAGTACTGTAAGTCACGGTAGGATTAAGTGCAGTTGAACTGGAAGGATTTCCTCCCGGGAACAACCATAGATAAGACGTAGCCCCTGAACTGGCATTAAAGAAATTAACAACTAAAGGAGGAGTTCCCGAAGTCGGGTTAGCAGTATAACTGGCTACCGGTCCTGGTGTGGAAGTTACCGTTACTACATCGGTAGAAACACAACCATTTGTATTATCAGTTACGGTAAGAGTATAAGTTCCAACTTGGTTTACAACAGGAGTAAGTGTAGTACCACCTGAAACAATTCCACCTGACGGAGCCCAGCTGTAAGTAGCTCCGGATGCACCGGTGCCGGCAAGTGTAACAGTTCCATTACCACAAGCCAATGTCTGATTACTTCCTGCGCTGGCAGCAGGAGCAGCATTGATTGTAACCTGTTGGGTACTTGTTGTTGAACAACTACCTGGTGAGGTATATGTAATAGTATACGTACCAGGGTTACTTGAGGCAAGATTAATCTGACCTGTTCCGGCAATCAATGATAATCCTGCAGGAGTAGAAGTAAATCCGCCCCCGGCAGAAGTTATAGTTGGTGTTGTCGTTGATGTCTGGCAAAAAGTATTTGCAGGATAAGTGAATGAAGCATCACCCAATGCCGTAATTGTAATAGTAGTACTTGATACCACTTGAGGACAACCACCAGCAGCAGCAATTGTATTAGTTATTGTATATGTTCCCGGAGCTACACTTGTTAATGTCACCAGACCCGTAGCAGAATTTACAACTAACCCTCCTGTTGCAGTAAAAGTTCCAGCTGAACCGCCTCCTGTAAATGTAGGTAGTGGACTAGGATCATTCTGACAATAAGGGCTTCCAGTATAATTAAATGTTGCAATTGGTGCTAATGTAATTGTAATAGAAGCTGAAGAAGTAGCTGAAGGACACCCTGCTGAATTTACAACGTTAGTAACAGTATAAGTTCCAGGGCTGCTTGCTAGTAAATTTACTACACCTGTTGCTGCATTAATAGATAAACCTCCTGTGGAAGTAAATGTACCTGCAACTCCTCCTCCAGAAAAGGTAGGGTTAGGATTCGGTGCATTCTGGCAATAAGGAGATCCAGTATAACTAAATGTGGAAACCGGAGGAGCACTGATAATAATTGTTGAAGTAGCTGTTCCGTTCGGGCAACCTCCTGTACCTGTTACCGTATTAGTTACAGTATATGTTCCAGGGGTGCTCGCTAACAAATCAACAACTCCTGTAGTTCCATCAATAGTCAAACCAACAGGAGTAGAAGTAAATGCACCTGCGGTGGCAGCACCGGTAAATGTTGGTGAAGGATTACTCGCACTTTGGCAATATGGAGAACCTGTATAACTGAATGAAGCTAATGGAGCAAGTACAATAGTGATGGAAGAACTATCAATAGCGGTGGTACATCCCGGAGAAGAAACCGTATTTATTACCATATAAGTTCCCGGAGTACTGCTTGCTAAAGTAACCAATCCTGTGCTTGGGTTAATTGTTAAACCTGTGGTAGATGTAAAAGTACCTGCAACACCACCTCCAATAAAAGTAGGAGAAGGGTCTGTAGCATTCTGGCAATAAGGAGCAGCAGGATAGTTAAATGAAGCTGTAAAAGAACCTAGGATAACAATGGTTGCTGTAGATGTTACAGTTCCGCAGGCAGAAGAAGTTATTTGATTTGTAACGGTATAAGTCCCCGCAGTAGAAGTAGATAATGTTACTAAACCTGTTACCGGATCTAATGTTAATCCTGCAGTTGATGAAAAAGTACCAGCCACTCCACCATTAAGATAGGTAGGCAATGGATCTGTTCCTGCTTGGCAATAAGGAGAACCTGCATAACTAAAATCGGCTACAGGTGGAGCTACAATTGTAATGGATGCAGATGCTGTTGCTGCATTACACCCTCCGGAAGCTGCAATATCATTGGTTACTGTGTATGTGCCGGGTATACTTGTAGAAAGGGTTACTATCCCCGTCACAGGGTCAATTACCAAACCAGGAGTTGAACTGAAAGTACCTGCCACACCACCACCACTGAAAGTTGGTGCCGGATTATTTACATTCTGACAATATGGATTTGCGGTATAACTAAAAGTTGCTACTGAAGCGGTACCAATAGTTATGATTGCTGTGGCAATTACTTGAGGACAACCACCAACAGGTGCAATAGTATTAGTAACTGTATAAGTTCCAGGTGTACTTGAAGCTAAAGTTACAAGTCCGGTATTCGCATCTATAATTAATCCGGGAGTGGAAGTAAATGTTCCTGCAATCCCTCCACCACTGAATGTTGGAGATGGGTCAACTCCTCCTGTACAATAAGGACTTCCTGCATAACTGAAAGTACCAACAAAAGGGACAGTAATTGTAATTGTAGAAGTAGCCGTTACAGAAGGGCATCCCCCTGATGTAGCGATAAAATTTGTTACAGTATAAGTACCAGGAGTACTTAAAGCCAAATCCACTAAACCTGTTGTTCCGTCAATTGATAATCCTGACGTTGATGAAAACGCTCCTGCGGCACCTCCACCTGAAAAAGTTGGCAAAGGATTAATACCGCTCTGACAATAAGGAGTCCCTGTATAACTAAAAGTTGCAACAAATGATGATGCAATTGTTATTGTAGTTGTAGCTGTACCGTTTGGACAACCACTTGTTCCAGTTACATTATTGGTAACAGTATAAGTTCCAGGTGTACTTGAAGACAAAGTAACTACTCCTGTATTTGCATCAATAACAAGTCCTGATGTTGAAGAAAAAGTCCCTGCAACACCTCCACCACTAAAGGTTGGAGAAGGATTTGCTCCCCCAACACAATAAGGGCTACCTGTATAACTAAAAGTTGCAACAGCTCCTGTATTAATTGTGATAGTTGCGGTCGAAATAACTGTAGGACATCCAGTAGGTGAAACAGTATTAGTTACTGTATATGTTCCGGGAGTACTAGTGGATAATGTAACAGTTCCAGTATTTGCATCAATTACCAAACCTGCTGTTGAAGTAAATGTCCCTGCAGTTCCTCCTCCCGAAAAAGTTGGGGATGGGTCCGTTCCGCTAACACAATATGGAGAATTAATATAGCTGAAAGTGGCAACAGGTGAAAGAATAATCGTTACTTCCGCTGAATCCACTACATCCGGACATCCATCAGACGCAGGTAATAAATTATATACCCAATACGTTCCCGGAACGCTGCCGGTGACATCAATCTCCGCGGTATTCGGATCCAAAATTAAATTTGGTGAACTTGCTGTAAATATTCCTGGTTGTCCGTTTCCTATGAAATTAGCCGAAACTATTCCTGCTGACTGACAAAATGGATTTCCTGGGTATTCAAAAGTACCACTTGGCAATTCCGTAATGGATATGGTGGTAGTTCCTGTTACAGAAAGACAACCACTTTGAGCAGGAACAGTATTATTAACAGTATATGTTCCAGGAGGTGTTTGTGTTAAATCAACCTCCCCGGTGCTTGAATTAATTATCAATCCCGGGTCACCACTATAAACCCCACCAATAGCATTAGTGGCTAATGTTGGAAAAGGATTAGCACCACCCTGACAATAAGGGTCGTTAACATAACTAAAACTTCCATCTAAGGCAGGTATTATTGTTATTGTTGAAGTTGAAATAACAGCAGGGCATCCGCCAGAAGGAGCAATAGTATTAGTTACTGTATATGTTCCAACAGTAGAAGTTGTAGTATTTACCACCCCGTTCAAAGCATTCATAACTAATCCAGCAGGAGTTGAAGTAAATGTTCCTCCTACCCCTGAACCTGAAAATGTAGGTGCTGGATTTACTCCTCCGCCATGACAATATGGAGAACCGATATAACTAAACGTCCCAACTGGTAAAGCCGTTATAGTAACAGTTGCAGTAGCTGTTTGAGCAGGACAAGGTCCTGTAGCAGCAATTGTGTTTGTAACCGTATAGGTTCCTGCATTACTTGCTGCCAAGTTAATGGCACCTGTATTTGGAACAATGCTTAATCCGGCAGGTGTAGCAGTAAAAGTTCCTGCTATTCCACCTCCAAAAAATGTTGGAGAAGGATTGGTTCCGTTTTTACAATAAGGACTTGCAAGGTATGTAAATGTTGCTACCGGAGCAGCATTAATAGTAACAGGAGTAGACGCTGTTGCCGGAGGGCAACCATTAGCGGCAGGAATAGTATTTGTTACAGTATAAGTTCCTGGAGTTGATAATGCTGAATTAATTACACCAGTATTTGCATCTAAAGATAAACCGGATGGTGTAGCAGTAAATGTTCCACCAAAAGCTCCACCTGAATAAGTTGGAGAAGGATTAACACCTCCTATCTGGCAAAAAGGGGTTCCGACATAACTAAAAGAGGCTGCCTGAACAGCAGTAATAGTAATAGTCGAAGTAGCAGAAACCGCAGGACAGCCAGACTGGGCCGGAATAGAGTTGGTAACCGTATAAGTTCCTGGTGTACTTAATGCTAAATTTACTACACCGGTTGCTGGATTAATTACCAGTCCTGCAGTAGAAGTAAATGTTCCTGCTGCGCCAACTCCACTGTAAGTTGGGGAAGGGTCAGCCGCACTCTGGCAATATGGTGTTCCAACATAGCTGAACGTTGCACCAGGTGTAGCCACCACATTTATCAGATTAGTTACCACACAACCTGCAAGATAAGATGTTACCCAATACTGACCAGGAGTTGTTACGGTTATTGATGTACCATTGGAGCCTGTATTCCATAAGTAAGAGTCATAAGTTGTTGGTGAAACACTTAGGGTTGTTGGACTTCCCTGGCATAAAGCCTGTACACCACTGATCACCGGATTCAGACCTGCTAATCCTGTCGTATCAACAAAAACATTTGTGTTAACCACCGTACTTTGAACAGGTATTCCGTTATCAGTGGCGGTGAAAGTAATAACATTATTTCCATAATTAGCTGCACCTGCATAAATAAGTACTTGGGCAAACGCCACGTTGCCATTTATTACCGACAAAACGGAGGAGTTTGGTGTACCATTTAAATTGACCGTAATTGTAGTAGATTGACTTGATTCAGGAGAGAGAAATAAAGCAGAGAGAATAAGCGAGTCATTTGGACCACAAATTCTAATAGTATCACAATTATTTAAACCCGCAACAATAGGAGGAATATTAGTACTTGAACAAGTACTAAAGAAAAAAGATTGGTTATCTAACCACGATACGCCACTAGAAGTAGTCGTTCCATTATAGGTAGAACCTGGTTGATCAAAACGTCCGATTTGTGCAAAATTAATTCCATCACCTTTGTTAACACCTGCTGTGGCAGCTGTTCCTCCAAAACCGCCAGAGCCTCCGGAAGCTGAACCTGTGGTCCATTGCATATCACCATAGCAAAAAGCAATGTTTGCACCGTTCGAAAGGATTGGGTCAGAACCATCTGTAATAATAACCTGAAAGGTGTTCACTTTATCTGCAGCTGAAGGAAAATAACCTACCTGCTGCCATTTTACAATTGCATAGGTTGGTGTAATTTTATAATAAACCAAACCAGATGCTGCATTTCTTGTATCTACATCAGCCCAAAAAGGTGCAGCCATTACAAAACCGGCTGAAGGAAAACCCGTAGCGGTAAATGTACCATAAGCTGAACCAAAAGAAATATTTCCGTTATTATTTATAAAAAAGTTGTTATAATTTGTTCCGTACAAACAAAAGGTAAAAGGTAATGCTTTAGAAGCTGTTGACCCGTCATCGTTTCTGTAATCTGGTGCGATACCACCAGTAAACTCAGCTACACTAAAGGTTCCATCCAATGGAACCAAGCAATCACATTGTGTATTGGTTAATGATTTTTCATTATGGTCATAATTCATTCTATCCAAATGTTCCTGGCTTACTTGAACCTGAGGGGTGGGATTATTATTCACAATGGTATAATCATAATTTCCATCCAGCGTTCCTGCCATCTTTTTTTGTTCGTACACTTCGCTCGACAAAACCACTTTGGGTTTTGCTGCAAGAGGAAAAGGTGCAGTTTGCCCCGGCAATGGTGCAGATACGTTTGCTTCAATGTGCGTGTTACTAAGTTGTGCCACTGACAATAAAGGAAGCAAGCAAACCGCGATGGATAGTAATCTTTTTTTCATGTTAAAATAATAGTTGGTTGGTTATGTTTAAAATTTAAAGTCTTGTATTTTGTAATTTGTATTTAAGTGATTGACTGTTTTTATATTAAGTTCGTTCAATAAAATCTTTATTTTGTTACTTAGATCGGAATTATCGGTAGCTTTTAAATCTAATATTACCATTAACCCTTTGTCATTCGGGTCTTTGTTCTCTGTTATATCTTTTAATTCCAATTTAGAAAATGACTTACTTAAACTTAAAACAGTTGCAATATGTTTCTGTTTTTCACTTTCGTTCATAACAATATGCTTAACAAAAAAAGAAGTGGAATATTCAATTACTCCTTTATAACTGCCGGTCTTTTCCCCGTTATAGCTAAGGTATGCCACAGGAACCTTATCCAACAAGGCGTCCGTTTGTGCACAAAGTGCAGAAACCATAAAACTCAAAACACTAAGAAATAAAAAATGTTTTTTCACAGGTAAAAAATAATTCATTGGAGGCAGTTCAACCGTTTGAACTTAACCATGAATAACTTGTTGCAAACATACAAATTTAATTTACTAATGCAATTTATTTTAGACGAATAGCTAGGAATTGTTAATATTTGATTTTAACCCTCAAAATGATGAGTGCTGATAAAAAGAAGTTTAAAAACATAATTAAAAACTATAACAAATTAACGAATCTAATATGAAAATTCAATTTATTCCCACACATACGAATTCAATTATTAAATTGAGCCTTCCCGACTTAACTTAAGGACATAGCTTATTTGAACGAAAAACAATTATTATCCCCTAAAACGTCTTAAGTGAAAATGACATCCTGTTAAAAAATAAGCATTTACAAAACCTGCTTTCATTATCTGTAACCTTACAAGCTAATAAAGAAAATAATTGGGCGTGCAGCGAAACTAAGAGTGTTATCAAATAAATTGAGAGTGTGATCAAATAAATTGAGAGGGCGAACGAATAAATTGAGGGAGCTAACAAATAAATTGAGAGTGCGATCAAAGAAACTAACAGGGAGAACGAAAAAACTAACACAGAAAATGAAGAAAACAACAGAAAAAAGCGTTAATATTTATCTAAGCCAGTTCTGAAAATCCAAATGAAACCCATTGCTAGGCTTTCGTCCGAAACAATAACGAAACCCCTATTTTCACCCTAAATTTCACTTTAAATAGAAAACCTACCCAAACATAAAGTACTTATTACTTCAGTAGCAAGTATCACCCTTCTGTTTAGTGATGGGTTGGGGGGAATGTGTTGAGAAATTTGAATAATAGTAGTTCACACCTAAACTTTAAATGCGGTTACAAAACTTACCTTATCAGGACAAAAAATCCATTTTCCTCATGCTCAGTGCCATCAAAGCCTATGGTTTTTACAATATAATAATAGGTGCCGGGTTGTGCTTCCTGCCCGGTTATTGTTCTACCATCCCAGCCCTCTTTGACAGCATGAAAAGTAAACATTTTAATTCCCCACCTGTCATAAATATCCCCCTCTGCAAACTCAATTCCGGCAGAACTTATATAGAATAAATCATTGATTCCATCTCCGTTTGGAGTAAATACATTTCCCGCCACCATTGAATATTCATCAAAAACAAATACAGTGGCAGATGCCGTATCGCTACATCCTGCCGAATCGCTAACCATTAAGGTGACCGTATAAGTACCGGATGCAGTATAAATATAATCAGGATTAATAACCATAGAACTATCTCCTGTTCCAAATGTCCATGTAAAAATACTTCCTCCTGAACTACTATTAGTAAAATTAACCGTAAGTGGCGGTGAACCGGTTAAAGGATTAGCAGTGAAAGAAGCTGAAGGTCCGGGAGTTCCTGCAACCAGAACAGTATCACCTGCTGAACAATGAGAACTTGTATCGGTAACCGTTAGAATATAAGTTCCTGCCAGGTCCACAGATGGAGAAGTGGTAGTATTACCTGAAACAATATGACCATTTACAGTGGTCCATAAATAAACAATGTTGGTACCCGAAGAAGAAAGTGTACCGTTAAGAATAACTGCAGAGTTTCCACAAATAAAGTTCTGGTCTGCCCCTGCATTGGCTATAGGCAAAGGAGAAATGATGAGGACCGATGTGTCTGTTACCGATGGACAAGCGCCTGCAGGTATCGTATTTGAAACAGTATAGGTTCCGGGGGTGCTTGCACCAATGTCTACAACTCCTGTTAATGTGTCAATTACCAAACCTGAGGTAGAAGTAAATGTTCCGCCCGTTCCTCCTCCCCCAAAAGTGGGCGAAGGATTAGCTGAACCAACGCAATATGGACTTCCCGCATAACTAAAGGTCGCAACAGGAGAAGCAATAATGGTAATGGTATCCAACGTAATTGCAGCAGAACATCCTCCTATTGATGCAATAGTATTACTAATAGTATAGGTCCCAATGGTACTGTTTAACAAATCAATTAATCCGGTGATTGAATCTATGACAAGACCAGTCGTAGAGGAAAAAACTCCACCAGTTCCTCCACCTATAAATATGGGGGATGGATTGGTTGCATTCTGACAATAAGTAATTGCATTATAACTAAAGGTAGCAATTGGCGCGGCAACAATATTAATTATTGCCGTATCTGAAACAGAAGAACATCCTCCGGCAGAAGGCGGGTTGTTGGTAACAATATAGGAACCTATGGTACTTGTTGCAAGATCAACAATCCCTGTTAGGGAGTCGATAACCAGACCTGTGGTTGAAGTAAATATCCCTGCTATTCCTCCTCCACTAAAAGTAGGGGAAGGATTACTTCCTCCTGCACAATAAGTAATACTTGGATAACTAAATGTCCCGACATTAACAGGAATAATAGTAATGCTTGCAGATGCTGCAACCAAAGGGCATCCGCCAGAAGCTGCTATTGTATTGGTGACAACATAAGTCCCCGGAGTACTTGCACATAAATCAACTACTCCGGTAATTCCATTAATGGATAAACCAGGAGTGGAAGTAAACGCCCCGGCTACTCCTCCTCCTGAAAAAACAGGAGAAGGATTTGCTCCACAGGCACAATATGGCGTTCCGGTATAAGTAAATGTAGCTATAGGAACTGCAGTAATAGTAATGGATGAAGTGGCAGAAACGGCCGCACAAATTCCCGCTGCAAATGTATTGGTAACCGTATACGTTCCGGGAATACTCGCCAATAAATCTACCTGTCCGGTTAAAGAATCTATTACTAAACCTGCAGTAGAACTAAATATTCCAGCAGCACCTCCTCCACTAAAAGAAGGAAAAGGATTAGCTGAAAACTGACAATATGGAGTTGCTGTATAACTGAATGAAGCTATTGGCGCACATACAATTGTGATAGAAGAGGATGCTGTAATCTGAGGGCACCCCCCCGTTGCTGCAATGGTATTTGTAACGGTGTAAGTGCCACAAACACTTGTTGAAAGAGATACCTGCCCGGTGGATGAATTAATAACCAATCCCGCTGAGGATGTAAATGTTCCTGCTATTCCACCTCCGATGAAAGTGGGCAAAGGGTCTGTTCCCAACTGGCAATAAGTGCTTGCAGCATAATTAAAAGTTGCAACAGGTAGTGCAGTTATTGTAATAACAGAAGTTGCTATCACATCCGGGCAACCGGCAGCAGGCACGGTATTAGTTACAGTATAGGTTCCAGCTAAACTGGTGGTCAAATCAATTATTCCGGTTGAAGAATTAATAGTTAACCCGGCAGGAGATGAAGTAAATGTTCCGGCTATTCCTCCCCCGGTATATGAAGGGGCAGGATTTGAAGCATTAATGCAATAAGGGTTTCCTGAATAGTTAAAACTTGCTACCGGAGTTTGAATTATGGTTAAAGTTGAAGTTGCAGAAACGCCTGCACATCCTGCACTTGCTGCAATTGTATTGGTAATGGTATATGTTCCCGCTGAACTAGTGCTTAAAGTAATTAAACCTGAAATCGCATCAATAACCAGCCCGCCTGGTGATACAGTAAAAGTTCCTGCAATTCCACCTCCACTAAAAGTTGGAAAAGGGTTTGTTGCGCTCTGGCAATATGGACTTCCCAAATAACTGAAAGTCGCAACAGGTAAAGCAGTAATTGTAATTGTAGAAGTAGCAACCACATTGGAACAACCAGCCGCAATTATTGTGTTCGTAACGGTGTAGGTTCCGGGAATACTTGCCACTAAATCAACATTACCTGTTGATGAATTAATGGATAAACCGATAGGAGAGGAAGAAAATGTTCCAGCTATTCCGCCTCCGCTAAAGCTCGGTGATGGGTTAACAGCATCCTGACAATAAGGACTTGAAGTATAGCCGAAAGTGGCAACAGGAACAGTGGTTATATTAATTGAAGATGAAACAACAACAGATGGGCATCCTCCGGAAGCAGGGATTGTATTGGTAACCGTGTAAGAGCCTCCTGAACTCGCAAAAAGAGTAACAAGACCCGTAACTGAATTGATAGTTAAACCTCCGGGTGATGATGTAAAATTACCCGCTACCCCAGCTCCGCTAAAGGTTGGTAATGGGTCGGTTCCATTCTGACAATAAGGATTTGATGTATAAGAAAAAGTAGCTTCTGGCAATGCTGTGATGGTAACAACAGAAGTAGCAATAACATTAGGGCAACCGCCTGCCAATACGGTATTAGTTACCGTATAAGTTCCGGCTGAACTTGAGCCTAATGTTATTAAACCTGTGTTTGAATCTATTGATAATCCGG
This sequence comes from Bacteroidota bacterium, assembly GCA_947479085.1. Classification (GTDB taxonomy): domain Bacteria; phylum Bacteroidota; class Bacteroidia; order 2-12-FULL-35-15; family 2-12-FULL-35-15; genus 2-12-FULL-35-15. Next base: position 256,375 of record CANJYB010000003.1, on the reverse strand, counting down.
CAGGAGAAGAAGTAAATGTTCCTGACAATGCTCCTCCACCAAAAGTAGGTAATGGATTGGATGCAGACTGACAGTAAGGACTACCGGTATAACTAAAAGTTGCAAGCGGTGTAGCCACAATAGTAATAGTGGAAATGGCAATCACCTGAGGACATCCTCCAACAGGGGCTATAGTATTAGTCACCGTATAAGTTCCCGGAGCACTGGATGCTAAAGTTACCAGACCGGTGGATGAATTAATAATTAATCCGGAAGAAGAAGCTGTAAAGGTACCACCTGTACCACCTGGAATAAAAGTTGGCAAAGGGTCTGTTCCTGACTGACAGAAACTTCCTCCTGTATAACTAAAAGTTGCTAAAGGTAAAGCTGTAATGGTGAGTGTTGTGTTAGCAACTGCATTTGGGCAACCGCCAGCTGAAACTGTATTTGTAACCGTATATGTGCCAGAACTGCTAAAAGCTAAATCCACTATTCCGGTGACTGAATTAATTGATAATCCAACGGGGGAAGCAGTAAATGTTCCTGCAAAACCTCCCCCACTGAACGTTGGTGAGGGGTTGGAACCTGACTGACAATAAGGGTTTAAAGTATAACTAAAAGTAGCTACCGGAGTCGTAATAATATTAATAGAAGATGTGGCAACGACCTGAGGACAGCCACCGGAAGCTGCAATGGTATTGGTAACAGTATATGATCCTGCTGAACTGGAAGCCAGTGTAACAATTCCGTTTGAAGAATTAATAACTAACCCTGCCGGGGATGAAGTAAATGTTCCTCCCACACCACCACCTGTAAATACAGGAGAAGGGTCCACTCCACTTTGGCAATAAGAAGAAGAGGGATAAGAAAAAGAGGCCACAGGGCCTGATGTAATGGTAATAGTTGATGTAGCAACTCCCGCAGGACAGCCTCCTGCAGCAGGAATGGTATTTGTAACCGTGTAGGTACCACCTAAACTGGTTGTTAAATCAACAACACCGGTGGAAGTGGAAACAAAATTCAAACCCAAGGTGGAAGAAAAAACACCGGGCAAACCACCACCAGTAAATACAGGAGAAGGATTGGCACCCCCACTGCAATAAGTATTAGAAGGATAATTAAAAGTTGCTACAGGACTTGAGGTGATAGTAACCTGAGCAGAATCAAGTACATCGGGACAACCATCAGAAGCCGGAAGTAAATTATATACAAAATAACTTCCTGGCAAACTTCCTGAGATATCAACATCGCCTGTATTGGCATCGACCAATAAGTTAGCTGATGAAGAAGAAAAAACACCTGGCTGTCCTGCCCCGATAAAATTTGCAGAAACAACACCTGCACTTGGGCAAAAAGGATTACTGGGATAATTAAATGTAGCTTCAGGAAGTTGTGTTATGTTTAAAGTGGCAGAAGCGTTTGCACTCAAACAACCTGCGGTTGCTGCAATTGTATTGGTAATGGTATAGCTTCCGAGTAATGTATTGGTTAAGTCAACCACACCAGTGTTAGCGGAAACAAAGTTCAATCCCGCTGGGGACGAAGTGAATGTACCTGCCGTGCTTCCAACACTGAATGTGGGAAAAGGGTTGGTGCCTACCTGACAATATGGATCATTTGGATAACCGAATGTTGCAGCCTGAGCTGTACTAATGGTAACTGAAGCGGTAGCACTTGTTCCTGAACAACCACCTGCTCCTGCAATGGTATTTGTTACCGTATAAGTTCCAACTGCACTTGTCCCGGTGGTTATAATTCCTGTCGAACCATTTATGATTAGCCCTGCCGGACTGGCTGTAAAAATTCCTGCTACCCCTCCACCGCTGAATACAGGAGCAGGATTTATTCCACTTCCCAAACAATACGTAGACCCCGGATAACTAAAGGTTGCCACAGGCACTGAGGTAATCGTAATCGCGGCTGTTGCAATAACAGCAGCGCATGCGCCTGATGCTGCAATTGTATTGGTTACTGTATAAGTTCCCGGTGTACTTAAGGCAAGATTTACAAGTCCTGTGGATGGAATGATGCTTAGACCTGGTGCCGAAGTAAACGTACCCGCTACTCCTCCTCCGGAAAAAACCGGAGAAGGGTTAGATGCATTCTGACAATAAGGTGTTCCTGTATAGCTAAAAGTAGCCACTGGAAGCGCTGTAACAGCAACCGTTGAAGTATTGGAAGCCAGACATCCTCCGGAACCTACCACATACGTAACGGTTATATTACCTGATAATCCTGCCGGATTAATAGAATTCCCCGTTACTCCCGTACCCGAAAATACACCACCTGCAGGACTGGCAGACAGGGTAACTGCTGAAGCATTGTTGCATAAAGGGGATATAGGAGTAATAGCAGGAACAGCAGGAGCAACGAAATCATAAATTACCGAATCAACTTTTGGGCAACCATGATTTCCGTTTACCGTTAGGTAAAATCTGGTATCAACTAATGGATTTGGGTTAAGGTTAGGAGTTAATGAGGTGGTTGAATTAGGTATGGTGAATGCCGGAACAGCTGTCCAGGCAAATGAAACCACATTGGTGACTATAATAGGTGTTGTATCAAGTACCGGATAAGTAGTGGTATAGGTAGAAGCCAATACAGACGAACAGGCTCCATCATTAATGGCAGAGCTGATGTTTCCTGAAGTATAATTTACGTTAGCCATTCCACAGGTTCCCGGCCCAGTAAATGAAATGGTAGTATTGGTTAATGCTCCCACATCACCGGTTACGCAATCCCATATTTGCAAAGTAAATCCACCATTGGAGGCATTGCAACCATATAAAGCTGACCAATTAATAGGGGTATGTGCTCCTGCTGCCGGGCCATAGGAACTATAGGTTCCGGAATAGTTGGAAGCAGTTGTTCCAGCATTAACCCCACCAAGTTCATTACAAGGGTCGAAGTTTGCTCCCGTAGTAGTAGTAAAACACAATCCGTTAATATCGTTGTTACTGTTGCAAATATTGGCCTGGCCGTTTGCCCCGGGGTTTGGTGAAAGTAAAATATCCGGGCTACCGCAAGAAGCAGGGCCTATTAAGTGAAAAGCCAAATCGGATACCCATGTATGAATTCCTGTAAAACAAACTGTAATACTGGTAGAAGGTCCTATTATCAATTGGTCTGCCGGAGGATTGTAATATTTGAATGTATTGGTATTGTTATTATTAATGCTTCCCGCTAGGCTAAAAGGACCGCAGCCAGAGAAATTTGCCCCGGCATCTACCGATAAATTAATATTCCAGACCCAGGCATAATCACAGCCAACAACGGAGCTGGTGACATCGGTTACTACCAGTTTATATCCACCTGTTGCAAGATTGGTGGCAGTGGATGTGGCAGCAGCTGTTGTTGTAAATACCGGTGAAAGTGAGTATTGATGAGCATTGGTATTATAATAATACCAGTTGAATGTGTAAGGTGCTGTTCCTCCCGTTCCTGTGGCTGATAAAGAGGAAACTGCTGAAGGCTGACAGAAAACAAATACTGAATCGTTGGCAGCACCGCTGGTATATGCTGTAAGGAATTTAGAAGTGGCAGTAGTAGAATGAATAATTGGCGCAGCCACAGCACAAGGTGTAAAATGCAATGAATCTACTTTTGAACATCCCCGATTGCTATTTACAGTGAGAAAAAAAGTAGTAGGATTAAAAAGTGTTGACGGAATGGAAGGTGTAAGTGTTGTTGCATTATTGATGGTAACAGCTGGCGATGCCGTCCATAAAAAAGTATTAACATTGGTTGCCGTTATTCCAATGGTATCTGCAGGAATACTGAAAAGGGAAGCAGTTCCTGCGGAACAGGCATTATCCGTAATGGCCGAATTAACAATACCTGTGTAATAGGAAATATTATCAGTTCCGCAGGTTCCCGGGTTTGAAAACGAAATGGTAGCATCTGTCAATGTTCCGATATCGGAAGCAAAACAATCATAAATTTGTATGGACCAACCACCAGCAGCAGCATTGCACCCGTTTAAAGCTGCCCAATTAATGGCCGTTCCGGCTCCGGCTCCGTATCTTCCATAGGTTCCGGTTAAGGGTGCTATAGCAGTGCAAACATTAAGATTGGCCACCGAAGCAGACGAAAAACAAAGATTGCTGCAGTTATCTCCACTGTTGCAGAAATTTCCCTGACCAATGGAACCAGGATTGGCAGAAAGAATAATATTCGGACTGCCGCAGGAGGCTGGCCCAATAAGGTGGAAAGATAAATCGGAAACATACGTATGCAATACATCCAGGCAAACGGAAATGGTGGTGGATGGACCGATGGTAAGCGAACTCGCCTGGGGATTATAATATTTGAATGTGCCTGTATTGTTCATGTTCACGGTTCCCGCAAGCGAAAATGGAATACAGGCAGATAAGTTTGCTCCGGCATCGGGAGTCATATTAATGTTCCAAACCCAGGCTACATCACAACCCATTACTGCACTGGTGGCATCTGTTATGATAACTTTATATCCGCCTGAAGAAAGGGAAGAAATGGTGGAAATGGATGCATTCACGATGGTAGCATACGGTGTTACAGGATAAGAATGGGTAGTGGTATTGTATCGGTACCAGGTAAAAGTATAGGGTGCTGTGCCTCCGGTCATTTTGGCCGATAGTGCAGGAGCAGCCGATGGCTGACAGAAAACAAAAACAGAATCGTTGGCAGCACCATTGGTATAGGTGGTTAAAAAACGTGAACTTTCGGTAGAAGAAAAAATAATTTGTCCGATGGATACGAACGGTATTAGTAGTATAATAAAAGAAACTAATTTTTTCTTCATAAAGGCTGCCTGTTATTTATGCAGTTACAAACGTATAAATTTTTATTGAATTATCAGGATTTATGAGATAGAAAGTTAGGAAAGGGAGTTGGAACGTAAGGGTTTTTAATTCGTTTTTTCGGGAAAACAGGGTTAGGAATTATACTGTAAAGATGGCTGTTTTTTGAAAGTTGCTGGTGATAGGGTTAAAAAAACAATAACTATTTACTACATATATTATAGTATAAACCTGAAAGGTTTTAAAAGCCAGGGTGTGGAATAAAAAATTCCTTTTCCTCCAAAAGAGACCTAAAGGCAAAAAAGCCTCAAAAACGTGTTTTTTATCTAAAAGCCGGAAAACACGACACAAAAATTATAATGCGTTATAACGTGCGTATTGCGGTTTTTGGCATTCCAAAAGTTAGGAATGGCATATTGCATTGTACGGAAACCCTATCCGAAAGTTTGGAATGGCATGTTGCAGTGTGCGGAAGCCCTATCCAAATGTTAGGAATAGGCATACCGAGAGTCGGGAAGGCATATCCTGAAGTTAGGAATAGGTATACCGAGAGTCGGGAAGGGAAATGTGTTATTTTTTTGGGTTGCAATTTAAAAGTTGATACGAAGTATGGCCCTTGCTCTTTGCACCTGACCCGTGCGAAGTATCCTTTTTTTTGGTTGGACAGGTCTTATGGAACGTCAACCTCCAAATTGGGAAAGAACCTGATTCGGAGTGGAGGGGTGGTAAAAAAAAAGATACCGCGCGAGGGCAGGAGGGCAGAAAACGATGAAATGGTGAGGTGTCTGCCCTAATGATAATGGTACCTGTGAAAACGAAAACAGGAAACTTTCTTTCCCTACTTTTCAACAAGTAATAAATAACGTTATATAAAGAGTAATTTTGGGCTCCCAAAAAAAAGGAAAATTAATGTCGAGGAATTATTTAGATGAATTGAACCCGGTGCAGCGGGAGGCGGTGGAGTGTATAGAAGGTCCGGTGATGATTATTGCCGTTGCGGGTTCGGGCAAAACGAGGGTGCTTACTTATAGAATTGCCCACCTTATGAAGCAGGGAGTGGACCCGTTTAATATCCTCGCGCTTACGTTTACCAACAAGGCAGCCCGGGAAATGAAGGAGAGAATTGCAAAGATAGTGGGCGAAACAGAAGCTAAGAATCTATGGATGGGTACTTTTCACAGTATTTTTGCAAGGATACTGAGGTATGAGGGCGAGAAACTGGGCTATCCAAGCAATTTTACTATTTATGATACGGATGATTGCAAAAGTTTGATAAGAACGATACTGAAGGAACAGGGACTGGATGATAAAATTTACAAACCGAGTTCTATTTTAAGCCGGATATCGGCTGCAAAAAATAACCTGATAGCAGCAAGTGCTTACCTTAACAACCCAACAATACAGGAAGAAGACAGGCAGGCTTCGAAGCCTAAGATGGGGATTATTTATCAGTTATATAGCAGCCGATGCTTTAAGGCAGGAGCGATGGATTTTGATGATTTGCTTTTTAATACCAATGTGTTACTTCGCGATTACCCGAAAACGCTGTATAAATATCAGCATAAGTTTAAATACATTTTGGTGGATGAGTATCAGGATACTAACTTTTCGCAATACGTGATAGTGAAACAGTTGGCGGCTGCCTTCCGTAATATATGTGTGGTGGGTGATGATGCGCAAAGTATTTATTCGTTTCGCGGAGCCAATATTCAGAACATTTTGAATTTTGAAAAAGATTATCCGGAACTGCACATGTATAAACTGGAGCAAAATTATCGTTCTACTAAAAACATTGTAGGAGCTGCCAATTCGGTGATTTCGAAAAATAAAGAGCAGCTCAAGAAAAATAGTTTTACTGCTAATCCCGAAGGGGAAATAATAAAAGTGGTAAGGGCGGAAAGCGATAACCAGGAAGGAAGTTTTGTAGCCAGTTCCATTTTTGAAACCAAGATGAACGAGCAGGCAATGAATAAACATTTTGCCATATTGTATCGTACCAATGCGCAATCGAGAGCAATGGAGGAGGCGCTTAGAAAACAAAATATTGCTTACCGGATTTATGGTGGAGTTTCGTTTTATCAGCGGAAGGAAATAAAAGATTTGCTGGCGTATTACCGGCTTACAATAAATAATAACGATGAAGAATCGCTGAAAAGAATTATTAATTATCCTGCCAGGGGAATAGGCGATACTACTATTGATAAAATAGTGGTAGCTGCAAACGACCATAACATCAGCCTTTGGAAGGTGGTCGAAAATATTAATGAATTTAATATCGGTTTGAATGCAGGAGCTAAAGCTAAAGTTGATGAATTCGCAACGATGATAAAAAGTTTTTCGGCTATGTTATATTATCAAAATGCTTACGACCTTGGAAACCACATTGCAGTGCATTCAGGTATTTTAAGAGATTTGTATGCCGATAAATCTCCGGAAGGAGTGAGTCGACATGAAAACATCCAGGAATTGCTGAACGGGATTAAAGAATTTTCGGAAAGTGAAATTGATGTGAAAGATTTTGCAGCAGATGAGGAGGAGATTTCAAATTTCAAATTTCAAATTGACGAAGATAGTAAAGAGAAAAAAGTTGAAAATCAGGAATTGAAAATAGAATCGCTTTTTGCAAATGAAGAACAATCAGCAATCAAAAATCAACAATCAACAATCACTAAGGAACCAACCTTAGATATTTTTATGCAGGATATTGCCCTGCTGACTGATGCAGATAAAAATGCGGAGACAGAAGAGGATAGAAATAAAGTGACCTTAATGACCATACATGCTGCCAAAGGGTTGGAATTTCAGTATGTTTACATAGTTGGTCTGGAAGAAAATCTTTTCCCTTCGCAAATGGCTTTAACCGACAGAGCAGACCTGGAAGAAGAAAGAAGGTTATTTTATGTTGCAATAACAAGAGCAGAAAAAAGAGTGACCCTCTCCTATTCTACCACCCGATATAAATGGGGTAACTTGATATACAGCGAACCAAGCCGGTTTATAGAAGAACTGGATGAAAGATATGTGGAACTTCCGCTGGAAAATTCAGGCAGGATGTTTGGCGATTCGGCTTTTTCATCCAAACCAAAACTAACCACTGGTAAAGCAAAACCAACCTATACCCAGCGACCGGTGATTGGCAAAAACCTGGTGAAAGCTAATGCTGCTTCAAAAAACACTTCTGAATTTGATACCGAAAGTTTACGGCATTTGCAGGTGGGCATGCAGGTGCAACACGATAGGTTTGGTAACGGAAAAGTAATTAATATAGAAGGAGATTTTCCGAACAATAAAGCAACAGTTTTTTTTGAGGGGGTGGGACAAAAACAATTATTGATAAAGTTTGCAAAATTAAATATTGTAAACTGAAAATGATAATAGCCAAACTAAAGTATTTTTTTCTGAAATCACTTGCACTTAAAGGAATAAAAACAAGACCAAAAAATATTTCTATGAATCCAAATGCAACCTCCTTTTATGATTTTAAAATTAAATCCATAGAAGGAAATGAAATTGATTTTTCAACTTTCAAAGGCAAAAAAATATTGATAGTGAATACCGCTTCCGAATGTGGGTATACGCCACAATATACAGAACTGAACGAGTTGAATTCTTCCTATGGAAATAAAATTATTGTACTGGGCTTCCCTTCCGATAACTTTGGAGGACAGGAGCCCGGAACGAATGCAGAAATCAAAAATTTCTGCAGTTTAAATTTCCATGTTACTTTTCCATTATTTGAAAAATCGGATGTGATTGGTATAAATCAAAATCCGGTTTATAAATGGTTGACCGACAAAAAAGAAAATGGCTGGAACGAGGAGCCACCAAAATGGAATTTCAACAAATATTTAATTGATGAAAGGGGAATATTGATAAAGTTTTATAACTCAGCAACCAATCCCTTAAGCAATGAAATTTTAAATTTGTTATAGTTATTACCAGGTTTGTAATTGTTTTAACTGCAAGAAAATAACTATTTTTACTAAAAACGGTTAAATAGCATTGGTTTGCTTTTGTCGTGAATATTTTTTTAAGGGCTAAGTTTAGTCTCAAAAAAAAATTGGAATTAAAAATAATATCTTATATTTGCACCAATAATAAAATTAACAACTATGAAAAAGATTATTACCCTTTGTTTATTTACTTTAAGTATTTCAATAAGTGCTTTCAGTATCCCTCGCGTTTCCGCTTCAAGTGGTCTTTGGACCACAGCCACTACATGGTCTCCTGCAGGAATCCCAACTACTGCTGATGACTTAACAATACTTGCGGGACACAATATCACCATTTCGGCAACTGCTAATTGCAGACATTTGGTTGTAAATGGTTCTTTTCAATTTTTAGCAAATGTTTTTATACAGTGCATAGGTAATTATACCTTAAGTTCTTCCGGAGAGGAAAAAGGGACAGGACAAATTCAGTTCGGAACTGGAGGCACTTTACTTACAGTTACCGGAACCACAGTTGGGACAGCAAGGTATATCTTTAATTCAAACAGAACTATATCATCTTCATCGGTAATTAGTAAATTAAGTTCTACTACCCAAGTGGCGGCAAATAGAACAGTTACTAACTTAGGTACTTATAGTATGGGCGGATCTCTTCTTACAGCTACCTCTACCTGGTTAAATGGTGCTGGCTCAACACTAACATTAACTGTTAACGGTTTTACTTCTGCAGCAGGTTTATTTAATCCTTCAGCTGCAAACAATACTGTAATTATTAATTATGGAAATGGAAATGTGCCTAAACCAATGGCAGGTTCAAGTTATTCCAACTTAATTATTTCAGGAGGCTCTGGAACCAAAGCCTTGACTCAAAATCTTATTTGCACCAAAAACCTTACAATTAATGCAGGAGCTACTTTAAATTCTGCAAATTTCGATATCTCTGTAGGAGGTAACTGGGTAAAAAACGGTTCTTTCTCAGCATCTGCCAACCATCCCGTTACATTTAATGGTTCTTCTGCTCAAACTTTATCCGGAAGCGGAACAACTACTTTTGAGCAATTAACTATTAATAATTCAAGTGGTGGGGTTTCCATTACCAGTGGAATTTATGTTTTGAATGATGTTTTAACAATGTCCCAAGGAAATTTCAATACTAATGGAAATAGTTTTACATTAATCTCTACAGCAACAAGAACTGCAAGAATTGCGCCCGTTGTTAGCGGAAGTTCAATGAGTGGAAACTTTATTATTAATCGTTTTATAACTGCTAGAGATACGACCTGGACAGATTTATCTTCTCCGGTTCAAGGTTCAACTTTTGTTGACTGGGATGATGAATTACCTGCCATCAGCTATACTTACAATCCTCCTTTTCAACAGCCGTCAGCTTTTACTTGGAACGAGCCTTCGAATGATTTTGTGCCTGTAACATCCTCAAGTGATCCCTTAACTACTGGAAAAGGATTTGAAGTTTATCTTTCCAACGATTTCTTTTATTCAAGTATTCCTAATCTGACTTTAAATTCAATAGGAGTTCCAAACCAGGGAAATCAAAACCTTACCAGTTTAATTTCTTTTACATCAGCCTACCCTACCGGAAGTTCCAATCTTGTAGGTAACCCTTTTGCTTCAAGTATTTCCTGGAACTCAGTTTTGGCTGCTTCTACTAACCTTGACCCAACTATTGATATGTTTGATTATACTGCAGGGAGCTACACTAATTTCGGAGCAGGAACAGTAATAGGTTCTTCACAGGGTTTCTGGGTTTATACGCTTAATGCTTCTGCAACATTGAACGTAAATGAAAGTGCAAAAACAACAGCAACCAACAGTTCTTTAAGAACAACAGAAGTGGAGCCTTATTTTACTTTGAAACTTTCGGGTAACGATGCCCGCAACACATTTTCTCATACTATGAAAGTGGCTGCATCTACAGATGCAACAGATGGATTTGATGCCGGAAAAGACCACTGGTTCAGAAAAAGCCCGATGATGGCTGCTCCAAGTATCTATACTACTATTGATGGTAACAAATCTGTGATTGATGTTTTTAATGCAAACAATACTTCTTATGATATGCCTGTTTCTGCAGTTGCCGGAATTTCCGGGTACTATAAAATTGAAGCTAAAGGTTTTGATTTCCTGAATGAATTTACCTGTGTTAAATTGGAAGATAAATTATTAAATCAGACAATTGATTTAACAGCCACTCCTGTTTATTCATTCAAATTAAATGCTGGTGATGATGCTAATCGCTTTGTAATTCATTTCAGCAAATCAGGAAACTGCAAATCATTAATTTCAACTGCATCTATTGTTAAACCGGTAAATGAAGTGGAAATATTACCTACAATACAGGGAAATATAATCAACTTTAACTTTGCTGAAATTACATCAGCTTCGGTAAGTGTTATCAATATGATTGGGCAGACTATTGTTGATGCTATCAATGTAGAGGCATCTAATCAAACAGTTAATGTAACATTACCTGAAGGTTACAAAGGAATGTATCTTGTAAAAGTTGAATCTTCAAAAGGTACTATCATTAAGAAATTCGTAAAATAAAAAAATAACAAACTATAAATTTTAGAAATAAATCCTATAATCATGAAAAAAACGATATTAAAATTAACGCTGGTAATAATGCTGATTGGTTCACCATTATTTATATCAAACAGTTTTGCCGGAATGGGTGGAGGCATGGGACATGCTAAACCTTGCGGTGGTCCTTTCCCTCCGTGCCCTGTACCTTTAGATGGCGGAGTTAGTTTTTTACTAATTGCAGGTGCTGCATTTGGTGGAAAAAAAATGTATGATCTTACAAAAAAGAAACCTTCCTGTTAGGAAGGTTTCTTTTATTTTGTAATGAACGATGAATGTTTCCTTCCTGAAAAACCCAAGCATAAAGTTTATAATTTTTATTTTCCTCTTTTACATTTCCTGGTATTTTGTTTATTATTGGTGGGTTCACCCGTTAGAAACCGTTGATTTATTTGTTATTGATGTAACTATATCCATTTCAAAATGGATATTGGAATTATTTAACTACAGCGTATTTACCGGTGCCGACAGGTTAATTGGTATAGATGGTAGTGGTGGTCTTTGGGTTGGCGATAGTTGCAATGGAATAGTACTGTTTGCTTTATTTACAGGTTTTATTGTTTCTTACAAAGGAAACTGGAAATACAAATTGATATACATCATTTCAGGAATTTTAAGCATCGAGTTTTTAAACGCATTGCGTTTGGTTTTTCTGGCCATTTTAGACACCCACAGCAGAGCCTGGACCGAATTCAATCACGCTTACACTTTTACCATAATTATTTATGCATACATTTTTATGTTATGGATACTATGGGTAAATAAATTTTCGAATAAGAAAGTTGCATGAACGAATTTCGGGAAGCCGTTTTAATTGCCATTACCACACCTATATATGTAATTGTAATTGGTGCCGAAATACTTTTCAGTTACTTTCATAAAAAGCACTATTACTCCACCAAAGGTACACTTGCCAACGTTTATCTCACTGTTTTAAATCTTTCCCTTGATATACTTGTGCGAGGCGTATGCCTTATTGTACTCAATTATTTTTTTCAGTTTCGTTTGGGAGTAATTTCAAATGTATTTCTGTATTGGTTTACTTTACTGATTGCTGAAGACTTTATGTATTATTGGTTGCATCGCATCGACCATTATTGCAGATTGTTTTGGGCGGTGCATATTACCCATCATTCCTCCGAAGAATTTAATCTCACTGTTGGTTTTAGAAGTTCCGTATTTCAACCGTTGTACAGGTTCATTTATTTTATTCCATTGTCCTTATGTGGATTCAAAGGCATTGATATTATGTTTATTTATTCCGCCACTCAGATTTATGGAATATTGATACATACTCAAACGGTAAAAAAACTGGGAGTGTTTGAATATTTTTTATCCACCCCATCTCACCATCGGGTACACCATGGCAGCAATGTAAAATACCTGGATAAAAACATGGGGATGGTTTTAATAATCTGGGATAAATGGTTTGGCACATTTGTAAAAGAAGATGAAAACGACCCGGTAGTGTATGGACTTACCGAAAACATTAAAACTTATCATCCGCTAAAAATGGTATTTCACGAATGGATTAATATCAGTAAAGATTTAAGAAAACCTTCGTCTCTTAAATCAAAAATTATGTATGTGTTAGGCCCTCCGGGATGGAGCCACGATGGCAGCAAGCATACCTCCAGACAACTGAGAGAAAAGCAAGGCAAAACCCATTAACCTTTATTAGCCAGCATATCAATCGCTTTTTTAAGATAAGAATGCGACTCTTTTAAATCACTTAATTCTTTTTCAAGTGCGGCAATTTTTTCCTTATCCGGCACATTACCCGACTCCAAAACATGGCCCGCTTTTTTGTCGAGAGCCTCTGCCAAATCGCGAAAATAATTATATCCAAGAGCAATGCAAACTTCCCAAAGCAGGTAAGTTTGCATAGAAGGTCTTTTCAAAATGGGATATAAAGCCCCAGCGTTTCGCCCAAGTTTTCTGGTAATTTCTGCCTTGGTAAGCCGTTCAGATTTTAACCGTCCGTCTATCATTTGCCCAAGGTTTATGCCCATTACATCGGCATCTCTGTGTTTTCTGTTTTTCATAATTTTATTTTTACTGCAAAAATAAAGATTTTCTTATTAAAAAAAGCAAATTAAAGGTTTATGAGTGAGAAAATATGGTTATTAACCTTTACATACTAGTCATAAACCTTGACAGACATGTTATAAACGTTGACAAAATGGTCATAAACGTTGAATAACACGTCATAAACCTTGACAGCCTCGTCATAGACGTTGAATTATAAGTCATAAACCTTGATAACCTCGTTATAGACCTTGACCGATACGTCATAAACCTTGATAGCCTCGTCATAAACGCTGACGGACACGTCATAAACCTTGACAGATACGTCATAAACCTTGACGTTGACGTCAAAAACATGATTTTATAGAAAAATGAAGGGTAATTGGGTCGAAATGCCCATTTACGGAGTAAAATAAAAGAAAAGCAAATGTTATTCCTCCAGCGAATTGCTGGTGGCGTATCCTCGCCATTTGGCTATTACCGCCATCATATCCTCCGGCAAATCAGAATCGAAGTGAACGTATTTTCCGGTAACGGGATGAGTAAAGCCCAGCGACTTTGCATGCAATGCATGACGGGGAAGAAGTGTAAAACAATTTTCGACAAACTGTTTGTATTTGGCAAACGTAGTTCCTTTTAACACCCTATCGCCACCATAAGTGTCATCATTAAACAACGAATGTCCTATGTGTTGCATGTGTGCCCTGATTTGATGTGTACGCCCGGTTTCCAACTTGCATTCAATTAATGTAACATAGCCAAACCGTTCCAAAACTTTGTAATGTGTAACCGCATGTTTTCCAAATTCGCTGTCGGGCGGAAACACATCCATTTTTTTTCTATCCTTCAAATGCCTTCCCACATTGCCTATCACGGTGCCTTCATCTTCCTGAAAATCGCCCCATACCAATGCCACATATTTTCTGTCCATGTTACGGTCAAAAAAATCTTTGGCCAATTTTACCATTGCAATTTCAGATTTTGCAATTACCATGATTCCTGTTGTATTTTTATCAAGGCGATGAACTAGGCCGGGGCGCTGATTGGGTTCGTTTGTACTTGTGCTTTTTTCTTTCGCTTTTGAGTTTGCTATTTGTTCGGGTAAATTTTGAAAATGATATACCAATGCGTTCACCAAAGTACCTGTATAATTGCCGTATCCGGGATGAACCACAATGCCAGCCTGTTTGTTTACTATCACCAGGTCATCATCTTCGTATACAATATCAATGGGAATGTTTTCAGGGATAAGTTCTAAAACCCTTGGAGGATGAGCAAAAACAACAGTAATGACATCATTAGGTTTTACCTTGTAATTCGATTTTATTGGTTTATCATTAACCAATACATTACCGTTTTCTATTGATTGCTGTACTTTCGAACGGGTAGCGTTCTTAGTGTGGTTTATCAAAAATTTATCAATCCGAAGCAACGACTGCCCCGGATCAACTACTACACGTATATGTTCGTATAATTCTCCGTCTTCCTGTTCATCCTGTACATCATTTTCTTCTTCATTCATTAGTCGGCTCCGGAGATTATTTTAGTTGATTTTTATAAATTTATTAGTAGTGCTTGTTTTTTCATCTTTAATGGTGATGAAATAAATTCCTTCGGTAAGACCCGATATATCTATATATTCATCATTCATAAATTTCTTTTCCAACACTGTTCTTCCATACACATCGCTTATAGTATAGAAAACTTTATCTGCAGAATTGCCTGCATAACTCATAAATAATTTATCATTTGCCGGATTAGGGTAAACAGAAAAAGAAACATCTTTAGAAGAAGGGGAATGCACACCAGATGTTTCGTAAGCAGAGCCAAACACAGGGCGTATCATCAATGAACCCGGGTAAGGCGAATTGTACCATGTTCCTGTCGTATTATAATATATTTTATCCTGAGAGTTGGTTCTTTTATCAACCCCAACGCTTAATTCCTGACTGGTGTTTTGCAAAAAGCCAACATAAAAAGTAGAAGGGCCCATAAACTTTGGCGAAGATAAATGATATCGTCTGAAATGGTCTGGAGCAAAGTCGATTTGATTATAAGAAGGTGTCATGGCATTGTCGCTGTATATTTCAGCACCCGGATGCCCTGCATTATCATTCCAAACTTTAATGTTAAAGGCATCGGTATATAAACTTGCATCGTGCCAAAGCGGATTAAAATAAATATCTAATGCTTGTAAGGTATCCGGAACGGTGGTAGTAAATCTCACAGCCAGTTCACCAATTAGGGTAGCATTCATGGCAAAAGCTGATTCGGCAGTACCATCATCATAAGCAAAATATGTGGAGAAGTTTTGTGCTTTCCGAACTACATCGTTTAAAATATTTTCATCAGGTGCAGTATTTAAATCGCATTCAAAAGTATAATCACCAGGCCCTGGTAAAGTTGATGGTATTAATGACACTGGCAAAGGGTAGGCATGGTAGGTATAATAACCATTCGTTACATAAGGAAAAACATTATCTGAAGTTATTAAAGAGGTGAAAATAGGTGAATTATTATAATCCATTACTTTAAATTGAAAGTTCACATTTTTACCCTGATTAAAATTATTACGCAACAATACATCAACGGTATCTCTCATAAACGTTGGTTGGTAATGCCTCCAAGGCATGGCAGAATAAGGTTTTATCATGGATGGTGGGTCGTAAACAAAAGCCACATCTTCTCTAAGGGTATCTTGCCATGTGCGGCTTTTTGCAATGTACACCTCGTCTATACTCCATTGATCTCCGTTACCGCTTATGGTTGCATAGTTCTTAAATCTAAATTGGAAATCTGGCTTAAAGAAAGCAGTATCGGTAATGGGAACCATCACCCTGGTCCAGCTACTATCCGAAGGAACAGTTCCTCCCTTTTTTGCCCATACATCTCTCCATACTTCTTTAAGAAAATGTAAGGTTTGAACAATGAAAGAATCCTGGGTAGTATATATTGAAACTCCATTTATTACGGTATCTAAAACAGTATAAAACACATGAGATAATGTATCCGGAAAAGAATCCAAACGCATTTCTCTAAATTCCAGCACTAGGGAATCATAAGGTTCTGGTGCATTTCCTAATCCCTGCGGCTGGCAATAAAAACTTAAATAAACCGAATCGGCAGGGCTGTAATTGCTAAGCTTAATTCTTTTGGAGGTTAATGTATCAGCTATTTCGGTAGATGTTTGCCCTACCAAAAAATCATACGGATAACCATATTTGTTTATACCATCAAATGTAGCAACACCAATTGTGCGGGGAGCTACCGGATAATCTCTGTTTACAAAAACATTACAGTTTAACCAAAAAGTAGTATCAGGAAAAGGCCCCGGATATGAAAAATCGTCATAAAATTTGGTAGAATCCAAATCTAATGTAGTACCCATAAATGGAGCCGAAAAATAGGCCTTGTTATTTTTTATATCATTCCATTTATCAATAAGCACAGTATTTCCATGTAAAGGTACTTCCACCAGACCTTGCGAATATACAAAGCCGGATAGCAACATAAAAAAAGTAATTATGTTTATTTTATTTATCAAAATTTTTATCATCATCAGTTGGTTTAGCAGTTGAAGAATCAGCAGTTATCAAAGGTATTTTATTTTTATCAGTTGTTAAATATAAATCTATGGATGTTCCCATTTTCAAAGTCTTATCTCTGCCACAGCCGGGAGATTGCCTGTAAACTAAAGCCTTTGCTGTATCCTTTTTAGTATCGTATTTTATTAATCCTACCCCAAGAGATTCATCGGCCAACTTTGCAAGTGCCTCTTTTCGTGACATTCCATAAAGGCAGGGAATACCTACTTCTTCATCACTTAACCCTTTCCCAACCACCAAACTCACTACAGTGGCTTTTGCAATCACTTCACCGGGTACAATTCTTTTTCCTTTAACTAACTGATCCAGCACACAATTCGCGCATTGATCCGGAACAAATTTCACTTTACCCAATTTTAATCCATAAGTAGTGAGCATTGCCTGTGCTTGTCTCAACGAACGGTCAATTAATTTGGGCATTACCACTGACGGAGGCATTACGGAATTTACATATAAATAAATAATCCTTCCTTCCTTTACTTCCTCGTTAGGCAGTGGTTCCTGCTTTACCACAGAGCCTGGTGCTGCTTTCAAATCGTAAAGCGAATCAATAACCAGATAACGCACTTTTTTGTCCGTTATAAAATTATCCAGGCCATTCAGTTTTATCCCTTTAAAATCAGGAACTTTAATGGATTCTCCATGACTGGTGTAGGAACTTAACCAAAAGGTAATAATCCAGCAGAGCAGAGCAAAAGCAACAAGATATAAAATAAAATGTTTTAAGAATGTTTTACCTTTAATAAACTGCAATAAGCCTTTCATTATTTGTTTTCAGCGTTTTTTTTAATGTGCAAAGGTAAGTAATTTGTTCATTGGTTCAATAGTTAGTAATCTAACCATTACTACTTTATTGAAATGGTACCAAGCCTGGCCTTTAATCCATTTGAAAATAAAACTATCATGGTAGTCTTTGCCTCATCCTGATATACATTCAGATTATTCGGCAAATAATTGAATTGTTTCGCTTTATTTTGGCCAATTACCTGCTTAGTTAGTGTACCCATATCATCTATAGAAGTACAGACAATGTTGCTACCTGCATCTTTTGTTACTTCATACTTTTCAGGTTCGGTATAGCCAGTAATATCAAAACCATCATTCTTTGCATCTTCAGCATAAAGGAAGTACAATTTCCCATCCTTTTTTATCATATCATAATCACCATCATCCTTAGAATATTTGGGAATAATACGTTGCCATTGAAACGTACCCTCTTTGTCAAACTGAGTAATTATCAACTCCCTGTTAATTGAAACCACTTTACTTATCGGAGTTCCTCCAGGGCCTTTTTCCTCTCCCACTATGGTGTATTGATGCTCGGCTATAAAATAATAGTTACCTCCCATGCTCAAAAGCTTTTTAGAAATCAGATGTTTGTCACTTACGTTAAGCATTTCTTCATTTCCTTCCTTCACACTATAGGTAAGCTTTTTGATAGCATCTTCTTCCAAAGGCTTATAATTTTCAGCAGTCATTTTATGCGAGGCTAAATCAATAATTCCCATATATACCCCAACAGTAAATGCTGGCGGATGCTTATGATTATATTCCTTAGTAGGTTTTTCATAATACATTCCTGCATATACCTGTTTATCTTTTGTTCTTAACTCTGAGGGTGTGTATCTCACTTTGGTATCATCTTGGAAAGACCCTTCATCACTTACATCATCAAAAGCGCTGTTTCCTTCCTTAAGAGTAGCAGTATATGTTTTAAGGTTTTTGGTTTTTTCTGTACCGGTTGTAAAATGAACAGCGACATCACCGTTATTCTCTACCCGATCAATGGTCATACCTGTAATTATATCTCCGACATTATCTTTTGGCAAGGCATGAGTAGAAAGCACTTTCTGTGTTTCGGCCTCAAAATAAGTTATGCTTCCATCTTCAAGTTCCTTATTATCGCCACTTAATAAAACTACAAACTTTGTTTTATCGGGAGTGAACCTGCAACTATACCTTGTTTTGGAGGCTGCTCCACCGGATTTACATTCTATAGAACCTAACTCATTTCTCCCTCCTTTGGCAAGGGAACCACTTTTATCAATCTTTACGGAGTATAATACTTTCTTCCGCTTTTCTTTATTGAACACATCAAACACCACAATTACCTGCCCTTTCACCAGTTCGTAATCTATTTCATTTACATTTTCATAAAACATTTCATCCGGCATCAGCAATTTCAGTTCAGTAGATTTTTTTGCCATCAACGTCTTTTTATCAAACTTGTCAATGAAACAAGCCCATTGCTTTTCCCCTCTGCGGACATAAAAACTTTCTTCGTCCTGTCCCACCATCTCAGTAATATTGCTTCCCAGCGGAGCCTTTAAATCTGTACCTTGTTTCATTTCCACCACAGGCTGAGCCGTGAGCACATTAGCAGTAAGGAATACCAATGTTGTAAAAACTATCTTTTTCATAATCTTAAATTTTATAAGGAACAATATTACATTTATTTTCCATTCTAACAGCCGTTTCCAAATCTTTTTTCTTTAAAACACAGCAGGTAAATCCTAAGTTATTATCCTTGGAATCCAGGAATTAAAACAACAACTCTTTTTAAATTATAAACAGACCAATGATTACATTTTTAAATCAAATCATTGCATTGTCCTTTAATTTTGTGTCAAGCGCATCTCTTAAACCATTACCAAGAAGTACAAAGGAGAGTACCATGAGCATAATGGCAAGGCCGGGAAGTATGGCAAGGTAGGGTGAATGACCAATGATGAAACCCCGGTGTGCATTTATCATTTCTCCCCAGGAAGGAGTGGGAGGCTGAGCACCAATGCCGAGAAAACTAAGACCGGCTTCGATAAGGATGGCAGAAGCAAAATTGGCAGCAGAAATAACGATCACAGGCCCCATTACATTTGGGAGAATTTGTTTGAAAATAATACGGAAGTCGCTAAAGCCAAGAGCACGGGCTGCTTCAATAAAATCTTTTTCCCGAAGACTCATTACCTGTCCACGGATAACGCGGGCAACTTCTACCCACATGGTGAGACCCACTGCAACAAATACCTGCCAGAATCCTTTTCCAAGTGCCAGGGTGATTGCAATTACTAAAAGTAATGTGGGTATGCTCCATACCACATTAATAATCCAGATGATAATATTATCCAACTTACCCCTGTAATACCCTGCCAATGCGCCCATGAATATGCCAAGTAATAATGAAATAAAAACAGAAATAAAACCAACGGAAAAAGACACACGTGTGCCAATCATTAATCTGCTGAGTAAATCGCGACCGGAAGGGTCTGTGCCGAGGATGTACTTTTTTGTAACAATGTTGTTTTTTATAATCTGATTTTGTAATTCTGTGGTTGTCTTTTTTGTTGGTGTAGCATTTCCTAATTCATAAAACGTAATTTCTTTTGTTGAAGGATTAAACTGAACAGGTTTATTATCCTGAAGGGCATAAACAGCATCCGCCAGATTGATTTCCTTTTCGAATATAAAATGCTTTTTCTCAGAAGAATATTCCTTGATCATAATATTGTTTCCTTCAAAACGGTATTCGGATATGGGTATAGAGCGGTAATCTGATATTTGACCATACATCATTTTTGAAATAAAATTGATGTGATGGGTTTCTTCGTTTTTTTTCATGAGCAGCATTTGCACAGAAAATCCGGGAGGCTTTTTGGAGATTTCGAGCAGCTGTTCGTTTGCATCGGGCGTGCTGTCGGGGGTAATGAGAAAACCAAGAATGGCGATTACAACAAAAAGAGAAATAAGGAACAAGCCAAACATGGCGAGCTTGTTTTTTTTGAGCCGCTGCCAGGCAATGAGAGAAAGCGACTGAGAGGATATGTCTTTTTTACTTTTCATTGATGGTTCTTTCTTTCCATTCGTAGTTCCTATTCATGCCCATGAAACCAATTATTACAACATAAAAAATATAAATTATCTGTTCGGGCAAAAAATAAAGTAATAGTTTTCTTTCTTTGAAAAAAGAAGTGGCTAAAAGTAATAACAAAAAATCAATCATACATTTGGTTGCAAAAAGAAGAATGAAAATTTTAATAACAGGCAAACCAGCAAGGGTAGCAACAGGATTGAATAAAGCCGCAAGAGGTAGAACAATAAGAAAAAGGCTGAAAAAATAAACTACCAAGGAAGTAAGTTTCGTTTCGGTGTTCAGGTCGTTGAATTTTTTTGATGCCCATCTTTTGCGCTGATTGATAAATTCGTTAAAAGTAAAGGCAGGGTTGGTGGAAACAATTGCATTTTCACTTTTCAGAAATTTTATTCCATCTGGATATTTCTTTTTTATTTTATACATCAGCAATACATCGTCCCCGGTAGCAGTTTGGTTTATGCCTTCAAAACCATTTACCTCTAAAAACACCTTGCGGGTATAAGCCAGATTGGCACCGTTACACATAATTGCATTTTTAAAATAAAGCGCTCCTCCCCCACTAATCATGAGGGCCATGAACTCGAGCGATTGCAGTTTTGTGGAAAGAGCACCGTCACTATCGGGAATATAAACAGGCGCAACAATCATTTTCGCTTGGGTTTGTTTGTAAAAATATATTATTTCCGAAAGCCAATTTTCAGTAACAAAACAATCTGCATCCACGGTAATTATCAATTCGGCTGTTGATATTATAATTGCAGATTCAATGGCACTTTTCTTCCCTTCGCCATTATTCTTTATCAGTTTCAGAAGTTTATGTTCTGCGCATTTCTTTTGAATAAGTTCGATTGTGTTGTCTGTGGAATGATCATCTACAACTATTATTTCAAAATGAGTCTTCGCATAACTTTGGTTCAGCAATGTATCTAAAGGATACTCTACAAAATCGGCTTCATTTCTAACAGGAACTATTATTGTAACAAATATATCGTGGTCCTTGTTATCATAAGCGGGAGGGTTCGACATTATCCAGCCATAACCAAACCGGGCAATCATGACTGTGTATATTAAACACAACAGAACAGCAATGCAGGTAATTATTTCGATAACTGTGTTCATACTTTATTCCTTAAAGAATTTTAACTTCCAAATTGAAAAACCGCCAACCAATGCAGGTATGGCAAGATTAATAATCCATAGCAATAATGAGGCGGCTATGATGGCAGAAGTATCGGGATATAACGGTCCGAAAAAGTAAACTGCTGTGGCGCCTCTCACTGCTATTTCTGTTAATGCAAAAGTAGGAATAACGGAGGTAACAAAAAATGTTAAGGCTATTAAAGAAAAGAAAATAACAGGGCCGGCATTTATTCCGAATAATCGTAAAACTAAATAGTACTGAATAGAAAACACTGAATAGCGGACAATGGACAATGCTGCAATGGTAAGCAACTCAGTGGATGAATAAACAGACAGCACTTCGATGTATTTGCGGTATTTTATAAACTGTTTGTTTCTTTTTAAATACACAAAAAGAAGAAGCCCAATAAACAGGAAGAAAAGAACAACGAGCAGAATCAGGGCATTGGTGGAAATGAATTGTTCGGTTTGAAAAAAATCTTCGTATTTGTTTTGAAGAATATAATAGGCTAAACCGCCAGCAATAATAGTGATAAGGAGTTGAATAAAACTTCCTATCATGCTGGCAATGGTGGCTTGCAGCTTGTCTGCTTTTTCGAGGTAAAAAATTCTGCCAGCAAACTCCCCTACCCTGTTGGGTGTAAATATGCTTATGGTGATTCCTGAAAAGATGGAAGAAAGGGATTTTAAAAAAGATATTTTTTCAAACTTTGCTATTAGTAGTTTCCATTTCAATGCTTCAAGTCCCCAGTTCAAAAACATTAACAAACAGGTGATGTAGAGGTAGCTTTTATTGGGGCTTTGGAGGAAGGCTGAAAACCCTGCTGTATTATTTGCAGTGGAGATTTTTTGCCAGATGTAATAAAACGAAAAAATTAAAATTACGGTCTTTATTAAAAGACTTATAACTTTGTAAACACGTTTATGAGGTTTTGGTTTCATAATATGCACAATGATAATAAAAAAACAGAGGTAGAGAAGTAATGGCAACAGATAAAATTATTTTGGGCATTGACCCCGGAACCAATATTATGGGGTATGGCCTGATTCATATTAAAGGTTCTAAAATGGAACTGATAGTGATGGGTGTTTTGCGGTTGGAAAAAGTAGAGAACCATCCTTTGAAACTTCAAAAGATATTTGACCGGACGGTGGCTTTAATTGATGAATATAAACCGGATGAACTGGCTATTGAGGCTCCGTTTTTTGGAAAGAATGTTCAGTCGATGCTGAAGCTGGGGCGGGCGCAGGGAGTGGCTATTGCGGGTGCTTTGTCGAGAAATATACCGATACAGGAATATTCTCCTAAAAAGATTAAGCAGTCGATAACGGGTAATGGTAATGCTTCGAAGGAACAGGTGTCGGCTATGCTGAAATCGTTGTTGAATTTTAAGGAAACGCCTGAATTTCTGGATGCTACTGACGGGCTGGCTGCGGCTGTTTGTCATTATTTTCAGCGGAAACCGGGGAGTGCTGAAAAATCTTATTCGGGATGGAAGGCTTTTTTGGCGGATAATCCGAAGAAGAAGTTGTGAGTGCTGAGAAATAAAAAAACTCCCGTTACTGATTTGTAACGGGAGTTTTTTTGTTAAGTGTGATATAAAAGTAAAAATTCATTTATTGGATTAACTAGGTTTTTGATAATTTTTTGAAAAATGAAGTGATTTTTGGAGGGGGAGAAGTTCCGATTGGAAAGGGTGAAGTGAGAATTACGAGGGGAGAAGTTCGGATTGGAGAGGGAGAAGTGAAAATTATGAGGGGAGAAGTTCCGATTGGAAAGAGAGAAGTGAGAATTACGAGAGGAGAAGTTCCCATTAGGAGGGAAGAAGTGAAAATCAGGAGGGTAGAAGTGTGGATTGAGAAAGGATATTTTTTGGTTTTGATGGGTAAAAGTTGGTTTTTGGGTATTGAAAGTTGATTTTCGGGGTAAAGAAAGTGAATTTTTGGGTTTTTTTTTGAAATTTGGGTTGGGTGGAGGTATACTATAATATAGGGGGAGTTTTTTTGAAAAATATGTAGGGGGAAAGTTTTGTTTGTTTGTGGGTAAAAAAATATCTGGAAAGGCATCGTTTCTATTCATAATATTAGGATAGGGGAATTGACCGAAAAGTGCGAAGAAGGCAAGACCTCCCTTGTGAATAGCTCGGGACTTTTAGCCTCAGCCCTTCCTTCCCCTTGAATCCCGAATAACTCGGAACAAAGTGCGGAGAGGAGAGCCTTTGCGTAAAGTTTTGGAGTGGTTTGTGTTTTTTTGGGGGAGTAAATTAAAAGTTGCTACGAAGTATGAGACTTGCAATCTGCACCCGACCCGCGCGAAGTATCCTTTTTTTTCGTTGGACAGGTTGGAAGGTGTGGCACTTCGACTTCGCTCAGTGACCGGATTCGGAGGGAGGAGGTGATGAAAAAAAAGATACCGCGCGAGGGCGGGAAGGAGGGTGAGACAAGGCGGTAAGGTGTCTGCCCTGATAATAATTATCAATCGGTTAAAACGGTTAACTTTATTCAGGCATTGACAATAACACACCCCCTACCCCCTCTCGCTAACGCAAATGCAAACACACAGAGGGGAATTGCTTCGAAGAGGCGGGATGGATGGTGAGACAAGGCGGTAAGGTGTCTGCCCTATTATAGATTATATATTTGTGTGGAATGGATATGTGAATGATGAAATGTATTTTGAAAAATATGTAAGGGATTAAACTTGCTGTTTGGGGAACTTTGCGGCAATGAATATTTCTGGGCAGGTGGTTTGGTTGTTTGTATTGGCTTTGCCAATAGCATGCATGGCATGGACGGTAACTCATGAGGAAATATTCAGTGAACCGAGGGAATATTGTAGAAGAAGAAGTAAAAACGATAAAACTTTACTGAGAAGGAAATTCTTTTTTTTGTTTACCTGTGAGTATTGTTTTTCGCATTACGTCACTATTCTATTTCTTTTTCTTACTGATTATAAATTGTTGATGGATGATTGGCGGGGATTGGTGATTGGCGGTTTTGCACTTGTATGGATAGCGAATGTGTATATGAGCCTTTTTGCTTTTTTAAGGCAGGGAATAAAAAAGGAAAAGACTGAAATAGAAGTGTTGGAAAAAGAAAACAATGAAGGTATGAAGTAATAATGTTGCAATTTATTGCCGGAGTTTTACAATACTCACCTTTTTAATCCTGCCTACTTTTGTGATGTGAAAAATACACATCATCAAAAAACTTTTAGAATGAAAAAAACGAGAAACACCATAGTTGCCATTATAGTATTACTGGCAAATTTTATTTCGAGTCCATCTTTCGGGCAAATAAAAATAACAGCGCCTCCGGTAATGGTTTATATTACTGCTGATGAATTTAAAACCAATATGCGTAAACTTTGCGAAGAGCATGTGAACTGGACGCGTAATGTGATTCTGTGTATGGTAGACAGTTTGCCGGGAAAAGACCAGACGATAAAAAGATTGATGCAAAATCAGGTGGCTATAGGCAATGCGATGAAAGCTTATTATGGCGAAGCAAAAGGAAATGAGTTAAGCAAACTATTGAAAACTCATATTGAAATAATGATGGAAGCAATTAATTATGCTAAACTAAAAAACACACCTGCATTGCATGCAAGTACTGTTAAATGGTATGCTAATGCTGATGATATCTCCTTGTTTCTGAACAAAGCAAATCCTTATTGCGCATTAACGGAACTGAAATTAATTCTTCATGATCATCTTACCTTAACTATTGATGAAGTAAGATTTCGCCTGACCCAGAATTATGATGCAGATGTTATAACTTATGACCATGTGCAAAGTGATATGCTTGAAATTTCGGATATGCTGTCGGATAATATTGTAAAACAATATCCAACTAAATTTGAAGCTGGCTGTCCTCCGATTAGTTTTAAGTAAGGGTGGTTATTTAATAAAATCTTGGAAGGCTATTCCTTTTTTAAAGGCTTCGGAATAAATATAGTCCTTGATTTTTGCGGCCCATGCTTTGTGAGACATGCGCTTATCAAGAATAAGTGAAGGGTCGAATGCTTTTCCAAAATGTACTTTTACTGTATGTCCTTTTTGTTTGAACATTTCATCGGGAAGAAATAGCATTTCAATATTTGCTTTTATTCCAATCTTTTTGCGGAAATTAGCAAAGCGATAAAAAAACTTTGAGTTTTCTCCTTCTATAAAAACAGGAACGATTAATCGTTTATGGTCGATAGCCTGGGTGACAAAACTTTTTTTCCATTCCAAATCGCGTATTAAACCATTTTGTTTGCGGGATACTAAGCCAGCAGGAAAGAACCCAACGGCTTCGTCAGTGACAAGCACACTCTCAATAGTTCGAAGAGAAGTAGCGGAAGTGGATTTTATTTTATTGATGCCAATAAAAACATCACCGTAGTTTTTTAAATTCTTTAATACATCATTTACCACAAAGTGAATATCAGGACGTACTTCGGCAATGGCTTTTACAAAAGCCATTCCGTCAAGACCACCAAGAGGATGATTAGCCGCAAGAATAATTCCGCCCTCTTTTGGAATATGATGCGAATTGATAGCAACTACGTTAGCGCCTAATTTTTCGATACAGCCATTATTGAAATCCACACCATAAACATTCCTTAGTTCGTGCATAGTAATGTTTATTTCATCTTCGTGAAGTTTTCGTTTGAGCCAATTCAACACAAATCGAGGTAACCATTTTTTTAAACCGGGTGCTTTTTCTTTCAGCACTTTTTCAACATCAATAAATTTGCTTTCAGGCATAGGGAGTAGCAGGAATGCTGCTAATTAATATAATCAGGGGTTTAATAATTTTTTAATTTCAAGTTCGAGGGTTCTTATTCTGTCATTCAACTTTTGTAAACTTCTGAACAGTACATAACTTCTTTTATAAGCACCTATTTCATAAGCAGGAGAACCTTGTACGATTAAACCTTCCTGTTCAATGGTAGAAGCAACACCAGATTGTCCGGCAATTTTAACACCATCCGCCACTTTTACATGTCCTACCACTCCTGCCTGTCCGCCCATCATGATGTTTTTACCTAAGCGGGACGAACCGGCAACAAACGAACCACCGGCTAATACGGTATTTTCACCAATCTCCACATTGTGCGCTATCTGCACCAGGTTATCCATTTTTACTCCTTTGCGGATAATGGTAGAACCCATTGTTGCCCTGTCTATGGAGGTGTTGGAACCAATTTCCACATGGTCTTCGATGATTACATTTCCGATTTGTGGAATTTTTTTATAATTATTTTCTGAATTAGGCGCAAACCCAAACCCGTCACTTCCAATTACTGTGCTTGCATGAATGGTGCAATCATTACCGATGATGCAATCGTGATAAACTTTGACACCTGAATAAAAAGTGCAATTATCCCCGATAGTAGTATTGTCACCAATGTAACAATGAGGGAACAGCTTTACATTATTTCCAATCTTTACATTCTCCCCAACATAAGCAAAAGCTCCTATGTAACAGTCCTTACCATGAGTGGCTGTAGTGGAAATAAACGAGGGTTGTTCAATTCCCTTTTTATCCTGAGTAATGGCATAGTACATTTCAAGCAATTGCGCGAAACTTCCATAAGGGTCCTCTACCCTGATTAATGTGAGTGTAGGTTTATATGGTCTGTCGAGAACAATATTATGTTTTAAAATTACTACAGAAGCATCTGTTTCGTAAACATAATTGGTGTAAACGGGATTAGACAAAAAAGACAAGCTACCCTGCTTTCCCTCTTCTATTTTTGAAAGGCTGGAAACTATGGCATTTTCATCGCCTTCCACTTTCCCTTTCAGTAATTCCGCTATTTGTTTTGCCGAAAATTTCATTTTGACTGATTAACTTTTTTGAGTTGTTTTCCTGATTATTAATGACTTTTTAATCGTTCAAAGATACATAAAAAGATGGTTGATGAAAGATTCCTGTTTTTTGAATTAACAACATTAGTATGTTAACAAGCGAGTTAACAAAGAATTAATCATTTAAAAGCTTCCTTCCTGATTCCACCGCTTTAATTATCTTTGTTTCCTTTTTGATACTAAACAAAGACGCCTATGCTTACTTTTAATTTTAAACCCTTTCCGGTGCTGGAAACAGAACGACTGCTGCTTAGAAGAATAACAAAAAAAGACGCAGATGATATTTTTACTTTTCGGAAAGAACCTGAAGTAATGAAATACATTGGTAAGCCAACCGCAAAATCGGTGAAAGAGGTGAAAGATTTGATTAAGAGAATAGATGATGGAATAAAAAGCAATGCCAACATAGCCTGGGGAATTACTCTGAAAAACGAAGACATTGTAATCGGAACGATAGGGTATCATACCGTGGAAAAGGAACATTACCGGGCAGAAATAGGGTATATGCTTCATCCTGATTTCTGGAATAAAAAATTAGCCGGTGAGGCTATAAAAGCAGTAATTGATTTCGGCTTTAAAACCATGAATCTTCATAGTATAGAAGCCAAGCTGGATGCTGCAAATATTGCATCCAAAAAATTACTGGTATCGCAAGGTTTTGAAAAAGAAGCTTACTTTAAAGAGAATTTCTTTTTTGAAGGGAAGTTTGTTGATACGGAGGTTTGTTCACTGATTAGGAAATAATCTTATTCGTGGAAAGTATCGTATAGAGATTTAACAGAAAAAGGAACAGGAACAGGAACAGGAACAACAGGCGAATTTGAATAGGGAAGATTAGCTACCCGGATAGTTTTCCGTTTATAATAAATCCTTTTTGTTTCATTGGGTAGTAAGTCGAAATAATTATCCATTAAATTAACCCCGTCTTCTTTTGAAAACAAAAAAACATCTTTTGCAACAGTATTAGTGGATAGTTCGACCGCATCTTCATTTTCAACAGGTACCATTTTTATTTCCGGCTTTTTTAATACTAAATCTTTTGGTTTCGAAAAATAGTAATTTGAATATGCTGTTTTCGAATTGCTAATCACAACCTTTGCATTAAATACAATTTGCTTTAAATCATAATTGCCAAATTCCTTTTTGTCAATTGAAAAATACACCTTACTGCTATTCGATGTAATTACAATATTCATTTTCTTTAACCATATGATATTTCCATTAAAATCTATTAATTTCATATCAAGTATTCCTTTCCCTTCTTTCAACTCATCATTTACAATAAATACTTTCAGTTGATTTTCTTCTTCATTAATAGAAACAATACAATTCTCATAACTTCTTTTTACCTGATAGTGCAATGCTTTCCAGTTGCCATAATAATCAATACTGCTCCATGAAGTAACCGGCCAGCAATCGTTTAACTGCCAATACAAAGTTCCCATGCAATATGGTTTGGCTCTTCGGTGAGCCTCTATGGCAGTTTTCATTCCTTCCGCCTGCAGTAATTGTGAAACATAAATATAGTTTTCGAAATCTTTAGGAACAATGTAATCGCGTTGCAAATATTCGTTTATTGTTTGGTATCCTGTTGGGTGTTTTTGATGAGCTAAAAGAATTGCTGAATCAATTCCTGCTTTTCTTTCTGTTAAACTATCATATATTGGACTTCTTTGCAAATACAAATTAAATAATTGTTCGTCACCGATATTTACACCTTTCCTTTTAACCCTCCCATTATTGACTAAACCCATTTTGTTAAATGTTCTATAATAAGGCATCCCCTGAAAACCATATTCCGTCATAAACCTTCCTACCTTCTCTTTGTAAATTTCAAATGGTTCCATTCCCCACCATACACCCCAGTAATGAGAATCTCCTTGCAACAAACTTTCCTTATGGCCCCAACCAATGGAAGGAGATGAAGGCCAATAAGCATGAAGGGAATCATTTTTAGAAATAATACTGGGAATTGTGCTTTGAAAAAGAGTGGAATCATCAATGGCTATTTTTGCAGAATCCACTGGTGAATACTTATATTGCTTTTGCCAGCCCCAGTTTTTCCAGCCTTCATCTATTTCATTATTCCCACACCATAAAGCAAGTGAAGCGTGATTTCTCAAACGAACTACCTGTTGCTTTATTTCTTCTGAAACGTTTTTAATAAAATGCTCATCGCCCGGATACATGGCACAGGCAAACATAAAATCCTGCCAAACTAAAATACCATGTTTATCACATTCGTTATAAAACTCATCATCTGCATACACTCCGCCTCCCCAAACTCTCAGCATATTCATATTAGCATCTACTGCATTCTGAATTATTTTTTCATAATTGTCAGTGGTAACACGGGGTAAAAAATTATCCGGAGGAATGTAATTTGCACCTTTCATAAAAACAGGCACACCATTTAATTTAAAATAAAAAGAAGTTCCGATAGTATCTTTTTTTTGAACCAGTTCAATGGTTCTGAGTCCAACATTCAACTTTTGAATATCCATTTCATTTCCATCGCCCGAAAGCTTTATGGAAAAAGGATATAAAAAAGGAGTACCCAATCCATTGCTCCACCAGCGTTGCGGATTCTTAATGGTATGAGTTACCACGCAGGTATTCATTCCTTTTTTTAATTGAATATTTTGCTGAGAAGAAGATATGGCAATATTGCCGGCCAGTTCGGGTAAATTCCGGATTGCATCTAATGTAAATTGACCATCAACATCTGATTTTATTTTACATCTAAATTCAAGTTCTGCTTGTTTATCATTTATGGATATTAAACTGTATTTCACATTTATCAATTTAACATTTTTCCAAAAAATAAGTTTTACTCCTTTATAAATACCAGAAGTTACAAATCGTGGTCCCCAGTCCCAACCATATTGATATTGGGCCTTTCGGGTAAATACCTTTTCATCACCCGGCAAAGTATATTTTAGTTTTGCTGCTTCTTCCTTTCCTTTTTTTACAGCTGAATAAAAAATAACCTTCAACCTGTTTTCTCCGAAGTGAATTGTTTTTTTTACATCAATGTTCCATGTACGAAACATATTGTCTGCGGAAAGAATAAGAGAGTCGTTCAAATAAACATTTGCATAGGTATCGAGGCCGTCAAACTGCAACTCTATATGTTGCTGACTGAATTCCTTTTTTGAAATTTCAAAGGAGGTTTTGTATTCCCAACTTTCATTTTCTATCCATTGCAATTGCTTTTCATTATCACCATAAAAAGGATCGGCAATAATTTTGTTCTCCAGCAAATCTGTGTGAACTGTTCCGGGAACAGTTGCCTGCAACCATTCCTTATCACCTTTTTTACGGAACTGCCAATTCAGGTTATTAATTGGCTTTTCGGTTACCTGTGAAAATGCAAGCAAAGGAACAAGTAAGAAAAGAAGGATTAGTTTCATTTATGTTTTTTAAGAAAGCTTTGCCTTCAAAGATTTGACCTCTTCCACATCAGCGAATTCAGTGCTAGCAGTAATAGCAGAAGAATGAAAAAATGAAGTGTCCAGTTTTTCTTTTAAAACAGAAATATGTGTGGAGCGCACTCCCCCGCCAGGCATTATGGCAATCCTGCCATTGGCCTTACTTACAAGGTCAATTAACAAATCTATTCCGGCAATTGCAGTTTGTTTTTGCCCGGAGGTAAGAATGGTTTTAAAGCCACAATTTATAATATCTTCCAGCGCATCTAAGGGGTTTTTAACTTTATCAAAAGCTCTGTGAAATGTGCAGGGAAGAGGAAAAGCGAGTTGAACCAATTCTTTATTTTGTTCCTTATTAATGGTTCCCTCTTTATTAAGGATACCGAAAACCAAACCATCCACACCCATTGCTTTAAAATCAACAATACTTTTTTTCATTTTTCCGAAATCCATATCAGAGTAAATGTACTCCTTTCCTTCCGGATTAATCATGACTACTAAAGCAATTTTAATTTTTTCTCTTGCTTCTTTCACCACTGATTCATCCGGAGTTATTCCTCCAATCGAAATGTCCTTGCATAACTCCACTCTATCGGCACCACCTTCCTGCGCAATTAAAGCAGATTCAAGGTTAAAGCAGGCTATCTCGAGTTTTTGTTTCATAAAGGTTTGAAAAATAATACTTCTATTTTATAAATGAATCCGAGTCAATTAATGTATTTCCTGAACCATTGTAAACAGCAAAATTAAATCCTGTTTGTACACAATAGGCTCCGTACTGCCCGTTTTGGTTGATGGCAATAAATCCAACCTGAATATCTTTTAAATCCTTCCCTCTGTTCTTGGTAATCTTTACAATCCTTGCTACTGCTTCTTCACATGCCTGTTGTGGAGATTTACCCTGGCGCATTAATTCCACTACTGTATGACAGCCGGCAATACGAATTACTTCTTCACCATGACCTGTGGCAGTAGCTGCACCCACTTCATTATCTACAAACAGACCTGCTCCAATGATAGGAGAATCGCCCACACGCCCATGCATTTTATATGCTAAACCGCTTGTGGTGCATGCACCGGAAAAGTTTCCATTCGAATCCATTGCAATCATTCCAATGGTATCATGGTTCTCAATATTAACAGGTGGTTTATAATTACTGGTTTTCAGCCATTCTTTCCATTCCTTTTGCGATTCCTCCACTACTCCTTTTTCCTTTGTGAACCCATGTGCCAATGCAAATTGCAAAGCCCCATCCCCTACTATCATAACATGTGGTGATTTTTCCATTACCGCCCTTGCTACCGAAATCGGGTGTTTAATGTGTTCCAGGCAAGCCACCGAACCAATATTAGCAAACTCATCCATTATACAGGCATCCAACGTTACGTGCCCATCCCTGTCCGGACGACCTCCCAAACCAACACTTCGCTCCTTCATATTGCTTTCCGGAACTTTCACACCTGCTTCCACCGCATCTAAAGCTCGACCATTATTTGCAAGGATTTTCCATGCTTCTTCATTTGCTTCAATACCAAACTTCCAGGTGGAGACAACAATTGGCTTTACAGTTAACGGTTTAATAATCTTTTCCTTTTCTTCCGCTTTTGAACCGGGAACGTTGGTTAAAACAGCTGCTGCAGCCAATGCAGAGGTTTTTAAAAAGTCTCTTCTGTTTTCCATGAGTGCTTATTTTTTAGTGAGAAAATGTTTTGCATAATTCACATTCATTTTATCTAATGTTTTAGCATGCAATTTTAATCGTTCAATAAAGTTTTTGTAATTCTTTTTATCCTTTGGTGTCCATAAGGTTTCTGACAATGCAGCCATACGAGGCATTGACATGTACTCTACTCCTTTAAAATCTATAATGTATTCCGTCCATACGTTTCCTTGCGCTCCCAACACGTATTTCCATCCTTCTTCCGGAAGTGTCATTGGTGTTGGGTTGTAAGCATAAACAGAATCAATCGGGTTAAACCCTCCGATGGCAAGAGGTTCCTTTGATTTATCTTTTGACTGGTAATGATCGAAATAACAAGGCTGACCGGGTGTCATGATAACATCATGCTTTTGTTTTGCAGCTGCCAGTCCACCTTTAATTCCTCTCCAGCTCATAACAGTGGCATTAGGTGCAAGTCCACCATCTAATATTTCGTCCCAGCCAATTATTTGTCTCCCCTTTGAATTCAAATACTTTTCTATCCTTGTAATAAAATAGCTTTGCAACCCGTTCTCGTCTTTCAGTTTTTCATCTGCAATTCTTTTCTGGCATTTAGGGCAGGCTTTCCATCGCTCTTTCAGGCATTCATCTCCTCCTATATGCACATATTTTCCGGGGAACAAATCAATAACCTCCGAAAGAATATCTTCCAAAAACAAAAAAGTGGAATCGTTTCCTGCACAATACACATCATCCGAAACGCCCCATTTGGTATAGGTTTCAAATGGTCCGCCTGTACAGGAATATTGAGGATAGGCCGCAAGTGCTGCTAACGAATGGCCGGGCATTTCAATTTCAGGGACCACCGTTATGTGTCGTGCCATGGCATAAGCCACCACCTCTTTTATATCTGCCTGGGTATAAAAACCGCGATACGGTTGCCCATCATACTTATCATCTTTTGAAGGTTTTCCATCCTTATCCCATTTAGGTTTGCCAATTATGGTTTCTTTTCGTTGCGAACCAATGGATGTAAGAAGCGGATATTTTTTAATTTCTATTCTCCAACCCTGGTCATCCACCAGGTGCCAGTGAAACCGGTTATACTTATACATGGCCATGTAATCAATGTATTTTTTCACTTCCTGCTTTGAAAAGAAATGCCGGCTGCAATCCAGGTGCATTCCCCTCCATTGATATCGTGGTGCATCATTAATATCTGCACATGGAATCTTTAACTCCGCTGCTTTTTCCAATGGAAGCAACTGTATCAACGTTTGTATTCCATAAAACAGGCCCTCTCCATTTTCAACAATAAACAGGAGTTGATTCTGGTTCATATTTAAGGTATAGCTATCCGGATGCCCGGTTTCAGCATCAGGTTGCGTTATGTAAATATAATTTCCTTCCTTAGGTAAATCAGAAATCACCGGTAATGTAAAACCATAATTTTTATTGAGATAAATGTTGAGATACTCCACCTCCGGCTTGAATTTATCATTCGTTAAGACTATTTTAGACTTATCTGATAAAACAAATTCATCGTCCAGTTGCTTCATTTCCTTTGGTAAAGGAATAAGCGGTAATACTTTTAACTGGTCTTGTGCAAAAACATTAATTGAAATTAAACTAAGTAAAAGGAATACAATTTTTTTCATACTTTATTATTTTATTTCTTTCCAAATCAACGAAGCTGCACCTAATATGGCTGCATCATTTTCCTTTAATTGAGAGGGAAAAATATTTATTTTATTTTTATATATGTTAAGCAGATTTTCTTCGAAACTTTCTCTGGTTGGCTCGAAAATTAAATAACCTGCATTGGCCAAACCTCCAAATAAGAATATTGCCTGGGGACTTGTATATGCCACACTATTGGCTAATACTCTTCCGAGAAGATCTCCTGTCATTTTAAAGGCTGTTAATGAAACGAAATCTCCATCCCTTGCTTTTTCACAAATATCTTTGGCGGTTATATTTTCATTCTCTTTTACCAGTTCCGGAAAGCTGCGTCTTATGAATTCCTTGTATGTTGTCACAATTCCTGTTGCAGAACAATATGTTTCGAGGCATCCTCTTCTTCCGCATCCGCATTGCCTTCCATCAGGAAACAAAATAGTTATATGGCCCAATTCCCCTGCAAAGCCATCGTGCCCGTATACCATTTCACCATTTACCACAATGCCACTTCCCAAGCCCGTTCCAAGAGTTATGAAAATAAAATCTTTCATTCCTTTTGCACCTCCAAATATCATTTCCCCCATTGCTGCGGCATTTGCATCGTTTGTAAGAATTGTTTTTACTTTTAATTTATCTTCAAACAATTTGGCAAGAGGAACAATTCCTTTCCATTTTAAATTGGGTGCAAATACAATACAACCATTAAAGTAATTCCCGTTTGGCGCACCTATTCCCACACCGGCCAATTCATATTTGTTTTCAAATTGAATCAATGCCTTGTTAATATGCTCCACCACCACCGCTACCAAATCTTCGGGGATGGGGAAATGTTCAGTAAAAATAGTTTCCTTGTAAAGTATTTTTCCTGCTTCATCCACCAACCCGAAAGTGGTGTTGGTGCCTCCTATATCAATGCCCGCTACCAGCTTTTGAATCATAATCTATTCCCTGTGATTTTAATATTGAACTAACTTTCCATGCATAAAAGGCCAGGTAAGCAAAGCAGGCTACTCCTACCAGGTAACTCCATTGTATTCCTAAAATAGTATCTGCAGATAAGGCACCCTGCAACCAGCTGATTAATCCACCGCCCATAATCATCATGATTAAAAAACTGGAACCTTCGTTGGTATGTTTTCCCAATCCTGCAATGGCCAATGTAAATATGCATGGCCATAAAGTAGAACAAAACAGGCCCACACTTATGAATGCATAAACACTAACCATGCCAGATGAAAGCATACCTATGAACAAGGCTGTAATTCCACAACCGGAGAATATTAATAATTGTCGTGCAGGATTTCCTTTGCTCAGAATATCTGCAAAAATTAAAACAATGATTACAAAAGCATAAATGTAAAACGGAGTTA
The DNA here is from genome assembly GCA_947479085.1 of Bacteroidota bacterium. Taxonomy (GTDB): domain Bacteria; phylum Bacteroidota; class Bacteroidia; order 2-12-FULL-35-15; family 2-12-FULL-35-15; genus 2-12-FULL-35-15. The sequence goes on along the minus strand of CANJYB010000003.1, from coordinate 220,426 downwards.
AATCGTGGCTTGCTATTTTATTTACTAAAAGAAAAACTCCAAATGCGATGTATGGCATCAGGAAATTCAATATTGTTTTCATCCCTCCTTTTACATTAAAAGCACCTACCGAAGATGTCCAACGGCCTATCATTAAACTTGCCCAGAATAAAGAAACATAAGGTGCCACCTGGTCGGTATTGATACCCGCATGTTGCTTCATAAACTCCGGCAGGTTGCTGGCTGTGGACACCTCAACACCTACATAAACAAAAATCCCAATCATACCTAAAACCAACTGCGGATATTTTAAAGCACTCGTTCTTTCAGCCGCCACAGGTATTTCAGAAGGGGCATCATCATTTACAGAATGTATTTTATCAGGAATGGAAGAAAATTTAAAGATAACCGCCACTATAATAAAGGCAGCACCGAGAATAAGGTAAGGTGTTTTTATACTTTCAATACTGGCAACCGATTTACTACCTGCTGCTATGGTTCCGAATATGGCAAAACTAATCAATATAGGACCAATGGTGGTCCCCACATTGTTTACTCCACCGGCAAGGCTCAATCGTTGCGAACCTTTTCGGGGGTCGCCCATTACTATGGCTAAAGGATTGGCGGCAGTTTGCTGTAAAGAAAAACCAAGGCCTACTATAAATAAACCTGAAATCATTAAAGGAAAAGAAGCCGTTTGTGCTGCAGGATAAAACAATAAAGTACCAATGGCTGAAATAACCAACCCTAATGCAATACCATTTTTATATCCAATCCTGTTGAGAATATCTCCTCCTGAAGTTTTGGAAATTAAATAATAAATAATGGAACCTACTGTGTACGCCACATAAAAAGCAACCGAAATTAACTGCGCCTGCCATTGTTCCAGGTTCAGCTTTTCCTTGAACACCGGAATTAAAATATCATTGCTGGCTGCAACAAAGCCCCAGAAAAAGAATACAGAAATTAAAGTAAGTAATGCGGATGGTTTAGATTCGTTTATATTGTCCATAAAAAGGTTTGAATTTGATTCTCCGAAAATAGGTAAAATAGTTATTGGTTTTTGAGGAAGATATTTTTGAATTTGAACATTTGAGTAATGCCTGATTCCTTTTTATTAAAACATCAATACTGTTGAAAGAAAACCTGCCCATTCATCGCGATTTTTTATCGTTTTTTACCCTGTTATGTTTTTATTTCTTTGTTTTTACCTATTATTCAGGCCAGACGTTACCCTTTCTCTTTTATTCAAAGCAATGATTATTAACAAAATAAACATACACCTTTGTCTCTTTCTGGTCATTTTAGTCCATTTCCCCTTACTTTCTCATCGCATCGGGACGACACGTAAAATAATCGGAGTGAGACGAGAAAAAGTTTGAGTGTAAATGAAAACCATTGGGACGATAGGAGAAACCATTGGAGTGGTTTGAGAAACCATTAGAGTGGTATGCAAAATCATTGGGGCGAAAATGAAAACCATTGGCGTGGTATGCAAAACCATGGGAGTAAAAATGAAAACCATCGGAACGGTATGCAATAAAATTGGAGTGTAATTGAAAACCATCGGGATGAGACGAGCTCTCACGTTGATGAGGTGCTAAAACAGGTACTTTAGACTTTTTATTGTATTCTTCATCCTGATTCATCCTGTTTTTCTGTCAGGTTCGGAATCCTTAATCTGGAAAAAAGTCTGATTATAAGACAAAAAAATCCCTCCTTTCCTAAAACGGAAAGGCGGGATTTATTCTGAATTAAATTTAACTTTTACTCTTTAATTACCCGTTGTGTGTAAAGTACATTTCCTTCCACATCCGTGATACGAACAAAGTACATTCCTTTTTCAAGTGTTTCTACATTTGTTTTAAATGCAACCTCACCTGCCATTAAGTAGTGTTTTTGTTCTATTGCCATATTACCAAGCACATCAAACACCTCTACCACTATGTTTCTGTCTCCGTCAGAAGTTACATCAATAGTAAATTCAGTGGAAGCAGGATTAGGATAGATTTCAGAAAACACACTTCTCAAATCTGTATTGTTTGCCATTGCATTCGGATTTAACGCCACACCTGAAATAGGAACTGTTTTATATCCGCTGGTTTGGGTAGCTCTGTCAACACAGCTGTAACGAGCAGCTACTTTTATCTGGCCAGTTCCGGAATATACTCCTGATTGTCCAGTAAAAAAAGCCGTAATTGAAAGTGAAGGTGTTATTACGGTTGTAGCAGTTGTTCCATTAATGGTAATTTGACCTCCGGTTGAAGTTGTTGTCCAAACATAATCAATTGCACCATTCATCGGAGAAGTGAAATAGGTAGCTTGTTGCAACCCTGTAACATTTGCAGGACCATTAAGAGTCGTTGGAGTTTGGTTCTGGAAAATTATTAAATTGCTTGGGTTACTAGTTCCACATTGTGTAGTTGCAGTAACAGAAAGAACACCTGACATTGCGTTCATAAAGTTGGGGCTAAAAGCAACGGTAACGGTAGTTCCCGTTGCAGTCTGAGGCCCTCCTGGGAATGATGTTCCAAAACAACCTACCGCAGTTTGTAACGTCCAATTGTAAGTCGTTCCGGCTACAGCTGGAACAGTATAAGTAGCAGTGAATAGTCCACATGCAACGGTAGGTCCGGAAATAGTTCCTGGTGTTGCCGGTGTGGTAGTCAAATTCAATGACCTTGGAGTTCCGGTACCACAAACATTGGTTGCGGAACAGGAAATAGTTCCTGGCGAAGTTCCGCTTAAAGCAACAGTTACCGAAGAACCTGTGTTGGAACCAACAATGGTTCCTGCACCTGTAATGGTCCAGTTATATCCTGTAGCTCCTGCCACTGCAGGTACCGAATAAGTTGCTGAAGTAAGACCGCAAACCGCTGTTGGTCCGGAAATAGAAACAGGGATAGGCGGAACATTACCAAATACCAATAAACTTATTCCCGGTACATTTCCGCAAGCATTCACAGCAGATACTTTCACCAGCCCTGAAACAAAAGTGGAAGAAATACTAACAGTAATAGTAAGTCCTCCTTGTCCTGAGGTAATCGTCATTCCTGCCGGAACTGTCCATGCATAAGAAGTAGCTCCGAACACTGAAGCGATGAAATAGGTAGCACTTGTTTGTCCGCAGGTAGAAGTTGGCCCTGATATTGGTCCAGGAACAGCTGGTTTTTTGGTCACTGCCATGGAAGCGGTCTGGCTGCTTCCACAATTATTACTTGCTGTACAGGTTACATTTCCTATCACCGTTCCTGCTGATATATTTACAGTAATCGTTGTGGTTCCTTGTCCGCTTGTTATGGTCATTCCGGTTACACCTGTTGGTACGGTCCATGTATAAGTGGTTGCTTCAGGAACAATGGCTACAGAATAAGTAGCCGTATTCAAATTACAAACCACTGAAGGACCTGAAATAACAGGCATTGCAGGAGCTGCTCCTACTGTTACATCTACTGTAAAGTCTGCTCCCGGACATCCGTCTGCTGATACTGGTGATACCGTGTATTCTACTATGCCATGTACGTTGGTTGCATTGGTTAACACATCTGCTATGGTAGTTCCACAGCCTCCCGGACAATCCTGGTTACCTATCACTGTTCCGAAAGTAACTAATGAGGTCCAGGTAAATTCTGTTCCTGTTACTGTGGAGTTTAATGTTAAGTTGGTTGGGTCTCCGTTACAAATCACCATACTTGTTGCACTTCCTACAGGAGTTGCTCCTATCGTTTCTGTAATCGTGTAAGCTCCTCCCACACATCCTGCTGCTGAGGTCGGGATAATGGAATACGTTGCTGTTCCGTTTGTACTTGCTGTATTAAATAATACATCGGCTATCGGATTTAAACATCCTGACGAACAGTTGCTGTTTCCGCTGATGCCTGCATCTGCTGTAGAAGTCCAGGTATAGGTGGATGAGCCACTGGTGCTGGAGTTCAAATCGATATTGGTTGTACTTCCATCACATAAAAACTCTCCCGGATCAACTGATGAGCTTGCCACAGGTGTAGGGTTAACAGTAATATCAGATAAGAAGTTTGCCCCGGTACATCCCGCAGGAGAAGTAGGTACTATCGTATATCTTACTATGGATGGGGTTGAATTGCTGCTGTTAAATAGTGTCTGTACTATCGGTGAACCGTTTCCTGAACTGAATCCGGTTGAGGTTCCGCTTTGGTTGGCTCCTGACCATGCAAAGGTGGTTCCTGAAATAGATGAATTTAATACAATATTGGTGGTACCTCCGCTACAAATAGTTGCATTGGTAATTGTTCCTGCCGGTTTCGGGTTAACCGTAACATCTACTGTAAATGGATTACCTGCGCAACCTGACGGGGAAGTTGGAGTTACAATATAACTTACCACACCTGCAACAGAGTTGCTGGTATTGATTAAAGTCTGGGCTATGGTAGTTCCACATCCTGAAGCACAACCGGACAAACCGGTTACATTTCCGGAGGTAACTGTAGCGGTCCATGTAAATGTTGAACCTGTAATATCTGAACTTAATGCCACACCGGATGACGCACCACTGCAAATGGTCTCATTTGATGCTGAACCAATAGGCAATGGATTTACTGCTACAGAAGCAGTTCCGGTATTGGTACATCCTGTATTACCCTGGGTGGCTGTTACAGTATAAGTAACCGGAGAAGTAATTCCAGTAGCACCTACACTTGAACCTGTTGTAGAACCAAGGAAAGTAGCCGGGCTCCACAAGTACGTTAATGGGTCAACACCACCTGTTACATTAAGTGTAAAGTCGATGGTTACACCATACGTATTACCATTGGTACAGCTTAAAGTAGAGGCTATGGTATTGGTAGCATTAAAAGTATTTCTGATTCTGATTCTATGGCTACCATTAGTGGTGGAAGATGGGATAGTAATACTAAGAGTGACAGCTAATCCTGCAGTGCTTGTTGCTAAAAGCTCTCCTGCATCTTCAAAACTTCCATTATTATTCATATCAATCCATATTCTGAAGGCATCTCCAGCATCCTGCTGATTAACAGTAACAGAATATGCTGTTCCCGCTACTCCATTACCAATTAGATTAGTTCTATCCAAATAACCTGGTGAGGGGGTTGCAACAGAATTAGTATAATTATATCCTAAACCGGTACTTGAGAAAAGGGTAATTTCATCGCCAACTGTTCCTCCATTAGTGGTAACTGGTGTACAATAGTTTCCTGTTACAGCATTAGAAGCACTTGCAGAAACAGCAAGAACCGAACTTCCACCGTTACAAACTGCAGAAGGAGTAGCCGAAACAGAGCTAACTGTAGGACTTGAGTAAGCAACCGCTGTTGCAGTTGCTGTTAGAACACAAGTAGACTGAGTTACAGTAACAGTATAAGTACCCGGAGTGGTAACCGAAGCAGTTTGGGCACTGCCAAGTCCGCCAGACCAGGAATAACTGGTTGCACCGGCTGGGTTAGCAGTAGCTGTAACTGGTGCACCACCACAAATTGTTATGTTGGCAGGAGAAATGGAAACAGGAGAAAAGGTTGACCCTGTTGTAAATGAAAAAGTCGAACATCCTGGGGCATCCCCGTCCACATTCTTTGCAATAACCTTCCAAAAGTATTGTGTATTTGGAGTTAATCCGGTAGCATTATAAGTTACACCTGCCTGATTAGCTGATACTAAAGGAGGATTTGCAGTTGTACCAAAATAAACATCATAGCCTGTCGGTCCACCTCCACCACTTGCCCAGCTTAAAGTTTGGCTGGCACCACCAAAACAAAGGTCTACATTATTATTAGCAGGCGACATACTTAATACACAATTAGGCGGAGCAGGAACGAAAAATTCCGCTTCAATACCCGGACGAAAAGGAGCACCACCAGTATTAAAATCAGTCCATGCGGTAGAGGCTACATAAGTTGTATTATTAACATTCGCAAAGAAAAACGAACCTGTTCGGGCAGGGCTTTCTGCTTGATATGAAAAACCAAAGTTCACGGTATTGGCTACTTCTTCCACCACACCCACATAAAAATCTCCACCTGAAAGATTAATAACAGGTGAAATTGGAATAAATGCCTGAAACTGGGGAGAATTAGCCCCAATTGTTTGTAAGGATGAAACGTATAGAGGTGTATTTCCCGGTGTGCCCGCATTATTTGGATAAACTGCAATTTTAAATGTTCTGGAAGCAACACTTGCCTGAAAATCTACCTTTACTTCATTTAATAATGAACCTGCAATAGCATTAAATTTTGAAACAAAAACTGCAGAGGTTGCCAAAGGTGGATTAAATCCTACCCCTCCGTCAAATGTGGTTCCATATTTATAAGAATCCAGATTTGTTGTTATTGCTTGAGTCATTGTTTTTGTGTTGTTGCCATTTGCACCATCACTCGGTACTGAAACCGTAACTGTATTACTTCCTATTACAGAAGGAGTAAAAGCTGCAAATGTTACTACAGCTGAAGCACCTGGAGCCAAAGTGGCAACAGTTTGGGTATTAGTAAATGTGTTTGCACCTGAAATATTAAGTGATACAGGCAAATTAGTTTGCGTGGCAGTTCCCAAGTTTGAAACCTTAGCTCTAATTGCATGATTAACTGTAAATACATTAGCCAAACTACCAAAAGTATAAATTAAATCCACTGCGGCATCGTTTGCCACCTGCACTGGCCCAAATCTTGTTTCCGGACGGAAACTGGAAGCTACTACGTTGGTGGATGCAGTATTAGGACATGCAGTTGATAATTGAGCACTTAATAATCCATTTACAAGACCAGTAGAATTGCACATTACAGTTGTTGCAAATAAAGTACCACTATAACAACCCCAGTCGTAAGCAACATATACACCACCCCCAGTATAAGTAAATGGGGAGCCACCACTAAAAGCAATAGTTGGTGTAGTGGAATTAGCTATACTAACAGTAGAATTACTTGCAATAGTCATTGGGGCAATTGCTGTTGACCAGGTTGTACTTTTTGTGTTGGTAACGTCAGTTGTGTTCTGCAAATAAACAAGTAAAGGAGCAGATGCCACATTTCCAGGGGCTGCCTGATAAGTCCATCCTATTTGCCCAACTTGAGTACCAGAGGTAAAACCTGCGGCCGCCATTTCAGAAGCTTTAATTAAATAAACTATTCTCCCTCGGCTGTAGCGATTAGAAGGAGCTCGGCAATTTCCTGAAGTAGAGCCATCATTGGGCAACACTGTTGTTAATTGAGAGAATGAATCGGTAAATTGAAATAATGCTATGCATAATAGCACAATTAATTTTGTAGTTTTTGCTTTCATCTGATTTTTGTTTTTGGTTAGTAATAAAATTTCTAATTGTTTTTTGTTAACTTTCTGTTAAGTTGTTTTTGAATTTTATTTTGATTTGATAATTGCTAAATGAGATGCTATAAGGGGATTATAGCTGATGAAGATGGAAATAAACAAGATAAAGAATACAGCGAGAATCATATGCATAGTAAACTAGTATTATAAGATTAATCTTTTTCGCAGGGCAAAATTAGATTATATAAACCACAAAAACAATTTTTTTTAATTATTTCTTTAGATGAAGTAATTAAATACCAAGACATAGCACTTTATTAGATTGATGTATAAAACTTGCTAAAGGTTGCATGCTGTTTAAAATAATAGTTTCTTTAAATCAGCCAACAGTTGAGCATAATAAAATCGCATGCTTTTACTTTGTTTAGCAAAACCTCTAAAATTGAGGTTTAACTAAAAGGGACTTTGCGTTTACTATTAAAGTACATTTCTAAACACTATACAAAATTCAGATTCCTCACTTCGTTCGGAATGACAATATCGTTTGTTTATATGGTGGAGAGGGCGGGCGCGAAGCCCCCGCCCTCTCCACCTCCTTTACTTCAGAAAGCCCTGTCATTCCGAACAAAGTGAGGAATCTTATTAAAAAATGTATCATAGATTAGTAAATCTTCATGAAAATTCAAGTGCATGCGATGTAGATTGATCTACATGGTAATGTACATTGAAGTACATTGTAATGTAAAAATAAGAGATGGTAATGTAGATGGAAGTGCATTACCATGTAGATGGAAGTACATTGTAATGGAGATGTAAGTAGATTACCATGTACATTGATCTGCATTACCATGTACATTGAACTACAAGCGATGCAGATTAAATTACATTACAATGTAGATTGAAGTACAAGCGATGCAGATTGAAGTACATGGTAATGTTCTGTTTCTGCATAAGCTATAGCTATTCACAGGATGATAATTACAGAAGGTAAATAACGGGAAGAATGAAAAAGAAAGGAAATAACTAAAAGAAGAGTTCAGGGGTTGCAAGGCTACTAACCCAAAGAACCAGACAACCCCTGTTGACTCATCAATTAACAGAAACAATGGTGTTCCTCAAAAAAATTCCTGATGAAAGAGAGTATAGGGGTTGAAAGGCTACTAACCCAAAAAGAAACCCAACAACCCCTTTTAACTCCTCACTTAACAAAAGGAAATTAACCAACACTATTTTCTGATCCACCAATCAGAAAAGAAAAAAAGAAAGAACCTGAATAACAAAACCTGTAAAGGTTGAGTACACGGAGCTGAAAGGCCGCTAACCCAAACAACCTGACAACCCCATGCTGACTCATCAATTAACAGAAACAATGGTGTTCCTCAAAAACTCCTTATGAAAAGAGAGTATAGGGGTTGAAAGGCTACTAACCCAAAAGAAACCCAACAACCCCTTTTAACTCCTCACTTGACAAAAGGAAATTAACCAACACTATTTTCTGATCCACCAATCAGAAAAGAAAAAAGAAAGAACAATACTAAAAAGCGAGAGTGCAGGGGCGGAAAATCCACTAACCCAACGAACCCAACAGCCCCTTTAACTCCTCACTTTTATCCGGATAACCCAGCTTTTCGTAAGATGCTATTAAATTACGAAGCAGGCGTTTTATTATTTCCAAATTGGAGCATGGCTCGTAAAACTTCGCCAATGCCGGTAATTTCAGTTGCATCAAAAAGGCATCTACTTCTTTTTGTCCAAATACTGCACCTTTGCTGAAAGGGTTGATATAGAACAATACGTTGCTCCCCTGGTTTCCTTCGGCAGTAGGTATACCCATCATTTCCACGTCTACATAACAAAGAATAAAATGCTCGGGCAGATTAACGCCATATATAGGTATTTCCAAACTCTGTGCCACTATGGTATATATAATAGATAACAACAGCGGGTTCCCCTTTTTGCTTTCCATTACATTATTAATGTAAGAGTTTTGAGGAGCATGATAATTGGTAGTGTTTCCGCTGAAATTATGCACATCAAAAAGGATGTGATTAATGATTTTTATTTTCTCGAGGGCTGTAAGGTATTCGTTCAACTCCAGCCAAACATCCTGTTTTATCTGGGCTATCTGCTTGTGTATTTTGGCAACATCCACATCTGGATATTGATAGCGGGCAATGAGCAATGCACCTTCCAGCAGGTCCTGGTTATCAGGATGGGCCCATTCTTTCAGTTCGTCTTTTATAATATCGAACTGAATCTGGTGAATAATGTTTTCTATTCGGTTTTGAATAAGGGTATCGAACGAATGTTCCCAGGCGTCTTCCAGCACCGGAATTACATTTTGACCTAAAGAGAGGAATTTCATACTTACCTGTCTGAATACGGATTCATCCGGATCGTCAAGCAATGATATAAGTGCGAAAATTTCCTTTTTGTTCATCGACTATTATTATTTCGATGGCAAATGTAGGAGAGAGAAAAGGGGTAATTACATACCCCCTGAATAAGATTTCAACCTTACATTGTTAATCTCTTTAGCACAACTTCGATTAATTGCTGCACTGCAAGGTGGTGATTTTTACTGTATTGCTTTATCACCCTGTTGGCTATAACGGCACAAACAGTGCAGGTTTGATGACCAAGCAAGGCACCAAGACCGTATAAAGCCGAAGTCTCCATTTCGAAGTTGGTAATGCGGTAATCCTTATGCCTGAAATTTGTTAATTCCTGGTTAAAATCTTCTACCCAGGGAGTAAGTCTTAATTTACGCCCCTGCGGACCATAAAAACCGGGAGCAGTGGCGGTAATGCCTTTTATCATGTCAAAACCAATCTTATTCATCAGTTCGGACGCCCCTTTTACACAATAAGGATAAGGAAGTTTATCGCTCCAGTTGGTTTGTTTTATAAATGCTTCTGAAAGCTCGTCTCTGTTAATAGTATGCAGGTCGGCATAATAATTAAGCAACCCATCAAAACCTAACCCATGAGATGAAACCACAAAACTATCCACAGGGATATCGGCCTGCAAAGCTCCCGAAGTACCAATACGAACAATATTTAACGAAGTATGCTCTTCCTTAATCATCCTCGTTTTTAAATCAATGTTTACAGCCGCATCCAGTTCATTAATCAGAATGTCGATATTATCGGTACCAATACCGGAGGAAATAACCATTATCCGTTTGCCATTATATGTTCCGCCATGGGTTACAAATTCACGGTTCTGAATTTTAAAATCAACGGTATCAAAGTGCCAGGAAACTATTTCCACTCGCCCCGGGTCGCCTACTATGATTATGTTTTGAGGAATCTGTTCGGGCAATAACTGAAGGTGGTAAACACTGCCGTTAGGATTTAATATAAGTTCGGTTTCAGGAATGATTTTACTCATGGCTATCTATTTTTATTTAAAGTTAATTTAGTTGGCTAAAAGAAAATATTTTTTATTACGTTTGTATTCTTCAAAAAATAACAGGTTACTGATTAATTATTACATAACAATTATTGTTTATTTATTGAAACAAGAGCCAAAAGTATTTAAAATTTATGATTCAATCTACTAATAAAATTTTAGTGCCAATAGATTTTTCTAAACTTTCATTAACTGCCTTAGAACAATCGTACAATTTAGCTAAAAAGTACCATGCCGAAATAACCTTGCTTTACATAATAGAAGACCATGGCATGATAGCTAAGCTCTTTTCGCAAAAACAGCATGAAGATTTAAGACAAAATGTACAGAACGACCTGGATGAACTGGCAAGAGAAACAGCAAAAAAAAGCAATCTGGTGGTTAATTCATTGATTGGAAGAGGTTCTGTGTATGAACAGATAATAGAAGTATCGCAGTTGATTAATGCAACCATGATAATAATGGGAACCACCGGAGACAGCACTGTAAAAAAGAAATTTATTGGTTCCAATGCATTGCGTGTGGTTCGGGAGTCTCATATACCAGTTATTACCATTAAAGCAGAAGAACATAGAAAAGGAATACAAAATATTGTACTTCCGCTTGATTTATCAAAAGAAACAAGGGAAAAAATAGGCATGGCCATTCATTTATCCAAACTCTTTAATGGAGCGGTAGTTCGTGTGGTTTCTGTTCTTTTCACTTCGGATGAATTTGTGGTAAACAGGCTCACACGTCAGTTAGGGCAGGCAAAAGCGTTTTTGGAAAAAGAAGGTGTTGAATGTTCGGCTGAAATAGTAAAAGGCGTAAAAGGGGAAGATTCATTAGCACAAAACATACTAGAGTATGCTGAAAAAGTGGATGGTGATTTGATAATGATTATGACACAGCAGGAACTTGAATTTACAAAATATTTTATCGGTTCATCTGCCCAGGAAATAATTAATCATTCCTCTATCCCGGTATTGAGCATACGCCCGATGCATAGAAAAGACATGACTTTATTTCCTAATCCATATTAACATATATAATATTAATCATTAAACTCTCAAATTATGAAACCATTCACTATTCAAAAAATCCTTATCCCGATTGATTTTTCAGAAACCTCCCTGCTTGCCATTGAGCATGCAGCATTCACAGCTCAACTATATAAAGCCGAGCTGGTTTTATTACATGTAGTAGAAAAATACTGGGAAAAGTTTTCCATTATTACTCCCGAACTGGAAGTAAAAGTTCCGGAAGATTTTATGCTGTCCATCGAAAAAAAGCTGGAAGAAGTTGCGGAAGATATCCGTTCGAAATATGGAGTAAAATCGGATTGCATAACAAGCAATGGAAATATATTTACTGAAATTATGTCGGTCTCAAAAGAGAAACATGTTGATTTGGTTGTAATGGGAACACATGGTGCTTCCGGAATTGCTGAATTTTTTATTGGAAGCAATACGTATAAAGTGGTTACCAAGTCTTCATGCCCGGTTTTATCTGTTCAGGGAACTACCACCCGTTTTGGATATAAAGACATCTTGCTTCCAATAGATGATTCAATGCATTCGCGTCAGAAAGTAAATCATGCTATTGTACTGGCAAAACAATTTGCCTCCAAACTTCATGTATTAGGGTTACCTGATAAAGACATTGATGATGTGGACATGAGGGTGTTTGAAGTAAAGCTGACTCAGATAGTTGAATACGCTCATAAATGCGGGGTATTATGTGACAAAACCAGTGTAAAAGGTGCTAATCAGGCAAAAGTAACATTGGATTATGCAAATAATAATCCAACAGACTTAATAGTTATAATGACAGACCAGGAGGAAAGCATTACAGGGAGATTAATAGGAACTTATGCCCAACAAATTGTAAATCATTCTAAGATTCCGGTAATGAGTATTCATCCTGTGGTGGGTGTTACCATTGCATGGGAAAATCCTTATTAGAATTTTATCTTTATTAAATAAAAAGGGAGGCTATGCCTCCCTTTTTATTTAATTGTAGTTATAAAGTAGTTTAGTTGGTTAGACTACCAAATACCCTTTTAAGCAAATCAGAAACCCGGGCATTCACATCCTTTCGAATTTTCAATTCTTCATCTGCAATCAGTTTAAATAAACCTTGTGTTGCTCTATCTGTAACATAGGTTGTAAGGTCTGAATTTTGTTTCTGAACAAAAGGAACTTTATTATAAGCAGTAATAATAGGAGTCCAATACTTGGTTAATTCTACTTTGCTTATTGCAGCCTGCACAACCGGAGCGAATTTCTCTTTTAGTTGAGCAGAAGTTTTATCTTTTAAATATTGAGTAGCGGCATTGTCTGCTCCTTTTAAAATGGCAAAACCATCACCGATACTCATTCCTTTTACAGCATCAATAAAAACAGGAGCTGCATTTTTAGCTGCCTCTTCAGCAGCCCTATTAAGGGTCATTTCAAATTTATCAACCTGAGATTTTAATCCTGCCGTAATGGCCCAGTCCTTCACTTTTTTGGCATCCTCAGGAAAAGGAATAAATAATGAAGTGTTTTTATAAAACCCATCCATCTTTGAAGCCAAACCACTGGAGTTATTTGTACCCACAGTTAGGGCCTCTTTCAAACCATTAATTACCTCTTCATTTGTTAAAGGGTTTGAAGACGTCCCTTGATTTTTAAGGGCGTCACTCGCTACTTTCACAGCCGCATCTGCAGTTTGTTGCAGTTGCTGTGTGGTACAACCTCCAAGCATAATTAAGGAAACAGATAAAACAGGGATAACAATTTTTCTCATACGTCAGTTTAATTTATTTGAATTCAAATTTCAGGATTTCGTTTATATATTGATTTAATTTTATTTAGTTAAACTTCCAAATACCTTTTTAAGTATATCTGTAACTCTTGCAATAGGGTCCTTTCGGATTTCCAACTCTTCGTCTGCAATTAATTTAAATAATCCCTGCATGGCTCTTTCGGTTACATAAGCTGTCAAATCAGGGTTTTGCTTTTCCACAAAAGGAATTTTATTATAAGTATTAATAATCGGGTTCCAGTATTTGGTTACTTCCACTTTATCAATTGCAGCCTGCACTATGGGAGTAAACTTTTCCTTTAACTGAGCAGTGGTTTTATCCTTCAGGTATTGCGTGGCTGCATTATCTGCCCCTTTCAATATTGCAAACCCATCCCCGATACTCATTCCTTTTATCGCATTAATAAAAACAGGAGCCGCATCTTTTGCTGCCTCCTCCGCTGCTCGGTTAAGCGTCATCACAAACTTATCAGTTTGTTCCTGCATACCCATTGCATCTACTTTGTCTTTTACCTTTTGTGCTTCCGGAGGAAAAGGAATAAAAATAGAAGGGTTCTTATAATAACCATCCAATTTTGAAGCAAGACCACTTGAATTGTTTGTTCCAACTGACAATGCATCCTTTAATCCGCTTATTACTTCTTCATTACTCAATTGAGTATTTCCGCCCGGAGATGTTGTTTTTTTGAGCACATCACCGGAAGCCTTTTCTGCATCCTTCATCAGGTTTCCAAAAGTTTGTCCGACACATAAGTTTATAGTAACAGCGATTATTACAACAGAGGAGATAATTTTTTTCATTTCTTATTTTAGTTTAGAATCTTATTATTTGAATTTACTTTATTTAATTTCAAAGCTTAATAATTTTTCATCTACAATATAGGCTTCTAATCTGTCTCCAATTGAAACAGGACCAACCCCTTCAGGAGTTCCGGTATAAATCAAATCCCCTGTTTTGAGAGTAAAGAATTTTGATATGTATGCTATCACTGTGTCAAATGAAAAAAGCAAATCTTTTGTATTTCCTTTCTGTATGGTATTTCCATTTATTGTCAAATGAAAATGAATGTTATTCAAATCTTTAAATTTACTCTTATTTACAAACTGCCCGATTGGTGCAGCCCCATCAAAACCTTTGGCTTTTTCCCAAGGCAAACCCTTTTCTTTACATTTAGCCTGAATGTCTCGCGCGGTAAAGTCAATTCCTATGCCAATTTCATCATAGTACTTGTAAGCAAATTCGGCAGCAATGTTTTTACCAGGTTTATTTATTTTCAAAACCAGTTCCACCTCATGATGTATCTCTTTTGAAAAATCAGGGTAATAAAACGGTTGGTTATCTTTTATTAATGCAGTATCTGGTTTAAGAAAAAAAACCGGTTCTGAAGGAACTGCTGCATTCATTTCCTTGGCATGTTCTGCATAATTTCGTCCAATGCAAATAATTTTCATAAGTAATATGAATTATAAATAAGTGAGTTTAATTTAAGAATATTCAGTAAATTATTTTGCTGCCTGCATTCTCTCTTTTATTTCTTTCAGAACTCTCTTTGTATAAAGGGGGAAGTCACCATTCATCATCCATGAATAGTAGGATTGTTCATCGCGCAACACCTGCTCTACAGGTTTACCGGCATGTTTACCAAAATTAAAAACCTCCACTCCCTTATCATTGAATATAATTCTTCCGGCAAGGTCAGCATTATTATTCATATTCGTAAAATCATGAATGGCCTGCATGTCATTTTTTACCGGAATAAATTTATTTCCCTTTTTGTCTTCGTACTCCACTCCATCATATTTTTCAAGTTGCGAAAGAAACACTTCATAAGTTGCTTCAATATCTGCCTGCGCACTATGTGCATTAATGATTTCTTTGCCACAATAAAATTTATAGGCTGCTTTTAAAGTTCGCTGTTCCATCAAGTGAAAAATATTCTGAACATCGATTAATCGCCTGTTCTTCAAATCAAAATCCACCTCAGCCCGCATAAACTCTTCAACAAGAATAGGCACATCAAACCTATTGGAATTATATCCTCCCAAATCGCAATCATCCAGAAAAGTGGACAGGCTTTTTGCTATACTTTTAAAGGTTGGCTCATTTGCTACATCATTATCATAAATACCATGAATTTCTGAAGACTGTTTAGGGATTGGAATTCCAGGATTAATCCTTTTGGTTTTTACTTCCTTTGTCCCGTTCCCTAATATTTTCAGGATTGAAATTTCTACTATTCTATCCGAAGATACATTCACTCCGGTCGTTTCTAAATCAAAGAAAGCGATAGGACGCGTTAAATTAAGTTGAATCATTTTTTGAGTGTAAATTTTTTTATTGTATCGTCTTCTTCATTTGTTTTTTCTGAAACCACAAACTCTTTGGTATAAGTTTTATATCCTTTGGATGTAATCGTAATTTCATATTTTCCAGGTGCAAGAAATGAAATGAACTTTCCTGAAACATGATTGGGAGTATAATTTAATGGCACAGCATCCGTTCCTTTGGTGGCAAGATTCACAATTGATACCGAAGCATCTATAGTTTTTGAACTGTCAGAAGTTCTCACATAGTTTTGTAATACTATATTACTATCACTATGAAATGTAACTTTATAAATATCCAAATCACCGAACCCTTCAGGGCGAAGAGCTGATATATAAGCTACTTTATCATTCTTTGCAAATGAAATACTTCTTTCTTCCCCTACAGAATTAATCGGATAACCAAGGTTTACCGGAATGGTCCAGGTATTTCCTTCTGGATTCCAGGTGCTTTGAAACAAATCAAAATCTCCCATACCATCATGTCCCTGCGAAGAAAAATAGAGCGTTACTCCGTCAGGAGCTATCTCCGGAAAATCTTCTTTATATGTAGTATTTATTTTTTTACCAAGGTTTTGTGCTTTTGCCCATTGCCCGTTAGGTAATTTTCTTGCAAGGTAAATATCTGTTTCGCCCATTCCTCCTTCTCTTTTACTGGCAAAAAAAATGGTATTTCCATCAGGTGATATAGAACCCGATGTTTCAAAATCGGAATTTACATTAGCACTTAATTTTACCATTCTTTTAAATGCTTTATCTTTTTCTTTTGCTTCATATATATTTCCAAGACTATCTATCCTGTCCATGTATATTATCATCTTGCTCCCATCCGGTGAAAGGCTTACCACTTGTTCATCGTACCTGGTATTTATAGGCCCTCCAAGATTAACTGGTTTGCCCCACACCCCATTTACTTTTTTTGAAATATAAATATCCGATGAAAAATATCCATCAACTTCCACCTTCCCTCCCAGATTTTCCTTCCTTCGGGTTGTAAATGCAAGTGTGTTTTCATCTTCTGAAACAAAAGGATAATAGTCAGGAAATTCAGAATTAATATCTTTTCCCAGATTTTCATAGGTAATGTTTTTGGGATGTTTAATAAATTCTTTTCCGTTTTCACACGATTCAATCTGGTGCTCCGCCTTTTCTTTATCCTTAGGTATTGCACCCTTTATATATTCTTTATAAATAGTTATGGCATCATCAAATCTTCCCGCATACTGATATGCTAATCCAAGGCTATATACAATAGTCTTATCTGTTTTATTTGCTGCTGCTGCCTTTTCTAAATATGGAATAGCAAGGGTTTTATTAATATTGGTATTCAGATAACACATTCCTAACTTATGATTATACTCACCATTGGAAGGGTCCTGCTTCAAAAGTTGCTTATACACAGGCATAGCCCACAAAAAATTATTATGATTAAAATGCTCCTTGGCTTCGCCAGGGTCAATGTATTTATTTTTGCTATTGGAAGGCTGTTTTGTACTTTGTGCTTCTATAACAATGACAGGTAAATAAATAAAAAGAAAAACGAGTACTAATTTCTTCATATTGATAACTGAAAATTTTCGCTTTTTAATAAATTGGACTGTGAAAGTACAAATTATTATTATTGAATAGTCATTTTAGGTTTTTAAAATATTAGTCAATAGATAAACAGATAGGAATAAAAGGAAGTAAAAACTCAAAATCTTCATATTAGAAACAACACATAAAAAAAAACTCCGGTTACTATGAACCAGAGTTTTACTAATCAAATAAAAAAATCTGTCTTTAATAAGCACTTACTTTTGAGAATTGGAATGCCTCATACTTCGCTTTGTCGATTAAATAATCCGAACCGTAAGCAGGACCATTAACTCCAGATGTTACTTTCGCAAAAGTAACTTTACTCATATCGACTCCTTTATCTTTTAATCCTTGTATCAGTTGCTCCTTTATCTTTTCTGCTCTTGCGTTTGCCAACTCCTTGTTAGAGGCAAATTTACGAGTAGGAACCTGGGATGCACTTGAGTTGATTTTTATACTTATGCTTCCATTTGTTTTCAAAAGGGCAACAAGATTATCAATATATTGTTTGAATGGAGAATCGTTCACATCCACTTCTGTTACATTGTACTTGTAATGCATTTCAAATTTAAGTGCATTTACAGTAGCCAATTGTTCGTGGTGTTCTTCATTGCTGGCTTTATGGCTTGCAACACCTACATCTTTTAGGTTACTCAAATCTTTGGTTGAAAACACTTTATTTTTACCATCTTTAAATCTTATTTTAGATTTTTTACCCAATGCAAGAGATGGTTCTTCCGAAACCAAGGTGTAATCTTCATTCGGATCAAGTTTGGTGAAAGAAAATGAACCATTGTTATTAGTATTCATCGTCTTTACCACTTCGCCTTTAGAGTTCACCAAATTAACTTTTTTGTTTTTCAATGGTTTACCATCTTTATCAGTTAACTCACCCTCAGCAGAAATAACTTCTCCTTTTGTAAATGCAGGTTTTGTTTCCTTAGGTTCTACTTTATGAGGTTCTTCACCCAAAACAGAAACCGGAACCCCTTTCTTTTGTTGAGCAAGATGTATTTCCTTATGGATTTCCTGATAAACTGGCTCAAAAGGCCCTATTTCTTCACCCTTAAACTCTTCTCCGTTTTGCTGATAAGAAATAGTATACTTACTGTTAGGCGGTATTATTATCACAAAAGTGCCATCACGAAGCAATGGTAAATATCTGCCTATTAATCCACTCTCATTATTTGTTGCTATCACTTCTAAATCCGTTGGCATTGGGTCTCCCGGATAAGGAATAATTACTCCTTTTATTAGCACCAATGCTTGTTCTTTTCTGTCAGGGGTAGAAACACTATAAATATCCTTTTCTCCAAAACCATCTGCCTGCAACGAAGAAGAATAATATCCTCTTTTTCCATCAGGTGAAGTTACATAATATAAATCGTCATCTGTTGTATTTATTGGGTAACCCATATTTTGTGGCTCGCCCCATCCTTTTTCAGTTTTCTCCGAAAAGAAAATATCAAAACCTCCCATATTTTGGGCATGACCAGTAGAACTGAAAAATAAAATATTATCACTTGGGTGAATAAATGGAGATTCTTCGTCATATTCAGTATTAATAGGCGACCCTAAGTTATTTGCCTTACTCCATTTTCCATTTGGTAATTTTGTACATGTCCAAATGTCACGTCCTCCTTTTCCTCCAGGGCGGTTACTCACAAAGTAAAGGGTATTTCCGTCAGGTGTTAAACACGCGCTTGTTTCCCAACTTGAAGTATTTATATCTGATCCCATTGGTTCAGGAAACGTCCAGTTTTCACCATCTAGTCTGCTTGTATAAATATCTCCTCCATTCGGATCTTTATATATTATCAAAGTTTGCCCATCAGCAATTAAACCAACAGAAGCTTCATGCTCATTGCTATTAATGTTTGGGCTTATTGATTTAGGTGAAGTCCACGAACCATCCTTCTTTTTATATGAAATATAAATATCTTCATAAAACCTACCATCGTCAGTAATATCTCCTCCAGTGCTTCCTAGTCTTCTTGAGGTAAAAATCAATTCGTTCTCATCAGCCGAAATAACTGAACTGTAATCTGGATAAGGCGAATTGATACTGTCTCCCATGTTTTTTATAATAAAATTAACAGGGGTAGCTACAGCTTGTTTAGCATAATTACTTATTTCAATCTGACGATTAACATCCTTAATTAATTCAGAATGTTTCCCTGCAGACAAAAACGACTTGAATTTTTCATAATTGGCTATCGCTTCATCAAATTTATAATTTAAATGAAGTGCCCTTCCATAATAATAATATGCATTTATTGGTGCCACCTTTTCATCCTTCTCCATATCATCATAATTCTTGGTGGTATTTTTCACGCCTTTAGCTAAGTAGCGTAATGACAATTGCTTCGAACTTTCTGTTTTTAAATAACAATACCCTATCTTATAATTGATATTCGAATTCGTTGAATCGATCTTATAGGCTTCTAGAAAGACCTTTAATGCCTGCGGGTAATTTTCCTCAAGTATCAGATAGTTACCCTCAGTAAATTTCTCTTTATAAAGCATATTATAAAGCACTTTTTCAGGAACTTGACCTATCGATGTTAAATTTAAAACGAAAACTGAAAAAGTAATAAATAGTAATTTTTGCATAGCTGTAAGGGTTTATGTTTGTTGTTTGTTGTTTTACCTTCGTTTAACCAAACCGAAAACAAATTAATTTAGTAATGTTGGTAAAAATAATAAATTTTATACATGAAAATAATAATAATTGAACTTTTTTATTGTGCCGTAACAATTTTCAATTCCACTCTTCTGTTCAATTGCATACCTTCAGGGTTCGGTTTCCCGTTTGGCAAAGCATTTGGAGCAATCGGCATACTTGAACCCATACCTTTTGCCTTTAATCGCTTTACATCAACACCCTTTTTCACAATTGCATTTACTACAGATTGAGACCTCGCTTGAGATAATGTTAAATTAGCTTCGTTATTCCCTTGATTATCTGTATGTCCATCAACTTCTATTACTAAATTAGGATTTTTTTGCATTAACGTATACACCTTATCAACCTCGCTATTAGACTCAGCCCTTAAAACTGATTTATTTGAATCAAAGAAAATGTTATTTAAAACTATTTTCGCTCCGGTTTCCAGTTTTTCTAAAACAATATTCTTTTTAATTACAGCATAATTTTCCTGTTTCGGTGCGTTTATATTTTCTGATTGGAATAAATATCCCTCTGCTTCATACGTCAGGTTATAATTATCTCCGCTTTTTAAAATAAAATAATAAGCTCCTGAATCAGTTGTACAATAGTTGATACTTACCTGCAAACCGGTAATATTATTTTTTACAACTATTTGAGAAGCAGGAATAGGTCTACCTTTATTATCTTTTATTGTTCCTGAAATATTTATAGTTCCGGGAGTTTTACTTTCAAGGTTCACCGTTTTAAGTTGTAACTCTTTTTCAAGTTCATTATAAGTAGAATTAGATGGCAAAGAAACAGTTTGTGTAAAAGGCTCAAATCCCTGGGCATCATATTTCAACTTAAATGTTTTTCCATTTACTCCCGGATGAAAAATTATAACATATTTACCGGTGGATTTATTGGGGCTCAGGTCTGCCTCTACTGAAGTGGTTTTTTCATCAGTAACGGTAATGTGAACATTATCCGGTATGTTCATTGTTCCATTAAAAGTAAGCACTCCTTCTATTAACGTAACTTTTTCATCAGGTTTCTCAAGGTTAATCATATACAAATCTCTGTCACCTTTACCACCACTTCTGGGAGAAGAAAAATAAATATGTTTTCCATCTGAAGACATAGAATAATACAAATCATCGTCTGTTGTATTTACTGGAGGTTTTAAATTCATTGGTTCACTCCAGTTACCTAAACTATTTTTAACTGATTTAAAAACATCATACCCTCCCATATTTTGATGCCCCTTCGAACTGAAATAAAGAGTTTTACCATCTGTACTTAGGTAAGGAGACTCTTCATCATAAATAGTGTTTATAGTAGGCCCAAGATTAGTTGCCGAACTCCAGCTTCCGTCAGGTTGTTTAACACACGACCATATATCCTTTCCTCCTAAACCTCCTTCTTTTCTTGTACTAACAAAATAAAGTGTATTTCCATCTCTACTTAAGCTTGCAAAAGACTCTTCATATTTTGAGTTTACATTCGGACCTAGGTTCGTTAATCCTCCCCAATTAGATCCTGTGAACTTACTTACATAAATATCTCCTTCATTAATATCGCGTCCTACAAACAATTGTTGTCCATCAGCTGAAATAGAATAAACCGCCTCATTATCTACTGAATTTACATTTGCTCCCATCCATTTTGGCTTACTCCACGTACCATCCTTTTTCTTTTTACATTGAAAAACATCTTCATAATATTGACCTGTTTCTGTTTTTTCCAACCCTGTTCCATCCTGTCTTCTTCCGGTGAAATATAACGAAGACTCATCCGAAGAAACAACGGGATTGTATTCTGGATAGGCTGTATTTATGCTGTCCCCAAGGTTCACTACTTTAAAATCCTCGTGATCTACCTGAAAATCCACTGCAGTAATGTTGGTTTGTATTTGCCTTTCAAGGTCATCAGTAATCTCTTTGTTTTTTGTTCCCACCAATTCTTTAAATTTTGCAAAGAAAGTATTCGATTCATTCAGTTGATTCTTCAATCGATAAGCTATTCCTAATAGTTTATATGTATTTTCAGGTGCTTTCTTTTCCTTTGTATCATCCGATACATAGTTGTGACTGATATTTTCGGCTGCAAATTCAAGGTATGGCAATGCTTTGCTCTTCTGCGCTTCCGATTCTAAATAACACAACCCTATAAGATAATTTACATTGGCATTAAGTGAATCCAAATGATAAGCTTTAAGCAAATAGGGCAAAGCTGAACCATAATTCTGTTCAAGAATCAAAAGATTGGCTTGTTTCACATTGGATGAATAATCACCGATTTTTTTCTGTGCGAAATTGTATACACTAATGAATGTAAACAAAATAATAGTAATGACTTTCTTCATAATTTCTAAAATAAATGGTCTATGTAAATAAGACTACAAATATACTTTTTATTTAATGCCGTTTTCATTTTTTGTTACATATAAAAACTCAACACCTTTTCAACTTAACAAAATGGCAAAATTTAGATACATTAATAATAATTCCTTAATTGTTTATTACACTTAGGTTAATTTTAATATACTGAAATTGCTCATAAGTAGATTTATTTCTTTTTGCATCTTTTTTGTATTCTGGTCCTTGAACCATTGATTTTGGTTCCACAAAATTAAGTTGCGACTCCTTGAATCCCTTTTTAAGCAATGCAATCAATACTTTATTATGAGCAGCTTTTGCTCTTACGTTCGCAAGGTTATCATTTGTTTTATAGGTTTTTGTAGGCACATTGGAAGCACTCGATTCTATTTCAATTTTAAAAGAAGAATTTGATTGTAAACAATAATTAATCTCATCAATAAAATTTCTAAACTCATCCGAATTCGAATCAATTTCCTTTCGGTTATATTTAAAGTTCAATTGATAGCTTGTCTTTGTCATATCACATTTATTAGCACTTGCCTGAGGCACTTCTTTTGGGTTCTTCCCTTCCTCCACTAATGGTTTAACTGGTTCCACCACTTGTTTCGCAACCGCCGTTGCTGGCATATTTTTTACTACAGGAGCTACATCTATAATCTGAGTGGTATCTACCACAAAGTTGCGTTCTACTTTCTTACTTCTGTCAACCACTTTAATAGTATCTATTTTCTCAGGTTCCGGAGTATTGGTTATCATTACCTCATCCACAGTATGTTTACCGTTATAAGGTACATTTCTTTTCAATGCCCTGTATCCAACATTTCTTGGCGCAACCAAAACCTCACTGAAAAACTGTTTCCCATTCACGTAATAGTTTGTCTTATACGAATCACCTACAGGCAAATTAGCACCAAATTTACCTGTCGAACTGTTTG
Organism: Bacteroidota bacterium; assembly: GCA_947479085.1. Taxonomy (GTDB): domain Bacteria; phylum Bacteroidota; class Bacteroidia; order 2-12-FULL-35-15; family 2-12-FULL-35-15; genus 2-12-FULL-35-15. The sequence continues at coordinate 197,129 of CANJYB010000003.1, read as the reverse complement.
CATTCAGCACCTGCACAGTATCTCCTTTGCTTGTATTTATTATATATATTCTGTTATCTGTAATATCCTCTGACGAATTATTAAGAATCCTTCCTACCAAAATAGTAATATCTCTTGGTTCATAATCCGGAAATTGAATCATGTAAATATCTTTTTCTCCATACCCGCCTTCCTGGTCTGACGAAAAGAAAGCCCTTCTCCCATCTGGTGAAGTAATCAGGAAAACATCATCATCCGTTGTATTTACCGGATAACCATAATTAATCGGTGTCGACCAGAAACCATTTTCATTATCAATAAGAGAAGTAAAAATATCAAATCCTCCCATCGAATTATGCCCCTTTGACGAAAAGAAAATTTGTTTTCCATCCGGGTGAATAAAAACATCGTCTTCATCATATTTCGTATTAATAGTATCTCCAAGGTTTTGTGCTGGTCCCCATTTCCCGTTCGGAAGTTTCAGGCATTTATAAATATCTCTTCCTCCATACCCCCCTGGCCGGTCACTCGCAAAATAAAGAATTCTATTATCTGAACTATAGCAGGCATGTGTTTCCCACGAGTCCGAATTAACCGGTGTCATTTCATATTTCGGGTTCCCCCACTCACTTCCTTTAAGTTCACTTTCATAAATATTTCCGTTTCCGTTATCATCCTTATAAATTAATAGTTTAGTTCCATCTGCTGATATGTTAATACTTGCTTCATGTCCGTATGTGTTAATGTTACTGCCTATTGAAACCGCCTGTCCCCATTTTTCATCTTTATATTTAGATATCAATATATCTTCATAATATTGCCCATTTGGTAGTATATCATCAGTAGTTCCGCCTTTCCTTCTCGAAGTAAATATTAATGTTTCTTCATCAAGTGAAACCACAGGAGAGTACTCAGGATATTTAGTATTCACCCCATCTCCGAGATTTTTTACAATAACATTCTTTTTAGTCTTTACCAACTCTTTACCATAGTTACAAGTTTCAATGCAATGGTTCATCTCTTCCACTTCATCTGCATTCTTTTTATTTGTTTCCAGTATTGCTTTATATTTTCCATACATCTCAATAGCCTTATCAAACTCATAATTCAAATGATATGCCTTTGCAAGATAAAAATAAGTGGATAAAGGTGCATGCGTTTCCTTCACAGTAAGTTCTTTAAATTTCTCAGAAACATCTTTCGATGCAGCTTCCAAGTAAGGTATCGATTTTGTTTTATAAGTTGCCGAGTTCAGATAACTCATACCTATTTTAAAATTTATGTTCGCATTCGCCTTCTCAATCGAATCAAGACGAAGATACAATATCAATGCAGCCGGATAATTTTCATTTACAAAATATTCTTCCGCTTTATTAAAAATGATTTTATACTTTTTATCTATCGGTGGATTTGCTTTCGCCAAAGGACTTAAGAATAAAACAAATAGAAAAGTAGTAAGGATACTTTTTTGCATATTAAATTTCATGTAAGGATACTGTTTGTTATTATTTTACTTTTATCGTTCTCATCATTTTGTTTTCCCATTATAGGCAACCTCTTTTTCCAATATTTGGTAACCTTTACCTATAGGCACTTCAATTACTTCATTTGATATTTCCTTCCCTCCTACAGCATAAGAAATTTTATACTTTTTGCCTATCGGCAAATTTGAACCAAATTTCCCACTCACACTGTTTGCACTCAGCGTTTGCACCACTTCATTTGTTTTTGCATTTGTAATGGTGATGGTGTTTTTCGAAATATCTTCCTTTGTTTTATTTACTATCCGACCAATTATAATGGTAATATCTCTAGGCTCATTCTCCGGATAGGTAACCATATATATATCTTTATCACCCAATCCGCCTTCCTTTACTGATGATATAAAAGCGCGCTTCCCATCAGCTGTGGTAACCATAAATATATCATCATCAGGTGTATTAATCGGGTTTCCTATGTTTACCGGGGCCGACCAGAATCCGTTTTCATCGTTAATGGTAGAAGTGAAAATATCAAATCCTCCCATCGTGTTATGCCCCTTTGATGAAAAATAAATTTGTTTCCCATCAGGATGTATAAAAACCCCATCCTCATCATACTTGGTATTAATAACCTCTCCAAGATTTTGCGATGGTCCCCATTTTCCGTTTGGCAATTGAAGGCATTTATATATATCCCTTCCGCCAAATCCCCCCGGTCGGTCACTTGTAAAATACAATATCTTGTTATCAGCCGAAAGGCAGGCATGTGTCTCCCATGCAGGCGAATTAATTCCTGCTTTCAATTGTTCCGGCACTCCCCATTCGTTTCCTTTCAACTCACTCAAATAAATATTCCCATCCCCGAAATCATCTTTATATATAAGCAACTTCTGGCCGTCTGCCGAAAGGTTCAAACTTGCTTCACATTGACTGGTGTTTATATTGGGTCCTATCGAAACCGACTTTTTCCATTCTCCATTTTCCAGGTGAGAGATATAAATATCCTCGTAAAAATTCCCGTTTGGTTTCATTTCGTTTCCCGTGCCTCCAGGTCTGTTGCTGGTATATATCAGCGTTTGTTCATCTAATGAAACAACTGGAGAGTAATCATCAAATTCTGTATTTACATTTTTTCCCAGGTTAGTGATAGTCACATTTTTCTTGTCCTGCATTAATATCTTTGCATTATTACAGGTTTCAATATCGTGGTTCACATCTTCCAGGTCGCTCTCCACTTTAGTTCCTGAACCAAGCTGTTTCTTATAAATTTCGTAATTTGTTTTCGCGTTATCAAAATCATAATTCAATTGATAAGCTTTCCCAAGGTAATATTAGGTCGACAGGGGGGCGTGTTCTTCTTTCAAATCTCCTTCCTTGTATTTTCCAGTGGTAATGTTTTTTAATGCGGCCAAAAAATAAGGAATAGCTTTGGATTTATTAGTGGAGGCATTCTGATAACACAACCCTATTTTAAAATCAATATTGGCATTCGCCATTTTCATTTCTTCCAGTTTCAGGTAATGGGGCAATGCTCCATTATAATTTTCGTTTATCAAGTAAGCCTCCGCTATTGTATATATACTTTTAAAATCATCCGGAAGATTCACAGCAACAGTTGGTGCAATTGGGGCGAGCAAGGCTAAGCATAAAATACATTTTTTCATCGGAATAAAGTACTAAGAATTTTCTTGTTAAAACTATACGTTCGTAAGGAACCAACTCAGCTTTATATGTGTCTTTTCAATACCCTTAAAACTCACCTCCCGCAATTAATACTCCCGGTTAATATCCCATTGCTCCAGGTAATCTGCAACTCTTCTCACAAATTGTCCTCCCAATGAACCATCCACCACACGATGATCGTATGAATGAGAAAGGAACATAAAATGACGGACACCTATTAAGTCTCCATCAGGTGTTTCTATTACTGCAGGTTTTTTCTTTATCACACCCACAGCAAGTATCGCCACCTGCGGCTGATTAATAATAGGAGTTCCCATCACATTCCCGAACGAACCAACATTCGATATGGTATAAGTACCTCCTGCCATATCATCAGGAGTAAGTTTTCCTTTTCTTGCTCTTCCTGCAAGGTCGTTTACCTGCTTGGTTATTCCAACAAGGTTCAACGTATCTGCATTTTTTATTACCGGAACTATCAGGTTTCCTGACGGCAATGCGGTTGCCATCCCTATATTTATATTTTTCTTTTTAATAATGTTTGTGCCATCCACTGAAATATTAATCATCGGAAAATCTTTTATCGCTTTTGCTAAAGCCTCTATAAATATAGGTGTAAACGTAAGCTTCTCTCCTTCCCTCTTTTCAAAATTCGCTTTCACTTTTTCTCTCCATTTCACCACATTGGTCACATCTGCTTCCACAAAAGAGGTCACATGCGGAGAAGTATGTTTACTCATCACCATGTGGTCCGCTATCAGTTTCCGCATCCTGTCCATTTCTATAACCTCATCTCCTGCCGATAAACTTACTGCCGGTTTCGCGTGGGTTGTTCCATTCGATGTTGCCACTGCTTGCACCTGCGGTTGAACTTCAACTTTAGCGGGTTGCGCTTGTTTTCCTTTATTCGGAATATAGGAAAGGATATCATTTTTAGTAACTCTTCCGTTTGCTCCCGTTCCCGAAATATTCTCCAGCTCTGTCATCGCTATCCCTTCTGCTTTCGCTATATTTCTTACCAACGGAGAATAGAATTTCCCTGAACTCGAAGTTCGTTCTATGGTTTCCACCTCAGCTACTGCTGTTGCAGCTAGTTCTTTCTGTACAGTTTTTGTTTCTGTTTTTACAGGCGCTTTTGTTTCCGGCACATCCGCTGCAGCATTCGCATCAGTTGAAATAATCGCAATAGCTTTTCCTACCTGCACCACATCTCCTTCATTGAACAATCTTTTTATCAACGTCCCTTCTGCAGTCGATGGTATTTCCGAATCTACTTTATCAGTAGCTATCTCCAGCACTATTTCATCTGCTGCTATTTTATCTCCTTCTTTTTTTAGCCATTTAATGATGGTTGCTTCTGCAACACTCTCTCCCATTTTTGGCATTATCAATTCTACTTGTGGCATCTTCCTTAATTATTTATTCTGATAAATCTTTTTATATTTTTTTATGTCTCTAAGTGATCAAATTTTTTATTCCCTCTCGAAACATTCTAAAAGAAACTTCTTTTCTGATATAGCTATGTGAAAAAAATTTATTTTTCATATGTCTCCTTTTTCTATGCTTCTATTTGTTTCAATTTTTTAAACATTTCGCTTGCAAAATTAATATAATACTTGATTAAGCAAACAAAGGATAATCCTTCATCATCTTATTCACCTCTTTCTTCACCTCTGCTATCACTTTTTCGTTTTCCGCATTCATCAATACTTTGTCAATCAGGTTAACTATCTTCGGAATATGTTTCTCCTTCAGCCCCCTGGTAGTTATTGCCGATGTTCCCACGCGTATCCCCGAAGTTACAAATGGAGATTTATCATCAAACGGAACCATATTTTTATTCACCGTTATATCTGCTTTCACCAACGTATTTTCTGCCAGTTTCCCGGTCAGGTTTTTCGAACGCAAATCAATAAGCATACAATGGTTGTCTGTTCCCCCTGATATTACTTTATACCCTTTATCCACAAAACATTTGGCCATCACCTTTGCATTTTTCATCAGTTGAATACAATATTTCATGTACTCATCTTCCAGCGCTTCTCCAAATGCCACAGCCTTTGCAGCTATCACATGTTCAAGCGGTCCCCCTTGCGTACCCGGAAACACAGCCGAATCCAATATCTGCGACATCATTTTTATTTCTCCCTTCGGTGTCTTCTCTCCCCAAGGGTTTGCAAAATCTTTCCCCATCATTATCATCCCTCCTCTTGGCCCTCTCAATGTTTTATGCGTAGTAGTAGTTACTATATGGCAATAAGGCAATGGGTCATTCATCAACCCTCTTGCTATCAGCCCTGCCGGGTGCGAAATATCTGCCATCAGCAGCGCTCCCACTTTATCTGCCACCTTCCTCAGTTTTTTATAATCCCAATCTCTCGAATAAGAGGAAGCTCCGCAAATAATCAACTTCGGTTTTTCCTTCATCGCTATTGCTTCCACCTTATTAAAATCAACTTGTCCGGTCTTCTCTTCCACTCCGTAAAAACTCGGAACATATAATTTCCCTGAAAAGTTAACCGGTGAACCATGTGTCAAATGCCCTCCGTGAGATAAATCAAAACCCAATATCTTATCACCCGGTTTCAGCACACCCAGCATCACAGCCGCATTGGCCTGCGCTCCCGAATGGGGTTGAACATTTACCCACTCTGCATTAAATAACTTTTTTGCCCTGTCAATAGCCAGTTGCTCCACCTTATCCACCACCTCACATCCCCCGTAATATCTTTTTCCCGGCAGCCCTTCTGCATATTTATTTGTCAATAACGAACCCATCGCCTTCATCACCTGCTCACTCACATAGTTTTCCGATGCAATAAGTTCTATACCTACCGTCTGTCTTTTCTTTTCTTCTTTTATTAAATCAAAAATTGCAGTATCTTTTTCCATTAAAATATTGTTTTATTAAAATTACCTTTTATTAATTGTTCTATTCCTTTTTCCTAAATCCTGATTCTTTGCAAAAGTAGGAAAAGTATTTAGATGAAATTTCTAAATCCTTAACCCGAAATCAACAATCCAAAATCCAAAATCTAACCCTCCTTTTTATTCAGCATAAATGCCGGTATCAATATCATCAGCAGCACAGGCGATTGCACCATACCCATCAGGTACCTCGCCAGCGAATACATTTTTTCCGAATGAGGATGAAACAAATGCCCGAAACCTATAAAAAAACCTGAAATCAAAGTTATTCCTATATAAGTGGCCACCGCAAGTCTCACATATTTCTTGTTATTAAATACCAGTTTAATGGTAATAACAGATATAAAAAGGTAAACCACCGAAAACACCAAAGTAAGCCCCCACTTTATATTAATTAAGGTACCGTATTCATAATTTTTAAAAAAATCAAGCGAACTCGGCATATCATAATCCATGTCCTCATCCCAGGCCTGCATCAGCGCATTGATATTTTTAAAAACAAAATCCCTGTAAAATCCTATCACCAACAAGGCAGCTAAAATAACGAACAGGAAAAAATACTTTTTTAGTGGTTTCATTTTTGATAGGGCGAAGATAATTGAATAAAACAGATGAATCCTTTTAACCAAAAATATTTTTGAAAATTCAGTATTTCATTTACTTTTGTTCCATTAATAATAAATCTATTCACTTTGTCCGAATTCATTCTTCTAAAAATAACAAACTGATTAAAAATAAAATTTAAACCTATGAAAAAAACATTTTTCCTTTTCGCTCTCCTTATTACTGCCTTCACTGCCAATGCCCAAATGCATGTAAAAGACACCACACCCCGTCACCCCGAGCCAACAAAATATGCCAACTCAAAGTTCGAATGGAAAATTACAGACGGTACCAACAACACACACGGTTACGATATTTATGCCGATGGCACCATGATAATTCATCAAACCTCTATCCCCGGTATACCCGGAAACGATGGTTTTAAAACCAAAATAGATGCTCAAAATTGTGCAAAATACGTAATCACCAAAGTTCAAAAAGGAGAATTCCCACCAACTGTTACCGTTGAAGAATTAAAAAAGATTAGAGTACTTCATTAAATTTAGAATTCTCATTTACTACCAGCCCTGAAAGGGCATAATACATTAGCAAAGGGCAAAGCCCTTTGAAAACCACTCCTCTATCGTATGCCTCAGCCCTGAAAGGGCGAAATACATTCCCTCATTCCATGCTCTAAATTACAAGCGGGGTCACTGAGCCTTCCAAAGTGCCACCTCCATCTTCCTAATTTAAAACATCCCCTACCTCCTATTACTTTCAACACCATTCTTTCATTTTCACCTTAATGCTTTTTGTATTCACACCCCAATATTTCCTTTTCTCTCCTCTGCTTTTCCATATCCCCAGCCTCATTTTCATTTCTGTCAATTCATTAATCATTTCTGTTAACCATTTTTTTATTTCCGTTAAACATTTTTTTAATTCCGTGAACCGCATCTTTCATTCCGTGAACCGAATCTCTCATTCCGTTAACCACATCTCTGATTCCGTGAACCGCATCTTTCATTCCGTGAATCCATTCTTTCATTCCGTGAACCAATTCTTTCATTCCGTGAACCCATTCCTTCATTTTGTTAACATTTACCCCATTACTGTTAAAAACATAACACATTCCGTTAAATTCCCCTTCCATTTTAGCTCCCCCTTCTTATTTATTCCTTAAATTTGTTCAAAATTTTTCAACCATGAGCATACACATAGGCAACCTTATCCGTCAAGTAGTAAACGAAAAAAGAATTTCCGTCACCGACCTGGCAGCAAATGTAAAATTACACATCGGCAGCATCAGCCGAATTTACAGTTACCCTTCCATGCAATTAGATTCTCTCAAAAAATTCAGCATTGCACTTCAGTACGACTTCTTTGAACATTATTCAAAAGAGTTGAATTTCAAAAAAGAAGAAACAAATTCCCAATCCGATTCAGAAAAATTAATCGAATCTAAAAACATTGAAATCGAATCTCTCAAAAAAGAAATCCTCTACCTCAAACAAATCAATGAACTATTAATGAAAAAATAATACTCTTTATAAATAACCGGTTCCAACAAATAAAAAGTCCTGCTTCGAAATTTCGAAACAGGACTTCTTATTTTCAGTCTTTCAACATCGGACATCTAATCCGACATTGTACTCTTTTATTGTTTAATCAGTTTTTGAGTATGAATAACATTTGAATCTCCATCCAATAATCTCACGAAATACATTCCGTTTTTGAATTCTTTTATGTTGGTTTTCATTATATTTGATGATGTTAAATTAATAATTGGAATTCAATTGTTCTTCTCTAAATTGTAACATTGGACGAAAGAGTAAATCGTCTTTAATGGCTCGCTACTTTTTGAATAGTTTTGAAAAGTATTTTAAGGTCGGTCGAAAAACTTTGATCAGCAATATATTTTAAATTGAGTTTTAATTTGGCCGGCATTATTTCATTTATGTAAACCTGTTCGGGATTTTCGGCCTTTCCAAGAATTTCATTTTCATTGCTGTATTCAATACTTGCATAATCTGTAATTCCGGGTTTCACGGTAAGCACTTGTTTTTGCAAGTCATTATACAAATCGACATACCTTCTTACTTCGGGGCGGGGCCCTACCAAACTCATGTCTCCAATTAAAACATTAATAAGTTGTGGCAATTCGTCCAATTTGTATTTACGAATAAACAACCCAATGCGGGTAATACGGCTATCGTTTCCCCCGACTGTAAGGAGGCTGCCTTTGTCGGCATTGGTTTTCATCGACCGGAATTTGAACAATTTAAAATCATTGCCCCCCTTGCCTACTCTTACTTGTTTGTAAAATACTCCACCCCTGGAATCAATAACAATAAATAAGGCAATGACAATAAAAAAAGGAAAGAGAATAACTAATCCGATAAAAGAGAAAAGAATGTCGAAAAGTCTTTTCATTTAAGGTTATCCAATTACTTTTTCAACTGAATTTATAACTGCCTCAATTACCTTGCTCACCATTTCATCACTTAGGTCGTAAAAAACAGGAAGTGAAATTTCGCGTGAATAATTATCAAACGTTACCGGATAATTTTTTACATCATACCCCTGCTTTTTATAAAAACTCATCATTGGAACTGGGATAAAATGAACATTTACAGAAACTTCGCAGTCAAATATTTCTTTAATTATAGCATCGCGCTGCGTTTCGGTAATTCCTTTTATTCTTAAAGCAAAAAGATGGTAACAGGATTCGGTGATTGAATCATCAGGGTTAGCAACTATTTGAACTGGCAATTGTGCCCAGCTCTTATTTTTAAATGCGTTGGTATATGTTTCACAAATCTTTTTACGTTTAGGTAGTGTATCACTGTCGTACCTTTCCAATTCTATACTTCCTATTACAGCCATAATATCTGTAAGGTTACATTTATAACCGGCTTCCACTATATCGTAGCGCCAATTGCCCTTTTGTGTTTTGGCAAGTGCATCTTTGTCCTGCCCATGCAGTGTTTTCACGCAAAGCGCTTTATATACTTCTTCGTTATTAAAAGGAGCCGGAAGGTTTAAAGCCACTGAACCTCCTTCAGCAGTTGTTAAATTTTTTACTGCATGAAAAGAAAAGACAGAAACATCGGTTAACGAACCTGCGTGTTTTCCTTTATACCAAGCCCCAAAGGAATGAGCAGAATCGGAAAGAATCAACATTCGTCCCAGTGTTTTTTGTTCTTCTGTTTCAGGATTAAACATATCCTTATGCTTTACTACCAATGCATTCAATTCATCATAATTGCAAGGATAACCGGCAAAATCAACCGGCATAATTACTTTGGTTTTTGAGGTAATTGCTTTTTCAATTGCTGAAACGGAAATATTAAAATCGTCTTTATCTATATCAACAAAAACCGGAGTGGCTCCGCAATGCATAATTACATTAGCAGTTGCTGAATAGGTGTAAGCAGGAAGAATAACTTCATCACCTTCTTTTACCCCAAACCAACGAAGCATAATTTCCAAACCCGCTGTTGCACTGTTAAGACAGAGCGTTGTTTTATTACCACAATAAGCAGTCAGTTCTTTCTCAAATTGCTTGGTTCGGGGGCCGGTGGTAATCCAACCTGATTTTAAAACTTTGGTTACTTCATCAATTATTCGTTGGTCTATTCGAGGTGGTGAAAATGGTATCATAAATAATAAAAGTTAAGGGTTAGTAATAGTTGGTACCTGAATGTAATCTATTTCTTCAGGCTTATTTCTTTTGGAAAAACAAAGTAATGAATTAAAAAATGCATAAAACATAACTCCAGCCTGTGTTTCAAACATTGATTCGGTTAAAAAATTAAAGCTGATAATCAATAAAAATAAAAAATATATGATGTTACCATTTCTTAATGCAACTACAAAAGGGAAATAAAGATTAGAAAGCAATAAGATAAAACCAATAATGCCTAATGAAATAAATACCTGGTAATATTCATTATGGGCATTTAATTCATGGGCATAAGCGCCAGTCATTCCTCGGTCTTTATATACTTTCATCAACTCATCTTTTGCATCACCTGTTCCTACTCCAACAATTAAATTATCAGATACCACCTCATTAGCAGCACTCCATACCAGCAAACGAACAGCAGAGCTTTCAACTTCTGCTTCGTTCACAGTTGGGTTGGTAACGGCATCAATAGCGCGATTAATACGACCCGATACTTCAGGAACAAAGCGCATGACTGCAAAGATGGAAACTCCGATTATTGTAAAACCTATTAAACCGATAAGATATTTTTTCCGGGAGAACAAATAGAACAAAAGGAATCCGATAAATAATAATACCAAGGTTACTATTCCTAATTTTGAGGAGAGTAACAGAATTGCCACTGAGAAAAATAATATTAATACTAATCCCAATAAAAACGAATAAGGTTTTTCAGAGAATTTTACTCTTTGAATATTGATAATCAACCAGGCAATTGCCACATTGAGATACATTGAAATATAACTTGGATGAATTAACCATGAAGAAAATGATTCGTAAAAGAAATCATTCTCATGAATTGTAAAATAAAAATAAGCTGCCCTGGAAAGCATCAGCAATATTGATAGAATGCACCCACCTACAAAAGCTAAAAATATTTTTTGTTTGTCAGCGACATCAAACGGTTTACCTGCGATAATAATTGGAAACGCCAGCAAAGAAAGTTTTACCTGCACATCAAAGAAACCTGAATCCATGTTCTGGGTATAAATCAGACCTATAAGGTGAATGAAATAAAATGCAATGAACAAAATGGCAAACCTGTTGTTCCTTATCCTTCTGAATTTAGTTTTGAAATCACCTTCTAATATCCAGTTTAATAGCATTATGGAAATAAATACCGGCACCAACCTTGCAATAGGCAAAAAGAAGGCGATACACAATGCGGAAATTAAATGAGTTTTCTGATGAAGGATATTTCTGGACAAACTCATTTCTTTTTATTATCAGGCATTTTAAATAAACCAAGTAAAAAACCTAAACCATAGGATAAATGTAAAACAGGATATACCAATAACGAAGCAAATTTAACAACAAGCTTTTGATTATTTGCAAAGGAACTGAAAATATCTATAAGGATATAAAGCGCTAAAGGCAATAAGAGGATTGGAAATTTAATGGCTGCAATTAAACTTATGAGATATAAGACAAAAAACAATGGAATGAGATGGCGAAGTTTAACTTCCGATTTAATTTTCTTTACCACCAATGGTTTGTATAACCCATACTGAAAGTATTGTTTAAACAAAGCTTTATAGGAAGAGCGCGGAAAATAAACGGACTTTATTTCAGAATTCAAGTAAATTGTTTTACCCTTGCTTTTGGCACGGTAATGAAATTCATCATCCTGGTTGCGCATCATTTGTTCGTCAAAGTAACCCACATCCTTAAATATCTCCCGTTTCCATGCACCGAGGTAAACACTATCAACAAATCCGCTGAAATTAACATCATGAAATTTGCTATTGCCAATTCCGAACCATCCTGAGGTAGCAAAAGCTATAGCCTTTTGAATTGTACTTTCTCCAATTGGATTCATAGGGCCTCCTACAATATCTGCCCCTGTGGTTTTAAATGTTTCAATGATTTTCTCGAAATAATTTTCAGCATACATGGTGTGCGCATCCAGTCGAACAACAATCTCTCCGGATGATGCTTTTAATCCAAGGTTTAATGCCTGAGGAACGTATTTATGAGGATTGTTTAACAGTTGGATAGACTTATTTTGTTTTGCCCATTTTTCCACAATTACTTTGGTTCCATCTGTTGAGTTTCCATCAATGATATATAATTCTTTATTATCAGGCAAGGACTCATTAAAAAAACGCAGAACATTTTCAATGTACTTTTCCTCATTAAAAACAGGACATAAAACAGTTATAAAAGGTTGTTCTGGCATCTATTTCTTTTCTGCAAAAAAAGTTTCCAATAAATAAGAATAAGACTGATGCAAATAACCAACAGAATTTGATGATTTAAAAGTCCCTGTGGTTGCATTTTGAAAATGATTAACAACCAATGAAGGTTCATAAATTGTTTTTAAACCAAGTTTCCTTGTAATTTCAGCAACAAACAATTCCTCTCCAAAAAGGAAAGTTGGATTACTGATGGTTCCTCCTTTGATAAAATAACTTTTATTAAAAACCATAAACGAACCATGAACAGCATAAGTTTCCATAGCTTCATTTAATCTTTGTTTGGAATTCGATTTCAACAATTTCGTTTTGATTAAATGAAGAAGAGTAAAAACAAAATAAAAGAAAGAATTAGAAGTCACGAATTTATATAATTTAATTCTTCTAGCTTGAACCCGATTGATTATGTAGGGATTTTGATGGTAATTTAAAAAGGAAGAGTAAATATCAGGCCCCAATACATCAAATTGTTTTTCGTCAATTATATTTTTCAGTTTGGTCATAAAGCCTTTGTCAGCAAATGAAATATCCGTATTACAAATAATCATTGCATCAGGGTATCCTGAATTGTTTTTCAAATAATGATTTAAGCCATAACTAGCCCCTCCAAAATATCCCAGATTTTTCCCGGGATTTAAAATTGTTACGTTAAAATATTTCTGCTCTATATCTTTTAAAATCATTGAATCATTGCTTCCGTTATTAATGACTATAACCTGAACATCTTCCTTCAACTCTTCACCTAATTGAGAAGAAATAAATTCCGCCACTTCCCTTTCGTTGAAATAATTGACCAGTAGAAATAAAATTGACTTCCCGTTCATTTCTTACTATTATTTTTCTTCTGTTCTTAATTGTCTTCGCACCATAATAAACCGATGAAATAAAAACCTCAGCAAAGAGCTTTTTCGAAGCAATTTGTAAACTGCCAATCCAGCTTTATATTTCCTTATATAAGCAATGGAGTAGTCAGGGTTAAGCTCTTTAATTACCTTTTCGAAATCAATTAAATCAACACCTTGATTGTTTTTTTTTATTACATCAATATAATAACGGTAATCGATGTTAAAATCATTTCTAAACCAGGTAAGGTAATCCCCGGTATAATAATTATGAGAAATAATTTTTTTCTTAATTATTGGACTTCCCTTTTTTATTAGTTCCTCGGCAAGTATAAAAGAAGGATTAACGTCAGTCCTGTTTTTATAATCAAAGTACCCACCCATTTTCATTCCTTTACTCAATAGATACTTACTTAAACCAATTTCATAGTTGAGGATTATTCCTTTGTATGTCTTTTTTATTCCGTTTTCCTTGAAAAATTCCCGCATCAGTGGAATTGCATTTTTGTTAACTATTAAAAAATAGGATTGAAGATGATAAGATACTTTACCGGTAGCTACCATTCCTGCATAATCTAAGGAGGAATTATCAACCCAATCAAAAAAAGGCTGAAGACTTTTGAATAAAATACAGGAATCGTTTACCAGCCCAATTCTTTCATAATCCTCTTTTTCATATTCCTGAAGTGCTTTGTACCACATTCCGAAATCCATTCCTTCATTTTTATATAATCTTATTTCAATATTTTTTTTTGAAAGGTATTCTAATTCAGAAGTTTCTATTGGCTTTTCATTTGTTAACAAAACTACATCTGAAAAATATTTCGAAAGTTCTTCCATGTAATACTTTACATAATAAGGAATGATATTCCCTTGAAAATAACTACTGAACAAACAAACTGACTTCATTAAGTTCTATTAAAATATCTTTCTAAAATTTCATTCCAATGCTTTCCAACTTTTTCTGCATCAAATTCTTTTGCCCTTATCTTCTGTTTTTCCTTATCCACTTTATAGGTTCCTTCCATAAATTTAATCATCTCATTCGCCATCAAAACAGAATTATTTTTACTATCGACAATTTTACCGATATCCATTCCCAATATTTCAGACACCCCTCCACAATTTTGAGTTACAACAGGCAATCCATATAATAAAGCTTCCACAGTTACCATGGAAAAAGACTCCTTAACTGAAGTTAATACAAAGCCATCAGCACAATTAAAATATGAATAATAATCTTCACCCACATCTCCTGACCAGATAATTTTATCACTGACTGAATTAGCAGTTGCTCTATTTAAACATTCCATTTCAAATTCTTTATCTGTTGTTCCTCCTATCCAAAGAAACCTGGTGTTTGGTTTTCTCTTCAGCATCTCAACAGCTATTTCAATAAATAGAAATGGATTTTTGTTTTTATCCAATGAGCCACTCATTACCCAAAGAAATTCATTACTATTGATATTTAGCTTATTCCTATATTCAATATATTTCTTTTCATCAGGTTTTATCTTTCTGGTTTCCAAAGAAGGATAGCATATTTCAAGAAATTTCTTTCTGCCATAATTTTCAATCACTTTTGCACTTGCCTGTGAGTTTGCTATAATCAGTTCCGGATAAGATACCAATCTTTTAATTTGTTTGTCATTCAGTTGAACATACATTTGTTCCAGTTCATGTATATGAACAATCGAACTTATTCCTTTTTTTTCAGCATAAGCCAATATATCAGGAAGAACAATGGTATTTATGTAAAAAACACTTTTCCTTTCCTTTGACAAAACAGAAGAAATATTCTTTCTTATTTCAAGCCTTGCTTTTATTCTGCTGAAATAAGTTCTGTTAGGTTTTCCATTAAACAGAAATATTTTTTTTATCAAAGGCAAAATAGAATCAAACAATACACCCTTATACTTTGCAATAAGTTTAACCTGAAAAGCTGGATTAATCTGTTGCAATAAATTTATTAACGCAATCTCTGACCCTTTTCTGTCAAGTGTAGGAGTAATGAATGTTATTGTTCTATTTGATTTATCTCTTTCCATTTAAGATTAATTAAATACCAATTCTCCTTTTCACTCTTTTGATAAGTTTTTCAGTAGCACCTATTTTTAATGCCTCTTCAATTTCTTCCTTTTTAAAATATTTCAATTGAACTTCTCTCCTTTCTTGTTCTATTTTTGTCTTATTTTCAGAAGAAGCACTAACTCCATCCTGCTTAAAATTTGCAATAATTCTGTTTATCTTTTGAGTACTAACTTTGTGAACCAGAATTGCTTTAACAAAAAAATCATAATCCGAAACAATTGTAAAATGCTCGTCAAACTTTCCAATTGTACTAAATAATTTCCTTTTAATAAATGATACAGGATGCCAAAGTGTATCTTGCATCATGTGACGAAAGGAAAGCATGGAAGGCATTACACCCTTTCTTTTTGCTCCATTAGGATAAGTAAAGAGCAAGTTCCCATAAACTATATCTCCTGCTAAGGATAAAGAAATAAAATACTGAATAATCTTTGAGTTGTAAAATATATCACCAGAATTAAGAAACAAACAATACTCCCCTGTGGCCATATCTATTCCTTTGTTCATTGCATTGTAAATTCCTTTATCCTCTTCCGAAATCCATTTTGAAATTCTGCTCTTGTATTTATCAATCGTATCCATACTTCCATCAGTAGAACCCCCATCAACAATTATAAATTCAAAATCTGGGGTTGATTGAGAAACAACACTTTTAACTGTATTCTCCAATCCTTCTTTATTATTATAATTAATAGTTATTACAGACAATTTATACATTACTAAAATTTATTCATCACTTCTATTACTTTTAAAATATCCTGTTCTGTATGGTAATAGGAAATAGGTAAACTCAAGGTTGTCTGATGAATTTCTTCTGCCAAAGGAGTTGGTTGGTTATCAAGAATCCCCCTCATTGCAGTTTGTTTATTAGGCGCTACAGGGTAATGAATGTCAGTTTTTGTATTATTCTTTAAAAGATATTCTTTTAATTCATTTCTTTTAGGATGACGAACACAAAATATATGATACACATCCACATAATCAGAATGAACAACCGGTTTAATAAAATCAGATTTTAAATGTTTCAAATATAAGGCCGCCAATAATCTTTTATGTTCGTTTATTTTATCCAGATATTTTAATTTAATTGAAAGGAAAGCAGCCTGCATTTCATCTAACCGTGAATTGTATCCTACCAACTCATTGTAATATTTTACCTTCGATCCATAGTTCCGCAACGATTTAACCTTTCCTGCCAAATCTTCATCATTTGTTGTAATAGCTCCTGCATCTCCAATGGCACCAAGATTCTTGGTAGGATAAAAACTAAAGGCATTCAAATCACCCCAATTTCCGGCATTTACACTTTTATATGTCGCTCCATGTGCCTGTGCGCAATCTTCAATAACTTTTAAATTATTCTTTTTCGCAATAGCATTAATCGTATCCATTTCGCAAACCTTTCCATAAAGATGCACGGGTATAATTGCTTTTGTCTTTTTAGTTATTTTTTCTTCAATCTTTTTGACGTCTATATTATAAGTTGCAATATCAGGCTCCACCAAAACTGGAACCAGGCCATTGTGAAGGATGGATAGAATTGTAGCAATATAGGTGTTTGAAGGAACTATCACTTCGCTACCTTTTTCAAAATTAAACGCACGCAATGCTATTATTAATGCATCCAATCCATTTGCAAGTCCAAGACTATATTTTGTTCCGCAATAATCAGCAAATTGTATTTCAAATTCCTGTACCTTGTTTCCCAAAATATACCATCCCCCTTCCAAAGTTTCTTTAAAAGTTTGCTCCAACTCTTTAAAAAAAGGTTTGTTCAATTTACCAAGATTTTCGTATTCAATCATATCAGTAAGGTTCATATATGTAATCGTTTGCATCAAAATACTCAGATGCAAATACCATTAATATTGCATCATCAGAAAAGTTATACATGGTATGCCAGTCATCCGGTTCAATAATAAGGCACTTATCAGGACGGTTTAATTCAAACTCTTCCTCCTTTTCACCATTGTTATTATAAATAGTGCAACTTCCCTTAATACAAATGGCAGCCTGCACTGTTTTATGGTGCCTATGTCCTCCCCGTTTTGAATCATCCACTCCGTAGATATAAAACACCCGTTTTATTTCAAAAGGAATAACTTTTTCAATCACCGTTAAGTTCCCTCGCTTATCTGTAAATGTTTTTAAATCTATTAAGTGTGCCATTAATTTTCTTTTCTATTTGGCTAAAATTAATCATTTTTAAAATCCTGAACAGAATAAAAATAATGATGTGCTATTCGATGCTTTAAATAAGAGAATGAAATATTTTTTAAAGAATATTTAAAACCTGCCAGATAAAAATGAATCTTCAACTTTAAATTTAAAGGAAGATATGGAGATGGACCGGAAATACCATTTGCATTTATTGAATTATCTATTCTGTATACTTTATTTTTCAATTCCAATAAAGCCTTTACATAAGGCTTATAAAGCACTTCCTGAATATCCTCTTCTATAGCATAAATCTGTCCGGTGAGGGAAACTATATCGCTTTCGTAAAACTTTAATCCATGAAAATGAAAAAAGACCAATTCAAACTTATTCCCTGTAGTTATTTCAACTCCGGAATATATATTTCCTGCTTTACTTATACGATACTGCTGTACATTCCAGGGAGCAACTCCGCCACCCAGATGCTGTAATTCATGCACACCTTCGAAAAGAGTTTGCCAATCGTCCAGGTATTTCTGATCTCCAAACTTTCCATCCTCTACTCTATTATAACACCATTCAATACATGCATTACGCCACCAGTTTAATACTTTCATGCCACGCTGGTCATTTTTAAACGTAACAAACTGCACACAGTACTTTCCACTTTCTATCGAATTGTCATAATCAGCGGTATATCTATGAGAAGTAATCAAAACAGACTTATCGCCCATTTCATCATATAATACTTTAGGGTCAGAATAAAAAATCAAATCAGCATCGATATAAGTACAATGGTCCAACCCGAAATTATTAATAGAATAAAGAATAGTTGAAGAAGTACTTGTCCAGCAATATTCACCTGCTGTGCGTGTAGGTTTCACTCTTAACAGTTCTTCACCCTCAAATTCCTTTAATGACACCACCGTTAATTTCTCCAAGTTTTGTGAGTTTAAATATTCTTTTGTTTTATCATCAAACGCAAAAACATATAAATGAAAATCACTGCAATTCCTTAATAGAGATTCGTACATTGCCAAACCTCTTGTAAGGTAAAATGAATTAAAAAGTGTGCAGAAATTAAGTTTCATTTACGGGATTTATTTATACAAAGAAGGGACTAATTTTATAAAAATCCGTTTCATAATATTTTTCCGCTCTGCCTCGTCAATCATTATTTTCGGATATTCAGTGAGTGTTACAAATCGAATTTCTTTATTCAAAACTTTATTGAAACCGTAGGGTTGATTATTTTTCCACTTCACTTTTTTCCTTGCCGGCTTCACTCTTTGTTGCATTTCGTATTCATCAGGAAAATAATTTTCTGACACTCTCATGTTTTGGTCGAAACAAAAATCGTTCATCACTTTTGATAAGGGATAAAATTTAATTTGCTTCGAAAATAAATATAACAATGTCATATCGCACACTCCACCACCAATATTATTTATCTGATGATACTTCCATTTTTCTTCCAGCACATTTATTTTTTCGGGAGTATATAGCTCCATAATAAAATCACAAAATTTATTAAGGGTTTCTCTTTTCCAAAACGAGCAACAGGCAGAAGCCGACCAGCGATAATTGTCCTGCATTTCGGTATATGTATAAGAAGCTTCGTATTCACTGTAATTCTTATATACTGCCTCCATATTATCGTATAGCATACCATCCGAATCAGAATAATAACAAACAGGAATATCGAGTGCATTCATTACATTTCGTAAAACAAACCAACGATTGATACACATCAGTTCAAATTTCATTGCGTTGGTACTTTTGTGCTGATATACTTTTAAAAACGCATCTATTCCTTCATTGTATTTTGCAGGAGAAATATTTTTCACCCCTTCCTTCTTCCATTCTTTATCCGAAATTAAAATCACCTCCTTATTATACACTAGTGCTTGTTCCACAGATTTAATAAGGTATTCGGGATGATTACCAAAATGAATATATACCACAGGTATCATTTGTTTAGTGTCCGTTTTAATTTGTTTTTTATTCTTCTGAAAACAGAATGCTGATTTTTTTTCAACCAAATAAAATAATCGGAGAATTGTTTTTTTGCTTTTTCATCTTCCTCCATTTTAAGTTTTGTGATTTCTATTTTCCGGTTACAAATTTTTACATCATGTGCCGACCCTTGTCCACTGTTTATTCCTGAACCATCTATCCCTATGTTCTGCACCAGCGAAACTCCCGGATACAAACAAAACTGATTATTGAGAAAAGCAGATGCGTACCATCTGATAGCCCACGAATCGTTTATTCCGTTTATCTGGTTGTTCAGCATTTGCATATATGGATAGGTGCCTCCAAAATCAAATTCGTGTTCGAGTTTATTAGTTTGTAATTGGTTTAGTAATTTATTTCCATCCTTTTCAAATCCATCCCAAGCACGTTTCCAGGTAGCCCACCCCCAGCAGTCGGCTCCTTTGATAAAAAATGTTTCAGGCAATTTTCCTTTCACCGGATATACATAGCCATGAATACATGCCACTCTGTTTTCGTCTTTATATTTTTCGAGTGCATCGTTCATATAACGCAAAAAAAATGGTGAGGTAACGATATCATCTTCCATCACTATCACTGTTCCATATTTATTTACCACCTCGGTAACCCCATTAATTATGGAGTTTGCAAGTCCATTATTAACGGGTTGTTCTTTTACAGTTACTTCTTTAAACCTGTTTTCTGCCCTAGCAACTAATCTTGTTTTATTAATATTTTTCATCATTTCTTCGGTGGCGGAAGATTGGGCTCCGTCACAAAAAATATAAAGTATGCTGTCTTTAGCTTCTGCATTGGCAGCAAGTGCATCCAATACTTTTTTGGTATGCACCGGGCGGTTATACGTAAATAAAACTATGGGCGCTAATTTCAAATCCATATTATATTTTTTCTAATGCAGATGAATAATAATCAACTAACAACTGTCTGCCCTGCATATATTCTCCATTCACCAAAAATTCGAGAAAGGCATCGCTGTTGTTTCCCTTGAACGAAGCCAGCTGCATTATCAAATTATTTTCCTTCTGTACTACTTTTTCTAAAAATGCCTGGTAATAAAAACTGTAAATATGTTCTTTGGTATAATTATTTTTTGGCATTGTATCTCCTTTCAAAATGGAGAAATAACTTTGTTTATCAAAACAGGTATGAGTAAACGAAAAATTTGTGTATAAATTATCAAACAATGCAACAGTAGGCAGTTCGAAGTATGCCATTTCCAAACATACTGTTCCTCTGGCAGTGGCAATCAA
This sequence comes from Bacteroidota bacterium, assembly GCA_947479085.1. GTDB lineage: Bacteria > Bacteroidota > Bacteroidia > 2-12-FULL-35-15 > 2-12-FULL-35-15 > 2-12-FULL-35-15. Next base: position 176,240 of record CANJYB010000003.1, on the reverse strand, counting down.
ATCGGGTTTCAACTGAATGATGTTAAGATTAGAAATAGTTTCATCAACAATATGAAAGTTACTTTTGTTATATGCTGTCACCAGTTCAATTGTTTTTTCCTTGCAGCCCGGCATACCGTTCGGATGTGTTTTGATAAACACTCCGGTGTCCTCCAGATTTTTTAATGCTTCCAGCGTTTGTTTCAGAAACTGATACAAATCTGGGAACTGAAGCATTTTGTTAACATGTGGGGAATCGTAAAAATCATGAACATAAATAATGATGTTTCGTTTTTGTTTTGCAAACAGTTTTTTTAATTCTTCATTAAAAGGTTTTGCTGAAAAAGATGATTCCTTCATATAACTCGTAGCCCCGTCTATCTTGCCTTCGAAACGTGATGTGAGTTTTTGTTTTGCCAGTTCCAGTTGTTCGGGTGTTAATTTTTTGTCTTCGCTGAAGAGGGTATGATTAATTTGGTGGTACGGAAAATCTTTTTCCAACTTTTGAATAATGTACGAATGTGAGCCAACAGTATAAACAGGAATGTTTTTTTCGAGACAGACACGAGCCGTAATTCCATGCTCTATGTAACTACTATAAGTATTGACCAAAGCCACAATTTTAGTGGTTTTTAAATAACTACTAAAATTGTAAAACAAGTGCAAACTCAGTTCAATTACCTTTTCAATGTCTTTGTTCATCGCCTCTATAGTAGGTTGATGATAATACCTCAAATAAGTATCATAAATCAAATCGCCCACCAACACCTGCTCTATTTTTACAGATAAAATATCTTCGGGCTTTTTAATTTGCGCTATTATCTCTGCCAGTTTTTGAGTAATAAATTTTTCATCCTCCCATTTATCTCCACATCCGAAAACTATTTCAGCATCCAGATGACTGTATATTTGTTCGTATTTTGATTTAAACAACTTTTCGTAAACAGCTCTGTATTTGCTTCCCCAACCTATGCGGTACATCCAGTCCACATCGTAAAACTGAACCAGATAATTATTTTTGTCTGCCAGTGCTTTGCTTGCTGCTGCAAGTTTTATGGTGTATTCGTAATCTTTTACCATTTGCATCAATACAATGCCCTGCTGTTTTTCAGGTGATGCAATGGGTTTGAAAAACGAAAGTGATGCTGCAAATTTTTGGGTTATTGAATTTAATTGTTCTCCTTTATAATATTTATAAAAGCTAACAGGCGAGACAGGAATTCTATTACGGAAATAATATGGTGTAAGGATTTGCTTTATGCTTTTATTCATCAATCAATTTGTTCTATATATACTACCAAAACAATACAAAAGTACTTTAAATATAACTTCAATTATTATCTCTATTTCTCCAACAAATTAACAATATCATCAAATACGGCAGGGTCGCTGGGGCGCTTGGCGTTCAGGTCCACAAAGTTTCCTTTTTTATCAATTAACATGTAGCGGGGTATGGAATTAATCTGGAAATACTTTACTATATCACTGCTCCAGTCTCCCGGAACCAGGCCGTTCCTGTTTTCTCCAAGGCCGTTCTGCTCAATGGCTTTTTTCCATATCTCCTCTGTTTTATCAATAGAAATGTACAGAAAAACAAGGTTCTTCAATTGTTTAGGAGTAAATTTTTTATGCAATTCTTTGGAGAAAGGAAACTGCCCACGGCAAGGACCACACCAGCTGGCCCAGAAATCGACATACACCACTTTACCTTTCAAATCATCAAATGTAAAATACTTTCCATCCGTTCCCATTATCTTCACTCCATCTGCTGTGCCACCCGATGAAGGGTTTGCAGCTGCCGTGGATTTGTCTTCTGTAACTTTTGCCTTCATGCGTTGCTCGCATTTTTGTTTCAGCAGTTTGGTGTATTCCCCGTTTTTCTCGTTATAGCTAAGTAATTCGTAAATATGCTTGGCTGTAAATGGTGAAACAACCGCCACATTATCATTTAAAAAAGAAGCAATAAAATAAATGTTTGCCTTGCCCTGTATCGTTTGGTTTGTAAATCCCATTTTCTTTTCCATAGAAATGGAATTATCAGTAAACTTATTGTAGTTATTGAGTTTGGAAGTATTATAAACAATATAATAATACAAAAACTGGCGATACGTTTCGCAGTTTAATGCTTCATCATTGTTGGCAAGTTCCGGTTTTATATCCTCCAAAAGCAAAGCAGGAATAGGTGTAACTGTCAATATTGCTTTACTTTCATTTGTATTAATTATAGCAAATGCCTGCAACTGGAAATAGTAATTATACTTTATAAGATTGGTAATATAAGTGGTAAATGCAGGAGAAAACTTTTCTTTGTCTTTATAATTTTTAAAATAGTTCATCTGTTTTTTGCGTTCCTTGAACAGGTTGTTTTCAAAAACATCTATCCCGGTGCTCAGCATACTTTGCTTGATGGCATCCTTATCATAATCTTTTTTAAAGGTCTGATAAAATGCTTTCAGAAACTCATTATTCACTGTTCCGGGACCTTCCATAGAAATGGCTTTGTATAAAGAATCGTAGGCAATGGTCAGTTTCAGGTTGTCATTAGGTTCCAGCCACAGGTTAACCGACTGATGGTTATAGCTCAACTCTGCCAACGAAGGTTTATCCAGGTTGATTTTAAAATTACATTCATTATCTTTCAACTGCATTTTAAAAGCAGGTTCGTACTCTTTGATATGGTATTTATCTAAAGTAATGAAGCAGGAATCGCCACTTGACATTGTAAAATGACAGCCAATATTCACATTTTGTGAAACAATAAACTGTGCAGAACATATAAACAGAACGAAGAATAGTTTTTTCATAATTTGGTTACCTTGTTATTCAACTGCAAACTTACGAAAGTTTAGAGAAATATGGATGTTTTGGTGATTTACATAAAATAGATTTACCTTGGTTTGCAATGGTTTAATTAATATTTGATTCGCTTCGGAGGGAAAATACTTCCTTAAAATCATCTATAATACCCTATATTCAACAATAATTAAGAAAGTATGTTTTTGAATACGAAAAAAATATATCTTTGCAACCCAATATAAAAATAAATGCGGATGTGGCGTAATTGGCAGCCGCGCCAGACTTAGGATCTGGTGCCGAGAGGCGTGGGGGTTCGAGTCCCTTCATCCGCACAGAAAAAGAGTTCAGGATAAACCCTGAACTCTTTTTTTCTTATTGATACTTGCAACTATTTTTCTTTTCCCCTTTTTAACAAATTAACTCCAGTTTAATCTCTCGAAATGAATCCCAAAACTTCATTTTAAATCAGGATTTTAATCTGTATTCAAAATTTACTATTTTTACATACCATTTTTGAAAACCAATTAAAATGTATGCCTGGTCATCAAAACCCCTTGTACGTTTGTTACTTCCTTTTATTGTTGGGATACTTCTGGCTATCTATTTACCATTTCATTGGAAATATTCAATATATTTTGTCCTTTTACTTTTGACTCTTACTGGAACTATTTTAATTGTTCCTAAATTTAATTTTACATATAAAAACTCCTGGGGATATGGATTATTAATCACAACAACTTTCATTGTCACTGGTTTCCAATTTACCATTTTAAAAACTCAACGTTTTTCACCCTCTCACTTTTCAAAGTTTATTTCTGATGAAGATCTATTTGTTTATGCACGATTAAATGATCCGGTATTGGAAAAACCAAAATCGGTTAAGGTAATGATGGAAATACTTGCAATTAAAAAAGGATCTCAATGGGAAAATACTTCAGGTAAGGCAATGGTTACAATGGAAAAAGATACCTTATCTAAACAACTAAAATATGGAGATGAAGTGATGATGAAGGCCAACTTTAAAGAATTACCACCACCGCAAAATCCTGGCGAGTTCAATTATAAAAGGTTTCTTGCTTTTCACAACGTAACTCAACAGGCTTATATTAAAAGAGGAGATTGGATAAGTACCCAAAAAAATGGGGGGAACTTTTTTTATGTATATGCTAATAAGCTTCAGAGAAGTTTTTTGGAAATACTCAAAGAAAATCATCTGAGTGGGGATGAATTTGCAGTGGGTGCGGCATTGCTTCTGGGTTATGTAGATAAACTGGATGCTGGTATTATTCAGGCTTACGCAAGTACCGGGGCTTTACATGTGCTTTCAGTTTCTGGGTTGCATCTTACTATTATATACATTGTTGTTTTTGCATTTTTATTTTTCCTTGATAAAATCAAATACGGCCACCTTGTTAAAGCTCTTCTATTGTTGCTCTTTATATGGTTTTACGCCATGCTTACCGGGTTATCGCCAGCTGTATTGCGTTCGGCAGCGATGTTGAGTTTTATAATTATAGCTAAAGCTACAAAACGAAACAGTGATATTTATAATACATTAGCAGCTTCTGTATTTTTGTTGTTTTTATGGAATCCTTATTTAATAATGGATGTTGGGTTTCAGCTTTCGTATATTGCAGTAATTGGTATTGTATTTCTTCAACCCAAAATTCATTCGTGGTTTAATTTTGAAAATCATAACTGGATTGTTAGAAAATGGTGGGAACTTACAGCTGTCTCATTGGCAGCGCAATTAGCTACTTTTCCTTTAGGTCTCCATTACTTTCATCAGTTTCCGGTCTATTTTATGTTATCCAATTATGTAGTCATACCCATTTCCTTTTGCATAATGTTTATGGGCATTGCTGTTTTTATTTTTTGCAAAGTGCCTTTTCTTGTAAAATCCTTAGCTTTATTATTTAATTTTTCAATATGGCTTTTAAACTCATCTATACAACTAATAGAAAAATTACCCCATTCATTAATTCAAGGAATATCAATAACAGTTTTTGAAACATGGTTAATATATGGAATTATCATTCTGTTCGTTTTGTATTTCTCAAAACGAAAGGCTTCTTACCTCTTTTATTCATTATTTATTAGTTTAGTGCTTTGTTCTTCCTTGTTAAAAGAACAATACAAAGAATACCATCAAAAGCTATTAATTGTTTATAATGTTCCTAAAACTTCTGCGATTGATTTTATTAGTGCAAAAACAAATGTGTTATTAACGGATACGGCCTTTGCAAAAGATGAAAGCAAGTTACTATTTCATATAAAACATAATTGGTGGGATTTAGGAATTAACTATTCCGAAATTATAAGCGACTCTATTAAAACGAATACCCTTTTCGTAAAGAATAATGTAATTCAGTTTTACAATAGGCAACTAATAATTATAAATAAAAAGAATGCTATAAAATATTCACAAAAATTAAACATCACTCCTCTTACTGTTGACTTTATAGTTGTTTCTGGAAATCCGGGAATAAAAATTAAAGATATAGTTAAATTATATAGAGCAAAGGAGATTGTATTTGATTCCTCGAATTCCTTGTACCATATTAAAAAGTGGAAAACAGAATGTGCAGATTTAAAACAATCTTACTATTCAGTGCCTGATTCAGGAGCTTTTGTTCTTAATTTATAGTTAATTAAAAATATCAAGCATTACCCGTCCTTGTGCAAACGGCATATTAACTCCCATCAGTTCAGCAATAGTGCATGTAATATCAATTTGTTCAAATGTGGTGGAGCAAACAAAATTCTTTTTAAAATCAGGCCCCATACCAAAAAACTCAATATGTCTACAGCCATCACACGCATCTCCATGGGATACAAATCCATCTAGATGTCCTGCGGTATGTCTTCCATGGTCGTTCGTAACAATTAGTGTTGTTTTGTCTTTATAAAATTCATCATTTTGAATTTGATACCATAACTGATAAATGTAGTTATCAGTATCCATTATACCTTGCAGATAAGCAACAGAATCATTGGCATGACCTGACGCATCAGGTTGTTTAAAATTAACAATCATTAAACGTGGATGATAATTGGTTAAAGTTTTTTTCACCTTTCTCAGTGTAATACTATCCTCTCGGTATCCTGTTCCTAGCCCGTTTATCCCACAATCAGTCATTGGTCTATATGTGTCTTTCCATTCAGAATTAGTACAATTGGAGAGAACTGCCAGTTTATCTTTTGTTGAAATTACCCATGCTTCCGATTCAGGCCGTTTATAATCTTTGCGCCAGCATTGAAAAAGAGAAGGATTGATAGGATATTCCAAACCGGAATTATTAATATTCTGATAAACTCCCGTACACATTGCTGTATGGCCAGGGTTAGTAGAAGTTACCCCATTATTGTAAAATCTGTCACATAAAACCCCTTCCTGCAATAATGCGGAACGATGTGGTATATATTTATGAGTCACCTCTCCCCAGGTTTCAGTGTATCTTGCTCCGTCAACTACCAGGAGTATTACATTCCTTGTTTTATAAACAGTAGTTGGAACATCCTTTGAACAACTGAAATAGATTGATACAATTAAAAAAAAAATGCAGAATAAAAGAATTTTAATTTCATTTTCATCAAAACAAAAGTAAGAAAATAGATTTAATCTTTTACTTTTGAAAAATGAAATTCAGAATAGGCGATAAAGTCAGATTTTTAAATGAAAAAGGGGAAGGGGTAATCAGTGGAATAATTAATATATCCACTGTTAAGGTTTCCATTGATGATTTTGAAATTCCTTATCTGACTTCAGAATTAATATTGATTCAAGATAAAGAAACAGAAAGAGTAACGGACAAAAAGGATGTTCCACCCATAGTTAAATCAAACTCTATAACAGGGGAAAGTGCAGATAATGAAGTCCGGGAAGGAATTTACATTGCATTGTCTCCCGAGAAAAGTAATGATATTCAGAATTCAAATATGAATGTTTGGTTTATTAATCAGACACCTTATCAAACATTGTTTACCTTTTCCATATTGAAAAACAGAAAATCAGTTACCTTAGAAGCTGGAAGCTGTAAAGCATTCGAATCTATTTTAATTGAAACTATTGATAAAAAGAACATTGAACAATTGTCAAATCTAAAAATTGATGTATTGTTTTTCGATGATAAAGAACATTCTTATCAATTCCCAGTAAGTGAAATAAAAAAATTAAAAATTGTAAAGCTATATAAGGAAAATGCATTTGAAGAAAACGACTTTATTTCTGAAAAGGCTTATATTTTAACTATTTCGCATCTCAATAGTGAGGATGAACAAACTATTTCTTTGCCAAATACAGATTTAACCAAATTAATGTTTCAAAAGAAAACTATCACTGAAACTCAAAAGAAATCAAAGCCTCATGCTAATTTTAATGAAATGGAAATTGATATCCATATCGAGGAATTGTTAGAAGATTATAATCATTTAAGTAATTCAGATATAATAAAGATTCAGCTTAAACACTTTCAAAATGCTTTGGATATTGCTATCGCTGAACGATACAGGAAATTGATAGTAATACATGGAGTTGGTAAGCTTAGACTAAAGCAAGAGGTAAGAAATCTTCTTTCTGCCTATGATAGTGTTCAGTTCTATGATGCATCCTATGCTAAGTATGGTTTTGGAGCCACCGAGATTCTTATCAGTTAAATAACTACCTTTGCATTGCAAGCCGTTCTATCGCTGCCTTTCTGTTTACTGAAAGGGGGAGGAAAGTCCGGGCAACACAGAGCATCCCACTTCCTAACAGGAAGGCTCCTTCTGCTAAAGAAGGAGACAGCAAGTGCCACAGAAAATTACAGCTTTGCAGCAATGCAAAGTGATGGTGAAAATGTGAGGTAAGAGCTCACGGAGATAGTTGGTGACAATTATTTCGGGTAAACCTTGGGAGTTGAAAGACCAAATAAACCGAAGCTTAAGAGCGGCTCGCTCAATTTCGGAGGGTAGGTTGCTTGAGCCAGCTGGTGACAGCTGGCCTAGATAAATGATAGAAGTCTTTTCGCTTGCGAAAAGAAACAGAACCCGGCTTACAGGCTTGCTTTTTTATTGATTACCTTTTAGCAGAAAATCTAAAATGGTTTTATTAAATACTTTAGCCTGCTCCAGGGCAGGCATGTGTGCTGCATTAGGGATAATTACTAATTTAGAGTTGGAACCAATGTGCTCATTTAATTGTTTGCCAATTCTCGAAGGGATTAATTTATCTTCTTCGCCCCAAACAAGTAAAACAGGGAAATTAAAATTATAGTTTCTATTTGAATAAAACTCCTTTTCCAATTCTACTTCTCTCAAAAGACCTTTCTTATCTTCAACCTGCTTGTTGTAAATATTATCAAACATATCTTTAAGAATAAATGTCGGAGCATAGGGTGGCTTGGCATAAGCAATAGCTAATAGGGGTTTTAAACCTTTGTAATTTTCCGGGCACAGTAAATTAATTAAGTCAGAAACCTTAAACTTATCACATGCTGATTTAATATCATCGTCATTAAAATATTTCACGGGGCTATCCACCAGTATTAATTTTTGTACCTTGTCTTTATTTTTTAAGGCCAGTTCAGCAGCTACCACACCACCATAGGAGACACCACATAAGTTGAATGATTGAATGCTAAGTTTGTCGAGTAAAGCCTGCATTGCCATCACCTGATCACCAATAGAATATTTGGGAGTAACAGCTTTGCTTTCTCCGAAATAAAGTAAATTTGGAAGAATCAAACGATAATTAACAGATAACTCCTTTACCTGTTTATACCATTGAAATTCTGTACTTGCTCCAAAACCATGCAAAAGTACTAACACAGGTTTTTCACTTTCCGAATCCCAATAGGTTATAGAATAGTTACCCAATTGAGCGGTTCTGTAAACAAGATTGTTTTTGGTCAAGATATGATAGACATGTTTATTTACGAGGTTATACATGGAACATGAGTTAAAAAAGATGAGAAATGTAACTGAAAACAAATATGCTTTTTTATTCAACATATTTATCACTTGTTTGATTAGTTGTAAATAAAGTCTTTTTGTAAAAGGTCATTTTGTAATTGGATAAAAATCCAATTTAGTCTTCCCTTTTTGTTCCAATGAGATGGCTTATTAATACACCCGAGATAATGCCAATGGAGAATACTGAAACGAAATCAACAGCCCGCATATTATGATCTGATATAATTCTAAAAAAATTGCCAATACTGATAAGCAGCATTACTAAGGATACGCGGATTATTATTTTTCGACTTTTCATTTATTTAAATTTGAGTTAAAAATAAATAAAAAACAAATGGGATGAATTACTTTTTTGCCAAATCTACAATATCCTTTACTTCCAACTCCGATTTATCATACCCTTTATTTGCAGCATTTATCATCGCAACACCCACTTCTTTTAAGGTACAAACAAAGTTAGGAAACAGAAGGCGAAATAATGGAATCATAAATCCCAACACCTTATAAACAGTCAAAGTATTTTTCAAACCTTTGGTTGGTTTCATTAAGCCCGGACGAAACATATAGGCGTTTTTAAATGGCATGCTCAGTAATTTACTTTCAACTTCACCCTTTACTCTAACCCACATATTCTTTGCCTTACCTGTGTTGTCGGTTCCTGCTCCGGATATATAACAAAAAGTCATTTCTTTATTTTGAGCCAAAAGAGTTTCTCCAAAATAAACAGTAAGCGAATAGGTTAGTTTATGATACTCTTCTTCCTTCATTCTTAAGGATGTAATTCCTAAACAATAAAAACAGGCATTATAACCTTTCAATTGATCTTGGATAGGAGATAAGTCATAAAAATCCTTGTGAATTATTTCCTTCAATTTAGGATGAGAAATTCCACATGGTCTCCTGTTAATTACTAATATACTTTCTACTTCAGGATGCGACAGACATTCATGTAATACTCCTTCACCAACCATTCCTGTTGAACCGGTTATTATTGCTCGTATCATATTAATTCACTTTCTTTATTTCGTTAACTTAATGGTGGAATTGGTAAAGTCATTTAGTTCTTCTAACTCTTTAGCAACTTTATTTTCCCATTCTTCCTGTTTGGCAGTAATTATTGAATGTTGGGTTTCTCTATCATATTGGTCCTGCATTTTTGCCCAATTGGTTTGTTCGCTTCTGAATAGATCTGCAGTAGTTTTTTGCATTGTTTTGGGATTGTATTTAATAGCGCTTAATTTCTTTCTGAATTTACGTGTACATAATTCTGTAATATCAAAATGGCATTGTTCGTGAGCCAACAGCGGCTCATTTGCCTTATCCTTTTTAACCCATGATGTTTTTCTGTAGAAACTATTGGTTACAATAAATGTACAACCTTCTGTTGTTGCCCCGTTGGTCTCAAATCCAAATCCGGAGTTGGTTGCCGCAAAGTTTTTACTTGCTTTATCTGGTATTCCTTTAAAATCACTCCAGGTTAGTTTGTATTCTTTGGTCCAGTTTATTTTATCCTCCTCTTCTTTAATAAAGGTAAATGAAGTAAAATGAACGAATAGTAAAAGTAGCAGGAGGTTTTTCATAATTTGATTTTTAGCTGGTTTAACAAAATTGAAAAAGAACTTATTTTAATTAACATTCAAAAACCGGAATTGTTTCCAGGTATTGAAAAGTATTATTACTATAATCCATCAGACAGCAAAAATGGTTTAAGCCATTTGTAACTACAAGGTATTTAACCTTAAAAGTCATATTATATCTTGCAATCTGATGAAAAGTTTCCTGAGTAATTTTTACTTCAGGAGCTTTACATTCTACCAACAAATATGGTGCCCCTTGTTTGTCATAAGCAAGAATGTCTGCTCTTTTTTGCATTTGATTATATTTCAAACCCATTTCCACAGCAATTAAAGAGGCAGGAAAACTTCTTTCTTTAACCAGGAATTGAAGCATATGTTGTCGAACCCATTCCTCAGGAGTTAAAACCACATATTTTTTTCTGAAAGAATCAAATATTTCGTTGACTATTCCATTCTTTCGAAGTTTGAATTGATATACAGGGAAATTAAGTTGTTGCATGCTATTTATTCCGCACGAAAGTACGAAATCAGTAGCAAAAACAATAATATGTTTTAGAGCTAAAAGATTTATTTCTATCTTTCCATTCTATATTAAAATATGAAAACCACTCTTTGGAAAATATTTCAGATGTATGTCACCAGGTTTATATTACTGCTTGCTGTAATTCTGCTGTTCACTACCCGTGATTGTAAAATTGGTTGGGATAAAATGATTACCGCTGATGGATTGGGTTATTACTCCTATTTACCAGCCACTTTTATTTATCATGATTTATCTTTTTCTTTTTTTAACGAATTACATCCTAAATATTATCCACCAGGATACAATCCTCCAACACGAAATTTTCTGAATGAATTTAATGGTATCAAAGTAGATAAATATTTTCCCGGAGTTGCAGTATTGTGCCTTCCCTTTTTTCTTATTGCTCATTTTCTTGCTCATCTTTTTGGATATTCTGCCGATGGATATTCTTCCATTTATCAATATGCAATCGGGTTAGCAGCTATATTTTATTGTTGGTTAGGTTTATTGTTTTTAAGAAAAATATTACTTCGTTTTAATTTTAGCGCTACTACCATATTTATGGTAATTGCTTCTCTTTTCCTGGGCACTAATTTATTATACCAAACCATTTATTATTCAAGTGCTTCTCATGTTTTTCTTTTCTTTTTAATTACAGCGGCTGCGTATTATCTCATTCTTCTTTTTGATGATGTCCGAAACAAATCTGCTTTAATCAAAGCTATGGTATTGCTTGCTTTAATAATAATTACCCGTCCGCAGGACATACTTTTCCTATTATTACTTCCTCTATTCGGGGCTACTTTACCGAAAATTAAAATCTTATTTCAGTTATATATAAAAGAAAAGCAATTTTGGTTAACCCTTTTTATTTCCGTGACTATTGTTTCCATAGTTCCTGTTCTTTGGTATTTACAAACCGGAAAATTGTATCTCAACCCATATACAGGAGAACATTATTACTTTAATCACCCTCATTTTTTCGATGCTTTATTTTCTTTCCGCAAAGGTTGGTTATTATATACACCAATGGTTGGCCTCAGTTTGTTTGGCCTGTTTAAAATTCCGGAAAGACGAAAAGCATTAAACGTTTTTTTGTTTTTAGTTTTAGTTGTATTTATAAATAGTTGCTGGTGGAGCTGGACTTATGGCCCAACCTCTTACAGTCAGCGACCAATGATTGATTACTATTTTATTCCCGCTTTTTTATTGGCTTTTCTTTTCGAAAATATTAAAAATAAAATGCTGATTTATTTAACAAGAACTATAGTTGTATTACTTTGCTTGATTAGTATGTTGCAAACTTATCAGTTCAGGAATGGAATAATGCCAGCTGATTACAATTCCGCAGAAAATTATTTTTCTAATTTCTTTAAAACAAAAGCAATTGCTATCAGTCCGATTCCCAAGGGTATCATAGTCAATTATTCAAAACAGGATTTTAATTTTGATGGTACCGATAGTCCTAAGCCCATTAATGATGCAGAACATTATTCAGGAACTCATGCTACATTTACCAATCCGGAGAATCAATACAGTGCAGGAGCTCAACTTCCTTTTCCTGCCTATATGAAAAATGATAATGTGTCTCGCATAAGAGCAAGTGCAATGATTAAATCTCCTTCTGATAAAGGGAAATGCACCTTGGTTCTTGATTTTATTCACCAAGGGAAATCGGTTAGTTATAATGGTTTTGAACTGAATAATTATATTCATTCTACTGACTGGACAAAAGTACAGTTCGGCTTAACAATGCCTGACAATGTTTCTGCAGCAACGGATAGTTTGAAGTTTTATTTCTGGCACGATAAAGGAGGCACCACTTATATGGATGATGTTAGTATTGAATTCATTACTACTGACCCTGCATACGAACTTCATCCTTAAATTAACCTTCAGTTCACACCATAGAAATTCTATTTTGTATATTTGTGCCAATAAGAAATACATGACTGTTCCTAATTCTTGAAAATATGAAAACAAAAGAAGAAATAATTAAAAACTGGTTGCCGCGATATACCGGAACTCCATTAAATGAATTTGGCAAATACATATTACTTACCAATTTTGGGACTTATGTAAAGATGTTTGCCAATTGGAACAATGTAGAAATAAAAGGAGCTGAAATGCCAATGCCAAATGCTACTGCTAATGGTATTACTATTATCAACTTTGGAATGGGAAGCGCGAATGCTGCTACTGTAATGGATTTGCTTGGGGCAATAGAACCGGAAGCTGTTTTATTCCTTGGGAAATGCGGAGGATTAAAAAAGAAAAATCAATTGGGAGATTTAATTCTTCCCATAGCAGCCATTAGAGGAGAAGGAACTTCCAACGATTATTTCCCTCCGGAAGTACCTGCATTGCCTGCATTTAGTTTGCAGAAAGCTATTTCTACCACAATTAGAAATCATAACAAAGATTATTGGACAGGTACTGTATATACTACCAACAGAAGAGTTTGGGAGCATGATGATGAGTTTAAAGATTATCTTCGTAAAATAAGAGTGATGGGAATAGATATGGAAACTGCGACTATTTTTACTACCGGTTTCTTTAATGAAATACCCACCGGTGCTTTACTTTTAGTAAGTGATCAACCTATGGTGGTGGAAGGTGTAAAGACTACTGCTTCGGATAAATTAATAACCCAAAACTTTGTGGACGAACATTTAAAGATTGGAATTGATTCTTTAAATGAGCTTATTCATAAGGGGTTGACGGTAAAACATCTTCGATTCTAAGAACAATTTAGCAATAAAACAATTCAGCAATTAATTCAGATGGATTTTAATCAAATAATGACAGAATTAAAAAGTAAGGTGTATCGTCCTGTTTATTTTTTGATGGGCGATGAACCTTATTTTATTGATATGGTGGCCGATTACATTGAAACCAAAGTGCTGGATGATTCGGAAAAGGAATTTAATCAGACTGTTTTATATGGCGGAGATGTAACAGCTGATGAAGTGTTTGGAGCAGCGAGACGTTTCCCGATGATGGCTGAATACCAGGTTATCATTGTAAAAGAAGCTCAGAATATTAAAAACCTTGCCGGAAAAGAAAAAGAATCGGAAGGAGAAAAGGAAAAAAAAGACAGCGAAAAAACTAAATATCCGATTGAACTTTATCTGGACAACCCTCAAAAATCAACTATCCTGGTGTTTTGTTATAAATACAAATCGGTGGATAAACGAAAAGCAATATATAAACAGCTGGATAAAAAGGCAGCTGTACTCGAATCAAAAAAACTTTACGATAACCAGGTGGCTGCCTGGATAGATAATTATATTAAGGGAAAAGGATATACTGTAGGACCAAAAGCAAGTTCTGTGTTGGCAGAAAGTCTTGGTACTGCTTTAAGTAAGATTACAAACGAGTTGGATAAACTGATGATTAATCTTCCTCCCAAAGCGGAAATTACATTGGATATTATTCAAACTAATATTGGTATTTCAAAGGATTTTAATGTGTTTGAATTACAAAGTGCATTGGGAAAAAAAGATGTACTGAAAGCCAACCGCATTATTAATTATTTTGCTGCAAACGAAAAAGATCATCCGCTGCCAATGACATTGGCAGTGCTATTCGGATATTTTTATAAACTGATGTTATATCATTACCTGCCCGATAAATCAAAGAATGCGGTGATGTCAGGATTAGGAGTTTCGTTTAATTTTGTTGACGATTATAAACTGGGTGCTACCAATTACCCGATGCCTAAACTGAAAAGAGTTTTTTCTTATCTCCGCGAATATGATTTAAAATCAAAAGGGGTGGACAATGGTTCTTCTTCTTCCGGGGAACTTTTAAAGGAAATGATTTTTAAAATATTGCATTAATTAGTTTCTTTTTCTATTCTTCTTCTATACCCCTGTCAGGGTTTCAATCCCTGACAGGGGTAATACTAAAAAACCGATAAAACCTTTATTTCATATATCCTTGCTTCTGCCAAACCTCCACACCTTTTTTAAGCAATGCTTCTATCTCTTTCTCATCCACCTGTTCGGGCTTGGTATAATTAAAACAGGTTTTTCCTTTCAGGTATTTCATTGAATTAGGAGCAAGCGGTTCAAAGGTTTTTTCATTATAATAAATAGGAAAAAAATGAAAACTCACCATTGTTTTTGCACTTATCACGGATACAAAAAACATCCCGGGAACCATTTTCTTAGTACTTCCATAAGGTACTTCTTTATTTCCAATAAGCTGCATCCCTTTCTCGCTTTGCGAAACAAGAACCATTGGTGGAGTTACTTTTTCAAATAGTTTAGAAAATTTTTTTACAATTTCTTTTTTAGTTTCTTCAGTTACCGGCATAAGTTATTTGGATTTGGTTTGAATTCAAAATTAGGAAAAATATTTTGCAGAACGATTTATTTTAAAGGTTGCACCTTTCCAAAAGATGAAACCTTTGTATATTATTATCTCGGAACTATAATGGAAGAAGGGCTTGCCACAGGAGACAAACCATTAGGATTAAACAGCGCAACAACCGAATTTAAGTCATCTCCCTGTTTTAATTTTTTAATTTTTGTTCTTACAGTCGTTGAAACATCTACCAATACTTCCACTTCGCCCACCTGTATTTTCAATTGATGTGTATCATTATAAGTAACTTTCACAATTGGGTCAGAAAATGAAACAATGATAGCACCCCATGCCAGCTTATCTGCTTTATAAGCCATCCGCATTTCTCCCGGTAATGACCCTTGTAAAATATAACGAAGATGCGAAGGAATCGATGGGGGTTTTGTTCGGGTAGTGTTTGAGCTTGTGCCCTTTACTCCTGCTTTTGCTACAATATCTTTGTCCCCTTTTGCAACCAAATCCACATAATCATAATTTTCTTCCATTATATTTTCGCAAAGTTCCGCCTGCGTATTATATGCATCTCTTCCTTCCTCACTGCTATCTTTCCGGGCCGACAAAGTAAATAAAGTCATTGCATTTTCTGTGACTGTTTCACCATCATAAGGAATATCCGGAAAAACAGTTGCATTAGTTGTTATAAAATCTCCATGTTTAGCCAGGTAGGCAGGTTTTTCCATTTCAGGAAGATTAGGATATTCCCGAAGACAATTTATAGTTTGTTTCATGATAAAAGGTTTTAGCTAATAAATTAAGATGGTAAAACAAAGATATGGAACTTATTTTAAAAAGTTGATTAAGTTTTACAAAAAGTTGATTAAGTTTTGGTCAGTTATTACAACTTTTACTTAAAATCCTTACCCTTATTTGCGATTTCTCCTGACTTTTTACCCAAAGTTTCCGAATTTTGGCCTAATATTCCTAGCTTTTCCATCAGAAGTTCCAAACTTTTGGTTAAAAGTTCAGAACTTTTAAAAAAAGTTGATTGACTTTTTGTAAAACTTAATCAACTTTTGTTTAAAAGTTTAAGGTTTTGGAAGAAAAGTTATAAAGAATACTTATAAAGTTAGAATGAATGACTGAAAAATTATAGGTTTTGTTCCTGAAGTTAACGGTTTTGCAAAATAAGCAACAAGTTTTGCGTGTTTTGTTTAATGTTATTCGCTAACAATGAAAACTTATTGGTTTTAAGTACCTATAAGGTTTAATTGTTTCGCAATTTTCAACCAGAATATTATACATAATAATTTTTAGGGCGTGTCCCCCGATGAAAAATCGGGGGTCGGGCTTTCCGCTTCAATCTTTTTTGATGAAAAATCAAAAAAGGATTTCCGCTACAATCCCTCACGCAGGGCAATGAATGAAGATAGTGGTTAAAATTTGCTTTTTTTTGTAATAATACCAAGTCTTCGTTCCCTTTTTTTCTTTGCGTACTTTGCCTCTTTGCGAGAAACTATTACCCTACCTTTATTCACAATCCAAAGTTTATAATATTATATCTTCCACCCGTTCACACCCCTGCCTAATCACTAATTTCGATTTCTAAATAAATACGAAAGGTCACTTTTAACTATTCGCTATTCACTATTAACTATTAAAAATGGCTGAGCCAAAAAAAAATACATTAAAAAACACTTTAAAGGAACCTAAAGACGAGGCGAAACCTTCGGAAACAAAGCCTAAAAAGGAGAAAGACAAAGAAAAAACCAAACAGGAAAACGATACGCCTGCAACTGGTTTCAAAGGGAAGATAAGTTCTTTTTTTGCTTTTTTAAGCAATCCTCAGTTTCAGCGAATCTTTGGTTTAACACTTTTATTGTTTTCCGTTTACCTGGCCATTGCCTTTACTTCCTTTGCCTTTACCTGGCAGCAAGACCAAAGCAAAGTGCTTGGTAATTTGTTTTCGCCACAAGTAACCGTAGATAACTGGTTAGGTAAATTCGGAGCCTTGTTGTCGCATATCTTTATTCATAAGTGGTTTGGAGCAGCATCGTATATTTTTGCTTTCCTTTCTTTTCTTACCGGCTTCCGCATCTTTTTTAACCTCGAATTATTAAACCTTCGGAAAGCTTATCAGTACTCGTTTTTCTTCCTTATTTTTTCTTCCATCACGTTAGGCTATTTCTTTCATGACGATTTATTTTTTCTTGGAGGAGCATTTGGTTATACCATCAGTAATTTGCTTAACGCTTATTTAGGAATCGTGGGTACAGGCGTTTTACTTGGTTTTTCATTCCTTGTATTCCTTGTTGCAGCATTTAAGTTTTCAGTCGACTTAAGTAAAAAGCCGATTGAAGAAGTAGAAGATAAAAAACCGGAACCACCCACAGCAGAGCCGGAAAAGGAAGTAATCATCAATAAATTTAAAGCTAGAGATTTTGACGAGAAGGATGAAATTACACCTGACAATACTTTTGAAATTACCAATGATACCAAACATGATATAGTGGAAGAAGTAGAAAAACCAATGGAAAGCGAGCCATTGGTTTTATCTTCGGAAACAGATGCAGTTCCTTTTACATTGGAAAATGCCGATATCATTGAAAACAAAGAAGTGGAATATTCTCCCGAACAAATTGCAGAAGCCCTGAAAGCGCAGGTAGGAGAGTACGACCCAACGCTTGATTTATCTTCTTACCAGTTTCCGCCTATCGATTTACTTGAAGATTACGGAGGTTCGAAAGATATAGTTATCAATGCAGATGAGCTGAATGCCAATAAAGACAGAATTCTTAAAACACTGGGCGATTATGGTATTGAAATTGAAAAAATAAAAGCAACAGTTGGTCCTACAGTTACTTTATATGAAATTATTCCTGCAGCCGGAGTGCGTATTTCCAAAATAAAAAACCTGGAAGATGATATTGCATTGAGTTTGTCAGCCCTTGGTATTCGTATCATTGCGCCCATTCCGGGCAAAGGAACCATTGGTATTGAAGTCCCGAACCTAAACCCTGAAATGGTTCCGATGCGCACCCTTTTAGCTTCCGAAAAGTTTCAGAATACAACTATGGATTTGCCCATAGCATTAGGTAAAACCATCAGTAACGAAACTTTTATTGCCGATCTTGCAAAGATGCCCCATCTCTTAATGGCCGGGGCAACAGGACAAGGAAAGTCAGTTGGATTAAATGCAGTGCTGGTTTCATTGCTTTATAAAAAACATCCTTCACAAATAAAGTTTGTATTGGTCGATCCTAAAAAAGTGGAGTTAACATTGTTCAATAAAATAGAAAGACATTTTCTTGCCAAACTTCCTGACAGTGCAGAAGCTATTATTACTGATACGAAGAAAGTAGTGCATACTCTGAATTCATTATGTATAGAAATGGATCAGCGATATGATTTGCTGAAAGATGCAGAGGTTAGAAACCTGAGAGAATACAATGCAAAATTCATTGCCAGAAGGCTTAATCCCAACAACGGACATAAGTTTTTACCTTATATAGTGTTAGTGGTGGATGAGTTTGCAGATTTGATTATGACTGCAGGTAAAGAAGTAGAAACTCCTATTGCCCGTTTGGCACAACTTGCCCGTGCGATTGGTATTCACTTAATTATTGCCACACAACGCCCGTCAGTAAATATCATTACGGGTACCATTAAAGCCAACTTCCCGGCTCGTATTGCCTTTAGAGTTACTTCCAAAATAGATTCCAGGACCATTCTCGATTCCGGAGGAGCAGACCAACTGATAGGTAGAGGAGATATGTTGCTTTCTACCGGGAATGATTTGATTCGTTTGCAATGTGCATTTGTTGATACACCTGAGGTAGAAAAGATTTGTGACTTTATTGGAAGCCAAAGAAGTTATCCTACAGCCTTTATGCTTCCGGAATACATTGACGAAAACGGAGAAGGAGCAGGAAATAAGGAAGATGACCCATCACAAAGAGATAGTTTCTTTAAACAGGCCGCTGAAATAGTGGTACAAACGCAGCAAGGTTCGGCTTCTCTTTTACAAAGAAGATTAAAACTGGGATATAACCGTGCCGGAAGAATAGTTGATCAGTTAGAGTCAGCCGGAATCATCGGTCCGTTCGAAGGTTCAAAGGCTCGCGAGGTATTAATTAAAGATATGTTATCTTTGGAACAGTTTTTGAAAGACAGTGATAATAAATAGAAACTTAATTAATTAAAATCAACAAAATGTTTAGTAAAAAAATTACCATAGCTTTATTTTTAACCTTCACCACTTCATTTTTTGCAGGCGCCCAAAACGACCCGCAGGCAAAAAAGATATTGGATGAACTAAGTGCTAAAACAAAAGCGTATACTACCATCAAAGCAGAATTTTCGTTTGTAAACGAAAAGAAAGATAAAACCAAGGATACCCAGAATGGAAAAATTCAAACCAAAGGAACCAAGTATAAATTGGAAATTCCGGGTCATGAAATTTATTGTGATGGAAAAACTGTTTGGGATTATATTAAAGATGCCAATGAAGTGCAGATAAAAGAAATGGAGAAAGGTGGAGATGATGCAGTAAATCCATCAACCATTTTTACCATTTATGAAAAAGGGTTCAAATATAAATTTGATGGGGAAGATGCCATAACACAAACCATCAGCTTGTTCCCTGATAATCCTGACAAGAAAAAGTATCATACTGCAAAATTATTTGTAGATAAAACAAAGAAACAGATTTCGAGTGTTAAGATGATGATGAAAGATGGAAGTACACAAACCTATTCAATAAAAACATTTGAAGCCAATGCTTCAATACCTGATACCGATTTTACATTTAATGCAAAAGCTCACCCTGGGATTTCAGTAGAAGATTTAAGATAAATTATACTCCAATAAAAAAAGGCGCATTGTTAAAAACAATGCGCCTTTTTTTTGAAAAGTATTTTTCTATTTCCTTGGTCCTGAAACTTTAATTCCAATTAATCCTCCCACATAAGCAAAAGGAAGGAATGCAAATACCCCGCAGATAATTGCCCACACAGGATGTGAAAGCGTTACTAGGTTAAAGAGTCCTAATCCCATTAAAATGCCTCCTACCGTAATCGCTTTGGACATTTTGTTACGAAGGGTAATAATAGCTGCTATAAAAGCGCCTATTAAGCTGGCAAGAGCATAGATAATTAAAATAGCCAAATGAAAAGAATTTGGAGCAGTGGCAATAAACGTTTTTACTGTTTCCGGGTTATTCAAATTAATATTGCTTGGCAGAGGAAAAAGATTATGAGTCATTCCCTCACCAACCATGATAACAATAAAACTAACTATTAAACCTGCTATGACGGATAAAATATTTCGTAACATTTGTTATAATTAAAAATAAAGTGAAGTGAAAAAAAACTCCGATAATAACTATCGGAGTTTTTTTTGAATTTGAATAATTTATTCAACTATTAGTTTCTGAGAGTATGACTTACCATCAACAACGGTATTTACAAAATAAATTCCTGATTGGTAGTTAGTAAGATTAACAGTAAGAATAGTACCATTAGCAATAGCCTGGTTATCAAAATTTGCAACTTCCTGACCCATTACATTATAAATTTTAACAACAGTTTTCGAAGTTTTGTTTACATTAAATTTAATGCTAACAGAACTATTTGCAGGGTTAGGGTAAAGGTTGATTGCATTAAAAGCAGATGATTTATCGTGAACACCAGCACCACATGCAAGATCTTCAACAGGGACTTTATAATAATTAATGTCTGCCGGTCCTGTTTGCGGGTCAGGGTTGGTGGCAGTAGAAACACCATGTCCTGGGGTTGCGTCATCCTGAACGATAATGTGAACAAAACCATCCACATCTTTCGCCATTGCGCCATAAACACCTTCAATATAATCGAAATTCCCAGATTGAATATCCGGATCAGTAATATCAATTGGAGGGCACCAGTTTCCACCACCATCATCAGAACGCATTAAATAAGTATGTCGGTAGCTTTTCCCTGGAGAACTACTTCCTGCTCCTGGAACCGGCACGCCCTGATTATTTGTTCCTTCAAAAATTCCACTATAAGCAAGATATAGTTTGCCTGAAGCATCAATCCCTGCACTTGGGTGAGACGTAAGAGATACCTGATAGGTTCCCATTCCTAACAATCCACCTGCAGTATTATCAAAGTCCACATTCAATATCCCATCTCCATTAATATCAACCACAGCAGATATCATTACAGGTGCATTACTTGCCATACTTTCATTCCAATACATCAAGCCTTGAGTAGAAGGAAAATAAGACATGGCACTTGCAAGCACATCGTCCAATACCATCATTTTACCATACCAAACATGCGCCATTCCGTTATTATCCAATAATACTTCTACAGAAGCATCATTTGATTCAATTGTGTCGTATACAGTTCCATTCACAGGGTCGTTTGTATCTGTTACCATTGTTGTTGCCTCATACATTGGAATTGGAAATCTTTTAACAACAGTGCTGGTCCATGTATTTCCATTATCAATTGATTTAGCAATTACAACATCAACGTCAAATCCACCAGCCACAATTACAATAGTGTCGCCTTTTGCATCAATTGCGTAAGCATCTCCACCAAATCCAACGTAATGAGAGGAATCAAGACAAGGAATAATTGTTCTTAATTTATCCCAGGTAACACCTCCATCAAGCGAACGAGAATAAGTAATTGCACCAGTTTGACCATGATAGGTAATTAAGGCTGAACCACTACCATTGCCTGAACTGGAAATCACATGTATAGATTGTCCGTTAGAACCACCAACTGACATACGCGCCCAAACATCAGAAAATCCCAATGCACTTTCTGTCCATGTTCCAGTTCCTTTTGTCGGTCTGGAATCAACGTGAATATTCCCAAACCCTCCACCAGAAGGAGCTTCGTGACATACAACTATTTCCTGATTGGTACTTGTAACCCCAATATTTGTAAAACCTGTTCTTACACTTTCCAATCTTACTGTTGGCAAAGCACCCCAAGCCGTCCCATTGTAATAGTTATAACCGGTTCCTCTGTCTGCCCAACCAGGATCCTGAGCCATAGTCCAAGTAGCCGAGATAGTACCATCAGGGCTTTTTACCATTCTGTTACAAATGGAAGAATTAGTTTGTAACTGATATTGAGTGGTACCAACATTAACTTGTGTAAAAGATTTAGCCTGATTTTGATGAGTATTGGGTTGCAGACTATTTACAATTGTTTCGAAGGAATTGCCTCCTAACATTTGGTTTTTGTCATAGGGCTTTGCCAGGTGAGCAGCAGCAGGATTAATTTTTGGAGGTTTCACTCCGGATGGCAATGTTGAAGTATTTTGCGCAAAAGCAAAAACACTGACACTCATTGTAATCCCAAATAGTAATTGTTTTTTCATAGCATTATTAAATTAAAGTTAGATATACATTATTTTTGACGCACAAATGTATATAAATACATTAAGGAAAGCAAGAAAATTAAGAATGAGAACTTTATAAAGCTACTTTCTGCTTATCATTTCAGCTTTTAAAGAAATTAAAAAGGTTTTGTTAGGAGAAGTATAGGGTTTCTGAATTTCAGAGTGCATCGGATTTGAAAAATATATGGCACATAATGTATTTGAAACTCTATACAAATTATTTATTTTCCCCTTTGGTGTACCATCCAATATTCCTTTGAAAACGTCCCAACGAATATCGTTTGGGGTATTACCGTAATCATGCCATACAATAATAGAAGATTCATCTTTTAATACTCTGAATGCATTTTGAGTATCCATTTTTACGCTTTCATAATGATGGTCCCCGTCAATAAATACCAAATCATATTTATTAAAATGAGGAGAGAAATCAAAGGTTTGAGAATTAGCCTGTAGATGAGTAACATTTTTCCGCTCTTTTGAAAAAAAACGATGCAAATCCACATATCCTTTATCAAGACCCATTTCTAACATATCCTTGTCAGGTAAATTAAGAGTAGTACAGTGTTTAGCAACACTCGCCACATTAGCAACACTTTCCCCTCGCCAGGTTCCTATTTCAAAGTAATCACATTCGGGTTTGTTTTTTGCGATAGCTTTAAGTAAAGCTAAATCCAAAGGGGTTGAACCACCATCAAGGGAACAAAAGGGTTGGACTGTTTCCTCAAAATCAGGAAAAAGATCTAGTAAATCAATTGTTTTTAATCCTTCTGGCAAATGATAGGAACGAACTACTTCTGTTTTATTTACATCTTTATCATCCAATACTTTATTAAGTAAGGAAGGTTGTTTAATAATTAAAGATATTGCTTTAAAAAGTTTAAAAATTTTATTCATTCTTTTATTTCTTTAATACCTCATAATAAAGTTCGTGAAACTTTTCACTTACCTTTTCATAACTGAAATTATTCTTCGAATAATCTGATAATTCTTTTGGATTATATTTATCTGACCGGATATTGTCTATTGCTTTATTTATTGATTCAAGTAGTGCTTTTTCATCCAAAGGTTCAACAAGAAAGCCCATTCTTTCTGTAATGTGTTCCGGTATCCCTCCGGCTGTGGAGGATACAATCGGCAGCCCACTTGCCAATGCCTCAATAATTACACAAGGCAAATTTTCATAATTACTGAACATTACAAAACAATCCGAGTTACGCATAATATCGGCTACTTCTGCTGTTTTCTTTACCCCATCAAAAAAAACAAATGAATTATAAATTCCTAATTCTGTTGCAGTTTTAATATGTTTGGTTTTATCTCCTTCCCCCACAAACAACATTTCAAAATCGCTTCTTCTTTTAACAAGTTCGGAAATAACTCTAAGCATCCCCGAAATGTTTTTATGCGGATCATCCAAAGTGGAAACATGAAGTAACTTTATCTTTCTTTCCTTTGATTTATTGTCAAGAGGGTGAAACAGTATTGTGTCCACAACATTGTAAACTATTTCATAATTTGAATTGAATCCCAGTCGCAGCATTGAATCCCGAAGATCTTTCGAAACAGGTGTAATAAAACTTGCATTACGGGCAATCATTTTTGAAAGTGAGGTTTGTAGGATGCCAAATTTCATTTTTTTAGAGGAGAGGTATCCTGTCCAGTTTTCGGTAATGATATAAGATAAGTTTTGCGTCTTCTTCAACCACCATGCTATGATTCCCGCCCGGTACAATATATTATGATGAACCAAATCTATTTTCCCGAATTTACTATTTATTATTTCTAAACCTTTTTTATGGGCCCTGAAATACCGAAATGCTCTACGCAATTGAAACAGCACAGGAAAGTTATGGCTGGGAAGCCTGTAATACACATTTACGGTGTAAACATTGTTAAGAGTTGATTCTACTATTTCAAACTTCTCCTTGCAATTTGGGTCAGAAAAAACAAAAAGCGCAGCAACATTTGACTTTAACGCAACACATTCAGCATGTTTTTGTACAAAGTTCCCAAGAGAAGGAAACAGTCTATTAGGATACCAGCTGGAAAGAAAAAGTATGTTTAGTTTTTTTTCGTTCACAAATGGTTAACTTAGTTTTTTAGTTTTTAAACGAATGGAATTCCCAATAACAATAACATCAGAAAGAGCCATTGTTAATGCCCCGAAAGCCGGACTTAACAAACCCATTGCCGCAACAGGTATGGCAATAATATTATAAAAGAAAGCCCAGAATAAGTTTTGTTTAATAGTAATAAGCGTATGTTTACTTATCAGTTGAGCGTCTGTAAGAATTGACAGGTCGTTACTTTTCAAAAGAATAATCTGTGCCGATTGAATAGCTATCTGTGTAGCATTACTTAATGAAATTCCAACAGTAGCTTTAGACAATGCAGGTGCGTCATTTACTCCATCACCAACCATTGCTGTGGGTTCTTCTTTCACCAATTTATCTATCACTTCCAGTTTTTGTGAAGGCAATTGTTCGCTATATACTTTGTCTATTGATAATTTTTGAGCAAGTGCTTCGCATTTTATTTGGTTATCACCACTTAAAAGAGTTGTTGATATACCCCGCTTATGTAAATCAACTATGAGCTGTTTAGCATTGGTTTTTATTTCATCTTCCAAATCAACAGTAGCAACCAGCATATTGTTTTTAACAACATAAACCGAATGCATATTACTTAATGTTAAATGTGAAGCTATTTTATAGGAACCAATGTGATAAGTGTTGCTCATTTCATCGTTACCGGAAACACCCAAGCCCTTTTCTTCCTTGATATTTTTTAAAACCAATTTATTGCCCTTTTCGAAAGACAAACTCAATTCAGCAACAATAGACTTAGCAATAGGGTGTGATGAATGTTGTTCTAACTGAAACAAAATATCCTTCACTTCATCTTCTTTCAAGCCATCATAAGTAGTGATGTTTTTTATTTTGAAATTCCCAGTGGTTAATGTGCCTGTTTTGTCAAATACAATATTTTTAATTTTGGCAAATTCTTCAAGTGTACTTCCACCCTTAATTAATATTCCCTTTTTAGCGGCACGCCCAATTCCTACCATCACCGCTGTTGGTGTGGCTAATCCCATAGCGCAAGGGCAGGAAATAACCATAACTGCAATACTCCTCATAACGGATTCTCTAAGAGCTATGGCCGGGTCGAAATGAACAAAGAAGTAATTAATAACAAAAGTTAAAATTGAAATAACCAGCACAGCAGGAACAAATATTGCAGATATTTTATCACCTAATTTTTGAATGTTTGGTTTGTTTTGTTGGGCTTTTTTTACCAGTTCTATTATTTTTGCAAGCACAGTTTCATTACCCACGCTTTCTGCCCTCATTCTTAAACTTCCATTAACCACTATTGTCCCTCCAATAACCTTATGAGAATTAGTTTTTTCTACCGGTATACTTTCCCCGGTTATCATTGACTCGTCTATTGTGGCTTCCCCTGAAATAATTTCCCCATCCACGGCTATTTTATCTCCTGTATTTACTTGCAATATTGCACCTACATGAATATCTTTATAATCAATATCTGAAATAACTTCCTTCCCAAATTGTAAACTTACTATTTTTGCTTTTGTTACCTGTATGGCGGTTAATTCTCTTATCGCTGTGGTGGTTTGTTTTACAGATCGATGTTCAAACACATTGCCAAGTAAAACAAGGGTTATTATTGTAGCGTTGGTTTCAAAAAACATATAACTATGCACCATGTGAGCATCTTTATAAATAACCATCCCGATGATACTATATATAAATGCAGAGGCAGAACCAATAAATATCAGCACATCCATATTGGGGACACCTGTTTTTAAGCTTCCCCAGGCACTTTTCCCGAATTGCAAAATGCCAATAATAAAAACAGGAAGGCAAATAATTAATTGAATATAGGGTTGGTTGAGTGTAAAATCATGAGGCAAAAACATGTGCCCGAAAAATAAGACAACAGTAAATGGAAGGGTGAAATAAAAGCGTTTTTCTATCGGAGAAAGTTTACCTTCCTGTTCTTCGCGGTATTTGCTGTCCACCACTTTATAACCAATGCCTTGAATACCATCAATAATGGTTTGCAGTTTACTCTTGTCTTTCAGTAAAAAAGTAGCTTCCCCGGTGGCATAATCCACAAACACATTTTCCATCCCGTTTTTCTGGAGGTTTTTGGTTATACCCATTGCACATGAGGCACAATCCATTCCTTCCACATGAAGAGTAATATTCGTATCCATTTTTATTGGTACAAAGTTACTAATATAAATAAAGAAAAATGTATTGTAATTTATAAAAAAACATATCTTTGCACCCTCAAAAAAACACGGTGGCTGTAGTTCAGTTTGGTTAGAGCATCGGTTTGTGGTACCGAGTGTCGTGGGTTCGAGTCCCATCAGCCACCCCAAAATAAAAAAACTCTCCTGGAAACTGGAGAGTTTTTTTTGCTTTTTATTTTGCCGCTAAGAGTTTACCTGTTTTCCCAATTGTTCCCCTAATTCATAACTAAGCATAGGCATATTGCAAACCTGGCAAATTTCACATTTCGATTTATTAATCCATCTGTCTCTTTCATTATAGTCTATTTTATTCAGCGTTTTCGGAGCAAAAAAACGTTGTTCAAACGATATCCTGGCAAGTACCGGATTATTATAAAGGTATTTTGCGGCCCTTACGGGTTCGCGTAACATGGTTTCAGAGCCAATGGGATAACAGGTAAGTAAACGAACACAGGCCATGTCCAGGTTTTCTGTCATTGCAATATCATCCAGCACATCCATATCCAGGCTATAACCACCTATAAAAACATCACCGCCCCATTCATTATCCAAAGAGAAATTCAAAAACCTTGATTTGGTTCTTAGCAATAATTTAGCTCCTTTTTCCACTTCATTACACCTATATATTACCCATTTATCATCCTTATATTTAATAGTAAAATGGTTCATGTTTCCTATGTCATCCAGTCGCAAAGAGAAATTAACTTGTTCATTAATTTCCTTAGTAAATACTCTTGCAGCAAACGGTATGTGTTTAATTAATTTTGCGAGAACTACATCTCCCATACTTTCATCCGTTACTTCAGGTTTATTGGCTTCAATAATTTCTTCCGCATACATTTCTTTTATCAGATGATTAAGCGAATTGTTAACTATTTGAGCATGGTAGGGCGATTTTTTAAAAAACACCCCATCATTAAACTCATCATGCGGATACATAACAATTAATTCAAAGCCCGGATTGGGGTCATAATGGCTTTTATAATAGTCAAACAACAATTCTCTCGGAAATTTCAGTTCATTTATCCACATGGTATCATGGTTTAACAAAACAAAACCAGGAGCAAAAGGCAGCACCTGCAATGGATTCAAATCATGAACTATTCTGCACCAGTTATGAACAAATTTTTGTTCTCTTAATTCACCCACCTCAAAATCGTTTTTGGAAGGGTGATGAACCATATTTGGGAAATATCCGGCACCTCCCAAACCAACAAATAGATAATCAATTTTTTTCCATCTTTTATTTATGGCTTCCAGAAACCGGCTTACCACATTTTCGTGATGTGAATTTAATGCATCATTAAGGTTAACAAGCACTTTGCCATTACTTTCTAAAATCATAATCGTATCCATAGAAGTGGTAAGAAAAGTGATTTTAGTAGAAGGCGAAATAGAATATTCCTTATAACTAAGTGCTTCGTTTACATCTGTAAAACCAAGTTCGTTTAAAAACTCGTGAATACCGGCTTTCCATAAATAAGGATAGTACACTTTTGCATCTTTCGGAAGTACCGCCAGTGAATTGGGATGAAGGTGGTCTTCATGCCCGTGAGAAACCATAATATGATTTACGGTTTTTAAATTATCTGTGTTTAATGGCTTAGGAAAAAGCTGCCATTGGTTACAATACGCAGACCCGTTGAACCAAGGATCCATTACAATTCTTGCGTCACCGGTATCTATAAAGATACAGGAGTGACTGATATACTCTATTTTCATTTTACTACGGTTTTAATTAATACTAACTAACTTACTCGATTGTTTTTTACAAAATGCGACAATGCGTACGTTTCCCTCCGGATAAATGGAAAGAGAAGAATTAAATACAAAATAAAGAACGAAATCTGTTGCACTTCCAGAGTGCTTTTAAAGGTTAAGTTGTGGAGTGATTTGTAATTAAAGAGAGTAGTCAGTAATCAAATGGCGTAGTTTTTTATGATTGATGATACAATATTAGAAATAATAATTAATAAAAACAAATTTTATTTACACTTTTAATAAATCTGTCTTCTCACTTATTTCTTTAAGGGCATTGTAAAGTTTGTCTAATTGCTCCTGTGTATTAAAAACCTGTACTGTGTAACGGATGAAAACGTATTTTTCATGGCGCATTACCGGTACTTCTATTTTGTAATTATCAAAAAGATAACGTTGGAGTTTTTCAGGCTGATCTGATTTTATTTGCACACTGCACATTTGCCCGAGGAAATCATCATTGAGGGGACATAATGGTGAAGAACCAAGCAGGTCGCAAAAGCGTTGATAATTATTCCTTGCTAATGCCCTGCAGTCAGCGGCTACCTGCCACCAATTGTTTTCTTTCATAAATTCAATGGCCTTAGGAACTGTCAGAAATGCTGAAAAATCCCTTGTACCCTGCATTTGATGATAGTCCAGAAATTGAGAAGGAGAAGGAGCCGCGCTTTCATATCCCCAACTGATAATCAATGGGTCGAAAAGGTTCTGAAATTCTTTTTTAACATATAAAAACGAACATCCCTTAGGGGTCATCATCCATTTGTGGCAGGCTCCTGTATAGATGTCTGCTTTTAATTCTGATAAATCCAGGGGCATGTGACCGGGAACATGTGCACCATCCACAATGGTAAGTAACCCAAGTTCCTTTGCCCTTTCACAAATTTCTTTTACCGGCAATTTCATGGCAGTGGAACTTGTGATTTGAGAAATGAAAATAGCTTTTGTGTTTTTATTATATCCTTTCCAGAATTGTTCTAAAAAAACTTCTTTGGACACAACAGGCAAATCAATGTGCTGACGGATATATTTTGCTTTGCTTTTATTACAGTAATAATTCCATGTTCTGTCTAATGCACCATATTCAAGGTTGGTAGAAAGCACTTCATCTCCCTCATTAAGCTTTAAACTTTTTGCAATAATATTAATGGCATAAGTTGGGTTGTTTACATATACCAGATCATCGGCATTACAATTAATATAAGCCCCTAACGCCTCTCTTGATTTTTTAAGATACTCAATACCGTTAAACGCAATAAACTGCACCGGTTCCGATTCAAGTAATAGTTGCCACTTTTGATAATCCTCAAAAATAGGTTTAGGGCAGGCCCCGAACGAACCGAAATTTAAAAAAGTAATTTCAGGATTAAGAAGGAATTGGCTGTTTAGTTTTGAATAATCATTCATAAGAATTTATTTTTTATTAAGCACAAATTTAATTAAATAATAAAGTGGCAAACCCGAAACAAAAAGAATAAATCCCCAGGTGGCAGCAGTTGGGTTTGCATACAGAACACTAATATTTACCGCCATATATATAAGTATGTAAAATGCCGGCAGGTAGGGATACCCTTTTATTTTAAAGATGTTTTCCGGGTCTCCTTCTTTTTTTGCACGATACCTGAGAATAAAAATGGCTGCTGCCGCAGTGATTAAACTAATGCTATCAAAAAACATAACGTATTCAAGTATCTTCTGGAACGAAGCCATAAAAAACAACGTAAGCAATATAAAAACACAAAAGAGTGTTAATGCAAATTCCTGGACTTGTGTTTTGTTGTTTAACCTTTTAAAAATAGGTGGCAACACTTTATCTTCAGCCATTGCAAAATAAATTCTGGGGTTACTCATCACCGAAACATTTACATAAGCCATTACCGAAAAAAACATGATTACGGAAACCAGTTTATAAGCAATGGGGCCAAACATTAAGCCTGTAATGTCTGATGCAAGTGTGGTGGTATGTTGCAGCGTACCCAAACCTAATACTTTATAATAGGAATAATTTACCGCCAGGTAAATAATAAGTACGATGGTTATTCCGTAAAATATTGCTCTTGGCATCGTTCTCCTTGCATTTGGAATATCGTTACCAAAATTCATGGTTTGCTGATAACCGCCATACGTAAAAAACACGGGAATAAAACACAAAGCAAATGCTTTCCACATATCTGAACTTGATTGATTTTGTATTACAGATATTTCTTCAGCATGCTCGCCTTTAACAAAAAATACAGCTGAAATTAAAAGTACCAGCATACTTAACTTTAATATCATTAATCCATTCAGCAATTTGGCACTTACTCTTATCCCAATCATATTTATTAGATAAAGAATAGCAATGGAGGAAACAGTGATAATTTGTATAGCGATAGCATGAGATACCGAAGGCAATAATATGGGTGCAATGTATTCGGCACCCATAATGGCAACACCTGCTGTGGCAGCAGCGTTACTTATCACTATTATCCAGTTGACCATAAACGCAAAGGCAGGATGATAACAATGGGAAAATATTTTATAGAATCCTCCTGCAACAGGATAGCGCGAACCTATTTCGGCAAAGGTAAGCGCACCTATAAAGCTAACTACTGCACCGGTTATCCAGGCGGCAAAAAAGATGAGCGGAATGCCTGCTTTCTGTGCCACTTCGGTAGGTACCCTGAATATACCCATACCAATAACCAAACCTACTACAATCATAGTAAGGTCGAAGGTTTTTAGCTGTGGTTTTATTTTAACAGGTTCTTCGTTTGCCGATTT
This sequence comes from Bacteroidota bacterium, assembly GCA_947479085.1. Lineage (GTDB taxonomy): Bacteria > Bacteroidota > Bacteroidia > 2-12-FULL-35-15 > 2-12-FULL-35-15 > 2-12-FULL-35-15. The sequence continues at coordinate 144,901 of CANJYB010000003.1, read as the reverse complement.
CATTTTTCAAATGTAGAATTTTAAAATGAATCTCAAACATTCTGAGGGCACTTGATGTTCCTACTTTTTCAAAATGGTAATCTCCACTCTTCGGTTCATCCTTGCACCTTCTTCGTTGGTGCGGTCGTCCTGTGCTATGGGTTTGCTGCGGCTGTATCCTTTCGATACCATTCTGAATTTCGATATTCCTTTTCCGGTAAGGTATTTTTCTACCGCCAATGCACGGTCTTCCGACAAAGGCATATCGTTGGCACAACAAACATGACCTCCTATTTCTATTTCCAGGGTGGGATTATCCTGCATTACTTTTAAAAGTGTTTCCAAAGCAGGTTTCGATTCTGGCAAAAGGTGTGCGGTGCCGCCCACAAAATTAAGATTGGCAAGACGAAGCACCTGACCTACCTGCAGATTTTTTGAAGAAGAAGTATCAGTTAGTGCGGCTGTGGTATGGGTAATTACTTTTGCAGGCATGTCATTTACTTTTGCCGGTGCCAGTGGTGGCTGTTCCTCCATCTTTGGAGCAGGGATAGTTACTATAATATCCACTCTGCGGTTTTTAGCTCTTCCCGCTTCAGTATCATTGTCTGCTATTGGTTTATCTTGCCCAAAACCTTTTGAAGTAATGGTATTGGAAGGTATACTATTACTCTCAAAATAATCAGTTACTGATTTTGCCCGCTGATTAGAAAGCACCATATTGCTTTCATCTGTTCCCACATTGTCGGCATGTCCATTGATTATAAAAGATGCATTACTTTTTGTTTTAAAATAATCTTTTAACGAATCAAGCGCATGCTTTGCGGTTTTGCTTAGTTCACTTTTGCCGGAAGAAAAATAAATAGTAGTAGTTGTTTGCGCATTGATAACAAATGCAACTAACAGAAACGGAAATAACAGATAACTTTTTTTCATTTTGTTTTTATTAATGATAACGCAAATACATAAAAAAGATACAGACCTTTTGCTCGTTATGCTACTTTATTTTTTTCTCCTGCAAAAGGATATTCAGAACGCCACATGCGATACATTACTATAACCGGAAACACTATCCAGCTCAGATTGGCAAGATACACCCTCATTAATTCGGGTGAGGCATGTTCGCCAACTGTTTCTTCAAACAAAATAATGGTCACGTTGGTAAGCATCACCGATGCCCAGACGATACTTACAAACCGAATCCAGTTTTTACCTTTAATATAAGCATAAATGGCAAAGGCATAAAACGGGCCAAAGAAAATGGAGTCTATCCAGATAGTAGCGCGCCACCATGCCGGGCGGGCCATCAACACCGGGTCGAATGTGCGGCCATACCAATGCACCAGGTCAACAAACATTTTGGGAGGCCAGGCAGGGTAAGTAAAATTGGCGGTATTAGCTATTACCAGTTGTTCCACATCTACTATATAGGTAATAAAAAAAAGATTGATGATAAAAAAAATAACAATGGCGATATCCACCGGTCGTTTGGAAAAAGGCAATGATACAGGCTGCATAATTAATAGTTTAGGTGCGATGAAATTACAATAATATTTCCGAACCAACAGGAATGATTGTTTTAATTTGATTTTTATAAAAAGCAAAAAGGCTTTCATTTTCATGAAAGCCCTTTACTGAGTGTGCCAGTTGTTTTCTATTTCTGTATGCCAGTATTCCTCTGCAAAAGTAGAGGGAATAAACTTTGTACTATATCCGTATTTTACGGTATTTTAATGTCCGTACCAGTACGGAGAGGGGAGTAAAAAGGTAATTATTAAACAGGGTATTTATCTCTTACTGTTCTTTTAGTATTCCATTATCTCTTATAGATGGTATAGATTTCATTCTTCCATACTTCCTTAAAACTATTTTGAATAGAAACAAGATGAAGTAGATTAAGGTCATACAATTCATAGTTGGGATTAGTGCAAGCTACAATATAGTTGACCTTGTTTACTTCAATGCACTTTTTAAAACTATCTACATTATCGTTTCCGCTAAGGGGCACCACTTTTCTTTCGGTATATAAATTAAATGCCCAGGGTTTAATAAATAAAAAACAGTCTTCCGCTGTGGTTGTTCTTCTTATAAAATTTACGCAATCCTTAAAACTATCATCTTCAGGTCCCCATTGGATTAATGGAGTTTCCTTAATAATTGCTTTTGCATTTACAGTGTACGAACCCAGTATAAGCAGCAGAAATGAACATACCGGTACTATACTTTTAATTTGTAACCTATTGATGAAAAACTGAACACCTGTGAAGGTATAAAACAATAAAAATGGAATTACAGGAAACAAAAACCGGTATCCACCATGAGAATATTGATAAGTAATAATGACCATGAGATAAAAGAAAATCAAATAGTCATACATCTCTACTTTTCTCCTTAATTTAACCACAATGCCTATCACCAGAAAAACAAGGATACATGATTTAACAGATACATTGATGTAATTTGTTACTTCCTGCTCAAACGAAATAAAGTAAAGGTCTTTGTACAAAATAAAATTCCGTTGAACTGTCCCTACCAAATCGCTAAGTGAAACCAATTTGCTGTACCACCCTTCGCTGCCAAACGGAATATTAAATATAAAATAATTTGCAGTAAAATAAATAACAAAAGGCAGACTGCAATAAAGAATAATACGGCCTATGTTTTTAAAGTAGAAAGATTGTTCCTCCCTGTGCCGGTTAATAATATATTGAACTACCAGGTCTACCGCCACAGCCATTATAAACACTACCCCTATCGACTTAATAAAAATTAAAAGGGTGGCTATTATTAAGGTGAATAATAAATAGTTTTTGTTTTTTCCGGTATAAATCCATACGCCTGCAATCAGGAAAAGTGTTAAAGGTATTTCTGCCATTATCTCACTTTTTAATGCCAATACTGCCGGGTTGTAAACAAAAACGAGGGTTAAAAGAAATGAAACAACAACATTAAAATAATGACATATAAACCGAAAGTAGACCATACTTAGCAATATGAGCAGGCTGCTGATAAAAAAAAGAAAGACATAAGTAGAATTCCCGAAGAAATAATAAAAAGGAACAAGCAACAGCGGAAAACCCGCAGGGCGATAGGACGGGCTGTAATTGGTTAACCCAGCCACCTGGCTTACAAAATTTGTTTTGCTAACCATTGATTTTGCCTGAACAATATATTGGGCGAAATCATCTCCCCAATCGTGAGTGGTTTTTACATTGATATACAATAAAGGCAACAGAAAGAAAAGAAGAAGGATACTTGCAATAAGTTTGTTTTTATCTGTATTCAAAATCATGCAGGTTGTTGGATGTGTAATCTAGTCTTTAAATAATTATTTAATTTTTTGCCTAACGGTATTTTTACCCTTTGCTGGTGTTTTCACCTGCAAACGAACGGAACTAATTATTCGTTTTTACTTTTATCATCAAACAAACATAAGCAAAATAAATTTAAAAAAATGAATAACCCCAAAAACAAAAACTCCCCACATTTCTGTAAGGAGTTTTTTTACTTTAAAGGTGCTTTAGATAAACCTTCAAGGTTTTTAAAACCTTGAAGGTTTCTGCTATTGCAAAACTATCTTCCTGTTCACTGTATTTTTCTTTTCGTCTTCTATTCTCACAAAATAGACTCCCTTAGCAAACCCGCTCATATCTATTGTAGCACTCGTACTGTTCACTATTAACTGTTCACTATTAACTATTCTTCCCATCACATCCATTACTCTTACTTCTTTTATTTTTGTACCTGTTGCACTTATTGTAAACAAACCATTTGAAGGATTAGGATAAATACTAATTTCTTCCTGTGGATCTATCTCATTTACCCCAGCAGTACTTCCGCAATTGCCTACATAATTTCCCCCGTTCCATTTTGCTACATTATGCATTGTATCTCCGTTTATAGTTATAAAACTACCTCCAATATACAACTCATTATTATAAACAGCCATTACTCTTAACGAAGAGGCTGCTTCACTATTAAATCCCACACTGCACCAATTGCTTCCATCCCATTTCCCTATCAAACTATCTGTTATTCCTCCTGCTTCCAAAAAACCTCCACATGCAAACAATTCATTATTGAAAACCTGCAAATCATAAATTACCGAATTTGTATGCGCCATTCCTCCTCCCACATCATTCCATTGAGTGCCATTCCATCGTGCAATAGCATTCCCTGGATTTCCACCTGCAAAATCAAACCATCCACCAAAATACAATTCATTATTATATACCTCGCAGCAATACACATCCGTAAACCCTCCTCTGACTCCATTGCCTAATTGTATCCAATGTACTCCATCCCATTTTGCTACTTGCGATATGGTATTACCAAAATTAGTCATGCCTCCACCTATATATAATTCATTATTATAAAATGTGGCGCAATAAATACCTGAACTGTACCATTTGGTTGTATCTATTGCGCTCCATGTTGTACCGTCCCATTTTGCTATATCATGCGCCTCTATTCCATTTATACTATCAAATTCACCGTAAGCATATAATATCCCGTTATGGGTCATTAAACCAGAAGCACCACCACCAAGAGAGAATTTGGCTAAGGTATCTACTTGCGTTCCTCCATCCCAACTAAAAAGGGATCCCTGTCTAAAAATAAATTTATTGCCATATTGGATTCCTAATGCTGAACCATAATTGTTTAAAACAGGTATTGTATCCCATTTTACACCATCATATTGGGCGCAACCTCGTGAAGGTGAACTCCCCCCGGCTGTAAATATGTATCCGTTAGTCCCATATAACTTATTATGCAAAGTATCAACATTAAAGTATATGAGAGGGGCACTCCATCCTGAATCTACACTAACCCATACTTGAGAGAAAGCATAGTGGTTGCACAATAAAGTGCAACCAACTACAGCTATCAATATTTTTATTTTATTCATATTATTATTATTGTTTAATAAACTTTCTGCTCATGCTTCCTTTATCAGTAATTATTTGCACTATATACATCCCATTATTCCAGTTTTCTATATTGATGCTTTTTTTAATTGTTGTATTCTTTTCCGAATCTTCAGAATAAACTACTCTTCCGGTAATATCAAGTATTCGTATTTTAAGATATGAACCCTCTATTGTTCCATTCATAAAAACATTCCTTGAGGTTGGGTTAGGATAAATCAATAAATCCCCTTTGGCGGTCAATTGTTCAGAAATTCCACTACCCGGAGAATTGGAAAGATAACCAAATCTGGAAAAGGTAGCATCCCTGTTTTGATCACTTACACTGTTAAGTACAGGGTTTTGCCAATACTCCGGTGGGTTGATAATATATTGGTTTGTTACTATTTCATGCCCTGTATGTTCTGTATATCCTGTAAAAAACATATTTTTTTCAGAAGCCGTATGTATACTTTTAGTGGAAGCAACAGCATTGTTTTTATCATTAGCTACCTGGTATACATCTCCGTAATTGGTTGCCCACATGGGTCTTCCATCATTAATAAACATGGCAATAAATGGGTCATAAGATATATGAGTTGCCCCCAAATCAATATCCATAACTTGCATAGTACCATTATTCCATGTAAGGTCAAGGTATAAAACCCCGCTGCTGATAGCGCCAAATCCTGTCCATATTGTTAAAGGCTGAAAGGCTGGCATATCATAGCTGTTGGAATTACCTGTAATCAAAACATTTGGTTGCCAACTGCTGGTATATACTCCTAAATTATTAACAGTTATACTTACCTCATCGCACACCAACCCTTTTCCTTCATCATCCTCTCCTCCTCCATAATATGTACTCCATTCTATGGCTCCGGTATTCGAAAATTCCGCAACAAAAGCATCTGCTCCCGGGTCGCCCGAAATAGCATTACCATGCACATCCTGGAACATGGCATAACCATTTGCTGGGTTGCAAAGTGGAAATTCACCGGTGGCTGGTACCGTGCATCTGCAGGTGGCACTGCATGCCGGGGTTTGGCTGGTGGTGCTCCCGGTTATAAATACATTAGCAGATGTAGTAATGTCCACATCTATACCATTCACTGCATCATCTCCGCTTCCTCCCCAGAATGTGCTCCATTGCAGCACCTGAACATTGTCCAGCTTAGCCATAAATCCATCGTACTCTCCAGTGCTTCCTCCGCCATAAGTAGTTTGATTATAAGCCCCGGTTGGTAATGTTGCCGGAAAAGGAAAATTACTGCCTCCACTGGTTATTCCTCCAAAAAATACATTTCCATTTACATCCGTAGCTAAAGCTCTCACTTCATCATCACCCGTTCCTCCAAAAAAGCTACTGTATTGAAGCACACCATTAGCAGTAAATTTTGCTACAAATCCATCGAATGCTCCACCTCCGCCTCCGGAACTGTTTCCATAATATCCCCCATTGTTAAAATGGGTGTTAGGATTGCATTTCGGAAAACCTCCCGATGTAGGCACCCCGCAGCTGGTAGCGTCATAAGCAGTAGTACTCGTTTGTCCTCCTATATAAACATTATCCGAAGCATCCTTGGTGATGCAGTTTCCAGATTCGTCACCGTTTCCTCCAAAATAAGTTAACCAAACACTTCCTTGTCCTGTTACTCCTCCATAATTATTATCAATCGCAAGTATAAAAGCATCCGATGTTCCGTGTAAGGCTGTTTGCCGATAGGTTCCTATATTTACTTGAGGGAAAGAAATATCATTACTCCTGGTTATTCCTGTAACATAACATCGCCCTACCAAACCATCTAGAGTATTTGTTACTCCGTATGCAAAATCATTATTGCTGCCACCTATATAGGACACCCATTTTAAATCACCTCCTCCGGTAACAGAAGAATTAACTTTATTAATACGGGCAATGTATCCGTCATAAAGTCCTCCATAAGTAAAAGCTCCGGTTATTGGCGGAAAGTAGGTCGTGCTGGAAGTATATCCCGTAAAATATGCATTCCCATCCGTATCCGTACTTACCCCTGTCCCTACATCATCACCTGTTCCGCCAAAGTAGCTTTCCCATTGGTGGTTGGAACCGGTATGCCTTGCACCTCCTCCTTGGTCAGCAAACTCCACCTCAATCACAAGCACCTTCGTATTATCATAGGTCCCCACATCAAACCCATAAGTATTCACACCCACACTATCCCAATCAAAAATACTATCAGTAAGTGGAATCACCACATTAGAAGAACTCAAATTATAAGCCTTTGGCCGTTGGAAAGAAACACACCCAATACTACTATTAACAATAAGTACATGCGTACTTCCATTTAACACCACAGAGCTCGCACCATCATAAAACTCCTGAATATCTGTAGCATGAGCCCCGGGCTTCACCACAAAATAATACTTAAACCCACCGCCATTACTACAATACATCAAATCAATATTAGTGTATAAATCGGGCACAACCAACCTTTGGTTACCATGCACCTCCGTAATGCCATCCGGGCATTGAGCAAGGAAATAATTTAAATAACTTGGTTGTTCATTCATTGGGTATATTTTAGCATTCTCCGTATTCCCACCCGGAAACGTAACATCAATTCTATGCAACGTATCTTGAGTTGCAACCACTGTATCCACATGCGCGAACACAAAGCTAAAACTATTATTGGTAAAATACAATGCAGGAGAAGAATTGTTTGTATAAAACCGTTCATCCATTACCGGATAATGATTCGTATCAGCACTCACCAATTGCCCTCTGTTTTCATAATATAAAAAACTATTTGCAGGAGCCTCTCCATGCAAGTCAGTAGGCGTTACAATATCATACTCCTTATATTTCACAGTCCTTAATTCAAATTCCGAATTACCAATACTACTTTCACCCACCACCAAAATATCATCATTTACATCCACAGCAATATTCAACGCCTTGTCCTCACCATGCGCCATCCCATCAAAACCAGCCTCCCACACAAAACCGCCCAAAACAGTATACTTCCTCACCAAATAATCTTCATGGTTCAAACTTGTAGTTTTATACCCACACACATCAATATTAGTTTGTCCGTTATCATACTTCAAAGCCGTATATTCATCATCACCCTCCAGGCTATCCGTCTTCACCCATTGCTGAGTTCCACTCGAATTATAATTTATCATAGTAGCATTCTTTCCCTGCGCACCACTCACTTTCGTACTACCTGCCACAGTCACATTTCCCGAATTATCCACATCAATCGCATTCCAGATATTATCATTACCAGTCGTATAAGTAGCCGACCATTGGCTCACCAGCAGCGTATCAAACTTTTCGCAATACCCATCATAATAAGTAGTATTCTTTTCCGCACCAGCTATGTACACATAATTATTATACAACTTTACCGAAGTCACAAGGTCAGCCTTAGTACTGCTCGAAGTAGAACTCACACTCACACTGTTTTGCGAACCAGTCGTGCGGTCATACGAAATAGCAGTCTTTTTATAATTATTAGTACCCGCCTGCGAACCCCCCGCTACATACACATATTTATTATCATTCGTCACCTTCACCCCAAAATCCTCACCCGCACCATAATTATAACTCACATGCCATTGCAAACTCCCCCCATTCAACACCTTCAGCGTTTGAAAAAAACCACCAGTTGTCATAGTAGCAATACCTCCCGTTACATAAAAGTTATGATTATTATCAACCGTAACATCAGCCGCACTTCCATACACAGACGAAACACACGAATAAAGCCTTGTCCAGACAACACCACCCGAAGAATTAATCTTAACCACCGCCATCTTCGCCACCGTATCCGTTTCAAAACCACAAACAATTACATTATCCGAATCCAGCACCGCACTAGTAGCCGCATCATTCCCCCCACTCGGCCCATCAATCGAAATACTAAAAATAGAATTACCTCTGTTATCAGTCTTCGTCACAATAATGTCCGTTGTCCCGTTCCAGTTGTAAGTAGTGCCCACCTTAGTCACATTACCAGCCCCATCCGTCAGCACTCTTGCCAGCACATAAGTAGTTTGCGAACCCCTGTTCGTGTTCCATTCCATAAATCCCATTTTCTGTCCTTGCGCCTTTATTTGCAGAGGCATTAAACAATATGCAATTATTAAAATTGCACTAATCGTAAGTAAGTTGAGTTTTTTCATTTTTGTTTTTTGTTTTTAGGTTATAATTATTTAATAAGAACTATAACACAAAGTAAAGCAATAAAACAATCACTTTAATATGCAGTGTTTTTCCAGTAAAAACAAATTTCAATGTTTTCAACCCTTTCCAGACATTCACCCCTAAAAACCGTACTGAATTTCAGTAGCACTTTACTGAATTTCAGTACAAGGAAAAGTAGTGATTTTCTGCTCAAAAAAACTTTTTTTCATGCCCTGCCATCATTTTAATTATTAAAAAAGTAAGGCATTAAAAAAGGGGAAGCAAAATAGTTTTACCTGTTTTACACTCCCCCCTTTTAATTCTACAAAAAAAAACTAAAAAAAGTTAATACACCCTGCCTAATGATATTTTTGCTTCTTCCTCTGTGATGTTAAAGTATATGGCATAATGGGTAACCAATATCAGGTCGTTTTTGCCTTTCCTTGCAGTTTTTCTAATGGCTCTCATTATCCTTTGAGCCATTGGTTTCGATTTCTGGAGCGCTTCCTCAATGTCTTCCAAATTTACAAGGTTGCTGTTTTTATTATTTTTCATGTTGTTTGGATTTAGAAAAAATTAATAATAAATTTAGTTTATATTTATATAGACGCCATCATAGCAAAAAAGGTTGCATTTGTTGTTAAATAAACTTATAAGGATAAAAAAAACATTACAAAAGATAACTGAAAATAATTAAACCTAACTGAACCTTACTCAAAATAACCGTGTTGTTTTTTTTCCGGATTACAGTTACTACGTTTGCAATACGAAATACAATAACCGTTCTTTCTTTCTTATTAAAACACGTTACAAAACCAGCGTTTCGGGTTAGTAATTTATAGCAATGGATTACTTTAAATGCAGCACAAACCAGGGCTAAAATAACAGGAATCGGTTTGACATCCAAACGGGTTGCTTTGACATCCAAATGGATTGCTTTGACATCCAAACGGATTGCTTTGACATCCAAACGGATTGCTTTGACATCCAAACGGGTTGCTTTGACATCCAAACGGGTTGCTTTGACATCCAAACGGATTGCTTTGACATCCAAACGGATTGCTTTGACATCCAAACGGATTGCTTTGACATCCAAACGGGTTACTTTGGCAGTGAAAGTAACATCTTTTGAAAATCAATTGTTAAATAAGTGAGTAATAACAGGCTATTGAGGCATATTAAAAACAAAAACGCAGTGAAATAAAAAATAAAAACCAATCAATTAAATCCAAAAAAAATGAAAAAAGAAGAAAAAGAATCCATCAGAAATCAGGAATGGGCGGCAAAAGACCGCAGGCTGATTAAAAAAGAAGAAAAAAAGTTAAGTAAACTTAACAGTAAAACAAGTGTAGCGCATTATATACATAATGCCAGCCGGATGAAATCCGGAAGAGAAAAAATGATAGTATTGATGACGGTGGAACGTATTAAAATTATTAAAGCGAAACTGGACATGCCGGATGGCGAGCTGGCTTACCTGAGGAAATCGCAACTGATGTACACTTCCATTTTTGAAAATACTTCCGGATTTTTTAGCACTTTATTTAACCGCCTTTCCATTTGGGATACTCAGAACACAGCATTAGACAATGCTTTAACCGACATTGAAAACGGGGTGGCCGAAGCCGAAGGAGATAAAATTACAGCCATGAACGATTTGCGTGTTACCCTGTTGCTTGCACTTGCTTATGTAAACGGGCTGGTATTATTAAACCAACGCCAGGCGGTGGCCATTATCCGCGCTTGCCACATGGGAGTGGTTGGCAGAGGAACACACGATGCACAGGATATAGAAGTGAAAATAGGAAATGCTTCGGGTGAGATTATTGTAAAATGTATGGTTGCTAAGGAAGGTCCTAAAAAAATTATGGCAACTTATTTTGTTGAAGTATCGGTAGATGACGGCAGAACATGGATTGTGCTCGACCCATCGCATCCGTCAAAAGTGGTAGTAAATGATTTAACCCCAAACAAGCCGGTGATAGCCCGCTGCCGAAACTGGACCAAGAATGGCTGGTCGGAATGGTCGGTTTCGAAACCGGTTACGCCTTATTAGGAATAAGAAATGAAAAAGTGAAACAAAAAATCCTCGCCATAAAGCGGGGATTTTTTTTGCAAATTATATCACAAACTATATAATGACTTTTCTTTTACTTTAATGCTCTGCTTTGTTTATTTCTTCCACCTTGTGCATAAACTCTGTTACTCTCATATCTCCGGAAGGACCAAATGAATCAACCAATGTGCCTTTATCACCATCGCAGGTTTCTATTGCATATAAAATAGATTCATCTCCGGGGTCGGAACTTCCTTCGAAACGATGAAAATCAATCACCTTTACCTGGTCGGCTGCAAACACCTTTCCTGATTTTAATGCACTCAGTCCTGCTTCTGTAACCTTGTAATCTTCCGTATATCCTTTTTCTATAAAACCATTAATAGAATCTACAAGGGTATTCATGTCGGTATGTTTTATCTCTTTGTTCATAATTGCTTAGGATTAGGTATGATTATTAAAATGTTTTAACTGCAAAGCAAAGGTCGGGTGAAAGGAATATATGCAGATTACACAAAAAGAATAAAAGCTTATATGATTTACAGGCAAACTAAATAAAAAAACTCTTTACAAATAAATGCAAAGAGTTTTGATGATGTGTAAATTAATAATTGGAATTCAGGCGTTGTGCTAAAATCCCTTTTCTCTCTTATTGAGGAATGTCTTCTTCGTACACTTTATTTAATAGTTGCAAAAAGGTGGTACTCTCCTGTGCGCCTGAAACAGCATACTTGCGGTTCACCACAAAAAAGGGAACACCGCTTACACCAATCTGCTGTGCTTCGTCAATATCAGCATTTACCTGTTCTGCAAAAAGATTATCATTCAGCATTTCTTTTACTTCTCCGGCATCAATTCCTATTTTGGTTCCAAGCTCCATCAATGTTTGCTGGTCGGCAGTATTTTTACCTTCGGTAAAGTAGGAAGCAAATAAAACTTCCTCTGCTTCATTCTGCACACCATGCTGTTTGGCAAGGTGCGAAAAACGATGCGCATCAAATGAGTTGGCCACAATGGCCTTATCAAAATGATAGGTTAACCCCACCTCTTTTGCCATGTTGGTTACCCTGTCGTTCATTTGTCTGGCTTGTTCAGGGCTTATACCTTTCCGTTCGGCAAGGAACTGGTGAACAGTTTTTGATGCATCGGTTACAATAGTCGGGTCGAGCTGAAAGCTTTTCCATTCTATTTCCACTTCATCTTTATGTGCAAATTGTGAGAGAGCGTTTTCAAATTTCCGTTTACCGATATAGCAAAACGGGCACATTACATCACTCCATATTTCTACTTTTATCATCGGCTATTTATTTTCTTTAACAATCTTTAATCCCCTGGACCAACGAACCAGCTCATTCAACATGGTTTCGGCAGCATTATGCGAAGTTTCGTTAGGAACAAAAATTCCTTCTTCGTTAATCAGCTTAGTGAAAAAAGGAAAGTTAACCCCGTGAGAGATGGGCACAATGCTCATGGTGGAAAGGTCGGCCTTTAAACTATTGCCTGCCCGGGTGCCTGCTGAAACACCACCATAAGTAACAATGCCTGCTGCTTTAAAAGCCCATTCATGAGCCAGGTATTCAATAGCATTACGCAACGGTGCAGGATAATTATAGTCGTATTCGGCAGTAACAAAAATAAAAGCATCTGCTTCGTCAATAGTGGCACTCCATTTTTTAGTATGCTCATGCTCGTATTTTCGCATCATCGGATGGTGAGGTTCGTTCATCATCGGAAGGTTTATTTCTCCAAGGTCCAAAACCTCCACATTAAATCCGCCATGATGCCTTGCTTTATCAGCAATCCAGTTAGCTATCATAGGGCCTTTTCTTCTGGGCCTTACGGTGGAAGAAATAATTTTTAAATTATACATCTTTATTTTATCAGGTTAGTTTTTATCGAATTCGGTGTTGGCAATAATCGCAATTTCGTCACTAAGTATGGCTCCGGAAACCGGTATGGCAATACCAAAATCTGTGCGTTTAAAGGTTCCGGAAATTTTAAACCCTGCTATTGCTTTTTTTGTTTTAGGATGAGTTCCAGTGCGGCAGGTAACATCCAGTTGAATTTCTTTGGTTATACCATGTAATGTAAAATCACCGGTAACTTTATAGGCATTATCGCCCACTTTTTTAAATAATTTGCTTTTAAAAGTAAGCGTATTGAATTTTTCCACATCCAGGAAATCGGGTCCTTTTATGTGTTTGTCCCGGCCTTCATCTTCTGTGTTTATGGAAGTGGCATCTCCAGTCATTTCTACAGTAGCATCCGAAAAATCTTCTTTGGAAGAAGTGAGCGTAGCATCCCATTTTTTAAACCAACCTTCACAATCGGTCACCATCATGTGAGTGATGGTAAAGCTCAATTTGGAATGACTCTTGTCCAACACCCATGTGGAAGGTTCTACAGGTTTAAATGAAAATAAAACAATAGATAAAACGGTGAATAGAAGTATAATTTTTTTCATAAATATAATTGGGTATTAATAAACGAATGTAAATAAAAAACCGGAATATTAAGGAGGTAAACTTCCCGAATATTCCGGTCAAAATTAACCTAATTAATTCTTATTGAATTCTGCATTTGCAACAATAGTGATAACATCGCTCACAATTGCTTCTGGAGTTTTTGCACCAATACCAAAGTCAGAACGTTTTACAGAGCCGGAAATTTTAAATCCTGCAATCGCTTTTTTATTCATTGGGTTTTCGCCCATTCTGCATATTGCATTAAGTTCAACCGGTTTGGTAACACCGTGCATTGTTAAATCACCCGTTACTTTATACAGGTTATCTTTCACTTTTTTAAAAGTTTTGCTTTTAAAAGTAAGAGTCGGAAACTTGTCGGTTTCGAAATAACTTGCGGAACGCAGGTCGTTATCACGCATTTCCATGTCAGTGTTTATACTTTTTACATCAGCAGTAAGTTCCACCTGTGCATCTGTAAAATCCTGGGAGTTGGTTACGATAGTGGCATCAAATGATTTAAACCATCCTTCCACATCCGACACCATCATATGTGTTGCCATAAATCCTAATTTAGCATGTGCTTTATCCACAGTCCATTTAGTTTGTTCAGCCGGTTTAAATGCTACTAAAGCCACCACTGATACTGCCATTAAAATTACTTTTTTCATCTTGTTTTGTTTATTATTATTATTTATATAGATTGTTTTATTCTTATGCGATGGCCGGTTCTGCAACTTTTTGCATCACAAATTCTGCGTTTGCAATAATCTTCACTTCTTCTCCAAGCAATATTCCACCGGTTTCAGAAACCATGCTGAAGCTAACTCCAAAATCTTTACGGTTAATTTTACCTGTTACAGAAAACCCTATTCTTGTAAATCCCCATGGGTCAACTGTTTTTCCACCAAACTCAGCATCAAGCGTAACTTTTTTACTTACGCCTCTCATGGTAAGTGTTCCGTGCAATTTGTAGTTTTCTTCGTCTACTTTTTCTAGTTTATCTCCTTCAAAAGAAAGTTTTGGATGATTTTCTGCATCAAAAAAGTCACCTGTTTTTAAATGTCCGTCACGTTGTTCACTATTAGTAGTGATAGAATTGATGTCAGCCGAAAAGTGAACTTTTGCTGTACTGATGTCTTCTCCCTGAGTTTCTACTGTCCCGTCAAATGTGTTGAACTGCCCGGTCACGGTTGAAATCATTAAATGTTTCACTTTAAAGTGAATTTCTGAATGCGTTGGGTCTATGCCCCATTTTGTGTTTTCCATTGTTTTGTTTTTAATTGTTATTTATTGTTTATTTATTTTAATCGTTTGGGACGTTACAAAATTAACCTGTACTTATTTCTTAACCCTTATATACTTTTTTCGGATTGTTACATTATTCACTTGCATAGTTTCAAAAAAAATAATTGTTACTTTTGTTTTTCGTGTTACAAAAGTATTTACATTTGCTATATAAAAGTAAGTACTTACTAAATGTATAGCACTATACTTTGGGATAGTAAAAATAAATAATCATAGAAATGGAAAAGAAGAAAGAGCTAAAAACCTATAGTGAATGCACAAAGGCCATACTTCCGGTAAGGGATGCGCTGGACATTTTAAGTGGTAAATGGAAGCTGCCGATTATTATTTCATTGTCTTTTGGCAATAAAAGATTTGGTCAGATGAAAAAGGAGATTCCGGGAATAACGGATAGAATGTTATCAAAAGAGCTGAGAGACCTTGAGGTTAACCTGTTGGTGAAACGTACCGTGTATGATGCGATGCCTGTTGTGGTGGAATATTCGATGACACAATACGGTAAATCACTTGAAAACCTGATTGATGAATTACGCGATTGGGGTGTGCTGCACCGCAAAAGAATAATAGGAAAGGAAAAGTAGTAAGGAAGTATTTAATTCTCTGTTACCTTTCAGGCTTAGTTCTGATAAAAAGCACTTTCTTTTAGAGATAGGTATCTATTACCTTTGCAAAGTCTATATCGGTTTGGGTTACCCCACCAGCATCATGAGTACTTAATTTTATGTTCACCTTATTGTATACCCCCGACCAGTCGGCATGGTGATTTACTTTTTCTGAGTAGAGGGCAATACGCGAAAGAAAACCAAATGCCTGGTTAAAATCTTTGAACACATATTTTTTCTCTATGCTGTTTTCATTAATGGTCCAGCCTTTTAATGAAGCAAGTGCTGTATTTATTTCTTCTGTTGTAAGTTTTTTCATGTTTGATTCATTTATTAACGGGTTAATTTTTTAATCCAGTTTAGTTTTCTTTTTGAATAAGGAGAATACTTTACACTTGTTTCGAACCAAAGAGCTTTGTCTAGTATGCTTTTATAATGCGAAAATGCCCTGAATCCTGCTTCACCGTGGTAGCTTCCTGTGCCACTATCACCAACACCGCCAAAGGGCAGGTGATGATTTGAAACATGTATTATAGTATCGTTAATGCATCCTCCGCCAAAAGAAAGCGATCTTAAAATTTTATCTTTGATCTTAGGGTCGTTTGTAAACACATAACAGGATAAAGGTTTTGGCTTGCTTTGCAGTTGTAAAATTACATCATTAATATCAGTATAGGAAATTATAGGCAACAGCGGCCCAAATATTTCTTCCTGCATAATAGGGTCATCAAAACTGATATTGTCTAAAACAGTTGGTTCTATGTATCGAGTATTGCTATCACTTTTTCCACCATAGCAAATTTTGCTTTTATCAAGCAATGCCACCAGCCGCGCAAAATTTTTATCGTTAATTATTTGTACATAATTATTATTTTCAATAGCGTATTTGCATTTCACAATCTCCTTTACTATTGCTTCTAGGAATTTTTGTTTAACAGAAGCATGAACTAATACATAGTCTGGTGCAATGCAAGTTTGACCTGCATTTAAAAACTTGCCCCATACCAGTCGTTTTGCTGTAATTTTCATATCACAGTTTTCTGTAACAAATGCGGGGCTTTTTCCGCCCAGTTCAAGAGTAACAGGAGTGAGATGTTTTGCCGCAGCTTCATAAATAATTTTTCCTACTCTGGTGCTACCTGTGAAAAATAATTTGTCAAACTTTTGTTTTAATACTTCTGTCATTTCTGAAGGTCCGCCTTCTATCACTTTCAAGTATTCAGGAGGAAAGTTATTATTAATAATTTCAGCAATAGCCTTTGCAGAATGAGAGGCCAATTCTGATGGTTTAATAATAACGGTATTCCCGGCAGATATTGCTGCAACAAAAGGTGACAGGGTAAGCTGAAAAGGATAATTCCAAGCACCAATAATCAGGCTCACGCCTAAAGGTTCAGGAATAATATAATTGTCGGAAGGAAGATTAAAAAAATTACTCTTTACTCTTTTTGTTTCGGCCCATTCCCTTGTATTATCAATAGCTACTTTTATATCCTTATATATTAATATCAGTTCGGTGGTATAGGTATCAAACTCAGATTTTTTAAAGTCGGAATAAATAGCTGAATATAAAAGCGATTCGTTTTTAAGTAAAACCGCTTCTAATTTTTTAAGTTGTTCTATTCTGAACTCAATACTTTTTGTTTTCCCGGTATTAAAAAAGGCACGTTGTTGGTTTACTAAGAGTTCGTAATTCATTTATCAATTATTTCTTCATGAACTTTTTGGTAATATTTTGCTTGTCGTTTTTAACATTAATAAAGTAAACACCTTCGGCTATACCTGTTAAATTAATACTTTGCGTTTGTTTACCAATCGAAGTCATTATTTTGTCCGAGTAAATTAGTTGGCCCAGAACATTTCTTATTTCTATTACGGTATTTTTATTTTCGGTGGCCTGATATTCTATATTCAATAAATCATTGGCAGGATTAGGCTGAACGGTGAAGGTAAAACCATTTGCAAATTCAATAATCGATTCAGTAGTTTCATGAATTAATACAACGCTGTCTAAATAAAAATAAATTTCAGACACATTACACGAGTCTCCTGAGAAAGCAATAATATTCGAATTGGGAGGAGCTAAGAATGAAAAGCTATGACGTTTCCAGGAAATATTTGAGATGGAATCATAAGGTACAAAACCAACTAAATTAACCGCTGGATTATCCTTTGGACAAGCTGGAATTAAGGTGTCTGAGTTTGTATAAACAGCATAATCGGAATGGCCAGCTGTAAATAATCCAGATTGGCAATTCATAAGGTCAAACGAAATGGTATAAACATCTCCGGCAATTAAGGGTGTGGAAAGTATCTGATAAATAGATTCATTATAGGTTGGGTTGTAAATACGGGTATGCATTCCTACATACGAAATTCCGTTTGACCCCACATTAGGAACAGGTCCGGGCATGCAGTTTCCGTAATTTGATTCTCCGCAGTATAAATCTACCGATGGTATAAATCCAAGAGCAGAAATAAAATTTCCTGGATGCCATCCTCCTTGTTCCTGTATAAAAGCACCATTTGGGGAACTAGTTGGACATGTGCCTGTAAAGTTTTCGAAACTTCCATTGGTAATTAAATTTACCTGAGCATTAATTTTTAAAGTGAACAGGATAATGATTGCGATTGTAATTTTTGATTTCATATTTTATATAGTTGATTGGTTAATTATTTCTTTCCTAAAAATCCCCTAATTAATTCAAACTCTTTTGATGGCTCTTCCACCTGTGGATTATGGCCACTATGCTCGAACATAACAAACTTCGCCTGTGGGCAATATTCCTTATACTTTACCATCATCCATGGAACGGCAACACGATCATATCTTCCACCAATAACAAGAATTGGCATTTTCAAATCTTTTAATTGTTTCCGGAAATCAAAATTCCCAATATCGCTACCTACTATAAAGTCCCCATCCTTGCCCACCATCTGGTAATACAATGCAGCATTAAAAAGATTAGGGTAAGGCTTCCTACCCCTGCTTTTAAAATTATCAGGATTATAAGCATATAAAAATCCATAAGGCACCCTGCCATATATTTCCTGGTGAAGAGGGTCGCTGGATATAGCTCCCTTATTCCTTATCTGCATAAGGGTATCCCACACTTCCGGGTAACTTGTTTTTATTTCACGGTTCGAATTGTCATCGTTTTCCTGCCACATAACAAAACTATGAAAGGTATTGGCAAGAATTAAATGGCTGACATTGGAAGGATATTTTATGGCATACCCCTGGGCAACCAAACCACCATAGGAATGCCCGAGAATATTAATTTTTGTAAACCCCATTGCCTTACGCAAACCTTCCAGGTCTTCAATGTCCATTTCAAGTGAATACTCTTTCACATCTTTTGCCGTATCCGATTTCCCCCTTCCATATCCATCATAATAAACAAGGGTATTGGTTAAAGAAAGCGAGTCGAAACTTCTTAATCCATAATGACTGCCTCCGGGACCACCTGCTATGAAAAACAAAGGATCGCCTTTGCCAAAACTAACTACCCATAATTTAGCATTGTTTACGGTGTAATATTTTCCATCCGTTTGGCTGGCGGGAAATGGTTGCGCTGTTATTTTTAAGGTAAATAAAAGTAAAATAAGAAGAGTAGAAATTTGTTTCATCGTTTTGTTTTTCAAAGTTAGTAATAAATAATATTTTATTCTTTGTTTTCCGGTTCATCAAAATCAATGGTCGGGTTGGGAAGTTCCAGCGTTTTCACTGATTGGATAGCATTTCCTGCGATGCCCTTGATAGAAGCATGCATGTCTATAGTGTTAATTGTTACTTTCTCAATTTGTTTTTCACGTTGTTTCCATATGCGTTGCATGGCTCGTTTCTCACTTTCGAGGTCAGATTTCATTTGTGAAAAACCTTCTACAATAGCTTCTACCTGCAAACGGAAAGTATTGCCGGTAAGGTAATCATACAGCATGTGCATTTTATCTCCTTTGTTTTCCTGAGAACTGATGGCAATGCTAACTTGTATAACAGATTCGCGCAAGACGGAACACAGCCCTTTAAATTCATCGAAACTGCAAATCCATATTCCATCTTTCATTCCCATACGGTCCATACCTGCAGGCCTTGCGTCAGTTACCAGCACACCAATGTTGGCTCCCTTTGTGCGGATGTCAGCTTTAAATTTTTCGATCCAGTTTGCCTGGAAATCTTTGGTGCGTTTACTTTCATAGTAAATACTGCCGCAATTTTGCCTTGAATGGGTGTTAATAACCTGTATACAATCACCACCACGCGCTCCCTTTTTTATTTCTTCGATGGTATCTAAGGGGAACTGAGAAGCCAGCCATTCTTCTATAGCAAGTTCCTGTACTTCTCCCTGCAATTGCATGGAACCCTGTTCCTGTTTGCGTTTCATTTCCTCGGTCAACTTCTTTTGATCTTCCAATTGTTTGGTGAGTTCCTTAAACCGCAATTCATTTTTATCTTCTTCTATTTTCCTTATTTTTTCCTTTTCTTCTCCTATTTGCTGGTTCAGTTTCTTTTGCGATTCAGCTTCTATCGATTCCTTCAACTCCAGTTTTTCCCGCTTCAGTTTTTCTATTTCAGCCTTTGTTTTATTGAGTTCTTTTATTTGTTCCGATTTTTCATTTAGTTCTTTGTTCATTACCTCAAACTGTTCTTCCTGCTCTTTTTTTAATTCAGTCCTTAATTTTTGTTCAATTAACTGGTTACTCTCTTTTAATTTGGCTTGCAGTTTTTCCTGAAAGAGTTCATTCTCCTTTTGTTTCCTTGCTTCAAATTCTTCCTTCGATTTATTTAATGCTTCCGCCTGGGAATCATATTTCTTTTTTTCTATTGCTAATGCTGCCTGGAATTTTTTCTTTATGCCTTCTTCCAACTGGTGAGACAGTATATCCTGTACATCTATATCCGTTCCGCAGTTTGGGCATTTTATTCTTGTTTGGTTTTCCATTTGATAATCTTCTGTTGAATAATCCTTTTTATATTTCTGCTAAAATAATAAAATTAAATACAGGTTTGGGTTAAGTTATTAATACAGGTGATTGAAAACAAAAATAATTTATATTTGTCACCCTATGGCAAACTCCAAAAATCCCATAATTTTTATTTTTATTACCGTGCTGATTGATTGCATCGGTATAGGTATTATATTTCCTGTTGCTGCCAGTATCATTACCCAGGTAAGCCATGTTGGAATAAATGAAGCGACCACTTATAGTGGATACATGATGGCATCATATGCTGTTATGCAATTTATATTTGCTCCGGTACTTGGGGGTATCAGCGACAGATATGGCAGAAGACCAGTATTGTTGCTTTCTCTTTTTGGCCTGGGTTGCGATTATATTTTCCTTTCTCTTGCTACTACATTGCCTTTGCTTTTTGTGGGAAGAATTATTGCAGGCATTTGTGGTGCGAGCTTTACTACCAGCTTTGCATATATTGCTGATGTGAGTGCTCCTGAAAAACGTGCACAGAATTTCGGAATGATGGGTGCTGCGTTTGGTTTAGGGTTTATCATTGGTCCCATCCTAGGAGGATTGTTTAGTGGCCTTGGTCCCCGCGCACCTTTTGTGGCTGCTGCCTGCTTTTCCTTGTTAAACTGGTTGTACGGATTTTTTATTCTGCCTGAATCTTTGAAACCAGAAAACCGAAGAAAATTTGACATTAGAAGAGCAAATCCTTTTGGTGCATTTGTACAAATCAGGAAAAGCAAACATATACGAATGTTGGTAGGCGGTATGTTTATGCTATATCTTGCCGGACAGGTTATGCCGGCTATCTGGCCTTTCTATACAAAATTTCTTTATCACTGGAACGATAGAGAGATTGGTTACTCACTGGCTTTTGTTGGAATAATGGTTTCTATTGTGCAGGGAGGTTTAATTAAATGGACTCAGAATAAGTTTGGGACAACTAATGCGGTTTACATTGGATTGGTATTTTATTTTATAGGTCTGTCTTTATTTGCTTTTGCAAATCAATCATGGATGATGTACCTTTTTACTTTTGTATATGCCCTTGGTGGTATTGCTCCGCCAGCCATACAAGGTATTATTTCAGGACGGGTGCCACCAAATGAGCAGGGGGAATTACAAGGGATGATGACTGCATTGATGAGTGTATCCACTATTCTTTCTCCATTAATAATGACTAATCTTTTTTATTTCTTTACTAAGGAATCAACCCCTTTTTATTTCCCTGGTGCTTCTTTTGCAGCAGCAGCCTTGCTTATTTTAGTAGGAGGTGTAATGTGCGTAAGAGGATTAAAACAATAATCAATCATAAAATAAATGGCAGTGAGGTATAAAGAATTAGATGCGCTTCGTGGAATGGCTGCCTTATTAGTGGTTCTCTTTCATTTCTCAATGGGAAGAGAGCAATTAAATCTTGGCTTCTTTGTTGGAATTACAGGAGTAGATTTATTTTTTCTTATCAGTGGCTTTGTTATCTTTATGAGCATTAGTAATGTTTCTAAAGTTTCTGAATTTGCTGTAAACCGGTTTACAAGGTTGTACCCTACTTATTGGACTTGTGTCACTATTACTTTCCTTGTTAAAATTCTTGTAACTTTTTATGGAGTCAAAACATTTAATGTCACATTCCACCAGTATTTAATTAATCTAACTATGTTTCAGTTTTATCTTAACTCACCAAGTATGGATGGTTCCTATTGGACGTTGATAATAGAAATGATATTTTATATTTTAATTGGATTGCTTTTTGCCTTTAAGGGAGTGAAGAATATTATTCCTGCTGGTGTAATTATTCTTGGCTTACTTTCTATTGGTTATATTTTTCCGGCATCAAATTATTCCACTGTTTTGAACAAGGTAATTTGGGTAATTCCTTTTATTCAGTGTATACCACTTTTTTTAGCGGGTATTGTGTTTTACAAAATTATTAATTGCCAGGAAAAGTGTTTTTGGTACTATATAGTTTTAATCTTATGTTTCGTGGTAAAAATTCTTCCTCTAGATAATGGTGGATTCATAAGTCATCCTCAATATGTTTTGATGTTGGTTATCTACTTTTCTTTATTCATTTTATTTGTTAATCATAAACTTGGATTTATTATTTCGAAACCTACATTGTTCCTTGGCAAAATCTCATTTGCACTTTACCTTATTCACCAGGAAATAAGCACTGAGGTAATACTTCCTTTCTTAATTAACCAGCACCATCTTAATTACTGGTTTGCTGCATTGATTGATTTGACAATAGTTATATTACTGGCTACAGGTATAACTTATTGGATTGAAATTCCGGCAGGGAAACGGTTGAATAATTATTTAAGATCTTTGTTAAAACTTCAGAAACGATAAAGGGTTTATCTCCATATTCTGAAATTCAATTTGAACTTTTTGTTTTGCAGCCAAGCTCTCCAGTCGATAAATAGAAGTGCAGCAACCAGTAAAAGACCAAGTATTAATCCTGAAATCGATTTCCATGAAATGGCGCCCTCAAATATAGCAGTGGAGTTTTCAGCGGCATATTTTCCAACAAGGACAGCAATGGTATCACTAATAAATTTTCCGACAAAAAAGGCGGGTATAATTAAATAAGGTTTCATTTTTGCCATTCCTCCGGCAATAAATAATGGAGTGGTTGGAAGGGGAAGCAAGGAATAAGTTATTATAGCAACTTGGCTCTTCCACCCTTTTTCTTTTAATTTTTTTCCCAGGAACTGAACATCTTCGTTTTTTGCAGGATTGAAAATTCTACCAGCTATTTTCGGAATGTATAAGGTAAGTATATAGCGACCCAAAATAGAACCTGCTACTCCAACGATTATTACTATCCATACATTAAGTTTAAATTCAATCTGCAAAAAAATCATGATAACAAAAGCAGGAGGAAGGGGCAGGGGTACAATGTCGACAACCATTGCAGAAGCAAAAACCAATAAATATTTCAACCACATAAAAAAATCTCAATTTCGATTCATGCAAGGTAAGAAAAAAACAACCATCACTTTTTCTTACTTACAATTTCGAACTGTTGTACCACAGTTTCGCCTTCTTCATCAGTTAATGTTATTTTATGCATCCCTTCATCCGGTGCCAATGCCATTTGATGAATATTCTTTGTAAGACCAATATATGTTCCGTCTAAGTCCCAGTAAACAATTGCGTTGGCCTTGCGGTGTGCTACTTGGAAAACTGTTTTCCCCAGGGTGCCATTTAACTCTAAAGGAACGTAAATCTTACTGAACTGTTTGGGGTAAACGAATTCCATTGATCTCAAACTGCTGGTTTCACAGTCTTTGCGTAGGGGTGGTAATTCTTTATATGTAGAATTTTTAGATTTGTAATACCATTCCATTGCCGGTGGCAAAACAAACCAACTGACGTGTTTCATTTTATCTACATCTTCGCAGTTGCTGTTCACCCTGAATTGCCCGCTTTCATCAAGGTGAATCAGGCGGTGGTAGCGGCAGGGCTCGGAGCTTAAACCCGATTTCTGCATCCAAACGGTGTCGCTAGGTTCACATATATCGGTGGCCCGGGAACCGCTTTGGTGGCAGATGGCAATTTTTTCCATCTCATCATAAGGAGGTGAAAACCATTTTCCAGGTTTTAACAAACTGAAAATATCAAACAATATGGGAGCAGCTGTCTGAATACCTACTAATCCAGGTCGACCCTCCCCATCAGCATTACCTACCCATGCACCAACAACGTATTTCGGAGTGACACCAACAGCCCATCCGTCACGGTATCCAAAACTGGTTCCTGTTTTCCAGGCTACTTTACTTGCCGAAGTATATTGTTTCCAACTGGCATCTTCGTCAGGACGGGAAACTTCGACCATTGCCTCAAATGTTTGATAGATAGATGCCGCATCAATAAAAGATTCTTTAGAAAGATCAGATTCTTTCTTTTTCTTTGGGAAAGTGTAATGGGGAGTATGGATATCATCTGCAGAATACTGCCCGTTATATGTGGTATAATGATTTAAAGTCCTGGCCATGCTGGCATACATTCCGGCAATGTCCCAAAGTTTTCCTTCTGCCCCTCCAAGTATTATTGAAAGTCCATAATGGTCGGGAGTGAAAGTAAGGGTGGTCATTCCTAATTTTTTTAAGTTGTGATGAAATTTT
This sequence comes from Bacteroidota bacterium, assembly GCA_947479085.1. GTDB lineage: Bacteria > Bacteroidota > Bacteroidia > 2-12-FULL-35-15 > 2-12-FULL-35-15 > 2-12-FULL-35-15. Next base: position 120,324 of record CANJYB010000003.1, on the reverse strand, counting down.
TCGGTACCGTAGTTTTGAAGCATACGAACTGCAGGTATATTTAAACTTCTTGCCAATGCTCGTTTTGCAGGCACTGCCCCGTCAAAGGTGGTGTTATAATTTTGCGGGGAATACCCTGCAATCTGTGTTGGGATATCGGGAATCAATGTAGTGGCAAGTAATTCCCCATCATTGAGCATGGATGCAAATAAAAAAGGTTTTAATATACTACCTGTGCTTCTTGGTGCTACTATTACATCCACATCCGATTCGTATTCAGGCTTACCTGTGTTATCTGTATTACCAACGTAAGCCAACACATTACCAGTATTTACGTCCAGAACAATTGCGCAGGCATTATGAATTTCGTTTGCTTTCAAAAGCTTATGATGATTTTCAATAATTTCATTCACACGTTCCTGCAAATGTCCATCAATGGTGGAAGGAATCCGAAGGCCTTCGAAACCTTCCTTGGCTGCCCGCTGTAATAAATGCGGAGCAATTTGCGGTAGCGGAAAGGGTTTGCCTGGTAATCCTTCCTGTTTGCTTAATTCGCAGGTTTCTTTATCGATTATCTTTGCCTTAAATAGCTGATCCAGAAGACGGTTTCTTTTTGCAAGCAACCGTTCCTGATTTTTACCGGGATAAATCAAACTGGGAGCATTTGGCAAAATTGCCAGGGTTGCCGCTTCCGCCCATGATAATTTGCTTGCCTCTCTCCCAAAGTAGCGCCAGGAAGCAGCATCAATGCCTACCACATTGCTACCGTAAGGTGCATTGGAAGCATAAAGCGAAAGTATCTCAAATTTTGAGCAGGTAAGTTCCAGCCGTGTTGCATAAATAATTTCAACCATTTTTTCGAAAATGCTACGGTTTTTCCCTTTTCGGGAAAGCCGGATAACCTGCATGGTTAATGTACTTCCACCGCTCACTATTCTTCGTTCCTTAATATTCTGGAACAATGCCCTTCCAAATGCCAAAGGGTTAAATCCCTTGTGTGTAAAAAAAGATCTATCCTCGAACTGGATAATACTTGCCACAAACTTGTAAGGAACATTTTTACATTTCGGGAAACGCCATTGCCCGTCATCGGCTATCCTCGCTGCAAGCAGCCTGCCGGTATTGTCTTCGAGCACTGTTGATGTATGCGAACGGAACAAGGGAGAGGGCAAACAAAACCAAAACCAAACCAGAAGCAAGAATAAAACAGAATACCCGATAGTTTTTTTGTTCTTAAATTTCAGGGAAAAGCGTTTCAAGTGTCGGGTTGATTTATTCGATTTCAAAACTAAATAAAAAAGACGAAGCTTAATGCAAATTTAATCTCAAAACCTTTTGTTTGAAAGGGCCTATAAATATTTTTAATTCCCTGTAACTTTTAGGGAAACTAATCGTCATACCACCATAACCAAAACTTTAATTATGAAAAATACTTTTTTTGTTTCTATGCTTCTCGCCACAGGTATAATGCTGACCAGTTGTGACAATATGACCATTTCGAATGACGATAGTGCAACAAAAATAAACGGAAATGGTACAGTTCAGTCGCAAACTCGACCGGTGCCCTCGTTTAACCAGATAGCTATAGAAGGGGTGTTTAATGTTATTCTTTCTGAAAATGAACAGGAAAGTGTTAAGGTGGAAACGGATGAAAATATTCAACCTTTGATAATTACTTCTGTAGAAAATAATACTCTTTCAGTAAAAATGCGCGACAGTGCTTCCATTGGTAAGGTGAAAAAGATAAATATATATATTAGTGTAAATCATCTTTCTAAATTGAGTATAACAGGAGTTGGGAAATTAGCTTGTCAGAATAAACTGATGGTTGATAAGCTGGACCTTGATTTTAGTGGAGTGGGCCTGACTGAACTTAAACTGGATGGCAACCAACTTAATGTAAAGTCAGAAATAGTTGGAGCGTTGGTTTTGGAAGGAAATGTAAGAGAGGTAAAAATAAATCATTCCGGATTGGGTTTAATACAGGCATTTGAATTAAAAACGGAGAAACTAAGCCTGGATGCTGACGGGATAGGAGCAGCGGAAGTTTATGCAACAAAAGAATTAAACGTAAATGCAAAAGGTGTAGGAGGCGTAAAATACAGAGGTAACCCTGAAAAAACAAATGTTAAAAATGAAGGGATAGGAAAAGTGGAGAGAGAAGATATTTAATAAGTAAAAAGTGTCATTAATAAATTTAAAAACACTTTATTTTATATCCTTCATTTTTTGAGCAAGCATATTAAAAAAATTGGTAAGCGGTTTTTCCACCATCATTTTCATCATCATGTTCATATCCGACTCAAAGGTAAGCTGACCAATACAATTTGCAGCATCCATTTCGGTTAGCAATACAAATAGTTTAAAATCAAAAGGGACCTTCCCATTTGAAGAAATAGTAATTTTAGTGAATGGACTTTTTTCAATAATTTTCATACCTATTGTTGCCATTCCATTAATTGTAAATGAACAATCTTCCTGAGTAGAAGTCCAATTGGTGACCTGTGGTGGCATCAATTTTTGAAAATTATTAAAATCTGATAAAAAATTAAAAATATTTTCTGCTGAATTATTAATGTCTACTTTTTCACTTTCTATATTTGTCATAATGTATTTAGTTATTGATCCAGACTTTCAATGTTATTCATAAAAAGTCAGTCTATTAATTTTTCTATTTCATCCACTCCGAAGGATTTTCCCTCCATTCCTGCAGAGATTTCATATCCTTTTCATTGATATATTCTGATTGCAATGCCTTTTTAATCAATGTTTCATAATTACTTAAGGTTATTAACTTGCATTTTGCTTTTTTGAAATTATCTGTGGATGTTTTAAAACCATAAGTAAATATGGCTGCCATTCCTTTCACCTCGCATCCTGCTTCTCTAAGAGCCTCCACCGCTTTCAGACTACTTCCACCGGTTGATATTAAATCTTCAATAACCACAACAGACTGGCCTTTTTCTACTACTCCTTCTATCATATTGGTAAGTCCGTGTTTTTTAGCTTCCGAACGGATGTAAACAAAAGGTAAACCCATCTCCTGAGCCACTAGTGCACCTTGTGCAATTCCTCCTGTAGCAACTCCTGCTATAACATCAGGTTTGCCAAAGTTATCAGTAATACCTTTTACAAATTCCTGCCGGATATAAGTTCGTACCTTTGGAAACGACAGGGTAACACGGTTATCGCAATAAATTGGAGATTTCCAGCCTGAAGCCCAGGTAAAAGGTTTGTTGGGTTGTAATTTAATTGCTTTAATTTGTAATAAAAATTCAGCTATTTTTAACGCAGATTCGTCATTCGTCTTCATGTCGCAAAGATATTAAACTAAGTAAACCAAAAACTATAAATTAATTAACAAAAAATGATAAAAGTATATTCAGGCAAAAAGATAATCTATTTGACAAACAACCTTGATTTTGAAGAAAAAGGCTTGTATAGTGCACTCTTTTCCGACAGAACATCAAAGGAGTATCTCCGACAATTTATAGAGAACATCAAAAACAAAGGAGTAAAAAAGATTTATATACAAAGTGAAAATTTAAAAAAACTACTCACTACTTTTAAAACCAGATTTCGTGTTATTGAGGCTGCCGGAGGTCTGGTTAGAAACACTAAGGGAGAATATCTGTTCATTTTAAGGAATGGGAAATGGGATTTGCCAAAAGGAAAAAGAGAAAAAGGGGAAACAATTAAACAATGTGCATTAAGGGAAGTAAAGGAAGAATGCGGCATTAAAGGTTTGAAAATAATTAAAGAACTAAACACTACTTATCATACCTATTTTTTAGAAGAAAAAGAAGTTCTGAAACCCACTTATTGGTTTGAAATGCAATGCCCGGAAATTTCCAAATTAACCCCGCAAACTGAAGAAGGAATTACAAAAGTAAAATGGTTTAAAAAGGAGAATCTGAAAACGGTATTAAAAAACACCTACCCTTCCATAATTGATGTTATTAGTGAAATATCTTGATACCATTTTATTTTCTAAAAAAAATCCATTTACAACAATACGATTACATAATTCTTTTTGTTTAACTTTCGCTTAAAATAAAACAAATGCTTTATTCCTTCCTGAAATTATTAATGCAAATAACAGTGAGAATGTTTTTTCGTTCCATTGCTATTCGGAATAAGGAACTTATACCTGACAAAGGCCCTTTACTGGTATTGGCAAATCACCCAAGCACATTTATGGACCCTATTGTCATAGCTACCATCCTTAACCGCAAAGTGTTTTTTCTTGGCAAAGGAGAGTTGTTCAAATCACGAATAGCCAAATGGCTCCTGCCGAAATTCAATGTAATCCCGGTTTACCGAAAACAGGACGACCCTTCGCAAATGAGTAAAAACGAAGAAACATTTATCAAATGCTACGAACATCTTGAAAATAATGGAGCAATACTTATGTTTCCGGAAGGCATAAGCATTACCGAGCGTAAACTGAGACCAATTAAAACCGGTGCAGCACGTATAGTATTAGGGGCAGAAGCAAGAAATGATTTTAAATTAGGTGTTCATATTGTAAACATCGGCTTAAATTATGCTGACCCTCATCGGTTCAACAGGGATTTATATATCAATATTCATAAGCCTATAAAGGTGGCTGATTATAAAGAAGAATTTGAAAAAGATAGTTTTGAAGGAGCAAAAAGTTTAACAGCCGAAATAAGCAAACAACTTGAAAAACTTATTATTGCAATAGAAGATAAAAAGACGGATGAATTGGTAAATGAAATTGAAATACTTTATAAATCAAAACTAACAGAGGAACGCAACCTAAATAAAAATGAAAAGGATGGGGAGTTTATCATCACCAAAAACATCATTGAAACTGTAAATTATTTTATTGAGCACGATACTTTATTTGTTGAAACAATGAGGGCCCGAATAAAAAAATATTTTAAGAACCTCGAAGATCTTGGGCTGCATGACAGTGACATTGCACCGAAGAGAAAAGGTCAGTCGTTTGTTATTAACGCTTTATTAGCAATAGCGGTAATTGTTATCGGAGCCCCCTTTTATATTTATGGATTAATTAATAATTTTTTACCGTTCGAGATACCTGCATTCCTTGCAAAGAAAATAAGCAAAGAAAAAGAATTCAGAGGGGCAATTGGAATGGTGGGAGGAATGTTTACTTTTCTTATTTTTTATTCTTTGCAAATTTACCTTTTTTGGAAATATACTCACCTGCAATGGATAACGATTGCCTACGGAATAAGCCTTCCGCTTTCCGGTTTGTTTACCTATTGGTACTTTCACATGGTAAAAGATTACAGAACAAAATGGATGCTGATGACTTTATTTTATAAAAAAAGCGCACTCATTTCCGGATTAATTACCGAACGCGAGCAACTGATTGCCACGTTTGATAAAGCCAAAAACGAGTACGCTGAAGTGTTAGCTAAACAAAATTAGTTACATCCAGGTAACCAGAAACTGAAGAAATTCCTTTTTCAATTCTGAATACAATTTTTTGAATGTATCCATTTTTTCATGCATGGAATCATGGTCAGGAAACAATTTATGGTCAATTGCTACAGGATGATTGGTAGCATACTTTTCAAGCCATTGTTCATGTTCATTTACCCTATGGTTTAATATATCCAGTTGTTCTTTCTGAATGATAAATTGGTTTTGAAAATGCTCAACTTGTTTGCGAACATCTTCTTTGGTGTTCTTTGATGCCACTTCAGCTAATCTTTTTTGATAAATCTTTAGTTCATCAGCAAAAAATTTTGCCTCACTCATCCATAATTGATGTTCAAAATGTAAATCATCAATGTGTTTCATTTTTGTTGTCATAACTTTTTTATTTTAATTATTTATGAAGCAAAATTACTTTATAATTATATGTCACAAATATGATAGTTATCAGGCAAAAATTAAACAAAGGTTGTTGTAATTAAAATGAATATCTTTTTATTGTATTGCATTTATATTTAATTTCGTTTCTATAAATCTGTTTAAAATTCTGTATGAATAAATCATTCCTTTCTTTTACTTTACTTCTTATTCCCGCTTTATTGTTTTCACAAAACAATACCAAACTGTTGAATGAAATTCAAAAGCTAAATTCCGATGAAGCAATGAAACACGCCACCTGGAGCATCTGTGTGATGCCTGTTAAGAAAGACACTATACTCTATGAATACAACAGCAACATCAGTTTAACACCTGCAAGCACAATGAAGATAGCCACTACAGGGGCCGCATTATCATTGCTCGGAAAAGATTTTATGTTTGAAACAAAACTACAATACGATGGTACATTTGATACTTCAACAGGAACCATAGAGGGCAATCTTTATATTACCGGGGGTGGCGACCCTACTTTGGAATCGGAGTACTTTAAAAATAAAGAAGCAAGTGGTACCATCCTGGAAAGATGGGCAAAAGTATTACAGTCAAAAGGGGTGAAGAAAATAACCGGCAATGTTATTGGTGATGCAGGCATTTTTGATTACAACATGACTCCCGGAGAATGGGTATGGGGAGACATGGGTAACTATTACGGAGCCGGTGCCAGTGGCTTATCTTATCATGATGATAAATATACCATTCTTTACAAATCAGGAGCGGCAGGAAGCCCAACTTCTATCACAGCCTTTAAACCTGAAATAAAAGGTTTGGAATTAAACAACAATGTGATAGCAAATGGCACAGAAGACAATGCATATATTTATGGCTCTCCTTATACTTATTACAGAACAGCACAGGGAACCATTCCTGCAAACAGAATCGATTATGAAGTGGATGGTGCAATGCCTGACCCTGCTTTGTTTTGTGCAGATGAATTTACAAAGGCTTTGAAAAAAAATGGTATTCTCATTTCAAAAAAAGCTACTACCATCAGAGAATTGAAGGAAAGTAAAACCTATAGCAAAAGCGATAAACACACACTCTACATTCACTTCTCCCCTACTCTCGATTCTATCATTCGCTTTACTAATCTGAAAAGCATTAACCTTTTTGCAGAAAGTATTTTAAAATACCTGAGTTATAAAAAATCAGGATATGGAACAGAAGCGGAAGGAACAGCCATAGTTACTGACTTTTGGAGAAACAAAGGAGTAGATGTTTCCGGTTTTTTTATGAATGATGGTTGCGGATTAGCGCGCTCCAATGTGATGACTACAAAAACACAAGCGCAAATACTCAGGGTGATGGCAAAAGACAAAAACTTTACTACCTTTTATAACTCCTTGCCCGTTGCCGGAAAGTCAGGCTCATTGGGTGGATTATGCGTTGGTACACTGGCAGAAAATAACCTGCATGCCAAAAGCGGCTACATGAACAGAGCGAGAGGATATGCAGGATATGTGAAAAATAAAAAAGGGGAAACGCTTTGTTTTTCGTTGCTGGCCAATAACTATGATTGTACTCCCACCGAAATGAAAAGAAAATTAGAAAAGCTGATGGTTGCTTTGGCAGAATAAACCGCCAATAAAAACACCCGGAGCATGTATTGAAAAACAATAAATGTCCGGGTGAATTATACTATTAATTTAATTCTTAAAAAGGCAAATCGTCTTCCTGTGTATTAGCTGTAAAGGTTTCGGATATTGCTGCAGGAGCATTCTTACTTGATGAAGAAGCAGCCGGAGCCGAACTTGCTGAAGAATTTTGAGCACCTGCACCTGCTTCGATACGCCAAGCTTCCAAAGAATTAAAGTGCTTCAATTCTCCCTGTGGGCTGGTCCACTCGCGGCCACGCAAGTTAAAATGTACTTTTATTTCCTGACCAAGTTGATACGAATCAAGCAAAGCGCATTTGTCCTGAGCAAGCTGAAATGAAATGTGCTGTGGGTATTGAGAAGAATTATCTGTGATAACAAATTCTCTTTTTGTAAATTTTTCTGAAACTTTTGTTGTTTCTCCTTTCACTTTTAAGGTTCCTGTAACGTCCATTGTGTTTAATTTTTAATTGTTTTAGTTATTATTTATTGTTTATTTTATTTGTTTATCGTTCAAAAGACAAGAGCACTTTCCAGGCTTCTGTCACATTATGATTTTCCAACAGTCCTTTAGCAATGTGATGAAGATGCTCTTCCAGCTTATCTAAATTAGTTCCATATATTTCAAATGCTTCATTTATAGCACCTGAGTTTTTATAATTCATTATTTCTTCTTTAGTAGGAAGCGTTTCCACATTGCCCAACTGGCCTAAATTATTTCCTGTCAGCACTTTTGAGTTGCGAATATAAGAAGGAATTTTATCAATTCCAATTCCTAAATTCAACAATGGCTTCACCACCTCAAACAAAGAATCTCCATTGGCCCTGCTGTAACAGTTTCCACCCATCCGGGCAACCAGATCAATCTTATGCGGGTCGATGTGATTATTCAAATCCAATACCTCTTCACTGATATGCATCAGCACTACTTCGCAAATTATCAGGTTTCCTGCTCCTCCCTGGTCACCAAGCTCTATCACCTGTTTTACTTTGCACTCCAGCTGTGCAGGCGATTCCATAACACGAAAAGGTTTTACCATTTCAGATTTAACAGCAGTAAAACCAGCCTTTTCAAACTCGTTTATTCCTTTCGGATATTCTGTACTGGCCAATGAAGTTTGCTGCACCATGTTATAGTTTACCACATTGATAACCACTTCGGGCACTTCTTTAATGTTTTCGTAAGTGTGCTTGGTATGGCCTGTTCGTCCGCTTCTGGCGGGTGAAAATACTGCTATGGGCGGATTGGCACTGAATACATTAAAGAAACTGAATGGTGCAAGATTAGGAGTACCCTCTTTATCTAGAGTACTTGCAAACGCTATAGGGCGCGGAGCAACAGCCCCCAGCAGGTAGCTGTGAAATTCGGATACTTTAACTTCTTTGGGATTAATGGTAAGCATACTTTGTATTTATATCGGCAAAAGTAATAATAAATGAAGCAACGGGGCGAGAAGTTTTTAACAGTTTTGGAATGAATTGAAATCAATTGTTCTGTTTAAAAAGTATAAAACAATAAATTAAAATGAGAGTATTGTTTTTAAATAGAAAACAAAACAGAATGTATTTTTTCATTTAAAACTATTGATAATTGTTTTACAGAAGTTTAATTGATTACAAACTTAAGAAAGTTTGGTTACTCATTAGTACTATTAAACAAAAAAGCTTCCTGTTAAATACAGGAAGCTTTCGCAATACTCAATACTAAATGCTAAATACTCTTTTACAAAAACTCTATTGAATAATGCCCTTGAGTGGTAAGGCTTAAATTCTGAATCTGAAATACCCGGTTATTAAAGTCGCCAAGATCAGGAAAACCTATTATTGTTGGAACCCCAGCCGGAACAAAGCTTCCATGCGGATGTGCTTTATTTTTTGATGAATCTATTACCCATACCTGCAAATCGACATCACAGGTTACCCTTATTGTGCTTCTTGCTTTAACTGTTTTTGTTGCAACATTTCGTATCTTATTCTTGTTCACTACCCCTTCGTATAAGTTGCTATGCATATGTTTTTGCAAATTAACCACATCAAAAAAACTTTTAATCTTGTTTGAATTATTAGGAAAAAGATTAACAATAGCTCCGTAATCAGCAAACTGGGTGATGCACATCTGCTCAATAGCATCCAGCTGGTTTCCGATATCGAATGTCACATCCGTTTTTTCACCTTCCTGAGCAGTTCTTGCAGTACTAATAGTGGTATAAAAGGTAACTATCAAAGCAGCCACCACTGATAATGATGCGTCTGCCACACATTTATCGCGAAGTGTTTTTACTGCCAGTATTCTATTATCTATTGTTCCGCTATTAAACGGTTTTAGGCCATAAGGGAAAAGAGTTTTAAAAGCTGCAGATTTTTTTCGGTACACATTCCCAATCAGCCGTTGCCATTCGGGTAATTGGTTTTGAGTTAAATCCAATAACAAATCATCCTTTGTTTTAGTATCTCCGATACGGTCGCCCAAATCGCTCTCTTTGGTGGATGAAGCATTAATTAATGCATTGTGTTTTGGAGTAAAAATAGTGAGCAATGCTGCTATTGCAGCGTTACTGCTTTGCGTGGTTAGCGCATTAAAATGAAATGTGCTTACTTTAACAGCAGTAGTGTAGTTTTCACGAACTCCATTCCTGATAAAGTTTTCGCCCGGTTGCCAGATACTTGTTGCCATGTTTTAATTGTTTTTTGGTTAATAAATTATTTTACTGATACACCATCTAATGTTCGGAGGTGTTTAAAGAGTCTTACTTATACACCTCTGAACTTTCGGAGGTGAGTAAAGAGCCTTACTTATATGCCTCCGAACTTTCGGAGGTAAGTAAAGAGTCTTACTTATATACCTCCGAACTTTCGGAGGTGTGCAAAGAGTCTTACTTCTATACCTCCGAACCTTCGGAGGTGAGTAAAGAGTCTTATTTATGTACCTCCGAATCTTCGGAGGTATGCAAAGAGATTTACAAGGTGTTGATAATCAATCTTTCATTTAAAAGAGAATCAAAGAACTGGTATTGGTTTTAAATGACGGCTTGAAGTACGTAAATATTTAATTACGTTTTAAAATAGGTGCATTATGCACCTTAATATACCTCCGCTCTTTTACTATATACATTGCGCCCTCACTATACTAATTATGAAAAAGAAAAAAGCAATGTACCCGGTTGATATTACATTAATGGCAAATGCATCCTCATTAGAAATATTACATTATGGTGTAGATAATAAGCACCAGATTCGAATACTTATAAGTTTATTTAAATTAGGAAAAGTACGGTATACGGAAATAGTAAATGACACCAAATTATCCAACAATCAGATTTCGCGACAACTGAAAATGATGTTGAAAAACCGAACCATTTCAAGCGAATTGCATGAAGTAGGGTTTCCTACTATATTTGATTATGAGCTCACTTCCTTTGGGTTCCTATTAGGGGGAATATTTACTCAACTTAAGGTTGAAGCAGATAAAAACAGAAATTTATTATTAGCAGAATTGAGTTTGTTGAAATAAATAAAAATTAAAGTTTTTTTATTATTGGAAATAAAGACTTCAACAATTCAATTTTTTGAAGAAAAGAAGGAAATAGAAACAAAAATTTTATTGCGATTTTTCGGGAAAGAATATAAGGTCTATTTGGCAAAATATTACACCCATGACACCGGTGTCACCACTGTTTTCTAATTTAATAATAATTAAATTTGTAGATTTGTGTTAACAAACAAAAACTATTCTATGAAAAAAGCAACTCTAATTATTTTATGTGCAACCCTGATTGCATGTAATAAAACCAACAACACAAGCACCGAAAACAAAAGTCATAATGTGGTATGGGCAGAGAAGGTAAAAACAGTATTGCCTTTGGAAAAAGACAGTTTAACAAACATTCCTTACCTGGTGGAATGGAATAAGTACGACAAGAAAACCATTTTCGAATCCCTTACCAATGCCGTATTAAAAGGAAAACTAAAAGCTTATTGCAACTATCCTGATTGTCCGCTAACCATCGAACAGTTTAAAAACACGTTAGATTTCTGGGATTCCACAAACTATGTAGAGGATGAGAACAATCCCGGAACTATGATGTCAATACCTATTCATGAAAGAATAACCGCTGAGGATATAGTGCAAGTTCGGTTTGATGAACATATTGAATTTGATACTACTAACTATACCTTCAATAATAAAATATCGGTGGTGGAATTTTTAATTGAAAAGAAAACCATAGAAACAGGTGAGGTAATAGGTTTGAAATATTTGTTTGGGGTAAAGCTGGACGATGCATCTATGGAGAAGAAATAACAAAATCATTTTTAATCAAATCAAAAAAGGTTCATCCATCGGCTGCTTCAATTAACCAACAATTCACTTAAACAAAAAGTAGAAGCAGCCGAACGGACAAACACATTCTTTATATTACCATTCCATCATGGCTTTTACAGCCACCAGCAATGTGGTGACACCTCCAAGGATAACGAGTATTAACCCCCATCCCTGCATAAAATTATTTTTCTTTGATGATTTATTTTCTGAATTTTCCATTGTTAATTAGTTAATGTGTTACTACTATATTCCTCCTGAAAGGAATAAAACAAACTACCTCATTCATTCTTTTATAAGAACGATGAACGGTATGAACTAAAAAACAGATTCTATATTATTAGCCGGTGATAGGCAATATAAAACGGAGGGTGACTATTATTACCGGTAATGCTCAAAAGGTAATAAGCAAACCAGGAACTAAGCTTATCGCTCGCTATGCCGGATAGTAAGGCAATGGCAGAACGTTGGTTATTTTTTAAACAATGAAATTTGCGGTTATGAATTTCGGATACCCTGATGGTGGAGTGTAAAATATCCTTAACAGTGGTAATGGTTTCCTCTCCCAAAGGGTCGGTGTTTTCACAAACAGTCTGGCATACCACTGCTTTTTCCTTATGGGAAGCAGCAGCAATTGTTTTTCCAAATCCATTAAATGAAATGGAAATGAAGAGAAAACAAAAGAAAGATATGATTAATTTTTTGCCTGACATTGAATACAAATGTACCTGTTTATTTTAAATCAGCAAGAATACTTATATATTTTTAACGAATAAAAGGGTAATGAATTTACAACCCATGTTGTGCTATCATCCATACAAGTGCTGCCATGGCTGCACCTCCCAGTTCCAGTTCCCGCTGATTAATGTATTCAAAAGTATCAACAGGAGTATGATGATGAATAAAATAACGTTGCGAATCAGGGCTAAGTTCCATGCAGGGAACATTTTGATCTTTCAACGGACCAATATCCGAACCACTGCCATCTCTTCCAAAATCATACACTCCGTAAGGTTCAAACAAGGGTCTCCAGCTTTTTAATTTTGCTTTTACTTCCGGAGTAACATCACTGCTGAATCCGCGCGGAGTAAATCCACCAGCATCCGATTCGATGGCAGCAAGATGCTTTTCATTATTCTTTTTGGCCAGTTCTGCATACTTCTTTCCTCCTCTTCCTCCGTTTTCCTCGTTCATAAAGGCAACAGCACGTATGGTACATTTTGGTTTATACCCTAATGCTTTAAATATTCTTAATACTTCAATTGATTGCACCACTCCTGCTCCATCATCATGCGCACCCGTTCCGGTATCCCATGAATCAAGGTGACCACCAACCACAATGAACTCGTTCTTTTTCTCGCTTCCTCTTATTTCTCCTACCACATTGTATGATTTCACATCCGGCAAAGTATTACAACTCATCTGCAAAAAGAACTTAAGGTCTTTATCTTTTTTCAATTCAGCACTTAGCCAGTTAGCGCCATTGGTACTGATACAGCAGGCAGGGATTTTATTCAAACTATCTTTATATCCCATCGAACCGGTATGCGGATAATCATCCTGTGTTAAGGTGCACGAACGCGTAACCACAGCCACCGCACCATACTTTACCGCTTCCGAAGGACCAGCCCAACGCTGCTCCACAGCTTTGCCATAAGCATTAAAAGTGCCGATAAATGTCGGGTCCATGGGTTCATTAAAGAAAACTATTTTTCCTTTTATCTTCTCTTTACCCAATGCTTCCAACCCTTTAAGACCCATTACTTCTATTACGTTTGCTGTGATACCATCAGAAGGAGTCGCAATAGAGCCACCCAATGCACATACCGGCAACTCTCGGCTATCTTTCGGATTGGAACAGATGGCTTTGCCAACTTCCTTTGCACCACGTACCCAATGCGGCACCATGCATTCCTGCAAATACACTGTATCTGCACCGGCTTCTTTCATTGCTTTAAATGCCCATTCCACCGCTTGTTGTGCCTGAGGAGAACCACTTAACCTCCCTCCTATTTTATTAGTCAAATAGTCAAGATTGGAATAGCTTTTACCATTACTCAATGCTTCATTGTATATTTTTTTAATCATTGCAGAATCTGTTTGTGCAATGATAGTAGTTGCTGAAAGCATGTAAACTGCAGCAATTAAGGAGGTTTTAATTTTATTCATATACATTTGTCAATTTACAATTCAAAATTAATAATTTATAATTCTACCGAAGTACCACCTCCGTTATCACTTCCTTCCCTGCCTTTTCATTCATTATCTTAACTATTTTGGTTTTAGCCAGGGCTAGTTCATTTCGCAAAGCAGAAGAATCTAAGGTAACAATCAACTGCTTATTCCTTATTACAATGTCCTTGGTATGCTTCGCAATCATTCTGCCCATTAACTCTTCCCAGGAACCTATCAGCTTCTTTTCATCCATCTTATCGTTTAGCTTATAAGCTTTCAATAGATTTTCGATGGCTTGCTTTATAGTATATTCGTTGTGTTTACTCATAATTCAGTTTAAAGTTTAAAAGTTCAAAGTTTAAAGTTAGCTAACCTTTGTACTTTCCAACTTTGGGCTTTCTAACCTTGTTGTTCCGTTAACTATTTTAAATACTTTGTAATCTACCTCTGCTGACTTAAATAAATCTGATAATCGTGTAGGGTGTGTATCTGTAATAAATAACTGCCCGAAGTTATCACTGCTTACAAGTTCCATCAATTGCTTTACACGTAAATCGTCCAGTTTATCATATATATCATCCAGTAATAATATAGGAGTAACCTTTTTAATGCTTTTTATAAAGTCAAATTGAGCAAGTTTTAATGCAATTAAGAAAGATTTTTGTTGTCCTTGCGATGCATATTTTTTTAATGAATGAGTATCTATGGTAAATTCCAGATCATCTTTATGTATTCCAACGGTGGTATATTGCATTGCCCTGTCGCGATTCAATGTATTTGCCAAAACAATAGAAAATTCATTTTCATTTAAATGTGAATTGTATTCAATGCCTACTTTCTCTCTTCCTCCAGAAATTAATTCGTAGTACTTCTGAAAAATAGGAATAAAGCTTTTAATAAAATCACTTCGCTTGGTATGTATTCTTTTACCGTAATCCACTAATTGCATATCCCATATCTCCAGTGCATCTTTATCAAACCTGCCACTATCAGCTATTTGTTTCAACAAAGCATTTCTATGAGAAAGCACCTTATTATATGATATCAGGTTTTCGAGGTATTCCCTGTCGAACTGAGCAATTACACTATCTATAAACTTTCTCCTGCTTTCACTCCCTTCGGTTATTAATTCCGAATCGGCCGGTGAAACCATAACTAAAGGATATAAACCGATATGTTCTGCTAAGCGTGCATACTCTTTTTTATTACGTTTAAATATTTTCCGCTGATTACGTTTTAATCCGCAATACACTTCTTCTTCTTCATTATTATTATCAAAAACACCTTGAATTAAGAAAAAAGGAGCTTCATGCAAAATGTTTTGACTGTCAATCGGGTTAAAGAAGCTTTTGCAGAAGGATAAGTAGTGAATTGCATCCAAAACATTGGTCTTTCCCTCACCGTTATTGCCCGTAAGGCAGTTTACATGACTACTGAACTCCAATTCGGCCTCCGGATAGTTTTTAAAATTAATTAAAGATATTTTTTTCAGGTACATTTCAGTATTTTCTTTCTTCCACTCGATTGGCAATAGCTATCAATAGTGACTTCCGGCAATATATCCACTTTTTTTAAGGGAAGGTAAAATTACCTAAAAAACGTTATAGAACTGCATATTTATTAATTAAATTATGGAATATGCAAAAAAAACTTATTTTTGCACTCCGTTAAATCAGAATTAAACAAAAAAATGGCAAAACAAGTAATAGAAGACGAACCAATTGTTGATGTAGGACAAGCATTTACTAAAACAGAACTTTATATAGAGCAAAACAAAAAGAACCTGCTCACTATATTAGGTGTAATCATTGTAATAGTAGGTGGATACTATGCATATAAATATTGGTATGTGGCTGGCGAAGAAACCAAAGCCCGCACAGATATGTTTAAAGCAGAGCAGTATTTTGAAAAAGATTCCATCAATAAAGCAATTAATGGAGATGGAACAGCGTCAGGCTTTTTACAAATAGCAGATGACTATAGCCTTACCCCATCAGGTAATTTAGCTGAGTACTATCTTGGTTTATGTTATTTAAAAACCGGAAAATTTGAAGATGCTATTGAGCATTTAAAGAAATTTGACAGCAATGACCTTATTGTTGGACCATTAGCTACAGCTGCTATAGGAGATGCGAATATGGAATTAGGTAAAACAGATGATGCTATTACTTTCTATTTAAAAGCTGCTGAGCAACATAGTAACAACTTCGACACTCCAGTTTGTCTTAAAAAAGCTGCAATGGCTAACGAAGAAAAAGGAAACTATGCTGATGCTGTAAAATTATACGAACGTATTAAAAATGAATATCCTGAAACTACTGAAGGAAAAGACATGGACAAATACATTGCCCGTGCTAAAACCTTAGGTAATTTATAAAACAAACTATTAAGACTAAACTTAAAGGTGATTTTGAAAAAAATCACCTTTTCTTTTTTAATTATTAATTTTACAATATTTGCATTCATCATTTATAATTCAACATTTTTAATTTCTACCAATGTCTTCTGTAAATAAAAACTTATCAGCATTCGAAGGAAATGCAATTCCAAATGGTTCCGGCATGAGAATAAGCATTGTCGTTTCTGAATGGAATACTGAAATTACCAATGCATTAAAAGAAGGCGCAGTTGAAACATTACTGGAAAACGGAGTAACTGAAAAGGATATTAAAGTAAGTTATGTTCCCGGTAGTTTTGAGTTATCATTAGGTGCCCAGTATTTATGTGAAGACAAAACCATTGATGCCGTTATTTGTCTTGGATGCGTTATTCAGGGAGAAACCCGTCACTTCGATTTTATATGTGATGCTGTGGCTCATGGAATCACCAATGTAAGCCTGAAATACAATAAGCCTGTAATATTTGGTGTACTGACAACCAATGACCAACAACAGGCAAAGGAAAGAGCAGGAGGAAAACATGGAAATAAAGGTGTGGAAGCAGCGGTAACCGCTCTTAAAATGCTTGCTTTAAAAAATCTCTTTAGTCAATAAGGTTCTTATTAGACTTTCCAAACAATCGTTTGTAGTAAAAAACTGCAACACATAACATTCCTGCAACAAAAGGAAACCCTGCATAATTCTTTATCTCTTCGTGATGAAAGAATTCACAAACCATCCAATAAGAGTTTGCCGATATCCAAAAACAGATAGCAAGATTAATCAGGAACTCTTCATCTTTTTCCCGCCATGACTTTACAGCAATAATAAGAGCAACAGTAACTGTGGGGAAAATCATTGTAATACCTAATACCCTCCATTGCAGCATCCAGCAGGTATCCTTCAACAACCAAAGCGGAATATGAAGGTTTTCGTAGTGTCGTATTTTACTCATACTAGAATTACTCAGGGGAATTAGTTGGGTTGCTTTATGTAAATCCTGAACTCTCTGAATTTTTTCTCTTCCTTGCTTTTCCCTTCAGTACAAATAATGTCTCTTATCTGGATGTATTTCACTTTCTTTTTTTGTTTTACTATCTCATCTGTTATTCCGAGAACCAAATGTGCGCCATTATTGATATCGAATTCCTGAAATACATCACCCAATCGAATCATAACCACATAAGATTTCACTTTCAGGTTTTTATCGCTTGGAACTAATTCCACGCAGCTTTCAAGGTCAGAAATCTGGATAGTATCGCTGGTTTGATAACAAAAAGAAAATTGGCGTTCTTTATTTGCCTGGGCAAATAATTGGTTAGTGTTTAGGAAAGAAAAAGAAATCACGAGTAAAATGATTCCGATTATTTTTGAGAAAGTTGAAGTTGTCATTTTGTTAAGAGATTAAGGTTTAATTTCTATCAATAATAATTCATTGATAAAAGTAACATTAATTTTTTACAAAATGTAAAAACCTTGGGCGAAGATTTATTTCACAATGTTATACAAAAGAAATAATACAGAACTAAGCATAAACATTATTGTAACGATGTACATGAATTTTCTTCCTTTTGTGTTTTTTTCCTGGTAGCTATACATAATTTAATTTCTTTTTGTTTGTTTGACGGTACAAAAGACGAAATTAAAAAGTGCAAAAACAAGGTCGGTTTTGTTAATTGAGATGGAACTATAATTATTTGCGATAAACTAATTTATCTTTTCAAGACAGGCAATAAAATCGAAGAAGCATTTTTTGCATCATGATAAATATGTATTGCCGACTTAATAAAATCTTTTTCATCACAATGGTAGATATCCAGGAATTGCTGAGGGTTCCGGTCAACTAATGGAAACCAACTGCTTTGAATTTGAATCATAATACGATGTCCTTTCTGAAAGGTATGCGCCACATCAGGTAGTTCAAATTTCACTTCCGTTACCTTACCCGATACAAATGCTTCAGGCTTTTCAAAACTATTTCTGAATTTACCACGCATCACTTCACCTCTCACCATCATCTGGTAACCTCCCATTGGATATTTATCATCTTTAGCATATTTAAAGTTGTCAGGAAATACATCGATAACCTTAACTATAAAGTCCGCATCAGTAGATGAAATACTAACCATAAGGTCAGCTATTACAGGTCCAGTTAAAGTAACATCACTTGTTAAGGTATCTGTTTTGAATGAAATCACATCCGGTCTGCGGGAAGCAAATCGTTGGTCATCTGTCATGTATTCTCTAGTTCTTTCCATGTGCACATCTTCAGTGTAAGGCACTGGCTTGGCCGGATCGCTGATGTATTCAGAAAAACTATTTACTGAAGTTGGCTTTTCAAAAGTTAATGCATCGTGTTCATTCAGATAAATTGGTTTTGTTTCCACATTTTGCGGAGGCCATTGAGTAAACTGTTGCCACTTATTTTCTCCTGAAATAAATATGGTCGCTTCAGCTACTTTGCCGGCCAAATCTTTATCTCCCTTCAGATAAAAATTGAAGAAAGGCATCTCTACATTTTTATAATAGTAATCCGACACTCCTTTTCCAAACTGCACATTTCCTAAATGACTCCCATCTGATTTTGCCCAGCCACCATGAAACCATGGGCCCATACAAATACTGTTTCTTGTACCCGGACTTTGTTTTTCAATTGTTTTATAAGTGTTCCATGCACCCCAGCAATCCTCCGCATCAAACAAACCTCCAGTGATAAGTATTGCAGGATGAACTTTAAAAAGATGATACGTAACGGTATGTGCTTTCCAGAAATCATCGTAGTTAGGATGATTCATTTCTTCGTTCCAGAATTTCATTGAGTCGCCCATGTAGCGCTTGGTAAGGTTTTTTAAAGTTCCCTGACGGAGATAAAAATCATAATTATCCTGCGATTTAAAATCAAAACCTCTTTCACTTTCAGTGGTTGGTTTCGGGCGGGGTTTGCCAAACGCATAGTCGAAACCGAAATCATCCATCATAAAAAACGCACCGTTATGATGCACATCATCACCAATGAACCAATCTGTAACCGGTGCCTGCGGGCTCACCGCTTTTAACGCAGGATGACCTGACAAAGCCGCCATGGTGGAATAAAAACCCGGATATGAAATACCGCTTACCCCTACATTGCCATTGTTGGAAGGAACATGTTTTACCATCCAATCAATTGCATCATACGTATCACTGGCCTCATCCACATCCTTGTTTGTTTTTTTGTTTTCAATAAAAGGGCGAATGTCTTCAAACTCTCCTTCGCTCATATATCTGCCACGAACATCCTGTATTATAACAATGTATTTTTCCTTGAAATAAATATCGGTATTCCTGCTCCAGAAATTCTTGAATTTATCTTCTCCATAAGGTGCGCAGGAATAAGGTGTACGGGTAAGCATAATAGGATGTTTATCCGAAGAATCTTTAGGGATATAGATAGAAGTAAATAATTTCACTCCATCACGCATGGGTATCATGCGCTCCATTTTATAATAATTATTTACAATAAAGGTTGAATCGGAAATAGCAACATCAGCAAGAGCAGGAAATTTTGTTGACTGTTGTGCAAATGCATGACCGGTAATAACAGTCATTAATAATAGGGTTGCGATTCTTTTTATCATATTATTTCTAATTTATTAGTTCTTTACCTGTTCGTATTCCACTACTCCCCCTTTTGCAAATAACCGAAGCGCAAGTTCCTTACCTGTGCCCATTGCATTTTTAAATACCAATTGTGCATCGTTAACAATTGTTTTTCCTGTCGGGCTTTTCACATTAATTATTGCTTCGTACAGCTTTCCTTTTTTAGCAAACTTAATGGAAACACTTGGCACGCCCGTATCCATTCCTTTTGTCCAATCTATATTACAATCTTTCAAATCATTAACCACTTGGGTAATCACCTCATCTGTTTCGCCTGAAACGGAAAGATTCATTTGCATGGTAATGCCACTGAAAGGAAGTAATTGCGGATATACATCGAAATAATTATTCCTGTTCTGATTAAATTTAGTTTGGTCTTCCTCCTTTTCATAACTCTTTGCGAGCACTTCGTATAACCTTGCAAGAAATAATTTCTCGGTAGCTGTATCAACCAGGTTTTCATTCAAGACAGATTCATCAGAAGCGGGATTAACAGTAAAGGATTCTTTCAATAAGTTTTCGCCTGCTGCTGCTGCTTCCTTTTTGTCTCCGTTTTCATATTTTAACTTGGTGCAAAATAACTTGAAGTAACGCTGAATCTTTTTCCTCTTATCCTTTAACTGATAGTCTTCGTATTTGCTTTGAAAGAATGAATTACTGAAGTCTTTAAGAAGATAAATGGACTCATCGAATGAAACCGTGGACTCATTGCAAAACAAATCGTACACTATTCGCTTTCTTTCGGGATTGTTTGCCATTTCATTTACCACTACATATATGTCCAGGTACTTTTCTATCTTTAAGGCAATGAAATTATACAAGTCAGTAAATGAATACCACCAACCCCTGTTAAGAAATTTTATCTGCTCGGCTTTCTTATCAATCAACTGAACCTTTAAGAGGTTAATTGTAAAATCATATTGTGACTGAGTGAGTGTGGTACCTATGTGCAACTCTTTAAAGTTGGCAGCCTTATTCAAATAGAATTCGGAACTGTCGAGCTGGCCATCATACAAATAACTCCTGGCAAGGGCAATGGAATACCAGCCAAAGCCAGGGGTTGAACCGCTCCGTGCAATCTTTTGGTTCTCCATAGTAATTGCTTCCTTTGGTCTTCCACCCAGAACATATAAAACCGGGACATAATAATATTTCTCGTCCAGACCATGTTCGCGGTACAACTGCCTTTTGTTGAAGTACTCCAAACTCTTATCAAAATTCCCCATCTCCATTTGCAATTCGGCATAGTTTCCCCATGATATTCTGTTTCCCTCTTCCAGCTTTTTGTAATAATACTCAGCGCTGTCGTAATCCTGTTTATATGCATGCAGGATGGCAAGGTTGTGATAAATCATTAATCTATCGTCATCACTTTGATGGGGGCCAAACCAATAATCATTAATGGATTGATTTTTTTGAATCTTTTCAAAACCATTGTAACACCAGCGGGCTGCCATCTTTTCGTTTTCCTCAATGGTGTTTTTAAGGAAATCAAATTTATCGGAAGTAAAGAAACGATTGCGATGAAAAAGCCATGCACGTTCTGTACAGGTGCCAAAAAAATCTTTCTGCAAGTGATAGCTATCTACCTTATCGAGCAGCGACATGGATGAATCGGGCATTTCGATATTGTTGTAACAAAGCTGCAAGGTGTTTTCTATTTCGTACAAATCATTTAACCTGATTTGATTGTCCATATACATTTGCGGAGAGGAAAACAATCTTTTAAATGCATTGCCGTAATCTTTATTGATTAAGTCGAATGCTTTTTGCAACGGATGGATGGCATTTTTATAACCTAAATAATCTGAACTTCGTTCGTATTTATAAATCCCTTCATACATCCAGCCGACATAATAAGTGCTGTCGAGCCGCAGGAACTCCCTGCTGCGCGGCAACGCATCTTTATCAAAAGGAGATACTCCAATTCGTTTGGCATCTATTTCATAGCGCTGAGCAAAATTCTTTTGCGCTGAAGCGGAATTGAAATTGAATCCGAACCAAATTAAAATGATTAATATAAAAAATTGTCTAGTCATTATTACGTTTCTCACTTGCTACCCCCTCTCCTTTGGAGAGGGGATTAAGGGGTGAGGTGTTTATTTATATCGGGCTCTGATTATAGGTATTTGCATTGGTGGTAATCTTTAACCGGCTTAACCTGTCTAATTCTTTTGTAAGAATGGTTGCCAATGCTTTTTGTTTTGCTTCTTTGTTTCTGAATATCAAACGGTGGTCTAACACGGGACCGGTTAACTGGTTCAGGTCGTCTTCGGTAACAAATGTTCTTCCGTTAACCAATGCGAATGCCTTTAAGCATTTCAGGAAGGTGATACCGCTTCGAGTGGATGCGCCTAAAACTATATCCGGATGCTTGCGGGTATCTCTTACTATGTTTCGAACTCCTGTAATTATTTCTTCGTGAATAAAAACTTTTTCGGTTTGTTCCTGCAGGAATAAAATTTCTTTCATTGACAAAACCTGTTTGATGTTGTCCAGGTTGTTTTGTATTCCGAGGTAATCTTTGTAGATGTTTAATTCTGTTGCTTCATCTACATAACCGAAATAAATTTTTATAAAGAACCGGTCGAGCTGTGCGGCAGGTAATGGATACGTTCCTTCCATCTCTACCGGGTTTTGTGTGGCAATGGTGAAGAACAATTTCTCCAACGGATAAGTGGTTTCTCCCATGGTTATCTGGTGTTCGGCCATACACTCCAGCAAGGCTGACTGCACTTTTGGCGAAGCACGGTTTATTTCATCTGCCAACAGCAGGTTACAAAACAAGGGTCCTTTTTTAAAAACAAATTCCTTTTTCACATCATCAAAAATATGTGAACCGATTAAGTCCATTGGCAACAAATCGGGAGTGAACTGGATACGTTTAAAACTGGCTTCTCCGCCTTGCACCCCGGCTATACTCTTTGCCAATGTTTTTGCCATTACTGTTTTTCCTGTGCCGGGATTATCTTCCATAAGGATATGTCCTTTTGCCAGCAGGGCAGTTAATACATATTGTATCTGCATGCGCTTGCCCCTGATTACGGTCTCCACATTATCAACAAGTTTTTGAATGTTGCCTAATGTCTGTTCTAATTGCACATTTTGTTCTTCCATTTTAATTATTGATTTTAGGTTGAGTGAAATAATGAATAGTGTTATAAATATTTAAAAATTTACTTATCCTGGTTTTGAATTTTGTTTTGCTTTTTACCTGTTTAATAAATGGTTTGTAAAATTCGTTTACCATTTTCTGTTCTGCTTCTGTTAAAGGTATGGAACCGTATTTGGTTTTTTGGTACAAATTACTGAAAGAAGAAAAACTTATCAGATGTAGGTTGGTACCATTACCCCTGTCAGGGTTTGAAACCCTGACAGGGTTGCTAACGGAAGTAAACTTCAAATCGATTTCATACGCATACTCCTGCGGACCTTTGCCATCCCGCGGATAGCCCATCTGGTTGAGGTAATACAAGGCAGCACGATAACTGTTGTAAGCCTTTGCATTGTTCATTTGTTTGGCTTTGGTGTTATAGTATTGCCATATCAACCATGGAGAAAGGAAGAGCAGGATAACCAAGGCCGTAATGATTAATAATAAAATCCAGCCGACCCTTATCCAATCAATAGGTTCGGTAGGGAGTTCCTTATTTTTCTTTTTCAGTTTCTTTAGCTCTTCCTTGCTCATTACTTTCAACTCATCGATGGGAACAGGCACGGGGAGTTTGTTTATAATGGAAGCGAGGCTATCCTTTTTATCCGCCAGTATGTTCTTTAGCACCTCGGCATAAGATACTGCGGTGATGTGATTTCCCTTTTTGATGGAACTTAATTTTACTGCACCTGTATCGGCTGTGATGGTGGCCATGGAAACATCGATGGTCATTTCTTTTGCTTTGGTGGTTACATAATCTTTGTCGTGATAGAGCAATTTTTCTACCGTCATTTTGATTTGTTTTTTCAAGGTATCCAGTTCCAATACTTCACCATCGGCCACGAGGTAGGTTTGCGGCATGTTGGTAGGTGGTGTGCCGTCCGGTTGAGAGGCCTGGTGTGTATTCATGTCGGGAACGGTGGTATCAAAGTCGATCCAGCCATAACCCTGGAAATAAACCTGCACCCATGCATGTGCCTGGTTGGCATAGAACCAATACCATCCCGGGTTTTTGCTGCTGCGGTCCACTGTTAAATAACCGGCTGCCACACGGCTGGGGATACCCAACGAACGCAGCATGAATAAGGTGGCTCCTGCATAATAAGCACAGTATCCTTTTTTGTTTTCGAAAAGAAAATAACATAATTTATTGGCACTCGGCATGCCGGGAATGCCCGGATTATCGGAATACTTGAAGAGCGGTTGCTTAAACTCGTCTTTGCTTAAAAAATAATCGCGGATGGCAATCATTTTATCCACCGGGGTGTTAGTATTGGCTGTTACCTGTTTGGCAAGTTGCGTTATCTTTTTATAATCATCGTTTCGCGGCATGTAGGTGTAATAGTCCATGAACTTTTTATCAGGGCCGGTTATCTTTTTTACTTCGCGCAGCTTTGCAAAACGTACATCCTGGAACTGTTCGAGCATTTTATTTCCCGCAGGGTTATAAATAAAATAGGCACTGTTCAGTTCGCTTACCCACATCTTGGCGCGATAGGTACTTTTGTATTGTTCCTTGTATTCCTTGGGCACACTCATGGGCTGGCAAAAGAAAGCGGTGGATGGGGCAATGTAGCGACTGGCACTAAGGGCCACTTTGTAAATATCGGCTGTGACTACTTTGCGGTTTTTGGTGGCAAAAGTGTTCTTAATAACGGTGGAATCCCATTTGGTGAAGTACAGCGGAATGCGGGATGGGTCGGGTTCGAACAAATCATTGTAAGGCATTAAACTATCGCGCTCGAAGGTTTGTGTAAGCGTGTCGAACTTGGTG
The DNA here is from genome assembly GCA_947479085.1 of Bacteroidota bacterium. Taxonomy (GTDB): domain Bacteria; phylum Bacteroidota; class Bacteroidia; order 2-12-FULL-35-15; family 2-12-FULL-35-15; genus 2-12-FULL-35-15. The sequence goes on along the minus strand of CANJYB010000003.1, from coordinate 95,444 downwards.
TAATAGCAGGAAGTGAAGTACAAAGGGTTGGGTGTTTTGCCATCGTCAAAATAATTATCGAGCTTGGCCACAAACACCAGTTGCTTGTCCTTACTAAGGTTACCGGATAGTTTGGTCTGGTCTTTATTACCCATTCCTCCATCTTTGTCTTTCTGGTTCATGTTCTCGCTTTTGCCATCACCCTTGTCGTAATTGGCCTGCGCGTTGCCCCATTCTTTTTCTATTGCTTTAAAATCATTTTTAAATATATTGAATATCACCAAAAACATAACCAAAATAACCAGCAGGAAACCGGTAATGCGCTTGATGATGAACCAGGAGAAACGGGTTTCTTCCTCATTCATGTTGCGGATTAACTCTGCTGTATAGATGATGTAAAAAGCATAAGCCAGCACAGGTGCAAAGGCTGAAATGAGGACGTTTACCTTTACATCGGTGGTTTTACTTACTACTATTATTTGTATAACCAGCAACAGCACGCTCCAAAACACGGTGAAGTATTTGCTCCGGCTGAAACCAAAGCCTGCGAGCCAACCGAGGGAGAACAGGAAAATGAAAACGATGAACTGAACGGAGAGGTAAAAGGCATCGAACTCGCCAATGGAGAGGCCGGCCACGTATTTATAGATGCCGTAATAAAACAGGAGGAGCAAGGCAAGCGTGGTGATGAACCTAAAGCGCCAGGCGTAAAACACTGTGGTGATAACTATTCCGGCCATAAAGTAGCAACCCTGCATTACCCAACCGTTTTCGAGGATGGTGTAAAAATGGTTTAAATCCCAGAGTAAATAGAAAAAGAAAAGGACAGTGGGCGCGACCAACAGTATCAGTTGGGCGAGGACTTTTTTCCAGCTATGTACTCTTCCTATTTTCATTTTGTAATTTATGGATTGCAAATATAACAATATAGGCGGTGGGTGGGGTGAATAAGAAATGCGGAATTAAATGTTTTTAACATTCGGGAGGTGGGGGAGGATTTGGTTGGATGGGGCGATTTTGGTTGTTATTGTGGGTGATATGATACAAAATATAGTTATAATTTTTGGGGCAGAAACCTTACCACTTTTTATCACCTGTCTTCCCGCCTTCACGCGGTATCTTTTTTTATCTGCCACCTCCTCCCTCCGAATCCGGTCACTGAGCGAAGCCGAAGTGTCACTTCTTCAAACCCTTACAGCCAGATAAAAAAAGGATACTTCGCGCGAGTCGGGTGCAGTGGGCTAATGTCTCGCCTTGTCGGTCACTGAGCAAAGCCGAAGTGCGGTCACTAAGCGAAGCCGAAGTGCGGTCACTGAGCAAAGCCGAAGTGTCGAACCTTTAAGTAAGCCCCCCTTCGATTGCTTACTGACACCTTTCAATTGCGTACTGAGGTCTTTCAATTGAAGTTTGACATCTTACGATTGAGGTTTTACATCTGTCAATTGCAGTTTGACATCTGTCAATTGAAGTTTGACATCGTACGATTGAGGTTTGACATCTTACGATTGAGGTTTTACATCTTACGATTGAGGTTTTACATCTGTCAATTGGAGTTTTACATCTTACGATTGCCTTTTTTTTCCTTTGGAAACCCTTATTGCACTAAGGTTAGCTCATTTCATGTCGATTTGTCGCTATTTTTACTGCATTTTTGGCATTTTTGGGTCTTGCCTGCCTTTGTAGTCCTGATAAGGTTCTTTTTTAGGGTTAATTTGCCTTTTTAACACTATTCAGGTGGGTAAATAGGTAAATTAAGTTAGCATGTTTCGGTTATTCAAGAACACAAAGACTGGCAACTATGAAATGGTGAGGTGTCTGCCCTAACTATTTTTACCTTTCTTAGCAATCAGCCAAAGCCCTAAAAATGTAAAAGCCCCGTTAAGAATAATCATCTCGAAACCGAATTTATATCCATTAAAGAGTTCTTTTGAATAATCGTTGAGGATGATGCAAATGATGGGGGAAAGAATACAGATAAGTGGTACGAACTTGTCGTGAATTTGTTTTTTGGTAAAAAGCCCGAAAGAGTAAAGCCCCAATAAAGGGCCATACGTATAGCCCGCCCAGGTAAAGAGGTTATTGATGACTGCATCGTTATTGATGAGTTTGAACATAACAATGACAAGCAACAGGATACCGGCAAAGGTGAAATGAACGGTGTAACGTATTTTCTTTTTTTCTTCTTCTGTTTTATCGGGATTATCTTTTAATCCTAAAAAGTCGATGCAGAAGACAGAGGTGAGTGCAGTGAGTGCTCCATCGGCACTGGGGAAAGCTGCAGAGATGAGACCGATGATGAAAAAAATGCCGGAAATGGTGCCAAGATGTTCGAGGGCAATGGTAGGGAAAACATTGTCGGAAACGACTTTCATTTTGGCATCTAATAATAAAGGTACGCTTTGGTCGGCAGCATATATATACAGGAGTGCGCCAAGGATGAGGAAAAGGATGTTGACTAATAAGAGTACGAAGGTAAAGGTGAGCACATTCTTTTGGGCTTCGCCAATGTTTTTGCAGGAGATGTTTTTCTGCATCATTTCCTGGTCGAGGCCGGTCATGGCAATGGCGATGAACATACCGCCAAAGAATTGCTTGGGGAAAAAGGATTTTAATTTCCAGTCGGTGAAGATTACCTGTGCATATTGAGAATGGGTAATTTTATCGTATACCCCCGAAATATCGAGGTGCAAATCGCGCATAATAAAAATGACAGATAGCACAACGGAAAGAAGCATGAAGGTGGTTTGCAGCGTATCTGTATAAACAATGGTTTTGACCCCACCCTGATATGTGTACACTAAAATTAAGGCGAGGAAAACAGCAACGGTAACAAAGAAGGGTACTCCGAGGGAATCGAAAACAAAGGTTTGGAGCACGTTGACTACAATGTATAGCCTGAATGCTGCACCAACCACCCTGGAAATAATAAAAAAGAAAGCGCCTGTGCGGTAAGAATAATGCCCGAACCGCTGCTGAAGATAGGTGTAAATGGAGGTTAGATTGAGCCGGTAATAAACAGGAAGTAATACATAAGCAATAACAATGTACCCTATTAAATAACCCAACACTACCTGGAAGTAACCGAAATTAGCCGTGCCTACTGCTCCGGGAACAGAAATGAAAGTAACCCCTGAAAGGGAAGCGCCTATCATTCCGTACGCCACGAGGTACCATTTGGAAGAACGATTGCCTACATAATAGGTTTCGTTGGTGGCACCACGAGAAGTAATTTTAGTTACGGCAAACAAAAGAATGCAATAAGCGATGACACAAATGAGGATGATGGTAGAAGACACTTATATATAATTATGAATTATGAGTTATGAATTATGAATTATGTTTTACTTTTACACGCTTTTTAATTTCAGGAACAAAGGAAATAAAATAAAGGACAACTATTGATGGAAGTGGTTAAAGTATATCAACAAAGATTTACACAAGTTGTTAATGCTAAAAACCATTTACGTATTACCCCTGTCAGGGTTTAGAACCAAGGGTGTACGAAACAATTAATATGTCGTCCCTACGGGACTTTTAGAGGTGACTTGTTTATTATCTCTACCGATATTTCGTCCTTACAGGACTATTTAAGTATGGATATATGCCCCGTTAGAGGCAAAATATCTGTAGAAAAGAAAATGAAAATAATTCAAAAGTCCCGTAGGGACGATATATAACAAGGGTTTACAAGGTTTCGTACACCCTTGGTTTAGAACCCTGACAGGGGTATAAATGGAACCAAATTATGTGTGGAATAACAGGAATAATAGCTTTTAATGAAAAAGGGAAACAGTATTTATCGAAGATAGATGCTGCGACCGCTGCATTAAATAAGCGAGGTCCGGATGGAGATGGGGTTTATATGCAGCCGAATGCGGCTTTGGGGCATAGGCGGCTTTCTATTATAGATACCAGCAATGCGGCATCGCAACCATTTACTGATGCTTCAGGGAGATACACGATAGTATTTAACGGGGAGATATTTAATTATAAGGAACTCAGAAAAGAACTGGAAAGCAAGGGAGTTCAGTTCAAATCTCAGGGGGATACGGAAGTATTACTTTATCTCTACATAAACGAAAAAGAAAACTGCCTTGAAAGATTGGATGGGGAATTTGCGTTTGCGATTTATGATAATGAGAAAGAAGAATTATTTATTGCCAGAGACAGGTATGGCATAAAACCCATTTATTATTATAAAGACGAAAACAGGTTTGCGTTTGCTTCTGAAATAAAAGGATTGATTGCTTTTGATATTCCTAAGATTATTGATACAGCTTCCTTACAAACCTATCTTCACCTTAATTATATACCTTCCCCCTACTCTATCTTTGAAAATGTTAGGAAGGTGGATGCTGGAGGTTATCTGACGGTGAATACAAAAAGTGAAATAAGTTACAAGAGCTATTATGCTATTCCTTACAAAGAGAAATTAAGTGACTATCCGGATTATGAAACGGCCCAAAAGCAATTAAAAGAACTTCTTGAACATTCTGTCAGGCAAAGGATGATAGCAGATGTGCCTTTGGGAACTTTCTTAAGCGGAGGAATAGATTCATCGATTATTACTGCTATTGCAGCTCAACATACCAAACACCTGAATACCTTTTCTATAGGATATAAAGATGAGCCTTTGTTTGATGAAACAAGGTATGCGCAACTTGTGGCTAAGAAATATAATACTAACCATACCGTGTTTTCATTAAGCAATGATGATTTGTTTGCTAATCTGCATACGGTGCTTGATTATATTGATGAACCATTTGCAGATTCCTCAGCACTTGCAGTAAACATTTTAAGTATGCATACCCGTAAACATGTTACCGTTGCCCTTTCGGGCGATGGTGCAGATGAGCTTTTTGCAGGATACAACAAGCATGCTGCAGAATTAAAGGTGAGAAGTGGAGGGTTAACGGCTAACCTGGTGAAAGTATCTCATCCATTTTTAAAAGCTTTGCCCAAATCGAGAAATACAAAAGCAGGCAATAAGATAAGGCAGTTAAGTAAATTTGCAGAAGGAATGAAACTGGATAATAAAGAAAGGTATTGGCAGTGGGCAAAATGGGCAGGATTTACAGGAGATGAAATGCTGATACAAAAAGATGCAAAAAGAAACAAGGAGTTTGAAAAGAGAAAAACGGAAATTCTGAAACATGTGAATTCAGATTATAATTCTGTTTTACTTGCTGATATGGAACTGGTGCTTGAAAATGATATGCTGGTAAAAGTGGATAGAATGAGCATGAGCCAAAGTCTGGAAGTAAGAGTTCCTTTTTTAGATAATAAGGTAGTTGATTTTGCTTTTGCATTGCCTGTAAATTACAAGATAGATGGAGGTCAACGAAAGAAAATATTGAAAGATGCCTTTAAAACTTATTTGCCTGAAGAATTATTAAACAGAGGTAAAAAAGGATTTGAAGTGCCTCTTTTAAAATGGTTTCAAACCGATTTGAAATCCATGATAACAGACGACTTATTAAGCGCCTCATTTATTAAAGAACAAAATATCTTTAAGCCTGAAGCCATTGAGAGATTAAAGACAAAACTATTTTCCTCCAACCCTGATGATTCAGTAGCACAGGCTTGGGCATTGATAGTATTTCAATACTGGTGGAAGAAACACCTCACACCTTAATCCCATCTCCAAAAGAGAGGGGGCGATAGGTGCTAGGCTTATTAGATTGAATAAAATAAATATGATAAAAGTATTAAGAATAATTAATCGTTTTAATTTAGGAGGGCCCACTTATAATGTTGCTTATTTAAGTAAGTACATGTCTGATGAATTTGAAACAATGCTGGTGGGTGGAGCGAAAGATGATTCAGAAGAAAGTTCAGATTTTATAGTTAATGATTTGGGGTTAAAGCCTATCATTATTGAAGAAATGAAACGGGAAATAAATTTAAAGAACGATTATGCCGCTTATAAAAAAATAAAGAAGATAATTAAAGAATACAAACCAGACATTGTTCATACGCATGCCTCAAAAGCAGGAACTTTGGGGAGATTAGCTGCACATAGTTGCGGAGTAAAAGTAATAGTTCATACCTTTCATGGACACGTTTTTCATTCTTATTTCGGAAAGCTTACCACCACTTTTTACAAAAACATCGAACGCTATCTTGCAAAAAGATCTACAGCAATTATTGCTATTAGCGAAATACAAAAAGAAGAACTTGTGAAACAGCATCAAATATGCGAAGCAAAGAAAGTTCATATTATCCCTTTGGGATTTGATTTATCAAAGTTTCAGGAAAATCAGCAAGAGAAAAGGAAAGCATTCAGAACAAAATATAATCTTGATGAGAATGAAATTGCAATTTCAATAATAGGAAGATTGGTGCCAGTTAAAAACCATACCTTATTTCTGGAAGGATTAAAGAATGTATCTAAAAACACTTCTCAAAAAATTCGTGCATTTATAGTTGGTGATGGAGAAGATAGAAATATAATAGAAAGTAAGGCAAAAGAATTAGGCATTCCATTTATCGATGGAACAAAAAACTCAGAAAAGCGCCTTTTAACTTTTACTTCATGGATAAAGGAAATTGATGTAGTACTTGCCGGGAGTGATATTGTAGCGCTTACTTCCTTTAATGAAGGTACCCCTGTAAGCTTGATTGAAGCTCAGGCAGCAAACAAACCAATTGTAACTACCAATGTCGGAGGCATTGAAAACGTTGTTATTCCAAACGAAACTGCCCTCTTATGTGAAAACAACAATATAAATGAGTTTTCAAATCAATTATTAAAACTCTTAGAGAATCAAAGCTTTAGAATAGCAATGTCAGAAAAAGGATGGAAGCATGTAAAAGAAAAATACCACTTTACACGGCTCGTTAAAGACGTTGAAAATCTCTACAAAACACTGTTGAATTAATAGTGGGTGCACAATTTTAAACCCGTTTCGGAATATTTTTTTAACTTCGCACGTTAATTTCAAAAAAGTTATGCGTAAACTACTTTATTTAGCACTATTATCATTGTTTTTTTCAAGCTGTTCTTGGCTTAATCCCAGTATTATGCTTAAAACCGGCAAGGATTATCAGTATAGCAAGAACCCTGATTCTGCAAGAGTTTTAGATTATAAAATATCTCCTAATGATGTTTTGCAATTTAATATGTACTCCAACGATGGATTTAAACTTATAGATATTACGTCTTTAAATAGTGCTAATGCTGCTTATCACATTAATGTGGAGCTGCCTTATCTTGTTGAATCGGATGGTAATGTAAAACTCCCAATATTAGGTAGAAAAAAATTATCAGATATGACTATTCGCGAGGCCGAACTTACCTTGGAAGAGAGTTATTCTTCGTTTTATGTTAAACCATTTATTGAATTAAGTATTACCAACAAAAGGGTAATTATTTTCCCTGGAAGTGCAGGAGATGCTAAAGTTATTCCTTTAGTTAATAACAATACCACCCTTATTGAAGCAATTGCCCTGGCAGGAGGAGTTGCAGACGATGGGAAAGCAAAAATGGTAAAACTGATTCGTAATCTTGAAGGTAAACAATATGTTTACAAAATGGACCTATCAACCATAAATGGCTTAAAAGACGGAAGTACTGTACTCCAGGCTAACGATATCATCTATATAGAACCAAGAAGAAAATACAGTTCTAAACTACTACAAGAGGTTGCTCCTATAGTTAGTTTACTTGTCAGCACTTTCCTTTTATACACCTATAGCCAGGCAATTACTAAATAAACCTTTTTACTTTTAATGCTTAAAGAAAATATCTCAAATACGAATGATAGTTTTGAGCGTTACAAAGAGCGCTTATCTAATTTCAGTGGTGAATTTGAACTTGGGTTGTTTCTATTTATTGCCCGAAAAAGTATAATCTGGATTGTAATTTTTTTCGGAATAGCATTAGGAAGTGCTTATGTCTATTTACGTTATACTCCTCCAGTATTTGAATCCAGCAGTGTAATTCAAATGCAAACAAACGATCATGCTAAACAAATTTTAAATGTTGAATCTCTTACCGAATCGGATAATGGTTTGGCAGAAGGTGTTGAATTACTGCGTTCCAAAGTGTTTTTTAAAAGAGTCCTATCAAAATTACCCTTAGAAATCAGTTACTTTACCGAAGGTACTTTTAAAGTAAATGAGTTATATAATAATTCCCCCTTCTCGGCCGAAACAAAAATAACAAATCCCAAAATTGTTGGAACAAAAATATATGTTGATTTTACTGACACACATCATGGAAATATTAATTACAACTTTGATGGAATTAATTATTCCAAAGATTATGAAACAGGCAAGTGGGTCCAATTTCCTGAAATTGAGCTAAAAATAAACATTAATAATTTTAGTGAAATTGAGGCAAAGCAAACTCTAGTCAAAAAAAATGCATTCTATTTTGCCATTAATGATACAAACTCAATTGTAGATTCCTATTTCCCCTTTTTAGAAGTAAAACTTTTAAATGAACAGGCTAAAACCATCCTTGTTGCTTTTAAAGATTTCAACCCCCAAAAAACTTCTGATATTGTTACAACAATAACAAATGAGTACGAAAGTTTTGATGTAGAAAGCAAGGCAAAAAGTTCAAAAAACATTATCGAGTTTATAGATAATCAATTAGGTTTAGTTTTCGAAAGGTTAAAGCTGTCCGAAAATTCAATACAAGATTTTAGAAAAAATAATAATGTAAATCAAAATGAATCTGTTATTTCATCCAATGAGAATCGCCTCAATTCTCTTGATGATCAAATAACTTCGCTTGAACTTGAAGAAAGCGTTTTAATTAAAATAGAAAATGACATTACTAATTCAAAAAGTATAGACACTTATAGTTTAATAGCTATGTTAGCAGGCACACAAACCGAAAGTAATATTTCTTCAACTGTTGATGCTTTGCACAGACTACTTATACAAAAAGAAGAAATGCTTTATGATGTTACCCCGAATAGTCAAGCAATTAAAGCAATTGACTACCAAATTGATATTCAAAAAAAGCTATTGAAAGAAAGTATTAAATCTGTAAAAAGTAATATTAAAACAAGAAAGGAAGATTTAAAAAACAAATCTAAAGAATTCGAAAACAAATATCATAAATTACCAGATAATGAAGTAGAATATGGTCGTTTGCAAAGATTGTTTTCAATTAATGAAAAATATTATAATTTATTATTGGAAAAGAAAACTGAATATTCCATTTCCGAGGCTGGTTTTGTATCTCAAACGCAAACATTAGAAAAAGCTGATGTTCCCACTAGTCCTGTCTCCCCAAACAGAAAAATAACTTTTATTATTTTCAGCTTAGGTGCAACCCTTTCCAGTTTAATTCTAATATTTATCAGGTACCTTGCTCATAATGAAATAAATTCATTAAACGAAATAACAAAGTATACGCATGCCTCAATATCTATTCTTGGAATTGTTCCCAGATGTAAACAGGATATTCCCGTATCTCAATTGCTTGTTGACAAAAGCCCTAAATCGCTTATTGCAGAAGCTTTTCGTTCAATCAGAACAAACCTGCAATTTATTTCAAACGAACCTGGCCCTAAAATAATCGCATTAACTTCCACCATTTCAGGAGAAGGTAAAACTTTTGTTGCCATTAATCTTGCAGGTATTATCGCATTTTCAGGTAAAAAGGTTGTTATTCTCGATCTAGATATGCGTAAGCCTAAAATACATATTGGTTTCGCTGTTGAAAACTCAAGAGGAATGAGTACTTTATTAATTGGCAAAGACACCATTGATGAAGCGATACAACATAGCACATTAGAAAATCTTCACATTATTACTGCCGGACCAGTTCCTCCTAACCCTTCTGAATTAATTATCAGTAAAAAAATGGATGATATCCTTGAGCATCTAAAAACAATTTACGATGTTATCATTATTGATAATCCTCCTGTCGGATTAGTAAGTGACGGTATTGCAATGATTCAAAAAGCTGATTATCCTATTTATATTTTCCGTGCTGATTATTCAAAAAGAAACTTTATTCAGAATGTTGACAGATTATTTAACGAAGCTAATATTTCAAGATTATCCGTTTTATTGAACGGAGTGGATGTGGATAGAAAAAACTACGGTTATAATTATGGTTACGGATATGGCTACGGATATGGAAGTGGTTATGGTTATTATGACGAAGACAAAGACAAAATAAAAAAGAAAAAAAGCTTTTTTAATAAGTAATAATATTTATAAGAGTTTAATGAAAGTCATTACAACAGAAATTAACGGGCTATTAATTATTCAGCCAAAAGTATTTGAAGATAATCGCGGTTACTTTTATGAATCTTATAATGAAAGTCTTTTTCATCAGAACGGAATTGACCAACATTTTGTTCAGGATAACCAATCATTGTCTCATACCGGTGTTCTAAGAGGACTTCATTTTCAGAAACCACCTTACGATCAGGGGAAATTGGTTCGCATTGTAAAAGGCGCTGTGCTTGATGTTGCCGTTGATATTCGAAAAAATTCGCCAACCTATGGTAAACATTTTTCAATTGAATTAACTGAAGAAAACAAAACCATGTTTTGGGTGCCCTCTGGTTTTGCTCATGGTTTTCTAACATTGAGAGACAATACCATATTCTCTTATAAATGCACTAATTTTTTTAACAAAGAATCTGAAGATTGTATTTTATGGAATGATACTTCCCTTGGAATCAATTGGGGAATTGAATCACCGCAATTATCTGAAAAAGATAAAACAGGAAAACTATTTAATGAATTTGAAACTTGTTTTTAAACACATGTTTCCGAAAAACAAAAATGAATACAAATCACATTATTAATTTATGAACGATTCCCTATACCTCTTTTTAGTTTACGGAGCGTTTTTTATCAGTACCTGTATTCTGTCTTTCCTAATAAATGGATTGTTTTTGAAGTTTGCTTCCAATCTTGGAACAAGAAATCAAAGTGAAAATTTTATCCGTTGGAATTCCCAGGTAAAACCATCCTTAGGAGGAATATCTTTTTTTCTTATTTTCTTGCTTTCAATAGCCAGCTATCCAATATTTTTTGAACAACATCAGGAATTGTTCGATAAAAAATTGTTGGGAATTCTTGGCGCTGGCACACTTGCATTCCTGCTTGGGCTATCTGACGATGCTTACAATACAAAACCCTTATTAAAGTTGATAGTGCAAATTGCCTGTGCTTTGATTTTAATTTCAACCGGAACCTTTATTTCGATTTTTACGGATCCTATTGTTAATTATGGTTTCACTTTATTCTGGGTGGTTGCTTTAATGAACTCCATCAATATGCTGGATAATATGGATGCAATTTCAACTGTAGTTTCCGTGGCAACTATAATGAGTGCGCTCCTTATTTTATATTTGAACAGTGACGGAAGAAATATTTACATAATTATTTTAATTGGAGTGATGGCTTCATTAATAGGCTTTTTGTATTTCAACTGGCATCCTGCAAAAATGTTTATGGGCGATACCGGAAGCCAGTTTTTAGGTCTGTTCTTAGCAGCCATTGGTATCATTTATTTCTGGAACACCCCTGATGTAAATGCTCATTTGATTCCTACAAAACAGTTCTTTGTTACCATTCTTACATTTGCCATTCCTATTATTGATACTGCCACTGTTGTTATTAACCGATTAATGAAGGGCAAATCTCCATTTATTGGAGGAAAAGATCATACCACTCATAGTCTCTTTTTTATGGGGTTAAACGAACGTAAAATCGCATTGTTATATGCTGGTATTTGTTTTGTTTCTATGTTCTTTAATTTCTTAATCATTAAGTACATCGAAAACTGGAACATTTTTCATATCATCTTATTCTCAATTTACTTCTTAACTTTGTTCTGGTTTTTATACGCGCCAAGTCGTAAAAACGAACATTAATGCCGAACCAAATCATTCTTAAACTCAAATCTTTTTTAGTTACTTCTAAAAAGTATTTTATTGCCTTTGGCGTGTTGATTCTTTTATTCAGTATAGTAAAACTGTTCAGCTACTCTAACTCTGATGGTGATAAAGCATATAAAGATGCTTTTCGTTCTAATTATAAGGTATACGATGTTCCCATTCCTCAAAATCTGGATTTTGCCACAGAAAAAGTTCCTACTACAGATTTTTCTGTAAGAGAAGCAATGGAAAAGGAATTGTTAATTAATACCTACTGGCCTTCACAAACTCTTCTCTTAGAAAAACGTGCTAACAGATGGTTCCCTATTATTGAACCTATTCTGAAAAGAAACAATATCCCCGAAGATTTTAAATACATTGCCCTTGTCGAAAGCCAACTTACCAATGTGGTTTCTCCACAAGGTGCTGCCGGTTTCTGGCAATTAATAGCACCTACAGCTAAAGGTTATGGCCTCGAAATTTCTGATGAAGTGGATGAACGATATGATGTTGCGAAATCAACTGAGGCTGCATGCAAATATTTTAAAGAAGCCTATGCCCAGTTTAATAACTGGACACTCGTGGCTGCTTCTTATAATTTAGGTATGACAGGGGTGCAGACCCAAATGGACAAACAAAAGGTGAAAAGTTTTTACGACTTATTATTGACTGATGAAACCTCCCGTTATATTTTTCGCATACTTGCTATTAAGGAAATTATTTCAAGGCCAAAAGTATATGGTTTTTTACTTCGTAAAAAAGATCTTTTCCCTTTAATCTTAACCAAAAAATTAATGATTGACAGCACCATCAACAATCTGGCTGAATTTGCACTTAACTTTAAAATAAACTACAAGATTTTGAAACTATATAATCCTTGGTTGCGGGCCAATATGCTGACGAACCCGGGCAAAAAGAAATATACAATCGAATTGCCACAGGGATCGGTTAATATTTATGATATTGACGGTAATTATTATGGAAGTAACAAATTATCGCCTATGGATTCCATTAATCTTCTTTTTAACTTTACCATGTCTCACGATACGGTAATTCCTGAAACTACTCCTAAATAATAAATAGATACCTCTTTAAACGAAAAAAGCCCCGCAAAGTGCGGGGCTTTTTAGGTAAATTACATTTTGAATATAATTATGCTAATCTTACATTTACAGCATTTAAACCTTTTTTGCCTTCCTGAACTTCAAAAAGTACTTCGTCATTTTGACGAATTTCTTCTTTCAATCCTGACACGTGTACGAAGAATTCTTCGCCAGAGTCGTTGGCTTTAATGAATCCAAATCCTTTTGTTTCATTAAAAAACTTTACAGTTCCATTTTTCATTTTATAATATAATATTTAATTAATAATTACGGCAAAGGTACACTTTATTATTGAGTTACCTCGAAAAATATATAAAATAATAACAGAACTGCTCGGGAATGCCTATTTATATTGGTATTGAAGTAATTAAAAAAACAATCCCTTTTAATCTTAAAAAATATAATCAGGAAACTAATTAACCATTGGCATATTTTGATGTTCCCATTTCATAAAGCCTCCTTTCAGGTCGATGATGTGAGTAAATCCCTCCTTTTTCATTACTCTGGAAGCAAGCGGACTCCTGTGCTGTGTCTGACAATACATAAATATCAACTTATCTTTTGGCAATTTACCCGCCTCTTTGCTAAAACCTGACCCAAAGTAAGAGATATTAATCGCATTAGCCATGTGCCCTTTGCGATATTCGCCCGGAGTTCTGACATCTACAATAATATAATCTTTATTCTCTTTTAGCTTCTGTTCGTAATCTTTTGCAGAAAACTCTTCATAGGCAAATGTAGAAGTATGTTTCCATCCACTACACGAAACCAACAAAAAAGAAAACATTCCCAATAAAACAATTTTCATTGTTATAGTTTTTTCAAATCCTGAATTAATTTACTAACGGCATCCTTGTGTTTATTTATCACTTCCTCATTTGCCGCTTCCGTTTTTTTTAGCTCATTTTTATAATTCCCAACAGCATCTTTTATTTTCTCCGCTTTTTCCTTTGCAGTAGTTTTTAATTTATCTACCGTTTCCTCCAATTCATTCAAATGGTTATGAATGTTTTTTTTCTGCTTTTCAAATTCTTCTTTTGCCTCCATTTTCCCTAATGAAAACTGCATTTGAAAATGATTTAACTTGCTCATCCAATCGTCCAATTTGTCGTTAATTTTTTCGTTTAAGTTCTTTTCCATGGTTATTGTTTTTAAGAAATTAATATGAATTTATTTTATGTAAAGTTAATCACAAAATAATGAATCAGACAATGATTTTTGTCAGAATTTGAAATCGTCAGCAACACATTACTTTTATTACTACCTTTATTCTTTAATAAAACGATTACCTGCTTTAAATGCAATTAACCAAAACTGACTTAAAAGATTTTCTGGAAGAAAAATACGAGCAATACAACCGGATTGATTTTATTCACTCGGACCCAGTATCCATTCCTCACCAATTTGATAAAAAAGAAGACATTGAAATAGCAGGTTTCATTACCGCAACCATTGCCTGGGGACAACGTGTTACCATTATCAACAATGCAAAGAAGCTAATGAAACTGATGGACAACAGTCCACATGAGTTTGTTCTTCATGCAAAAGCTAAGGAATTAAAACGTTTCGATAATTTTGTTCATCGCACTTTTAATAACGTAGATGCCATGTTTTTCATAAAATCATTACAGAATATATATCAACATCATGGCGGCCTGCAAAAAGTCTTCACCCCTGTTTTACCAGCCAATGATGATAAAAACAACCAATGCATTATTGCAATTACTCAATTCCGTGAAATCTTTTTCTCTATTCCTCATCCTTCCCGCACAGGGAAACATGTTTCTAATCCTTCCGAAAACTCTTCAGCAAAACGACTTTGCATGTACCTGCGTTGGATGGTAAGAAACGACAAACGCGGGGTGGATTTTGGTTTATGGAATAATAAAAATTTCAATGCCTCTCATTTAATGTGTCCGCTGGATGTGCATTCAGGTAATGTAGCCAGAAAACTAGGCCTGCTTAAGCGCACGCAAAACGATTGGAAAGCAGTTACCGAACTTACTGATAATCTCAAACGCTACTCCGCTTCCGACCCCGTAAAGTACGACTTTGCTCTCTTTGGTCTGGGGGTGTTCGAAGGATTTTAACACCCGAAACTTATTTACGAATTCATATATACACCATATTACAATAATATTGTGATAATATAAGGGCACTACTTTTGTCTCGGGTTAGTAAATGTGGTAATTAAGTTTATCCAAAAAGGAACACGATAGTTAAAAATCCGATTATGTAAAGCATAAAAAGGGAATCGTAAACTTTTAAAACTTAGTTCCACTTTTAAAATCTAAAATTTTTAAAAACAATACAATGAAATCATTTTTATTCCGGGTAAGATTATTTATCCACAAAGTCCTTCACAGAGGAAACCTTCCTTATAAAACCATCAAAAAGTTTTATAACGATGAACATCTTTTTATTTAAAAGAGTTTTTTCCATTCGCCTTCCATTTCTTTCCTGATTCAGGAAATCTTCCACAATTAATCCCTATTTCCTTCATTGCTCATTTTATTTTTCCTTTCAAACATCTCCATTTTCCGAATCTTATAAAATATTAATTAAGATTTTTTTTTAAAAAACTATACAATTTGGCTTAACGATTAAAGAAATTAATGTAATGATCGCATTACTAAGGGAGGTAAGTCCATGCCAAGTTGCAGCAAAACTTGAACTTTCTATCGAAGGAGTAATAAAAAGAAATAAAGAAATATGCCGCAAATTGAATGTAAAAACATACAAATCAGCCATGAAAATTATTGGCTGACAGGCAGAAAGTGTAATTTTTTTCAGCCCGCTTTTCACATCCTTATGCCCTCTATCATTGCATTTTAAGGCATAAATGACTCGAAAAAAATTACCCCATTTAGTTCAAAATACACTTAATTTCTGCCGTTACTTTGTACCATCAAAGTTCTTAATTTCAGAAAAACAATCAAAAACCCCCTTGAACGTTTGTGAATGAGTCACGAAGGTTCATGAAGGGTTCTCAAACGTTCAGGAAGGTTTCTTAAACATTCAGGAGGGCTTCTTAAACTTTCAGGAAGGTTTCTTGAACCTAAAGTGAAGATTTCACAAACGTTCGCGAACGTTTCACGAAAGTTCAAGAAGCGTTCACTAACATTCAGATAGGATTCACAAACGTTAAGGAAGGCTTGCTGAACGTTCGTGAATAAAATAGTTCATTTCTGAAACAAAACTTAAA
This sequence comes from Bacteroidota bacterium, assembly GCA_947479085.1. Taxonomy (GTDB): domain Bacteria; phylum Bacteroidota; class Bacteroidia; order 2-12-FULL-35-15; family 2-12-FULL-35-15; genus 2-12-FULL-35-15. The sequence goes on along the minus strand of CANJYB010000003.1, from coordinate 79,299 downwards.
GCATTAGAAAAAGTACCAATAAATAAATAGTTAAATAAAGTATAAACCAAAAACAAATCAAAAACATGAATTTAAGTAATTTAATTCTCCGCTTCAATTTTTATTTCATTGCTTTTGCAGAATACATCAATCTGACAGGAGTAGCAACGCGCCTTGGCATTTCAGCAACACAAAAAACTGAAATGAATGACAAACTAACTGACTTTAATGATAAAATTTTATTGTATGTAGCTCCCGATACCAATAATCCGGGGACTGTAAATGATATGAATATTGTTTACAAGGAAAGTTACATCTTAACTGAACGTTTTAAAAAACAAATTAAAGCCAACACCTCTGTTACGCTTACAGGAAGAGACCGGCTAAACCTTGATATTCCGCAGGAAAAAAACCGCAGGGGGCATATTCCAGTTCCTGATATATCTCCGGCAGTACTTTGTGTTCAGTGTGTTCACCTGATGATGAGTTTCATCGCATTTGATCCCACAAATCCTTTTAAACGGGCAAAACCAAAGGATGTGGCAAGTATAGGAGTTAAAATAGCATTTGCCAATGCTGATGGAGGTGATCCTGCGCCTGAGGATTACACAAAGCAGGATGCTGAAAAACAAACAGAATTTGAAATGTTATTTACCGCTGACCAGGTGGGCAAAAAAATTTATGTTATTTGTTATTATTTTAATCCTCGTGGCGAGGCTGGTCCGGATAGTTTGCCATGTTCGGTAGTAATTATATAAATAAAGGGAATTTATTGGTACTCTAAAAAAGCTCCTCAGCAATGAGGAGCTTTTTTAGTTAGCTTTGTATTCATCTTACCAAAGCCTGATATGTAACATGGATTATAAACGAATGCCAATTGAAATAGAATCTCCCGAACAACTGGGATATGAAAACGTAAAGTATAATTTAACCGAAAGCTCGGTAAGCGATACTGTGGTGAGCAGTATCCAATTAACGATAAATGAATTAAAACTCTGCTATGGAGACCATATCGGCAAGCCCGAACTAAGAGCCATGATAGCTTCCGAAACCACAGGCATTTCGCAGGATAATGTATTAATCACAGCCGGTGCGGCTTCGGCCTTGTTCATTGTTGCCACCACTTTACTTGAAAAAGAAAATCATTTAATAGTCATTCGGCCCAACTATGCCACCAACATAGAAACCCCGAGGGCTATAGGTTGCCGGATAAGTTATATTGATTTGAAATTTGAAAACAGTTTTGCAGTTTCTGTTGAAGAAATAAGAGCGAGCATACAACCTGCCACTCGGCTGATTAGCCTCACCCATCCGCACAACCCGACAGGAACGGTTATTCCGCAGGAAACCATAATGCAGCTGGCCGAAATGGCCGAAGAAAACAATTGTTACCTCCTGGTGGATGAAACCTACCGCGATTTGAATCTCGATTTTAAATATCCCATAGCTGCTTCGCTGCATCCCAGCATTATTTCAGTAGCTTCGGTTTCCAAAGCTTATGGTTTACCAGGCATACGAATTGGCTGGTTGATGACACAAAACAATCTTCTGTTCGAAAAATTTCTGGCCGCCAAGGAGCAGATATTTGTTTGCAATTCGGTAATAGACGAAGAAATAGCTTACCAGTATTTAAGTAAAAAGGAAACATATTTTGAACCGATAAAAAAGCATATTAAAAAAAACAAAACAACCTTGCTGGAATGGATGAAAACCGAAACCCGCATGGAAATGGTGGACCCCGTTGGCGGAGTGGTTTGTTTTCCGAGAATTAAAAAAGGAGAACAATTAGATACCACCCGGTTTTATGATTTGCTGAACAGCAAATACAAAACCTTTGTTGGCCCCGGCCATTGGTTCGAAATGCCGGATTATTATATGCGTATTGGTTTTGGCTGGCCGGTTGCAGAAGAATTGCAACAGGGGTTAAAAAACATTTCGTTGTGTCTGGACGAAATGAGAATGGAAAAGTAATTATTAAATAAAAATAATTTCTTTTAAATCAAATTCCCTTATCTCTTCTGATTTCAGAATAACCTGCAATTTGCCGGAATCGGAAACACCAGTGATTTTCCCTTCAAAGAGTTCATTGTTTGAAGAAAAATGATTCCATGTATTTAATCGGTAAAGGCGCTGAAGATATTCAAAATCAATATTTCCAAGTTTATTGGCTTTAAGCTGCAAGTAGCGCGCTTCGATATAAACACATAGCCGTTCCATTATTAGTTTTAAATCAAACTCTTTATTGGCAAGCAATGCAATGGAAGTAGACTGATTGGTAGTTTTAAAATGCGTTTGATTAATATTAATCCCTATACCGATTATGGAACTTTGCAGTTGACTTTCTCTCAGTGAGTTTTCAATTAATATCCCTCCTATCTTTTTTTCCCCTACGTAAATATCATTGGGCCATTTAATCTTTATTCTGCCATTTTTTTCCGTTGACTCCAACATTTCTGCCATTAAGTCAGCAACCGCCAATGAGGTAATTTTGGTAAGTAAATACTGCTTCTCTAAACTTAAAAAAGAAGGATACAAAATAAGGCTCAAAGCTATATTTTTATTGGGTTCGCTCTCCCATGTGCTCCCTCGTTGTCCTCTTCCATTTGTTTGCTCAAAAGTGTAAATAAGTGAACCCTCAGGAATACTATTTTGGCGCAACAATTCGCTGGCATAACTGTTGGTAGAGTCAACCGATTTTAAATGAATGATATTTTGCCCTATAAATAATGTTGTCATAGGGCGTTTATGCGAAAGTTTTGATTAATTTTGTGCGTATTCATAAAAAATTGTTCTGCAAAAGAACGAAATAAAACGGTAATAATCGGTTAATGGCTAAAAAGAAAGATATTGCAGCTCCAAAAAAAGCAGCAAAAAAAACTACTCCAACAAAAACTGCTCCGGTAAAAAAGAGCAAACCAACGGTAAAAGCAACACCTGAAAAAGCGAAAGCGGTAAAGGTTGCAAAACCAAAATCAACAAAAAAGACGGTTACTAAAAAGGCAAAAAAAGACCCTGCTCAGTTACTTACCGATGCTATTGTGGAAGGAATTCTGGAAGTAAAAGGAAGAAACATTTCAGTACTTAATTTAACAAGTATCCCTAACCGGGTATGCGATTATTTTATTATTTGCCAGGCCGACTCCAATACACAGGTAAATGCCATAGCCGGTTCGGTGGAAGAAATGGTGAAGAAAACAACCGGTGAACGCCCTTACAGAAAGGAAGGTTTTGAAAATTCGGAATGGGTACTGGTGGATTATGTAACCGTGGTGGTTCATATTTTCCAGTCGCAAATCCGAAATTTTTATAATTTAGAATCGCTTTGGGCAGATGCCGAAGTGAAAGAAATTGCATTTGAATAATTAACAGAAGAGTAAAATTTATATGAGCGAAAATCAGGAAAATAAAGAGAACAGAGAGCAGCCGGAAACAAATGCTCCGAAAGACAATTCTCCGAAAAAAAATAAAATACCGAAAACTCCTTTTAATTTTTATTGGATTTACGGAATCATTGCAGTAGCATTGATAGCCATGCAGGTGATAAACAGCACCTCCACAGGTTTAAGGGTAAAAAGCACCACCGAATTTATTGAAACAATGCTGAAACAGCATCAAGTGGTTAAGATTGTAATTGTTCCATCTGAAAATATTGCCGAAATAACTATCGCGAAGGAATATTTAAAACTTCCTCAGTATGTGGCTGATGAACTTGACAAACATCCAAATGGTCCTCATTATAAGGTTAAAATTACTGATGTAGCTACCTTTAACACAAGGTTGACAGAAGCGCAAAAGGATTTTACTCCTGACCAACGGGTTGATGCTGAAAACGAAAACCGCACCAGCTGGTACGACCAGTTAGGTTGGATTCTTCCTATTTTATTAATGATTGTCATCTGGGTCATCATCATGCGCAGAATGGGCGGTGGCGGTGGTGCCGGGCAGATATTTAATATCGGCAAATCAAAAGCTACATTGTTTGACAAGGACACTCATGTAAACATTACATTTAACGATGTTGCAGGTTTGGAAGGTGCTAAAATTGAAATTAAAGAAATCGTTGACTTCCTGAAAAATCCTAAGAAATACACTGTTCTGGGAGCTAAAATTCCAAAAGGAGCATTGCTGGTAGGCCCTCCGGGAACTGGCAAAACATTGCTTGCAAAAGCAGTGGCAGGAGAAGCAAAAGTACCTTTCTTTTCACTTTCAGGTTCTGATTTTGTGGAGATGTTTGTCGGTGTTGGGGCATCCCGTGTTAGGGATTTGTTCCGCCAGGCTAAGGAAAAAGCACCTTGTATTATTTTTATTGATGAGATAGACGCCATAGGTCGTGCTCGTGGTAAATCGCCAGCACAAGGGGCTAATGACGAACGTGAAAATACCCTGAACCAATTATTAACAGAAATGGATGGTTTCGGAACAAACAGCGGTGTAATTATACTTGCTGCTACTAACCGTGCCGACATTCTTGACAGAGCCTTGATGCGTGCCGGTCGTTTCGACAGACAGATTTATGTTGACATGCCAGATTTGAATGAACGTAAAGATATTTTTAAAGTTCACTTAAAACCACTGAAATTAGATTCTTCAGTAGATGTTGACTTTTTGGCAAAACAAACTCCTGGTTTTTCAGGAGCTGATATCGCCAATATTTGTAATGAAGCAGCATTAATTGCTGCGCGTCAGGATAAAAAAGAAATCGGCAAACAGGATTTCCTTGATGCGGTAGATCGTATCATTGGAGGATTGGAAAAGAAAAATAAAATTATTTCTGTTCACGAAAAGCAGGTGATTGCTTATCACGAAGCAGGACATGCATCGGTTAGCTGGTTGCTGGAACACGCCAGCCCGTTGGTAAAAGTTACCATTGTACCTCGTGGGCGTTCGTTAGGTGCAGCATGGTACTTACCCGAAGAGCGCCAGATTACCACCACGGAACAATTGATGGATGAAATGTGTGCCACCCTTGGCGGACGTGCTGCCGAAGAAATTGTATTCGGAAAAATATCTACAGGAGCATTGAGTGATTTGGAAAAAATAACCAAACAGGCTTATGCAATGATTACCATTTATGGTTTGAACGACAAAATAGGAAACATCAGTTATTACGATTCTACGGGAGCTAATGAATATGGTTTTACTAAACCTTATAGTGAAAGAACCGCTCAGACTATAGACGAAGAAGTAAGCAAAATGATTGAACTGGCTTATAAACGTGCAAAAGATATTCTAACGCAGAACAAACACTTACTTAAATTACTTGCTGAAAAACTGCTTGAAAAAGAAGTTATTTTCAAAGAAGATTTGGAAAGTATTTTCGGAAGACGCCCGTTTGACAAAGAAGAAATTCCCTTGATTAAACAGGCAGATAAACCATCAAACGGAGAAGTAAAAAGCGAACAGGCAAAAGAATTGAGCGACATTATTGGTCAGGTAAAGGCGGAAGAAAAAGCAGAAGAGAAAAAAGATGCTTCCAAAACTGAAAATACTGAAGGGACTAATACTACCAAAGATACTTTGTTTTAACCTATGGCGGACGTTACATCAAGAGAAAAAATATTAAAGAAAATCCGTAAAGCATTAACCAATAAGTCCACTCAGGAGATTGGTGATGTTGACCTGGAATCCGATATTTATGTTTCTTCCGATGAACCGCTCGAAATTCAGTTTGCTCAAAACTTAGCTGCTTTAAACGGGAAATTTATTTTCTGTGAAAACGAAGCCGAGTTTTTAGAGAACTTTACCTTTTTTGCCAAAGACAATAACTGGACAAATATTTATTGCCTTGAACCAGCTCTGAAAACCATCCTTAAAAAAGGTAAAATCAAATTCTCTGATAAAGAAGAACATTTTCCGGAAACCGATGCCGGCATTACTCTTTGCGAATGCCTAATAGCCCGGACAGGAAGTATAATGATTACCTCTAAGCAGGCATCGGGCAGAAGGTTACCTGTTTATTCCAATTACCATTTTGTGGTGGCTTATACTTCTCAACTTGTAAATAATATTAAAGATGGTTTGAAACTTGTCCGTGATAAATACGGAAGCCAAGTTCCTTCCATGATTTCAACCATATCCGGACCAAGCAGAACTGCCGATATTGAAAAAACATTGGTACAAGGTGCGCATGGCCCCAAAGAGTTATTTGTTTTTTTAATTGATGATGTTCCATTGACAGAATAAAACCCTATTCGATTGAAAAACTTCTTTATACGGGCGTTAACCGCAGGTGGAATTGTTGCAGTACTATTAGGTTGCACTTTTTATAGCCAGATTTCATTCTCCATTCTTTTCCTTCTTGTTACTATTCTTGGTTTACAGGAATTTTACACATTGGCAGAAAAAAGCGGAAGTCTTCCTCAAAAAATAACAGGGATAATTGCAGGTGCGCTCCTTTTTATTTTCAATGCCCTTGTTAGTAATGATGCATTAGATACAAGGTTTAAAACCTTAATGCTTCCCGGAACCTTATTTTTTGCTCTACTTTTTGTTTTCCTCATTTTTATTTTTGAATTGTTCCGAAAAAAAGAAAATCCGTTTGGAAACATTGCTTTTACTGTCCTCGGGATTATATATGTAGCTATTCCTTTCTCTTTATTGAATTACATTGTCATATTTGATGGCACTTATAGCTATCAGATATTATTCGGTGTGTTTTTCCTCATCTGGAGCAACGATTCGGGAGCCTATATTGTCGGTTCCTTAACCGGGAAACATAAGTTATTTCCTCGTATTTCTCCCGGAAAAAGTTGGGAAGGAAGTGTGGGCGGGGCATTAATATGTTATGGTATTGTGTTTATTATTTCCGGATGGTACACTTCTATTTCGTTTTCAAACTGGATGGTTATTGCTACTATATTAATAGTAATTGGCTCATTAGGGGATTTAGTAAAATCGCTCTTCAAAAGAAGTGTAAATGTTAAAGATTCCGGAACTTTACTTCCCGGACATGGCGGTATTTTAGACCGTTTTGATAGTTTAATTATGTCTATTCCATTTATATTTACATATTTATATATAATTAAGTTCACTTTGCATTAATCGGTTTAAAATCAACTATTGCAAATTACTTACCCCTTACATTATTATTTTTTATAAATTCGCACCACCAAAATCGGAAATAGTTAAAATTAAGTGAAATTTATATTAAAATTATGACAACAGAAACCAAAACACCAACAGCAGAGCAACCTCATGATAGTATGTTTGACGCAGTTTTAGCAAGACTGGATGTTGCTGCAAAAATTTATGGCTTACCAGACGAAGTAGCAGATGTATTAAGAAATCCTCAAAAACAGGTAAAAGTTAGTTTGCCGGTAATGATGGACAGTGGAAAAATTCAGATTTTTGAAGGATTTCGTACCATTCACTCTACTATTTTAGGACCTTCTAAAGGTGGAATCCGTTACGCAATGGATGTATGTGATGATGAAGTAAAAGCACTTTCTGCCTGGATGACTTTTAAATGTGCTGTGGCTAATCTTCCTTACGGAGGTGCCAAAGGTGGTGTTAAATGCGACCCTCGCAAAATGAGTGTTGGTGAATTAGAAAGAGTGACTAAAGCATATACAACGGCAATGGCTGATGTGTTTGGTCCGGATAGAGATATTCCAGCTCCTGACATGGGAACAAGCGGAAGAGAAATGGCCTGGTTAGTGGATGCTTATAACAAAGTTCATCGTGGAGATTTTCCTGCTGTAACAACTGGTAAACCGGTTGGTTTAGGTGGTTCTTTAGGAAGAGATGCTGCTACCGGTCGTGGGGTTATGATTTCAACTCTTGCTGCATTAAAGAAAATGGGATTAAGTCCTCATACCGTTACTGCTGCTGTACAAGGTTTTGGTAATGTGGGTTCACATGCCGCTCGTTTATTAAGCGACCATGGAATTATTGTATGTGCAATTGGTGATCATACAGCAACGTTATGGAATGAAAAAGGAATTGAAATTCATGCTGCTTTACGTTATGTAAAGGAAAACGGTGGAACCTTAAAAGGCTTTACCGGTGGTGTGGAAATAAAAAATGAAGAATTGTTAACTGCCGATGTGGATATATTAGTTCCTGCAGCTTTACAAAATGTAATTACCGAAGATATTGCACATAATATAAAAGCAAAATTAATTGTTGAAGGTGCAAATGGTCCTACAACTCCTGAAGCAGATGCAATTTTAAAAGACAAGAATATTATTGTAGTTCCTGATATTTTAGCAAATGGCGGTGGTGTTACTGTTTCTTATTTCGAGTGGGTTCAAAACAGATACGGATACTACTGGTCGGAAGAAGAAGTAAATGTGAAACACGATGCTTCTATGAACAGTGCATTTGAGCATGTATGGAATAACGGACAACAATATAATACTACCATGCGTATTGGTGCATACATTACTGCTTTGAAAAAAGTAGAATTAGGTATCAAAGCAAAAGGAAATTATTAGTAGTAATAAATACCTTAAATATAAAATCCTCTTTCGGAAACGAAAGGGGATTTTTTTATTGGATGATTATCTTTTTATTAATGATGTTTTTATTGCTGTCAATAATTTGCAGAAAATAAATACCAGTAGGCATTTCATTTTTTTGAATTATTAAATTTTTCTCATTATTCAAAACCATAGCTTTTATTTCCTTTCCTAACACATCATGAAATTTTACTAATGTATTGGTTTGTTCTCTATTAAAACTGATAACAGCCTGCACTGAAAAAGGATTTGGGAAAATAATTATTCCCTGGTCTTCCTCATTTGTTTCTTCTACTGACACCACCGAACACCAGTTGGTTACAGTAATCGGAATCATTCGGCATTCACATCCAAAATGAACTACCATGCCGTCACCTAATCCATAATAATCATTACCCCACGCCTGGAGAGTAGCGTTGTTCTTTTCCGCCATCGAATGAACTCCGCCTGCTTCAATGGAAGCTATTCCTGTAAGTCCGGAAGCAGGAACTGGGAAATGCCTGTCTGCCAATGTACCATCACCTAACTGACTATAATTATTATGTCCCCAAGACCAAATTGTTGAATCGCTTTTTAATGCCATTGAATGATTGAACCCAGCTGAAATAGCCATCACATTGGTTAATCCATTCAGTTGTTTGGGGTAATTAATATCAAGAATGGTGCTGTCTCCTAATTGTCCATTAACATTACCTCCCCAGCTATAAACTGTTCCATCAGCCTTTAAAGCAAGTGAATGAATACCTCCTGCCGAAATGGCAATTATTCCATTTAATCCATTTACTTTAATTGGAATACTGCTGTCGTTGTTGGTACTGTCGCCCAACTGCCCGTTCGTATTTTTCCCCCATGCCCATACTGTACTGTCGCTACGGAGCGCTAATGAATGATTTCCGCCTGCTGCTAATGCAATTACATTATTAAGATTCGCTATTGGCACCGGGGAAGGTTTGCATTGGCAGGCTACTATGGTAGTCGTGCCATCTCCTATTTGCCCGTAAAGGTTATAGCCCCATGCCCAAACCGTACTATCATTTTTTAAAGCAAGACAATGGTTTTGTCCACTGGCAATGGAGCGAATAGTTGATAAACCAAAAACCTGCACAGGTACTGAACTATTTCCAATAATACCATTTCCCAATTGACCATTATTATTATTACCTGCTGACCATACGGTACCATTATTTTTCAATGCAATAAAATGCCATTCACCTGCATCCACAGCAGCTATTCCGGTAAGCCCGTTAACAATAACTGGTGCCAGCCTGTCGATGGTATCTCCTAAACCAAGTTGTCCGTAATAATTATATCCCCAGGATTTAACAGTACTGTCATGACAAACGGAGAGTGAAAAATTTAAACCTGCAGCAATGGTTTGAGCTGAAACTGTTTTGATAAAAAACGAATGAAAAACAAAAACCGTTATAAAGAAAGCAAGAAATATTTTTTTCATCGAATTTATTTTTACGATTGTAAAGATGCAGAATTTATCACTGAAATAAAAATATGAAATTCAACCTTCTGGCCTATTTACCTTTTCTTTTATAAAATTTTACCAGTTTATCGTTCATTGATCTTACTGTTTGGGCATAAGTCCAGTTCTGAAAAGGCAATAGAGGATAAAGAAATGGAGCTTCTATTGGACACTCTTTAAAAGATTTAAAAATAAAGCGGCTGTAATAAGGAAAAGGTTCGCTCAACTGCACAAAGTTTTTATCCCGAATAATCATTGCATCAAATCCGAAATCAGGACCACCATAGTTAAGTCGCGATTTCTGCCAGTTACAGTTTTCATCCTTTTGATAGGTATAAAGATCAAAGAAGGTTGTAGTGTCTTGCTCTATCTGTGTAAAATCAGCAATGAATATTGGTTTGCTGGAATCAATAGTTATGGAATCATTGATAGATAAATTACTGTCAAGGAAAATATGATTGAACATTTTCTTACGAACATATAATGAATGATTACTGTAAAAGAAAACTGCTTTTGTAAAATTAAATTCATCTTTAAAAGCTTTCATTATTTTTTTGTTTTCTTCCTCTTGTTCTTTCTTCACTTTTGCTGCCTTTTCTGTCTTCCCCTTTTTTATCAACGCATTTATTTGGGGTTCGGATGTTTTTAACCTGACCAGCAAAGTGCCTTCTTTTAAATCTTTTATCTTCTGTTTGGCGTTTTCTCTCCTTTCTCTACTTAAACCTTTCTTTACCTTCTCTTTATGAAAAAGTGTATAGTTAATTGTTACCTGGAAGTTGTTGGTTTGAGGACTTGATAAAGGAATATAATAATTAAAAGCCAGGTTCACATTTTTACGCAGTCTCAATTCAATACCAACGATTCCACTTGTTTCATTTCCTAGTTTTGAATTAAGTTTACTTGCATTTACACTACCCGCATTGGTTAAGGTTCTTGAAAATAATCCGTAGGAATAACAAGCTCCTGCCTGAATGAATAATCCATCTACCAGTTTAAATTCAGGCAGAACATTTACATCTAAGTAAGAATTAACCAATTTAAAATTAGGGGACATGGAATTAGAACCTTTTACCGAATACATCACCGAAGTTTTCAAGTTCAGCCTTTCAATTATCCGGTACTTTGCAAATGCACCTATGGCATATCGGGTTCCATAACTATACTCAGCAGAATCGCTTAAATACTTTGAATAATTTACACCTCCGGTAATGCCTGCAGATAACCTTTTTATTTTGGGGTCTTCCTTTTCCTGAGCTATCATTATAAAAGAACTAAAACAAAGGAACAATGCTAGTATTATCCTGTTTATTTGTTTCTTCACTTTGAAAGCACCCACTCTGAATCTATTTTCCTTTAACTCTATTTAAACTTTATTATTGAGACAAACTTAAACAATATCTCCTCTTATTTGACAAATCAATAGAATGTCTATTTTCGCATGAAACAATATTTTGAATTTTTCCTTTACAGAATAACTATAATGTTGCATTATGATATACATCATAGTTTATTAATTAGCCGCCATTTACCTTTGCACATATAAAACAAAACCCATTAACATGAAAAGAAAAATAATTCTGATTTTAACGGCTCTTGGTTTGGTGTTCATAATTACCTGCAGGCATCAACCAAACGAAATTCCCACTCCTACCAGTTCAAATGGGAACGGAAACGGGAATGGCAGTGGAAATGTGAAAGACAGCGTTTGTTTTGCTGAAGAAATACTTCCTTTACTTATTTCCAATTGTGCCAAGGCTGGATGCCATGATGCAACAACACACCAGGAAGGTATAAATCTAACATCGTATGGAAATGTAATGTCTACAATTTCCGCAAGCGACTTAATGAACAGCGTACACGGCACAGGTGGAATAGATATTATGCCTCCTGCCAACGCTCCTCCTGCTCTGACAAGCAGCCAGATTAATCTTTTGCAAGCCTGGGTAAATCAGGGAATGCTTAACGGAATAGATTGTCAATGTAATATTGACACCAACAACGTAACTTTTTCGGGAGTCATTTTTCCAATGTTTCAGGCCAATTGCCTTGGATGTCATACCAGCTCTACTCCTATTCTTACCAACTATTCGCTTATCAAATTTCAATTGGATACCGGAAGACTATACAATGCTATCAATCATTTGGGCGGTGTACCACCCATGCCACAAAACTCTCCGCAACTTTCATCGTGCAGAATAATTGCATTTAATAAATGGGTTAACGCTGGTGCCCCAAACAACTAACATGAAAAAGAAAACAACCTACCTATTATTCACAGGAACGATTTTATATCTTCTTGCTTTTTCTTCCTGCTATTACGACAACCTGGAACGTTTAAATCCAACTTCTTCGTGCGACACTTCCGGAACAATAACTTATGCAGGAGCAATAAAATCTATCATCGATAATAACTGTACCAGCTGCCATAGTGGTGGCGCCCCTTCAGGAGGTATCAGTCTGGATACTTATACCGCGGTTAAAAACGTGGGCCTGTCAGGTAAATTATATAATTCAGTTTCGTGGGCAAGTGGCACTTCACCAATGCCAAAGAGTGCCGCCAAACTGGATGAATGCTCAATTAATAAAATTAAAAAATGGACAACGACCAGTTACCCTCAATAAAAATGATAAAAAATTTATCCATTCTTACTTTTGCTTTTCTTGTTACTTTCAGCATTAACCTGAAAGCACAGGACGATGACATGCTGAAAATGCTGGACGATTCCGTTCCTAAAAAGAAAACCAAGGAATATGTTTACGCAACTTTTAAAGGTACGCGGCTTATTAATTTTCATACAGTGGAAATGCCCGGACCTAACTCTTTGGAGTTTCGCATCTCCCATCATTTCGGGGATTTGAATTCGGGAAGTTATAATTTCTGGGGCCTGGATGGTGGTGCCAGCATTCGTCTTGGACTTGAATACAGCAAAAACGGAAGGTTTGAAGTGGGAGTGGGAAGAAGTTCTTTAGAAAAAAATTACGATGGTTTTTTAAAATACAAATTGATTAAACAAACCAAGGGACCCCAACAACCCTTTACCATTAAACTGTTTGCAGGGATGTATTATATTTCCATGAACGACCCTAATGCAGAGGCAACCAAGATAGACCGTTATCAATACCAAACGAGCCGACTATCTTATGCTTACCAGGTTATTATTGCCCGAAAATTCAATTCTCGTTTTTCATTGCAGCTCTCGCCTACCATGGTACATTATAATATAGTGGATAAACTGGATGATAAAAATGACTTGTTTGCTGTTGGTTTGGCCACACGTATGAAAATAACAAAGCGTATTTCTCTTGAACTGGAATATGAATACCGAATAAATAAATATGCTACCGAAAAGTTTTATGATGCTGTAGGTTTGGGCATTGACATTGAAACAGGCGGGCACGTGTTCCAGGTATTCGTTACCAACTCTGCAGGGATGATAGAGCCACAGGTATATGGACATACGACCTCTGATTGGCAAAAAATGGGTTTAAAAATCGGGTTCAATATTTCAAGAATGTTTACTATTGTAGGTAAAAAGAAAAACAAATAATTATAACGATTTAAATATCCCAAAAACAAAACCTCCCGCTCTTTGTCAAAAGCAGGAGGTTTTGGTTATAAAAGAAATTTACTGAATTATAACATTAGCGTTATAAGAAAGAGGGCTGCACCCAGCATAATTGATTTTATTTGTTCATTATTTTTTAAATCGTCCGTTTTAGGTTTCTTTCCCGGTTTTGAATTTCGAAATTTTTCTGTTTTTTTCGAAAAAAACGCTCACTTTTCCCTTCTCCACTATCACTTTTCCCTTCTCTGCATAATTATTTCGAAAAATTGGCTCATTTTTTCTCTTTTTTGATGTAAAATTTCTAAAAAGCTGTGGGCCTTTCCCTTTCTCCATTTTTCTTTTCCCTTTTCCTTTTGCACTTTTTCCTCCTTCTTGTTTTCTTTTGGCAAATTCATTATTTTTCCGACACCAGAGGTAAACGGAGGGATTTACTACAAACAATGGTTTTACACAAGTGAGTAAAATTTCCCATAAATGAGCAAACCATTAAAAACTTTAAACTTAACCCTGGCTTTTTCGTCAAATTCATTTTTCGTTAATTGCAAAACGTCATGGGCTTTGTCATCTATTAAATTAATTTCGATTCCTCAACTGATTTATTAACAAAACGTTCATTAAAAAGAAATATCCCCATCATTTTTATGAGTAATTTTGCATCGTTAAAAATTGTTAGTGAACACCCTAAAGAAGTTATCTGCTCCAATAAGATTTCTTAACCGCTTTCAGCAATCTGTATCAGTTCAGCAAAAAGGGTGTTAAAAATTTTCAGGTTACCGGTTATTATTTTAGTTTTTTTTCTGCACGGCAGTTTGTCCATTGCGCAGTGCGGATCTGTTATTTCCACGTTTCCGTATAACCAGGGTTTCGAAACCTCTCCGGCCTGGACTTCAGGGGGAACCAATTCGGACTGGGCATGGGGAACTCCCGCACATGCTACCATAAGCAGTGCAGGTGGCGGAACCAAATGCTGGATGACGGGTGGTCTCACCGGTTCATTTTATAATTACTCCGAACTTTCATGGCTAATGAGCCCTTGTTTTGATTTTTCAACATTGAACTATCCCTGGATTTCGTTTAAAATATTTTGGGAAGACGAATGGAAATACGATGGAATGGTGCTTCAGTATTCATTAAACGGAGCTACCAGCTGGACCAATGTAGGAGCATTTGGCGACCCTGTAAATTGCCTGAATGCTAACTGGTACGACTATGGCTCGGTTACCTGGCTAACTTCTGCAAATCCGAAACATGGCTGGACCGGCAGAGCGGGTGCTACTTCCGGAGCCTGCCAGGGAGGAAACGGAAGTTTGGGATGGGTTACTGCCAAACATTGTATGTCTTCGCTGGCCAATCAACCCAATGTTCGTTTTCGCTTTCTGTTTGGGGCTGGAACCACCTGCAATAGCTATGACGGAATAGCTATTGATGATATACTTATAGACAATGCCCCTGCAAATGTTGCAAACTTTACGCATGCCTGTGCCGGGCTAAATACAATAAATTTCACGAATACTTCGTTGATGTGCCCCACAGGTTATCTTTGGGATTTTGGAGATGGTGCTACCTCTACCGCTCAAAGTCCATCACATACGTATGCTTCGGCAGGGACCTATAATGTAACACTTACTTCCAGCGGTCCCTGCAATGCTTCGGACTCAGTTACCATTCCTGTTTCCATATTAGGTGCTACCACTACCGTCACAAATATTACCTGCAATGGTGCCAATAACGGAACAGCCATAGCGAATGTTACCGGAGCTGCTGGCCTGGTTACCTATAACTGGTCGCCCGGAGGGCAAACAACGGCAAGCATTTCAGGCCTTGCACCAGCCACTTACACAGTTGCGGTAACTTCAGCGGGAGCTTGCTCTGCCACCGCCACTGCTACTATTTCGCAACCTTCTGTATTAACTGCTTCCACAAGTAATACTCCGGTAAGCTGTTTTGGTGGAACTAACGGAACAGCTACAGTTACTGCAACAGGAGGCACATTGCCTTATACTTATCAATGGATAGGATGAGGAACCAATGCCACTCTTTCGGGACTTGGAATTGGTACGTATACAGTAACCACAACAGATTTTAATGGTTGCACAGTTACTGCAACTGCCACCATTACACAACCAACTACTGCACTTTCCGCAACTGCATCTTCCACTCCGGTTAGTTGTTTTGCAGGAAATAATGGAACCGCTACTGCTATTGCCACAGGTGGCACTCCACCCTATACCTATACATGGTCTGCCAGCGCGGGAAATACATCCACCGCTTCCGGGTTAATAGCAGGGACTTATTCGGTTACCATAACAGATGCACATTCCTGCACTGCAAATGCATCCACCACGGTGTCACAGCCGGCAAGTGCGCTAACAGCTAATGTAATGAACACCCCTTCGCAATGCACACTTAACAATGGAACAGCAACCGTAACCGCTGCAGGTGGAACATTGCCATACACTTACTCCTGGCTGCCTACTGGCGGCAATGGAACAATAGCCTCATCATTGGCTCCTGGAAATTATACTGTTTCTGTTTCTGATAATAACGGCTGTACTACCACTGCCTTAGCAACTATTCAAAGTATCGGAAACATCATTGCTAATGTTTCTTCTTTGCCGATTATTTGTCACAATCAAAGCAATGGTATGGCTATAACTACTGTTACGGGAGGAACACTGCCCTATAATTATCAATGGGATAATGGTTCAACAAATGATAGCTTAATAAATATCGGGGTGGGAAATTATTGCGTAACTGCAACTGATGCGAATGGCTGCACCGATACTGCCTGCATCGGATTATCTAATCCTGTGGGTGTACAAGCTGAATTTACAAGTACTCCAACAGAAACCAGCCTGGACAATCCTGTTATTTATTTTTACAATCAAACGCAAAGTGCAGCCTCCTGGTTATGGAATTTTGGGGATAATTCAAGTGCAATAGATAATAACCCAGTTCATACCTACAGTTCACTCGGCACTTTCCCGGTAACATTAATTATTACTACTTCACAGGGGTGCACAGATACTGTTATTCATTATGTGGTTATCAGCAACGGGTTTACTTTTTATGCACCCAATGCTTTTTCGCCCAACCATAACAGCACCAATGATTATTTTATGCCTAAAGGTTCCGGTTGGGATAATTCTTCTTTTGAAATGTGGATTTTCGACCGATGGGGAAATATGATTTATTATACTCACAATGCTTCAACAGGTTGGGATGGCAAAGCAAATAATGGAATAGAGGTATCGGAGATTGATGTTTATGTTTGGAAAGTACAACTCTCCGATATTTACGGAGATACCCACCACTTTATGGGTTCAGTAAGTATAGTAAAATAACTATACTTACTGAATAGGAATTCGAATCTATTATAATGTAGTATATACTTTTTCGCTGGTTACATTTCCTATCTCATCCCACTGCATCCATTTCCCAACTTTTTCACCTTTTGCGTAGTGCATTTCGCTTCGTTTATTTCCGTTAAAATCCCATATCATCCAGTTACCGTCTTTTTTTCCAGCAAGGTAATGTGCCTCCCCGGTTTTTCTTCCGGTTTCGTCATACCTAAGCCATTGACCGCTTTTTTCATTAGCAGCAAATTCGCCAGTTTCCATTATCATTCCATTATCGAAATAGTAAGTTACAGCCCCATTCATTTTTCCATCAACAATTGTTGCGGTCAGTTTTTTACTACCTGAAACATTAAGTTCAGTATAGGTTCCTGTATATAATTTCCCTTGTTCATAATACATTCCTTCCTTTACAGTAATGTTTTGAGCCGATGTTCCAAAAGCAAACACTATGATTGCGATGGTTATAAAGATTAATTTTTTCATGGTTTCAAAGTTTTTATTTGATTAAAAAGAGAGAACTAATTATTTACTCTTTTGTTAACACAAAGGTAAATGCTTTCATGTTAAGTTAATATTAAATTAACTTGTAAGTTGAAGAATGAAAACAAAAAGCGCCTGTAATTACTATTACAGGCGCTTTTACAGGTTGTAAGGAATGTTACTTTGATGTTAATTCTATGGAAAGGGTATTATAACAGTAAGGGTTTATTTTCACCTTGCTATCGTTATAAGAAATATACTTTATTACTGCTTCGGTATTGTTCACATCAATGGTGCACGAGAAATTACCATCCAGGTCCGTATAAATAATTTTATCATTAACTACAATTTCCGCACCTGCAATTTCTTCCCCAGAAACATTATCAATCACCTTACCAGATACCAATGCAGTAGATTTTTTCTCACTGGTACTTGATGGATTACCAGCAAATACGATAAGCGAAGAGAAGATGACTAAACAGGTGATGAGATACTTTTTCATTGTTTTTATTGCAACACAAAATTAAATAACAATAAACTTTTAAGGAAAGGAAACGGATTACGGTTTTATAAAGAAAGTGTAATTTTAATGTTAAGGAACGCCATTAAACAATATTGCACATTTAAAACCTTAAGAAACCAAAAAAGCGAAAGAATATCTTTCGCTTTTTTGGTTTAAATAGATTCATTAAACTTAGTAGGTAGCTAATCTTTTGTTATTGCTTAAACTACTAAACAAATTCAGATTCCTCACTTCTTTCGGAATGACAGAATCATTATTAATTAGGGAGAACCTGTCATTCCGAACGAAGTGAGGAATCTAAAAAAAAGTAAACTAGTTTAGCTATTGCTTTATAATCTTTTTATTTACCTGCCCTGATTCAGTAAGAATGGTAACAAAATATATTCCCATAGGTTGGTTTGAAATATCAATTGAATAATTCATTTTTTTAGAATCATCTTTTTGCTCCAATATTTCTTTGCCTAAAATATTCACCACTCTTATTTCCTTTATTTTTATTTTATCCGTGTTAATGGTGAATAAAGCATTTGTCGGGTTAGGATAAACTGAAATTAAATTATCCAATGCATTTTCATAAATACCCGCAGCACCAAAATGATGACAGCCTGAAGAGGCAAAACATCCGTTTGGAGAACTGATCACACATTGATAATTGCCATTTGCGGTTGGAGTAAAATTCTGGCTGGTAGCACCTCCAACCGCTCCTGTAGCGCAATTAATCCATTGATAAGTAACACCTCCCGATTGATTGGAATGTAATGCGCCTCCGACCAAAACTACCGAAGTATCAATGGTGGTTAAGGTTAATATAATAGTGGAGTCACAAGCTCCTGAAACAGGCGCATAACCTGTATAAGTACCGGCTGCTGTTAAATTCTGCCCGTAAAAATTGTAAGCATGTCCCGAACAAACCACACCTGCACGGGTAAAGGAATTATCAATACCTATTACAAAATTGGAAGTAGTTCCTGTGAGCGCCATATTGGCAATAGTCCCGTTAATATTTGATTTGGAATCCAACAGGCTGGCTATTCCAGTATTTGTTCCTCCAGCAGTTCCCTGGTTAAAACGATACAATAACTCAAGATTATTATTGCTAGAATCTATTCCATTTAAATATATGCAACTTACATCAGAAGCAGAGAGGGATTGCCCCCAAAGACTCACTTCATCCAATTGACCTGTTAAATAAAAATCGGTGCCCTGGTAAGGAAGATCACCCACATAAAAAGATTCTGCAGTATTAGTGATTGCACCAGAAGCTGCCAATGAGTCGCTTATTACCCCGTTTCTATAAACTCTTAGTTTTATTCCATCATAAGTCATTGTGTAATGTTGCCAGGTGTTTAAAACCAATCCGTTTGAAACAATATCATAATTAACTCCGCTACTATTTCTGAAACGGCACTCAAGGCTGGAAGCCGTAAGTTGAAGCATATAAAAGTCAGCATCAGTATTATTTCTGAACCCGGCAAAGCCATCAAAATCCGGGAACCCTGGAGCAGCATTGGTAGGGTAAACCCAACATGACATCGATATTTGCATTGAGTTTGCTATCAATCCAGATGCATTAGGAGCAGTCACGTTATCATCCACTCCGTCAAAGTTAAGGGCATTTTGATTTTGCGAAAATGTTTTACCTGCCAGTAATAGTAAACTTACTGCGCATGCCATTTTTATTTGTTTAGAAATCATTTTGTAATTTATTTTCATAGGTTATTTGATTTATTAGTTCTTACAAAATTAGACTAATTTGAATATAAAAAGGAGAAAAACACAAAGGGTTTATTAAAAGGGAATAGTTAAAAAGTTAGACTACTTTTCAATAAATAATATTCAATTGGAGAAATTAATTAATATTGCAGCAAATATTACCAAGATTATTCTTATTTCAATATTCTCTCAATTAGAATCTTGATTCCAGCAAACAGGAAAAAACATCGCTCTTTTTATTAAGACACTTTCTTCCCGTTCAAAAGATATTGAGAAAGACATCCAAGAAAATGAGAACAGATAGTGATTAAAAAAAATACAATCTTTAAAATAAAAATATGAAAACCTTTATTGCCATTTTAAGAGGAATAAATGTAAGTGGGAGCAAACCGTTAAAAATGGATGCATTAAGGGCAATGTGCGAGACCTTAAAATTCAAAAACGTTCAAACGTATATTCAAAGCGGAAATATTGTTTTCAAATATAAGGATACCCAACCGGAAGTGTTGGAAAAGTTGATTACAAAAAAATTAAAAGAAGTATTTTCGTATGATGTTCCGGTTATTGTTATTGAGGCCAATGAACTAAAGAAGGTAATACAAAGCAATCCTTTTGTAAACCAAAGAAAACTTGACACAGGTCTGCATATTACCTTTCTTTCCCAGGTTCCTGAAAAAGTTAATTTTGATAAAATCAAAGAATTGACATTTGGAGAAGATGAATTTATTTTATCCGGAAAAAATATTTATTTGTTTTGCCCAGTAAGTTATGGAAACTCCAAGCTTAGCAATACCTTTTTTGAAAACAAATTAAAAGTAACAGCAACTACGCGAAACTGGAAAACAATAAATGAATTAAGTACAATTGCAGAAAATATTCAAACTAAATAAATACAAAAAAGATGAAGCATGACTTGGTAGTATCAAAATCAATTGAAGTAAATGCTTCCCGCGAAAAGGTATGGAATGCGCTTACAAATCCTGAAATAATAAAAGAATACTTGTTTGGCACGGAAACCATCACTGATTGGAAAGTAGGTAGCGATATTATTTTCCAGGGAGAATGGGAAGGGAAAAAATATATGGACAAAGGAAAAGTTGTTGAAAATATATTAAACACATTGATTACGTATCGTTATTGGAGTGGGTTTTCCGGCATGGAAGACAAACCAGGAAACTACAACCTGGTGATTTATAATTTATCAGGCAATGAAAACAATTCAACCACACTTACCTGGACACAAATCGGGTTCGCAAATGAAGCTGGTTACAAACACTCTTTGGATGGGATGGACGTTTTTCTTAAACAGATAAAAGGAATAATAGAGCGTTAAGCTTTACTCAAAAAAAAACCTGCCATCAAAATGAGGCAGGTTTTTTTCAATTAACTATTTAATCAATCAATCAACATTGTCGTGTAAAAAAGAATTATTCGGTTTAATCTCCGCACTTTTATCATCCCCTTCTGACAAGGTATAACGAGATACCTGCGACTCGGAAGAATGAGGTGTAGCTTCCAAATTAATATTTCTTCTTTTATATGCCGGTTCATTTTCCAACTCTGATAAACCATTCGGGCTTTTTAATTTATGACTTAGTGCTTTTAATTTAGCAACTCTATCCTGAGCTTTTCTTAATTGTTCATCATTATCCGATTTTGCAACAATTGTTTTTTCATCTTCAGATTTTGAAAACAAAGGTTCTTCTACCGCATTTGAAATGATGAATGGTTCTTCAACAACAGTTTTTGTATTGGTAATCTCGAATTCGAAAGTTATTTCTTTTTTCTCTTCCAAGGTTTCTTCTAATTGCTCCAATTCTGCTTGTATTTCGTTCACAAACAAAACCGGTTCCGGAACTATTTCTTCCTGAACTTCTTCTTCAGCAACAATTATTTCATTTACTACTGGAGCAACTACTTCTTCTACTTTAATGTAAGAAGTCATAACCATTTCTTCTTCTTCTTTAATAAAAGTTTCTTCAACTTCGGTGCTCTCAGCACTTACTTGTGCAAACGGCATTTCTTCTTTTTTTGCATCCGGCTCCAGAATATGAACTTTTCTTTCTGGTGCTTTTGTTTCAAAGTGAATTCCTGCTTCGTTATGAGAGTTAAATCCGGTTGCAATAATGGTAACATTTACTTTATCACCTAATGATAAATCTACTCCATATCCTTTTATTACTTCGGCTGACATACCAGCAGCATCCTGTATAAAGTCAGTAATTTCACCTAACTCATCCATTGTAATCTCATCTTCACCACAGGTAATATTTACCAATACATAACGTGCACCTTTAATATTGCTGTCATTCAATAACGGAGATGACATGGCGTGTTCAACAGCACGTAAAGCGCGGTGTTCTCCGCTTGCTTGGGCAGAGCCCATTATTGCTACGCCACTGTCTTTCATTACCGTTTTAACATCGTTAATATCGGTATTGATTTGCAAAGTAGTAGTGATAATGTCCGCAATTCCTTTTGCAGCCGTTGTTAAAATATCGTCCGCATGACCAAACGCTTCAGTAACTTTTAAATTACCATATATTTCACGTAACTTATCGTTGCTGATAACTAGTAAAGTATCCACATTTTGTTTCAATGCTTCTAAACCCGCATCAGCCTGAGCTTTACGTTTTTTCCCTTCAAACCCAAAAGGGATGGTAACAATACCAACGGTAAGTATTCCCATTTCTTTTGCAGCTTGAGCTATCACAGGTGCAGCACCTGTTCCTGTACCTCCACCCAAACCGGCAGTTATAAAAAGCATTTCAGTGTTATTTCCTAAAATATTTTTTATCTCTTCGATGGTTTCAATCGCTGCATTTCTGCCAACCTCCGGCAAAGAACCTGCACCACGGCCTTTTGTTAATGTTGCTCCCAATACCATTTTTAAAGGCACAGGACTCATATCCAACGCCTGCTGATCGGTATTGCAAACTATAAAATCAACTCCTTTAATTCCTTGTTTATACATGTGATTGACAGCATTGCTGCCACCACCACCAACTCCAATTACCTTAATAATCGCTGAGTTGTCCTGAGGTAAATCAAATTTCATCATTTTTATTTTTTTAATACTATTGTTATTAAAGCCTTAAGGCAATATTATTTTTTAATGGCTTAAAATTGCCTTATTTTTTAATATGGAATTAACCCCAATTTAGTTAGTTATAAACTATTGAATGTTAATTTCTGTTACCATTTTTCTTATTGTTGAACAGAGTCGTCATCAAAAAAACCTTTGAGTTTATCAAAAAAGCCTCCTGATTTTTCTTTTGAATGCCCCTTTATTTTCGATGAATTATCTTTAACTGTGTTCTTTTTATTCTGCTTTTCAAGCGCCTCAAGCCCTTTCATAACAAGCCCTAAGGAAGTAGCATACATTGGACTGGTTACTGTTTCGCTTCCTTTCGCCAGATGTTCGTTAGGATATCCAATACGTGTATCCATACCTGTAATATATTCCACCAACTGTGTTACGTGTTTCAATAACGCCCCACCTCCTGTAACAACAATTCCAGCAATTAATTTCTTCTCGTATCCCGAGTTTTTAATTTCATAATAAACGTGTTCAATAATTTCTTCCATTCTTGCTTGTATGATGGCAGATAAATTCTTCACGGAAATTTCTTTGTGGGGACGTCCTCTTAATCCGGGAATAGAAACAATTTCATTTTCCTGGTTTTCACTTGCAAGTGCGGAACCAAATTTTATTTTCAATAACTCCGCCTGGCCTTTAATTATGGTGCATCCCTCTTTGATATCCTCTGTAATAATATTGCCTCCGAAAGGAATAACAGCAGTATGACGTATAATACCATCCTGGAAAATTGCAATATCAGTAGTTCCGCCACCAATATCAACAAGCACCACTCCTGCTTCTTTTTCTTCGTCACTCAAAACAGCATCCGAAGATGCAAGAGGTTCTAAAGTTAAACCTGTTTTATCCGGAATTTCCAGTCCTGCTTTCTGAACGCATTTATAAATATTTCTCGCTGCAGCAATTTGACCGGTTATGATATGAAAATTGGCTTCCAATCGTATTCCTGCCATACCAATCGGGTTTTTAATTCCTGATTCATTATCAATAATATATTCCTGCGGAACCACATGAATAATTTCTTCCCCTGGCTGCATGACAAGTTTAAACATATCATCAATCAATGCATCAATATCATTTTGTGAAATTTCATCTTCTGCACTCGCGCGCGTTTTAATTCCTCTATGCTGGTTACTTTTTATATGTTGACCCGCAATTCCTACATTGACTATTTTTATTTCAACACCGGATTTTGTTTCCGCTTCAGCTACTGCCACCCGAATTGCTTCAACTGTTTTATCAATGTTTTGAACTACTCCACGGGCAACTCCATAGGATTCAGATTTACCCATACCAAGAATTTCTATTTTCCCGAATTCATTTTTGCGACCTACAATGGCCACAATTTTGGTTGTTCCGATGTCTAAACCTACTACTATTTCTGATGGTTCCATGTGTAATTATTTTTTAGTACAAACTATTTGATTTTTGAATTTTAAATTTATTGTTGAATATCTATCCCACCAGCCTGTGGTATTTAAACCTTGAGTATAAAAGGTCATCAGCTTTTTGAATTTTTCATGCATAGCTGTGGTATCACCAAATATTATTTTCTGATCTCCAACCAATGGAACAATTTCCATATCCTTTTCTTTATTTATATAAATCTGTTGTACCTGAGATTTCCAAAATTCATTTGCATTAATATAAGTTCCCATAGCAAACAATTCATCAAGCATACTATTTGCTTTCATTATGCTGTCATTCGCTATATCTTCCATTGTATACATGTAATGTGTAGAATATGGTTCCTGGATGTTGCCATTAGCTACAATTACTCTCGCAGTATACTTGCCAGATAACGGCATTAGCTTCCCAGTATCATCCAAGTAATAACTATCATCATTTGAATTAATGATTCTTAATACTGGCTTACGTTGCTTAACATTTACTTTCATATCTCCATCAATCGTCATAAACACTTCCGCTTTAGCAATATCTTCATGACTGTTTAATGCCTTTTCAATCTCGGAAACGTTTACTGTTGATTTAGGCTGTCCAACAATTGAATCTCCTCTGTTCTTTATTAATTGAGCTATATCCATTTTATTTAAAAAATAAACTTCATCATCCTGATTAACTTTAATATCCAGATTTTTACAAAGCAATGAATCCTGCTGCTTGTTTACAAATCCCATAGTTAGCAACAGGCCAACTATTAAACCGAACCAAAGAGTAATAAACAATATTTTTTTAAGCTTTTTCATCAAGTGCTCTATCGATTATTTATTTATCAACGCATTTTTAATTGGTTCGACAAACGTATCGATATCTCCAGCTCCTAATGTTAACAACACTTCAATTTCCCTTTTCAATATATCTGAAACCAAATCATTTTTTTGACTAATACTCTTATTTGTAGATTTCATTTTATCCAATAACATTTGGGAAGTTACTCCTTCCATTGGCAATTCCCTGGCAGGATATATTTCCATTAATATACATTCATCCAATAAATCGAGACTACGTGCAAAATCATCTGCAAAGTCACGTGTTCGGGAAAAAAGATGAGGTTGAAAGACACCTGTTATTTTTTTATCCGGGTACATTTCCTTAACCGAATTAATTGTCGCTTTTAGTTCCTCCGGATGATGTGCATAATCATCAATGAATACCATACTATCTGTCTTTATCTGGTAATCAAATCTTCTTTTTACACCGCCAAATGTTTTCAGGGCAAGTTTTATTGCTGCTTCAGAAATATTTAATTCACTTACCACTGCCACAGCAGCAACGGAGTTTTCAACATTATGTAATCCCGGAAGACCTAATGTTACATCGGTAAAAATATTAGTCGGTGTGACGATTTCATAATAATAAAAACCGTTAGAAATTTTAATATTCTGTGCAAAAAAATCCGCCCGATCATCACTTATTGAATAAGTTATTGCCCTTCTGCCGGAATCAATTTTACTTTCTATACTTCTTTTTACTATCAATTTTGATTTTACCTGGCGCGCAAATAATGAATATGACTCCTGCATGTATTTTTCATCCCCATAAATATCCAGGTGATCAGCATCCACAGATGTAATAACAGCTATTTCCGGATGAAGCGTAAGAAAGGACCTATCATATTCATCTGCTTCAACCACTACTAAATTATTTTCTGATTCAAGATTTGAACCTAATAAAAGATTTGTTTCATAATTCTGTGTGATGCCTCCTAAAAAAGCAGAAGGGTCAAGATTTCCTGTTTTAAGAATATGAGCAATTAACGAAGAAGTGGTTGTTTTTCCATGAGTCCCGGCAACTGCAACGGTATATGAGTTTTCTGTAATCATTCCCAATACCTCTGCACGCTTTTTAATTACAAAACCATTTTCTTTGAAATAGATAAACTCCTTGTGATCTTTTGGAACAGCAGGGGTATAAACAATAAGAATATTCTCAATCTTATACGGAAGCTCTTTGATGGAGGCAGGAATAAATTTAATATTATCTTCGAAGTGAACAGGAATACCTTCCTGAATAAGTTCATCTGTAAGCTTTGTTGGTGTTTTATCATAACCGCTTACACTTTTCCCCATCGAATTAAAATATCTGGCAAGCGCACTCATTCCAATTCCTCCAATACCAAGAAAATAAATTTGTTCAATATTTTTAAAATCTACTTTCACTTTTTTTATTCTCTACTTCGTTTTGTTATTAATCAAACGTAAAATTTCATTTGCAATTACATTTGCCGAGTCCTGAAATGCCAGCCTGCCTATATTTTCAGATAGTTTATTGCACTGCTCTGAATCTTTAATTAACGTCAATGTCTGATTGCACAACTTTTCCCTTGCTTCATTATCTTTAATTATCACAGCAGCCTTATGTGTAACCAGTGCCATTGCATTTTTTGTTTGATGGTCTTCAGCAACATTCGGAGATGGAATTAAAATGCATGGTTTCCTTACCAGGCATAATTCAGATATCGAAATTGCTCCGGCCCTGGAAATGACCAAATCAGAAACAGAATAAGCATAATCCATCTTCCTTATAAAATCATATACTTTAATTCCGTCTACTTCCAATTTCGAAACGGCTACTTTTGCTGTCTCGTAAAAAGCCTTTCCTGTTTGCCAGATTAATTGAATATTATTTCTTTTAAATTCCTCAAGACAATTCAATATACTTTCATTGATTGTTCTTGCTCCCAAACTACCTCCTGTAACCAATATGGTTTTTTTATCAGAACTTAAACCAAACTGTTCCAACCCTCTTTCCCTTTTTCCATCTAAACTTAATATATCTTGTCTCACCGGATTACCGGTTAAAAGCAATTTCTCTTTTGGGAAATACTTTTGCATTTCACTATAGGCCACACAAATTCTATCTACCTTTTTTGAAAGAATTTTGTTGGTCATTCCTGGATATGAATTTTGCTCCTGTATTAAAGTTACTGCTCCATATTTTGTTGCAATATTCAGCATAGGTCCACTTGCAAACCCTCCTGTTCCAATTACTGCATCAGGCTTAAATGACTTATATATATTTTTTGCTCTGAATAAACTACTTATAACTTTAAATGGGAAAACAACATTTGCCATCGTCAACTTTCGCTGGAAACCACTTATCCAAAGGCCAACAATATTATATCCTGCTGCAGGAACTTTTTCCATTTCCATTTTCCCTTCTGCACCAACAAATAAAAATTCGGTGTCCGGTCGTAATGCTTTTATAGCATTCGCAATAGCAATAGCAGGGAAAATATGTCCTCCCGTGCCTCCTCCGCTCAATATGACTTTAAGTTGTTTCAATTGTTTCTGCTAATATTTTTGGGTTTTCAATTTCACGACTGACGCTCAGTATTATCCCGATTGAAATGCTGGTGAACCAAATGGAAGTTCCTCCCATGCTCACAAGTGGTAATGGTTGACCGGTAACCGGAAATAAACTAACGGCAACAGCCATATTAATCATTGCCTGAAAAACAAGGCTAAAAGTTAAACCAATTGCCAATAAACTTCCAAACGTTCTTTCGCTCTTATTTGCAATTCGGATTCCACGAAATAATAAAATCACATATAAAAAAACAATGATAATTGCGGAAATCAATCCCCACTCTTCAATCACTATTGCAAAAATAAAATCGGAAGATGCCTGAGGAAGGAAATTACGTTGGTTACTGTTACCTGGCCCTTTGCCGAAAACTTTTCCTGTTGCAATAGCAATTTTTGCCTGCTCCGATTGAAAATTTGCTTCACTTTGTCCACTTCGGAAATTTTCAATTCGCGCTTTCCAGGTTTCCCCTCTTTTGATGATTGTCGGAAAATTAAAAATCATTACAATTAACAGTGCACCAAAAACAATTCCTGAGCCAATGAGAATTAATAAGTGTTTTGTATTTATTCTACCTACAAACATCAATACAAGGCAGGTTAAGAACAACAAAGCTGCAGTAGAAAAATTTGCCGGTAGTATTAATGCACAAATGATTATAACAGGAATAACAACAGGTAAAAAAGCTTTCCTGAAATCTTTAATTACATCCTGTTTTACGGATAACATCCTCGCCACATAGGTAATTAAAGCCAATTTAGCGAAATCAGAAGTTTGGAATGTCAATGATGTTCCAGGAATAGATAACCAACGACTGGCTTCACCTGCACTAACACCTTTCAATAATGTATAAAGTAATAAAGGTGCAGCTAAAAAAATTGCTATTTGTGAAATTCGTGAAAAATATGAGTATTTAACTTTATGTATTAAATACATCAGAAAAATCCCTGAAGCTACAATAAAAATATGTTTTCGTAAATATAAACCT
This sequence comes from Bacteroidota bacterium, assembly GCA_947479085.1. GTDB lineage: Bacteria > Bacteroidota > Bacteroidia > 2-12-FULL-35-15 > 2-12-FULL-35-15 > 2-12-FULL-35-15. Next base: position 50,891 of record CANJYB010000003.1, on the reverse strand, counting down.
GTATCTCCATCTTTATAATGGTAAGCCAAAGCCACTACCGAGCTATAAACTACTAACACAGACAAAAGAGAAAGCAGTAATACTACCGTCCAGATTACAATATCACCCTTTATGTGTTTAAACAGATTCATTTTCTTATTAATAAACTAAATCAACTATTATAAAGCTCGTACCGCTTCCTTAAATTGTGTTCCTCGATCTTCATAGTTTTCGAACAAATCGAAACTTGCACAGGCAGGAGATAACAAAACAGTATCCCCCTTTTTTCCAAGTTTATAGGCTTGTGCTACTGCCTCACCTGCTGATTTTGCTTCCAGAATAGTTTCTACCATCCCTCCAAAAGCTTTTATTATTTTTTTATTATCTGCTCCAAGACAAATAACAGCTTTCACCTTCTCCTTCACCAGATCATTCAGCATAGAATAATCATTCCCTTTATCAACCCCTCCAAGAATAAGAATAACAGGATTTTCCATGCTTTCCAATGCATACCAGGTTGAGTTTACATTTGTTGCTTTGGAATCATTAATAAATTCCACACCATGAATGTTACCAACCAGTTCCAACCGATGATCGATATTATGAAAATCAGAAAGGCTTTCGCGAATTGTCTCTTTTCTGATTTCCACCAATTTACCGGCAACTCCAGCTGCCATTGAATTGTAAATGTTGTGTTTGCCTTGCAAAGCTAATTCTTGTATTGTCATAATTATTTGGTTTTGTTTATTTGTGTTTATTACTATTTGATTGTTTTCATTTATAAATGCTCCCTGTTCTACTTTTTCCCTGATTGAAAAAGGATATCTTTTTGCTTTAATTATTTTATTCTTTATCGTTTTCATTGTTACTTCATCGTCAATACAAAATATAAAAGCTTCACTTTCGGTCTGGTTTTGAACTATTCTATATTTAGAATCTGCATAATTTTCCAATTTGTTTTCATACCTGTCCAAATGGTCCGGTGTTATGTTTAATAGAATGGCGATATCTGCTTTAAATTCATACATCCCATCCAACTGAAAACTACTTAACTCCAAAACATAATATTCAAAATCATTTTCTGCCACCTGCATCGCAAAACTTTGCCCTACGTTTCCTGCCAACCCTACATTTAATCCAGCCCTCTTCATCAAATGATAAAGAAGAAGAGTTGTTGTTGTCTTTCCATTACTTCCGGTAATACATATCTTCTTGGCTTTTGTATATCTACCGGCAAATTCTATTTCTGAAATCACTCCTATTCCCTTTAATTTTAAAGCTTTTATTAAATCAGAACTATCAGGAATTCCGGGACTTTTAATTATTTCGTCAGCATTCATAATAAGTTCCAGAGAGTGTTTTTCTTCTTCCCATTTTATTCCATAATTTAAAAGAACATCTTTGTATTTATCTTTTAGTTTTCCTTTATCGGAAAGAAAAACTTCAAATCCCTTTTTTTTTGCAAGCACTGCCGCTCCCACTCCACTTTCCCCTCCACCCAGAATTACCAAACGTTTCATTACCTCAACTTCAAAGTTACAATGGTCAAAACCGCCAGCATGATTCCAACAATCCAAAATCTGGAAACAATTTTCGCTTCATGAAACCCTTTTTTCTGATAATGATGATGCAATGGAGACATCAGAAATATCCTTCTGCCTTCTCCATATTTTTTCTTTGTATATTTGAAATAAGCAACCTGCATCATTACAGAAACATTTTCAATTAAAAAGATTCCACATAGAATTGGAATTAATAGCTCCTTTCTTACTGCAATCGCAAAAACTGCTATAATTCCACCAAGTGTCAGACTACCTGTATCACCCATAAAAACTTGTGCGGGATAAGCATTGTACCAAAGAAAGCCTACGCACCCTCCTACAAATGCTCCTATAAAAATCACCATCTCTCCGAAATTTGGGATATACATAACATTCAGATAGTCTGCAAAAATCATGTTACCTGATATATATGCAAATACTCCTAAAGTGGTCCCTATGATGGCGGATGTTCCTGTTGCAAGTCCATCAATACCATCAGTAATATTGGCCCCGTTTGAAACTGCAGTGATAATTATAATTACAACCAAAACATAGAGTATCCAGGTGTATTTCCTCATTCCTTCACCAAACACAGCCATAATTGAGGAATAGTTAAACTCATTATTTTTTACAAATGGAATGGTTGTATTAGGCAATTTCCTATCATACATATAGTGTGTTTGCCCATCAGTTTCTACAATTTTTGTTACTTTATCTGCTTCCATTTTACTAACTAACTCTAGCGGAATCTCAACTTTAGTTTTTATATCAGGATGGAAATAAACCGTGAAACCAATGAACAAGCCAAGTCCGACTTGTCCCATAACTTTAAATTTCCCGGCAAGACCTTTCTTATTCTTTTTAAATACTTTAATATAATCATCCAGGAAACCAATCAATCCAAGCCAAATCGTAGAAACAATCATAAGGATGATGTAAATATTATCCAGCCTTGCGAAAAGAAGGGTAGGAAAAAGGATTGCGGAAATAATAATTAACCCTCCCATTGTAGGGGTTCCTGCTTTCTGTTTTTCGCCAGCAAGACCTAAATCACGGATAGTTTCGCCTACCTGTTTCCTTTGCAGTAAATTGATAAAACGTTTACCAAATACCATTGAAATCAATAGTGATAGCATCAATGCCATTGCTGCCCGGAAAGTTATATAGTGAAACACCCCGGCTCCGGGGAAATCAAACTTCCTGTCTAAAAAATCAAACAAATAGTACAACATTATTTTTCAAATAGTTTTAAATTTTCCTGCAATACATCCATATCATCGAATGGATATTTAATTCCTTTTACTTCCTGATATTTTTCATGTCCTTTGCCTGCAACCAGTATTATATCTCCTTGTTTTGCATACGAGCAGGCTGTTTTGATTGCTTCACTTCTATCTGTAATAGAAATTGTTTTTTTCCTATTTACAGCATCAACTCCTGTTTGCATTTCTTTTATTATGGTTTCCGCATCCTCGTTTCTTGGGTTATCTGAAGTAAGAATTACCCTATTGCTTAGGTCACAAGCTATCTTTGCCATCATCGGGCGTTTTGCAGCATCCCTGTCTCCACCACACCCTACAATAGTTATTACCTGTTCATTACCTGTCCGTATGTCATTTATTGTTTTTAAAACATTAACCAATGCATCCGGGGTATGAGCATAATCAACAATACCCATCACTCCATTTTCTGTTCTTACATACTGAAACCTGCCTTCTACTGAACTCAAAGAACTTAATGTTGTTAAAACATTTGTTTTATCTTCTTTTAACAAGATTGCCGTAGAATAAACTGCTAATAAATTATATGCATTAAACTTTCCGATTAATTTACTCCACACCTCCTGGTTATCAATATTCAAAAGCAAGCCACTGAATTGATTCTCCACCACTTTGCATTTAAAATCTGCCATTGAAAGAAGAGAATAGGTCTTTTTTTCCGCTTTGGAATTTTGCAGTATTACCATCCCATTCGCATCATCCTTATTTGTTAAAGCGAAAGCATCTGGGCCCAGACTGTCAAAAAACCTTTTCTTTGCTTTGATATATTCGTCAAAGGTTTTATGATAATCCAAGTGATCGTGCGTAATATTGGTGAACACTCCTCCTGTAAAATGAATTCCTGAAATTCTATTTTGAACAACAGCATGGGAACTCACTTCCATAAAACAATAAGAACAACCTTTTTCAACCATCTGAGACAACAATGAATTCAGTTGAATGGCATCAGGAGTAGTATGTATCGAAGGAATTATTTCATTATTAATTTGATTCTTTACTGTGGAAAGTAAACCTACTTTATATCCCAGTTTTTTAAACAAGCTAAACAGCAAGGTTACTGTAGTCGTCTTTCCATTAGTTCCTGTAACACCAACCAATTTAATAAAATCCGAAGGGTTACCATAAAAATTACCTGCAATAATTCCTAAGGCCAAACCTGAATCATTAACTTTTATATAGGTAATTTTATCGTTTAATTCCGAAGGTAATTCCTGGCATAAAATTGCTATCGCTCCTGCCTTAATTGTTTCATCAATGTATTTATGGCCATCACTACTTAATCCATTTATGGCCACAAACAGACTGTCTTTTTCAATTTTCCTTGAATCAAAACTGATAGAAGTAATAGCAACATTGGTTGAACCAACCACTTCAACTAAACTTACTTTATATAAAATATCCTTTAATAATTTCATTATAGTAATGTCAATTCAATTTTAGTTCCTTTGGTATAAGTTGTTCCCGGAGTTAATGACTGTGATGAAACAGCTCCACTTCCTACCAGTTTAACATGCATATAATTATTGTTCTCCAGCAAGAATAAAATATCTCTGGCGGTCATTCCAACCAGGTCCGGCACTATTCCTCGTTTCAAAGTCTCTTCAATATTTTTAGAAGAAAAATTTACTGAAGATGAATCCATTGTAGAAGTTGAAACCCATTCGCCATTACTATTATTCATTACATTTTTCACCTGTAATGCAGAAAGAACATTCTGAATTTCCAGTTTATTTCCATCCTTTACCATCGGGGCTCTCACAGCGTATTTGGGCTGAACGGAATTAATTTCTTTGTGGATTTCGAGACTGGTGGAATACACTTTATCTGCAACATCTTTGAATACAGGACCAGCAACGGAACCTCCATAATACAAATCTCCACTGGGGGCACTAACTACCACGATGCATGCATATTTAGGGTTATCAGCAGGAAAATAGCCAACAAAAGAAGCTTGATAAGTCATCTTTCCATTTACCAAACCCATTTGAGCTGTACCCGTTTTTCCCGCTATTTGATAGCTTGACCCTTTTAATCCCTTTCCTGTTCCATTCAGTACAACAGCTTCCATCATTTTTTTTGCTTTATCTACACTTGCCTGTGAGCATATAGATGGATTGATTACCTGTGGCTCAAAAGTTTTTATTGCTTTTCCGCGGTTTCGAATTTCTTTCACAAACATGGGTCGCATCATTTTTCCATTATTTACTACGGCACTATAAAAATTTAAAATCTGAAGTGGTGTGATTCTTGATTCGTAGCCATGGCTTATCCATTGCAAAGAAATCTGTGACCAGGTTTTATCATTTGTGTTTTTAAAATAAGGAACAGCTTCACCCGGAATATCAATATTCAAAGGCGAATTCAAATTCATTTTATATAAACGGTCAATAAATTTTTGCGGATCTTTTGCATAATAGCGGGTAACTAATTTTGTTACTCCAACATTTGAAGAGTGTTCAAAAACTTCAAGTGCTGACAAATTACTTTTTTCAGGACGCTCTGCATCACTAACTTTACGATTACTATAATAACAGGTACCATCACCGATATCAACCAATTCATCCAGCTTCATATTATAGTCCTCCATCAGGGCAATCATTGATGCTAGCTTTATTGTAGACCCTGGAACAGTGGCGACACCTACAGCATAATTCAAATTTTCCACATAGGAAGAATCTTTACCCTTTTTTAAATTTGCTATTGCTTTTACTTCACCCGTTTTTATTTCCATCAATATCAGACACCCATGGTCCGCCCCATGTTTCTTTAAAGAATTCATCAGGGAATTTTCTGCAACATCCTGAACATTAATATCTATTGTAGAAACAATATCATTCCCATCTTCTGGGTCTATTTCGTTATCATCATTAATCGGACGCCATACATTTCCTGCAATTTTTTGCATTAAACGATGACCACTCTTACCTAAAAGTATACTGTCGCAGGCCAATTCCAATCCATAAGACTTTCCTGTTCCATTATCATTCAGTTTTCCAATAGTTCTTGCCGCCAAAGATTGAAAAGGCCGTTCACGCTTATTAGTTTGTAAGTAAATAAATCCTCCTCTATTTTTTCCTTTTCGAAGAATTGGAAATTTTTTCATTTTCTGCAAATCAGTATAAGAAACATCTCTTTGCAAAACCACCCATCGGTCTCCTTCCTTTCTTGCTTTCGTTAAGGCTCTCTTATACTCTCTTTGGGTTTTGTCCTTAAACAGGTTGGCTAAGCAAAATGAAAGGGAATCAACATTGTCATAAAAAAAATCTTTTGATATTGCGTCTGTATTCACGTCCATCCCTGCTTCAAAATAAGGTAACGATGTTGCTAGCAGGCTTCCATTGGCATCATAAATGTTGCCACGCACCGCTTCAATATCAATATATTTTGTTGAAAAGCTTTCTGCTTGCGCCCGCCATTTATCCCCTTCGGCAAATTGTATGAAACAGATTTTGGAAATAATAGCGACACCAAAAAGACATACAATAAAATATATGAGATATACGCGCCAGAGTATGTCTTTTTTTTCTTCCAATTATTTAATCCGCTTTAGGTGTTGGGTTAACAATTGAAACTATAATTTTTTTAGGAGGCACTACCGACTCCTTAATTCCTGATTGCTGTTTTGCTAATGATTTAGCCACTTCCGTTTGTTTACTTTTTATTACCAATGAATCTTTTACTACAATGTATTTTGTCCTTAATTCTTTAATTTCATTTGTAAGCCTGTTTACTTTTCTTACTTGATCATCCGTATAATACCCATTGGCTATATAACAGATAGAAAGAAACGACAGAAAAAAGATGAAGGGCAAATTTTTTAAAGTTGCTTCTTTAGAAAGAAAATTTCCACTTACAACATTTGTAACAGAACGAACCACTTTGTTTTCCTTACGAGGAACAACCTGCTTCTTTGGTTCTTCCTTTTTAGGTTCTTCTTTAAATTTGTTTCCCATTTCACTTCTTATTTCTTTTCAGCAATTCTTAGTTTCGCACTCCTTGCCCTGCTATTCTCATTGTTCTCCGCATCACTTGGCATAATTGGTTTTCTAGTTATTTGTTTAAAGGGTGTTATTTGGTTACCGAAAAAATCCTTTTCCACTTCACCTTCAAACTTTCCGCTTCTCATAATATTTTTAACAAGCCTGTCTTCCAAAGAATGATATGAAATCACCACCAATCGCCCTCCCGGTTTCAATACATCTAAACTTTGAATCAAAAGTTCCTGCAATACATCCAACTCCTTATTCACTTCTATTCTCAGAGCTTGAAAAACCTGTGCGTAATACTGATTCTCTCTACCACGTTTTAAACATTTTTCAATTGCCGCCTTCAAATCATTTACAGTTTCAATCGGCTTCTCTTTTCTTGAATGAAAAATGACATACGCTAATCTCCCTGCATTATCGACTTCTCCGTACAATTTGAATATTCTCTTCAACTCTTCTTCATTGTATGAATTCAAAACCTCTGCTGCCGTCACCTTCGAATTCCTATCCATTCGCATGTCCAGTTTAGCATCAAACCTTATTGAAAAACCTCTATTTGCTTCATCAAACTGATGTGAGGAAACTCCTAAATCAGCAAGCAAACCATCTATTGGCAAAGCGTTGTACATTTTCAGAAAGTTTTTCAGATACTTGAAATTTTGTTTAATAAGAACAAAACGTGTATCTTCCATTTTATTTTTCAAAGCATCATCATCCTGGTCGAAAGCATACAATTTGCCAGTAGTTAAATGATTCAATATCTCTCTTGAATGTCCTCCTCCACCGAATGTAACATCCACATACGTTCCTTCCGGGTTAATATTCAAACCTTCAATACACTCTTTTAAAAGAACCGGATTGTGATACTCCATCTTTGTTTAGTTGTCAGAAGGAGTAATCCCTCCCATTACATCTTCAGCTAATTTTTCAAAGTCTGCTGTACCACTATTAATAAATTTCTCGTACGATTTTTTATCCCAAATTTCAATCCTATCTCCCGCTGCTGCCATTACCACATTTTTAGTAATTTTTGAAAACGTCATCATGTCTTTTGAAATCAATAAACGTCCAGAAGCATCGAGTTCAAAGGGCACAACACCATAGTTAAACATCCTGATAAACTCAACATTCTTTTTGTTAAAACGGTTTAGTTTATTTACCTCTTTCACCATACCATTCCAGGTAGCAATAGGAAACAACTCAAGGGACTTACTGAAAATGCTACGTTTCATTACAAACCCATCTTTCAGCTCTTTGGTTAGCTGGTTTTTGAACGCAACAGGAAGCATGACGCGGCCTTTCGCGTCTGCATTGCATTCATAAACTCCAAATAAACTATCCATTGATTTCTTTTTAACGGTGTAAAACTAAAAAGAATTTTCCCACTTTTTACCACAATTTACCACTTTGTTGAAAACTTTTAAAGAATCCCCCTTTGTAAAATATTAGATGATAACACTATAAGCCACCACCACAAAGCCATTAAGACCTTTTAAAAGGCACTTTATTCAGGTGGGAGAAAAAACCAACTTGTTGATTAGAAACGAGCGAAATACATTTTTAAGAAGAAACCAAATAGCCGGACAATATTTTTTTAATTTCGCGTGCTTCCATCACCTTTACAAATGAGAGGTAAACAGGAATAAAAAATCAGTTATGCTTCAGGAGTTAAAATACGTTACATCACAGGAGGTCAACATCAACAAGGAATGGCTGAGCAGTCATTTCAACAAAATCTGCATCCTTGATTCGAATGAAGTATACAATGATAAAAACACATTGCATTATTCCAAATTGATTGCCATAGGCAGTAGCGAAGAGTTGATTGTAAATGAATCAAAGAATATGATGGACCAGGTTCAGCAGTTTTATGATAAAAAGAAAGGGTGGTTATTCGGATATATTACTTACGATATAAAAAACAATATTGAACACCTGCATTCCAAAAACATTGATGGGTTGGGATTCCCGTTGCTTCATTTTTTTGCTCCAAAAGTAGTTTTACAAATTAAAGGAAATGCCATTTCTGCTTTTTATGATGATGATTTTGTTTCAAAAGAAGAAGCAGAAGAGGTTTACAAAATGAGTTTCTCCCAACAAAATATTTCAGAAAAAAACGAATTATTAGGAATTGAAATTCATTCAAAGATTACAAAACAGGAATACATAGATTCTGTAAACCAACTAAAGCATCACATTCACCAAGGAGATATTTATGAAATAAATTTTTGCCAGGAATTTTATGCTAAAAACGCAACAATTAATCCTGAAGAAGTTTATGAAAAGCTTAACACCATTTCATGCGCTCCTTTTGCAGCTTATTGCAAATTTGATAACTATTATATCCTTTGTTCCAGCCCTGAACGGTTTATAAAGAAAAGCGGGAACAAACTGATTTCAGAACCCGTCAAAGGAACCATTAAGCGTTCGGAAAACAAAAAGGAGGACAAACAACTGAAACAGGAACTGCGTGAAAACGCTAAGGAGAGAAGCGAAAATGTAATGATTGTGGACCTGGTAAGAAACGATTTATCCAGGGTAGCAAGCAAGGGAAGTGTAAAGGTAGATGAGTTATTTGGGATTTACAGTTTCAAGCAGGTACACCAGATGATTTCTACCGTTAGTTGTGAATTAAAAGAAGATACATCGTTTACAGATATTTTTAAAAACACCTTCCCGATGGGATCCATGACAGGGGCCCCAAAAGTAAGTGCAATGAAAATGATTGAACAATATGAAACCACCAAACGAGGATTGTATTCCGGGACCATTGGGTACATAGCACCTAACGGTGATTTTGATTTTAATGTGGTTATACGTAGTATTCTCTATAACTCCAATAACAATTATTTATCCTTTATGGTGGGGAGTGCCATTACTGATAAAGCAGATGCGGAAAAAGAATATGAAGAATGTTTACTGAAAGCAAAAGCAATGTTTGAGGTGTTGGGGGAATGATTTTGATTTTAGTGACCTGTAAAAGTTAAGTAAAATGTTTTTTATGTTCGATTAGACTTTGGTTTACTCCAGTACTTCCAAAAATTCCCAAAACTTCGATAATACTTATCATTGCTTGCCAATTTAATTTCTTTCCCTCCAAAATTAACCTTTTTTCAACTCCCCAATAAATTTTAAACCAATACAGATATAATACATTTACAAAACCTGGTTTTGAGCGTCATTCATTTAAATTAAAGTACAAACTCACCACTTAAGTTACTGAAATTAAAATAAATACGAAAAATTTATCGATCTTCTTCAAACATGAAGAATGCTTCTTAAAACATAAAGAATACCTCTTCAAACATTAAGAATAGTGCTCCAAAGATGAAGAATACTTCTTCAAACATAAAGAAAGCTTTCTCAAACATTAAGAGAGCTTCTTCAAACATGAAGATTGCTTCTTCAAACATAAACAGTGCTTCCTTAAACATTAAGAGTACTTCCTCAAACATTAAGAATGCTTCTTCAAACATGAAGAGTATTTCTTTAAACATGAAGAACGCTTCTTGAAACATAAAGAATACCTCTTCAAACATAAATAGTACTTCTTTAAACATAAAGAGTGTTTCTTTAAACATGAAGAATACTCCTTCAACCTTAAAGAATGCTTGGGCTTATACTAAATTTGCATGCGAAAATGACTTATGGGGAACTCCATTTTAATAATATTATGGTTATCGCAAAAAACCGAGATACCTCAATAATAGTATATTTGCATTGTGTTAAAAGAATTTACGGCATACCTTAAAAGGGAAAACCTGTTTACTCCTTCCGGAAAGATACTGCTTACCGTTAGCGGGGGAGTAGATTCTGTGGTGATGTTTGAGCTGTTTCATAAAGCGGGATTAAAATTCGGTATCGCCCATTGCAATTTTCAGTTGAGGGGAAAAGAAAGTGAAGGGGATGAAAAACTGGTAAAACAACTGGCTGCGAAATGCAAGGTGCCGTTTTATACCAAACGATTTGAGACCTATGCCTTTGCTGAAAGTAAAAATATTTCCATACAGATGGCGGCAAGGGAACTCCGGTATGAGTGGTTTGAGGAGATACGTAAAAAAGAAAAATACAAGTTCATTGCTACGGCCCATCACCAGGGCGATTCTATAGAAACTTTTTTTATTAATTTAATTCGCGGAACGGGAATTGCCGGGCTGCATGGTATTTTACCAAAACAGGGAAACATTGTTCGTCCCCTGCTTTTTGCAACTAAAAATCAGATTATTGAATTTGCAACGCAACATAAATTAAAATATCTGGAAGACAGCAGCAATGCTTCTGATAAATACATACGAAATAAAATTCGCCACCAGGTTATCCCTGTGCTAAAAGAATTGAATCCTTCTTTTGAAACTACCATGGATGCTACCATTAAAAGATTGATAAAAGTGGAGGAAATTTATAATCGTGAGATGCAAAAAATGAGAAGCCTTATTGCACACCAAGGTGAAAATTTCATTTCGATTCCAAAAAGTTTTTTGAATTTCTTGCCTTTACCCGAAACTTATTTATTTGAATTTTTGAAACCTTTTAATTTCAATTCAAGCAGTGTAGACGAAATCATTTCCGGTTTAGCAGGTGAATCAGGAAAACAATTTTTTTCTTCCACACACCGTTTAATAATTGACAGAGAAGTATTAATTGTTGAGGAAATTAAAGATTTTAAATTACAGATTTCAGATTTCAAATTAAAAATAAAGAAAAATCAAAAGGAACTTATCTATGAAGAAACAAAGCTAAATTTCAAAACAATTACTAAGCCGGCAAACTACAAACTTCAAACTAAAAATTCCATTGCCACTCTTGATTTTGACAAACTCACTTTTCCGCTCGAAATTCGTAAATGGCAACAAGGCGATTCCTTTTATCCACTTGGAATGAAAGGGAAAAAGAAGTTAAGTGATTTCTTTATAGATAATAAACTACCTTTGAATGAAAAAGAAAATACCTGGCTGTTAACTTCCGGTGGACATGTAGCCTGGATAATTGGAATGAGAATTGATAATCGTTTTAAAATAACCGCCCAAACAAAGAAAATATTTTTGGCAGAGTTGGTTAAGTAGTTTAACTTTGACGAGAATTATGGAAGAAGAAATACTTTTTGAAGAAAAACAATACATTGGTTATAACAAGTGGGCCATTATCTGGCGCACTGTTTTAGCCCTCTTTTGTTTTATACTTTATTACTGGAGCGAAAACCCCAAACCGGTAGAAGTAGCCAATGCAATAGAAATTCCGGGTTCACCCGTTGGCGAAGATTCGGGACAATTGTTCTTTTTAATGGGGTTAATATTAATGCTTCTCTCTCTTATCCTCATCTTTGTATTGCATTTACATACCAAAATTGTTGGAAACAGTTTGATTCTTGACGGATTATGGACTTCTAGAAAAGTAAAAATTGATATGCATAGTATTGTTGATGTTAAAAAAGTAAAATACAGTAAGTATTTGCTCAATCGTCCGGTGTATAATTTGCATCTGAAAAACAAAATTCGTTTTTTTACCCAAGGAAATGATGCTGTGGAGATTACTGACAAGGAAGGTCTAAAGTATCGTGTTGGCAGTCAAAAGGCGGATGAGTTAGCAACAATTATTCAAAAATTAATGTCAAAAAACAAAGCATAAATTATATGAAACAATTTTTAAGATTAAGTTTATTATTAGTTTGTATTTTCCTGTTGAAAAATATTAATGCGCAAATAGTGGATCCCATAAAATGGGATTTTTCAGTTAAAAAAACAAGCGATTGCGAAGCGAATCTTATACTTCATGCTAAACTGGATGATAAATGGCATTTGTATGGTCAAAAGCCATACGATGATGGACCTGTGAATACTACCATAAAATTTACAAAGAGCTCCGATTACGAATTGATTGGCAAACCATCGGAAAAAACACTGATAAAAAAACTTGAACCTGTATTTGGTGTAGAGCTTAATTTTTTTGAACATGAAGCCACCTTTACCCAAAAAATTAAAATAAAATCAGATAAGGCTTTTGAAATAAAAGGCAGTGTTGAATCGATGGTATGTAACGATGTACAATGTATGCCACCAACAACTGTTGATTATACATTTAAGATTGCCGGTTATGTTCCCTGCCCGACTTCTTCTGTAACTCCTAATTCTGAGAACACAACTGCCGCAACAACTTCAAAAAATTGTGATGTAGATTCGAATAAAATATTTGATATTATCCAATCGAGGAACAAAGCCGCAGCACCCACAGTTATCGCAAGCTCTGATACCTCTTCAAAAAAAAAGGAAACAGAAATAAAAAAAGAAACCACTAAAAGCACTTCTTCTGAGTCAACAAAAGGAAGAAGCTGGTGGAATATTTTTATCCTCGGATTTTTAGGTGGTTTGGCTGCGCTGCTTACCCCCTGCGTATTTCCTATGATACCCATGACAGTAAGTTTTTTTACAAAAAAAAGTGAAAATAAAGCTAAAGGTATTTCCAATGCTTTTATTTATGGCACTTCCATCATTGTTATATATGTAGTTTTAGGAATTGGGGTTACCATGATATTTGGTCCGGATGCATTAAATGCCTTGTCCACAAATGTATTTTTCAACCTTGCCTTTTTCCTTTTATTAGTAATATTTGCTATATCGTTCCTTGGAGCTTTCGAAATTGTTTTGCCCTCTGCATTTGTAAACAAGATGGATTCTAAAAGTGATAAAGGAGGCCTTATAGGAATTTTTTTTATGGCGTTCACTTTGTCCTTGGTTTCGTTTTCCTGCACAGGACCGATTATAGGAACGCTATTAGTGGATGCTGCAGTTAATGGAGGTATTAAAGGCCCTTTGTGGGGCATGCTTGGTTTTTCTTCTGCATTGGCATTACCTTTTGGATTATTTGCTGCCTTTCCCGGTTGGTTAAATTCATTACCTAAATCAGGCGGATGGTTAAATTCAGTTAAAGTGGTATTGGGTTTCCTCGAACTTGCATTGGCCTTTAAGTTTGCTTCTAATGCTGATTTGGTAGTTCAGGCAGGTATCCTTACCCGTGAAGTATTTATTGCTATCTGGATTGTTTTATTTGGATTGATGGGCATCTACCTGATGGGGTGGATAAAATTTGCACATGATAGTGAAGTGAAACATTTATCAGTAACCCGTTTATTTTTTGCTATTCTTACTTTTTCTTTTACCATTTATTTAATCCCAGGTTTGTGGGGAGCTCCGTTAAAACTAATCAGCGGTTTCCCTCCTCCAGATTTCTATTCCGAAAGCCCGAATGGTTTTGGTGCTTCAAAAACTGCTGTAGCATTGGATGTAAATGCACCTGTATCCGACCATAAAAAAGAACATTGCCCTAACGATTTGCCTTGCTTTCATAATTACGATGAAGCGTTGGCTTACGCCCGCAAAGTTAAAAAACCATTAATGCTTGACTTTACCGGATGGGCCTGTGTTAACTGTCGTAAAATGGAATCACAGGTATGGCCCGACCCGGAAGTAGATAAACGATTGCGAAATGATGTGGTGCTTGTTTCGCTGTATGTAGATGACAAAACCGATTTGCCTGCTGCTGAACAAACCGTGAAAAAATTAGGTGACCGAGATTTTAAAATAAATACGATTGGCAATCGCTGGAGTTACATGCAGGCAAATATTTATAAAACTAATACACAACCTCAGTACATTCTAATAGATAACAAAGAGCAAATGCTGACAGCCGAAACTTCGCATTACGACCCGGATATTAAAAAGTACGTAAACTGGCTGGACGAAGGGATTGCAGAGTTTAAGAAAAGAAGTAATTAATTTATAAACAGAAAAGGAATAACTAAGTAATCTAAGTTATTCCTTTTCTGTTTTATTGCACCACAATCTTTATGTTCAAGTCGTTTCTATTTTCACTAATTATCTGCACAAAATAAATTCCTTTCTCCATTTCTCCCTTTTCCAACAATGCCTGCTTCCCGGTTATATGCATTGTTTTTATTTCTTTGCCGAGCACATCAATTATTTTAAGGGTAGTATTTCTTTGTTCTTCATTAAAGGTGATAGTAGTTTGAAGGGAGAATGGGTTTGGTGAAATGGCGATTCCATTATCTTCATTAATTTCATTTATACTAACGGTTGCAAAGCATATCGTATCTGACATTGTGGTGCATGCAGGTGCCCATCCGAAATACCACTCTACTGAATAACAACCAGGTTGCGTAACAGTGTATGTGCTGCCGTTAGCACCCGGAATAGCTATTCCGTCCTGGTACCATTGATTGCCTCCACCCCATCCTGTGGTAAGCTGCATCCCATTTTGGGTAAGTGATTGTATAGCGGGAGGAGTGTAAGAATAAACATACAGAAGATTGCTATAGGAATAACATGCATTGTTAGCATCACCTATTACCTGGTATTGAATTCCATAGGCAAACCCAATAGCAGTAAAAACAGAATCGTGAATGCCGGTGCCACCGCCACCGTTCTCATACCAGGTATAGATATAATTGGATGAGGTATCTATTGTAGCATGAAATACTACCGAATCTCCATTACAGATAGTAAGCGGATCTGTTGTGGAGATAATAGCTGCTGGTGGTGGTTCATTCACAGTTACTGTTAATGGGTAACAAAACTGGTTGGTCCAGGTCAGCCCGGCACTATCAACAATGGTTAAGTAAAGGCTGTAATCAGCTGAGGGGATAAAAGAAATACTTTGTGTGGTATCACCGGTGGACCAAAGGTAGGATTGCGCATTTGGCGGTGCTGAAAAATAATTAGGGTAATAATTACATGTAACCCAAACTGAGTTAGAATTCTGGAATACACCGCCATTCATACTGATTGGGTAAAAGTGTGAAGGACTTTTCTGAACAAAAATAGTTTGATAACTGGAATCAACACCGCCCGGACCAGCTACTTTAAGTTTTACAGTATAAGTACCGGTAGCAGGAAAAGTATAGGAAGTGGAATGACTACCGGATTCATAAGTCCCGTTGTTATCAAAGTCCCAGTTTACCGTATTTGCATGTGTAGTAAGTGAATCGCTGAAGGTAACTACTCCATCATAACATTGAGAAATAGTATAGCTTATAGTTGCCACAGGAGGAGGGCCTCCTGAAAAACCGCAACCTGTAGATTGCAATAATAGAAAGCGTATCCCTGCAAGTGCATTATTCATCCGGTCAGCTTGTCCCTGCGAAAATGAGAGCGGGCAAGGTGTATAGTCCATATAATTAGGGAGCTCATTCATATCTCCGACAAAAGGATTGAAGCCGGAAGTATCGTTCATATCGGAAGAACAGGAATTACCCCGACATACAGACATGGAAGTATCAGGTGGTGTATCACAAACATAATCACCATTCAGCAGGCAGTTGTCATTAATACAGCCTCCGTCAAATGTATGTAAAAGCCCCAAATAATGTCCTGATTCATGTGAAAGCACATTACCAGTAATGGAGAAATGATCAATTACCGCACCATCTGCGTTATCTCCAAGATTAGAAGGAAGTGAAGAATACCCTGCAACTGAAATATTAAATCCGGTGATATAACTGACTACCCAGATATTGTAATAATAAAGAGGGTCCCAGCGATTAAGATTTTTTAATTGCAAATCATTGTTTGCATTAAAATAGGTTAACAGCGAAACGTCCCTTGTAATTCCGGTGGTTGGGTTTCCCTGCGGGTCAATGGAAGCAAGGCAAAACTGGATGCCTGTTTCATGTCCGGTGGAATCAAAATAAGGTGCAGCATTCCTGAACCTGAGGTTCATCTCGTTAATACCCGCAATAACAAGAGCGTCTGAAATATTTTCAGACCCATTGTTATGAACTATATCAACTACTACAGGTATGGTATAGGTAGTTAATGGTTGTCTTGTAGTGCCTGCTTGCGAAACGGTTCGCTGATAAATGGTATGGTTTACATTTTCTTCTTTCTGACCGTAAGCCGGATTATTACTTTTTAAAGTGTTTCTTAAAAAATCTGTCCCGCAAAAATTTGTTTGCGAATTGCAAAAGCTAGCTATTGAAAGTAGAATAAGGAATACTGATTTCTTCATATTGATAACGATTTACTTTATATACATAGACGATGGAAATCTTAAATTAGTTGCATCGCAAAACCAATCTTTTTTTATAAAAAAAACATCCTACTATTTTTCAAAAGCAGGATGCCTGTTTATTAAACTTTCCAGGTTTATATTATTGCACTATTATTTTCCTGTTCACAGTATTTTTATTTCCACTGGTTATCTGCACAAAATATATCCCTTTCTCCATTTCTCCTTTTTCTATTACACATTCTTTACCGGTAAAATGTATGGTTTTTATTTCTTTACCAAGAACATCTGTAATTTTTATTCCCGTGTTACTTTGAGATTCTTCAAATGAAATTGTGGTTTGGGATGTAAATGGATTTGGATAAATAGAAACAAGATTTGCAGCATCCAATTCAGAAACAGATGCGTTCCTATCCTGCAGAACAATGTTGGAAGAAGGGGTTGAACTATTTCTTGTCGGATTGCAGGATATGCTCCAGCTAACATCCACACGATAAGCAGCATTTGGAAAAGACAGATAATTCAAATCGGTATAAGTATTATTACTTCCGGGGATATTAGTACTTATCGGTAAAAAATTCCCGGTATTATTATCATCCCGGGTGACAATGTAAACGTTCACCGGGTTAGCAGCATTTTCTATATCATATAAAGTCCATTGCAGGTTTCCATAACCCAGGTATTGCAAATGGATGCTGTTATGAAAATCACTTAAAGGACTGATACCTCCACAGGTATCCAACGTAGCAAGTTTGTACTTATAAGAAGTAACATTAGGATTTGCAGAATAATCATGGTACTCGCTCAACGAATCATTGGATACAGATGCAATATTGGAATATACATTGGTAGCTACTTCCCGGTAAACTCTGAAACTATCGACCTCTGCTCCTATCCCTGTTTTTTCCCATACCACTATTGTATTAGTTGAAAGCGAGTCAATGGTTACAAGGCATAAAGGAACTACCTGTGATGAAGTTCCGAGATTAAAAGGAACGGAAGTTCCGGTACAGGAGGATGCTCCATAAGTTTCCGTAACGGTGTAAACCCCGCTGGAAGTAACCGTAATGGATTGGGTGGTCTGAGCAGTATTCCATAAATACGTTCCGCCTGCAATAGAAGAAGCGGTTAATGTAACCGAACCTCCACCACAGGAAACGATAGTTCCCGAAGAAGTAATAGTAGGAGTTGGTGGTGAAACAATGGTTACAGATGCAGTGGCATTAGTAGCTGCACAATTTCCTGAAGCCGCAATGGAATTGGTAACCGTATATGTTCCGGGAGATGAAGCTGCTAAATTTATCTCCCCGGTGAAGGAATTAACAAAAACAAGACCTGCAGGTGCCGCAGTAAAAAAGCCTGCAGTTGCGCCTCCACTAAAAGAAGGTAAAGGATTTGAACCACTTTGACAATAAGGAGAGGAAGTATAGCTGAATGTGGCAACAGGAGCAGCGGTAATTGAAATATTTACTCCGTTTGAACTACCCGTTATAACAGGATTAGAACTTACCACACGAATTAAATAACCGTTTCCTGCAATAGTATTACATGGAATGGTACAACTGATGATTCCGAAATTTGCTGTTGAACTTAAAGTACCTATAGCAACTGCTGCACCGAAATTCCCGGAAGCATCGGAAAGTTCAGCAGTGTATGTATTTCCTGCACTATAGGTTCCAACGCTTGTAAAGGGAACGTTAATAGTATTGCATCCGCAAAAAGGACTTCCTGCAATAACACCAGTGGTGATACTGTTAGCTGCAGTAGCCCCCAAGGTAATATTATCCGCGGCAAACGATGGATCAGCTCCAGAACCATCATCATCATTTATCCAATGGAAAGCAATTTTAACTGTAGGGTTATTATCACAACTTACCGGTAACAGAAAAGTATAAGCAGCCCATTGACCTTGACCACCACACATTAATGTAGGATTCGGGCTAGCTAAAAAATTCCAGGTTACACCATTATTATCGGAATATTCCACAAAAGCATAGTCCTGGGCATTCTGTCCGCCCATGATATAATTAAAATTCAGAACAATACCAGAATGCCCGGTACAATTTATAGTTGGCGATTCGGCTCTTTTATCAGTAGTTGTGGCAGGACCAGTACCCAGCACATCACACCATCCTCCTGCATCATAATTGGCACCACAGTCTCCAAATGGACACAGGGATGAACCATTTGGCGAAGCTTGGACACTCGCGATATGTAATGTCGAAAGAGTAGCTGTGGAACTAAATGGAACACAATTGCTTCCACAGACTCCTGCTGTATGCCCATTTTCGGCACAACTTACAAACCATTCGTTCGGAACGGTTGTTGAACCACAGGGGTCAATTGGTGGACTAAAATCGGCAATGGTCCATGCACCATTAGTTCCAACATAACCGGATGCATTGCACAATTGTGTGCAGCCGTTATTAAAAGTTTCTGTCCAGAATGTTTGACCATAACCAGCTAATGCAAACAATACAATAAGTAGTATTAAGATTTGTTTGTGATAACTAAAGAACAGAAAGTTCTTTGTTGAGTTTGTTTTATTTGTAATGTTCTTAATGATGATTGGTTTTATTTTTGTAAAATTGATTTATTATTTATTTAAAAACAACTAATCTTTATTAATGACATAATAAGGAAAGAAGTTCCCTTTATAATACTAAGCAAAAATCCAAAAAGGTTGCCTGAAAAAGCCAACTATTTTATAAAAAAAATCCCGCTTTTTTTTAAAAAGCAGGATGATTTAATATTTGATTAGTAAACCTGACAACTTATAAATTATTGAATCATTATTCGCTTATTCATTTCTCTTTTCTTTTCGGTAGTTACCTGCACAAAATAAACACCTCTTTCCAACTCCCCTTTTTCTATCACACATTCTTTTCCTGAAAATTGTATCGTTTTTATTTCCTTACCTAAAATGTCTTTTATTTTTATCACTGTATTCTTTTGTTCTTCGATAAAAGTAAAGGTGGTATGCAAAGCAAAAGGATTTGGAGAAATGGTAAATACATTTTCCGGAAGCACATAGCGATTAATACCTGCTATACCCATGGCACTCAGGCTAACATTATCTACCGCAAATGAAGGGTCGGTGCCATTGCCATCATCATTGTTTATCCAACGAAAACCAATCTTTACACCCGGATTATTATCGCAGGAAGAAGGCAGTAAAAAACTATAGGATGCCCATTGACCAACAGTATCACACAATATGGAAGCATTGGGCGATGCCAGAAAATACCATGAAGTACCACCATCGTCAGAATACTCCACCTGTCCATAATCATTACCGGGGTCGCCTTTTGTGATATAGTTAAAAGAAAGAGTAATATTGTTTCGCCCAAGACAATTGATGTTTGGAGACACTGCCCGTTTATCCGTTTGTGTAGAAGGTGGAATACCACCCACATCACAAAATCCTCCGCCATCATATCTTGCACCACAATCTCCCGTTGGGCAAAACACAGGTGCTGCAGGAGAGGTGGGGACATTACCAATATGCAATGTAGCCAATGTGGATGTGCTGTCGGCTGCCATACAACCTGTTGCACATACTCCCGGAGTATGCCCGTTTTCGGCACAACTTACATACCATTGATTGGAACTTACCGCTATGCTGCACAATAAAGCAGGTGTACTGTCAATCATTGTCCATGGTCCGTTTACACCTGTATAGCCTGATACAGGACAAAGGGAAGTGCACCCATTATTAAAATTCTCGAGCCAGAAAACAGTTTGACTGAATGCCATGGAAGACATGAACAATGCTGTAATTGTTATCAATTGCCTGATTGAACAAAAGGAAGATTTTTGTAAAGTTTTTTTCATGCTATTTTGTTTTATTCATTTTATGAAACAGTTATTACTTCTATTTCTTAAAATTCTTTGTAAAGATAAACTTTTTCTTCAAAAACAATTTTATCATACTGTTTACAAATAAAAAAGAAGAATTTTGAAAAAAAAATCTTATTTCCTGTCTTTCCAATATTCCGGATTTCGATGAAGGTGCATTACTGCAAGAATAATTATTTGATTATTTTCATATACATAGAGTATTCCAAAAGGAAATCTATTTACCAATGAACGTCTGATGTTTACTTCCAATATTTGCCATGCCAAAGGATTAGCAATTATTCTTTTTACAGTTTCATATACTTCTATAGCAAAATCATTTCCAAGACCTGCACTGCAACTCTCATAATAATCAATAGCTTGGTTAAATTCAAATTCGGCCTCTGGATGAAAAGAAAAATTCATTAAGGAAATTTTTTCCACACTTTTTTAAATACTTCTTCACCGTCAATTATGTTTACATTTGAAGAGCGAATTTCTTCCAATCTTGTTTTAGCAACTGTCAACCATTTATCATCAATGTCAGAGTCGGGAGGGTTTAAACTTTTTAGCAATGAATCCGCAACTATTGCTCTTTGTTCTATAGGTAAGGATAGCATTTCTGCAATAATATCTTTTGTGCTCATTTTAAACTATTATGAATTTTCACTGTAAAAGTAATTCATTTTTTTAAAAAATGCAATGATAAAAAAAAACATCCCGCTCTTTTTCAAAAGCAGGATGTTCTATTTAATAAACCTAGAAGGTTTTAAAAACCTTCAAGGTTTGTACTTTTATTTTTTAATTCAAATGATAACCATACAATCTTCGTTCGGTATATACAGGACTACTCAAAAAGAAATCGAGGGTTTCCGATACCTTGCCTACTCCCTCAGTATAGCGGGTATTCTGATACCTGTAGGTTCCGGCAGATGTATAGGGTGGTAGCATTGTATACTTGGTTTGAAAACTACTGGTGGTATATGTTCCTAATGGCATATTCACTGCAAGGTTTGCATCTGCCATCTTTTGTGTAATAAGGCATAAGGTATCAGTTGTTGGCTGCAATATATAATAATGGGAATGGAATACGGTTGTAAAATCATCGCTCGAAAAAATAATGAAGCCGGTATTGGTTACCAGGTAACTCAAGGAGTCTTTAATGAAACTAATCTTGTTATCGTGAAACAAATCGGGTGCTACATATTTAAAATAAGTTTTATTATTAATCACAGTATCCTTTTCCACATAACAGCTATCAAAAGTGTTTAAGAAAGTTCCATTGCCCAGCGAATCGGTGGTAAACCGTTCGTAAATCCAATAGTTACCCACTTTGAGCTGACCATAATTGGGATAAGTAACCGGTGGAACAGGAACGGGTGCAGGGGTTTCGTCATTGTCTTTTTTGCAGGAATAAATTCCCAACGTAATTATTATTATCAACTGAATTAAAATTTGCTTTTTCATTTTAGTTTTGGTTTTAGATTAGTTATTGATTTTCTTTTTTTACAATCCCCACAAACCACCACGCTTTTTTCAAAGCAGGATGGGTTTGTGTCCTCCCCCTTACCTTTCAAGAGAGGATGGGTGTGACTTTAGTTTTTAAGTAAGCACTATGGAAAACGGTAAACTTTCCGGACTTGGTTTACCGGTTGGACTCATGTAATAACAAATAATCCACATTCTTTTTCCCACTTTATCTGAAGGATAAAGAACTGAGATGGTGGTTTTACCCTCCGGAACTCGGGTTGAATATGCCTCAGCAGGAGGTGCTGCTGCATCTGCCCCTGTGTAGGCTACCTTTGAACCAATAAATTTTGCTCCTTTTGGTTTACCTTTTTTTGAAGGGTGAGCAGGATCAAAGATAAACAGACGCACTTCATAACTAAGCATTGAAATGAACCCAATGGATGGAGCAAAGTCGGGCGGAAGAATCTTTGATGGATTTCTATCCACAGACTTTATACCAAGGTTTAACATTGCATTACCAGTTAAAACAAGAGAGGTATTATCTCTTATTTGTATCCGGACGGTTTCTGCCTTTGGGGAATAATCCTCATAGGCAGCATTCATGTCCGATACACTTCCATTTCCATGGGTATCGGGCGTGACGTACGATGTAAATTTTTCGTCCCAATCGATCCACGAGTTCGAAAGGTCGTTTTTTTGGTCTGTAGAGACCATCAAATCACTGGCATGAGCTACTATGTAAGCTACAAATGCTTTAAAGAAGAAATGAAATCGAATTAATTTTTCTGACAAATTCCTATTACTATTTATTTAAATTGTTAATACTGCCCCGCATGTGCGGGCCCTTTTTTACTTTATTTTACTTTTAATAATCTCATTTAACTTATATCTTATTGAATTTCTGCTGTTTATCCATTTTAGAACCTAAAACCACCTCTTGATCACAACATTCAATCTTGCGTTCACAACATTCAATCTCTCGTTCACAACATTCATTCTCTCGTTCACAACATTCATTCTCTCGTTCTCAAGATTCATTCTCTCGTTCACGACATTCATTCTCATGAACAAGACATGCAAAACAGCTAACCGGACACCCTTTTCCTTATTTATTCAATGAACGATAATTAAATTCCGGGTCAAAAGTAGGGCAGCAAAATAAGACTGAAAAGAAATCGGAAGGGTTTGTGGACGAACGCGTACACTTTTTGGACGAACGCGTACAAACTAAAATTACTCTTTCTTATATATTTTCTTAAAATCCGCTGTCTTATCAAATGCTATGGCCAGTTTCACTTCATCTCCAAGTGTTACCATTGCCCCTCTTCTCAAATATTTAACTTCCTTTATAGAGGTGCAATTAATTACGTATGACCTATGTGCTTTAAAAAACCTGTCCTCCGGCAACAATGCCTGAAACTTATCCAGGCTCATAAAAACAGATTCCTTTTGGTCGCCTTTCTTATTTATTTCCACTCCCCGTTTCATGGCACATATATATAGTATATCCCTAAACACGATTTTTACCTCCCGGTCACCATCCATTACATATATATAGTCCTTCCCTTCCACTTCTGTATTACTTTCATGTGGCAATGCATCAATCATGGCGACAATTAATGCCTTATCGGCCTCCGTTAACCGTACGGCCAGTTCTTCGTCCTTCCAGATGGTGCTTAGCACATAGGGTTGGCCATTAATGCAGGTTACCACACAGCTGTTAATTGTTAGCGGTTGGTTTTGTTCGTCAGTAATACTAATGTTTCCGCTTAGTTTAATTAAGGTAATGTCCATTGAAGTTTTTATTCAAAACCAATGTTTCAGCCGCAAGGCAAGGCCCTGCAGACATAGCAATAAATTGGTTTTAAATAAGAGGGGGAATAAGGGTAAAAGCGGAAGCGGTGCGGACATCCTGTATAGCTATAAGCCAAAGGTGTGCGACTTGAAAAAACTGCTGAACAGCAGTAAGTTTTTTTAGTGTTTTTTGCATGTATTATCTGGTTTTAGTTTGTTCGTTCACGCTTTGCGATTAAACATAACTTACCAACAACAGACCACCTGCCCTATATAAAATACAGGACAAAACAACCTTAACAGTTACTCTGCATTACTCACCTTTAGTGAGTTTTATGGGAACAACTGCCTTGTCAGCATGGATGAAAAATAAAAAAGTGAGAACGCGATAAAAAAAATTTTTGTAAGGTTTTTTTCATGCACTTTGGGGTATTAGGTTTTTAATTTTGTTGAATAAAATGTCAAGGCTTCTCCTGCCTTTCAATTATATAGATGCAATAAATCTGCAAAAGGTTGCATGAAGGGAGAAAAAAGTTTTCGGGGGAACCTATGGTTTTTATACCACCAAGGAGATGAAGGACAGCAATACCCAATCGTACTGGAAAAAAACCACCGATATTCTCACCTTGCAGGTAAAAATGGAATCTCCTGAAAAAATACTGGTGACAACTTTAAAAACAAGGGAAATTGATTTGCAGAAATTTGCCCCGGTGGAAACGGAAGAGAAAAGTACAAAACAAACAGGGTTAACTCACCGGGTTATTTCGCTGGGTAATTAATGTCCGAGGGGGGCTTTTTAATACCTTATTATAAAACCCTTACCTATGGCGACATACATTCAAATTTTGTCTATCAATATTAAATTAAAATTAAATAAATTTTTCGTGCAACCTATTTAATGTTCTTTTCATCTATGAGAGTAAAAGCAATATCAAACTGATTATTATGGCTTACATAAAACATAAAAAAAGAATAACCGAGGAAGAAATAATAGAAGACATTCAACGCGTGGCAAAACTATTCAAAGGAAGTCAAATGACAATGGATATGTATTTAACCAAGGGAAAATACACCAACTATATTATCTCTCTTGAATTTGGAAACTGGATAACAGCACAGGAAGCTGCAGGCTTCGCCAAAAAGTTAATTTCGCATGAAGATATACTGGAAGATATGCGGAGGGTGGCAAAACAACTTGGAGGAAAAAAATTATTTAAAAGAAAATACGGACAATTCGGGAAATATGACCCTGTTACTGTGTTTCGAAAATTGGGTTCGTGGAACAATGCAATTAAACTTGCCGGCTTAACAAATGAAAGAAGAATACCGGAAGTAGAATTGCTGAATGAAATTAAAAGGGTTGCAAAAAAATTAAAAACAGATACCTTTTCTGTTGCTGAGTATAGTAAAATTGGTAAATACACCGAATCGCAATTCCATACTTCTTTTGATAGTGTAAAATCTGCTATTCAACAAGCCGGATTCAAACCTTCGTTCAGACCCAACGAAACACTACTTGTAGATGATTTGCAAAGAGTGGCAAAATTATTAAAAACCGATACGCTGACAAAGAAACAATATGAGTCAAAAAGTAGTTACTCCGCTGTTCAGGTAGTCAAAAAAATTGGAGGTTGGAAAAAGGCATTAGAAATGGCAGGTCTGAAAAAATCAAGATAGAGCACCATTTAATTTCTCTGCAAAAAGCCTTAAACAAAAAAAGAATGAAGCCTAACACCCATCAGGCAGTTTAAGAAAACTATTGAAAATTATTATAGTTAATAATACTCTTTGTATCTTTGCCTTAACAATTTGTTTAGCAAAGCAACTACACAAAGTGCTAACCAAAAAGGCTGACAAGTAAAACAAGGATAAACACAACATCCGGGCAAGAGAAAAAAAAGTATCTTCTTTTAAGCAGGCGGAAACAAATGAAAAGCGAAAATGAACAGCTTAGCAAGTGGTTTATTTAACCACACTTTATACAGATTAAGATAAAACATAATATTTGTAACCAAAAGAAATACTATTTAGGTGAAAACAAACTCCGGGTGGTGAAATTATAAATCAGAATTATTTACCCGAGTTAAAATACTAAAGAAATGAAAAAATTAAATTGCATATTACTAATAGACGACAATCCCGCGGACAATTATTTCCATAAAATGGTTATTGAAGAAATGAACATAGCCTCACACATCACTATTTCTGAGAGTGGAGAGGATGCATTGGCTTATCTGAAAGATAGTAACAATTTAATACCTGACCTTATTTTTCTTGACATCAATATGCCTAAAATGAGTGGATGGGATTTTCTGAAAGAGTTCAATAAGCTGAAGGTGGCAAAAAAGAATAAAATAGTTGTGGTAGTGCTTGCTACTTTAAATAACCCAAATGAAATAAATCGATCGCCAGAAATTAGTTTAGTTGCCAACTTTGAGTTAAAGCCTTTATCAAAACGAACACTTGGAGGAATCATGGAACGCCACTTTAATGGGTTGGATTAAGCAGTCTGCAAACAGTCCTGCCTCCAATTAACTATCCGGAAATGTTGCTTTTAGATTTTTCAATTGTAATAATCTTTTCATTACTTCTTTCTAACTCGCATCACAATCTTTTTTTTTCTACATTCGTATCAAAATTTTTCTGAACACATGACAAAATCACTGATTGAAAATAATCTGAAAGAAGCGCAACAGGTATTGCAGCAATTTATTTCAGAACCAAAAAATATTGCTGCAATAGAAAAGGCAGGAAAGACATTGGTAAGTGCATTTAAAAAAGGAAAGAAAGTAATTTCCTGCGGTAATGGAGGTTCCATGTGTGATGCCATGCACTTTGCCGAAGAGCTGAGTGGCCGATTCAGAGAAAACCGTAAGGCATTGCCGGCTGTTTCCATTTCAGATGCTTCTCACATTACCTGTGTGGGTAATGATTATGGTTTTGATAAAATATTTTCACGATACGTGGAAGCAATGGGAAACAAGGGAGATGTATTATTTGCTATCAGCACAAGCGGAAATAGTATTAATGTTATAAACGCAATTGCAACTGCAAAGGAAAAAGGAATGACTATAATAGGATTGACAGGAAAAGACGGAGGTAAGATGGCTAAACTTTGTGATATTGAAATACGTGCACCCTATAGTAAATATGCCGACAGAGCGCAGGAAATACATATTAAAGTCATTCATTCATTGATTCATTTTGTAGAAGAGAATGGTTAAAAGCTATTTTTAATCCTCCAAAATAAAAAAGATTTAAATAAAAAAAAGTCCTGCAAAAAATTGCAGGACTTTTTTTATGTACTTGCTGGTGCTATCACCAGCGGGTTGTTTTTTATTGTTTTACCAGTTTTTTCATAGTAGATTGACCATCCACAATTACATTCACAAAATAAATTCCTGAAGTAAATTTAGACGACTCGATTGGTAACATCATACTTCCGGCAAGTCTGCCATAGTCTTTTTTAGTTACCAGTTCACCAGCCACATTATAAATAGCAACCTGAACAGAAGATTCGGAAGTAAGGTTCAGATAAATGGTTGAATTATCATTAGCCGGGTTAGGAGATAAACCAATCATAGCGTCAGGTTGTTCCACACTGGAAATACCTGTTGCAAGAGTTCCTGACACATAACCATTACTAACTGCTTCAGCAATAGTTGCAGTAGAAGCATTATCTATTTTACCAGTTGGATCCATAACCATTCCAATAATGTTAATTCTATTTACATTCCAGGTTGGAGCAAGTGTATCAATAAAATTCCATGTGAACACCTGACCAGTGGTAGCAGAACTTCCGAATGCCTGCGCTTGACCATTAAAACTTGGTTTAATTAAACGAGCAACATGATTATAATTCATGAGAGCAGCTGGAACTGGATTTGGCAGCACTTCAAAACCACCCATAACACCGGAAGCACCACCGGCATAAGCATTACTTTGATTGTAGGCTGATGTAGTTCCATGCACACTGTCCTCCGTAATTACGCAGGCTATTTTGTAATTTCCGGTTATATTTTGTTGTATTGTGCTAGTTACCGAAACTTTTAATTCACGGGTACCTGCATTATATGTAGCACCATTAATAATAAATTCTTTAGGTGCAATCTGAACTCTTGTTAAAATATTTGTTTCCATTGCAGAAGGATCTACAACTGTTAAGCGATCAACCAATGCTCCGGGATATCCCGTAACTAAAGGTCCCATACCTGCATCATAAACTGCATTGGTAATTACATCATTATTATGAACAGCTATTCCGGCAAAAAAACCATCGTATTTCTGGTGCATTAAATCCATATAAACAGCTCCTCTCGGACACCATTGACACCATATCCCTGTTGCTTCCTCTCCAACCACAACTTTGCCAGTTGCAGCCTGAACAGGAGTAAAAGTATAAGTCTTACTATCGTCTGTTGCATCTGCATCTGCACCCATACCATTCACATTACTCATGGTAGCCGAAAAGGTATTTACCCCGGCAATTAAAGTTGCGGGAGTGGAAGCGGTAACCGTGTAAGTAGCAAGAGAAGCTATGTTTACTCCCGTTACGGATTGGTTGGCAGGTGTTCCGTTAGAAACAATATTCAAATCAAAAGAAGTAATAGCTGTTGTACCAAGGTTTCTTACAATAACTGAAGGTACTCTCGTTTGGCTTACTAACCCCGCCTGAACTGCCACATTGGTAACAGCTCCGTTTAAAGGAAGTAAGGTATAAGGAACTATGTTATAAGACACATCATCCACCCAGTATTGAGCAGCAGCATCTGCAGGATAAATATCAATAGCGTATACCTGATTTGCCAAATTAGACCATGTTCCTTGCGATACATTGTTTACCAATAATTCCCATGAATTAGTATTCAGGTTAGCATCAATTTTCAATTCAAACCATGAATTAACAGGGTGTGTACCGGTTGCAACAGGTGTCCCGCTGTTTTGAATACTTATGCCTCCCGTGGCATTCATAAAACAATCTAAAGTATAAAGGTTACCCATAGTGGCATTTCCCTGGAAGTTAAAATATGCAGTTTTGTTGGCAGGGATTTTAAACCAGGCTGTAAATGTAAAATGACCGGTATTTAAAACAGTTCCCCCAAAAGGTAAAACACAATCTGTAGGCCCTCCGGTAGACGAAGTGGAAGAATAATAAACGGATTTTGAACCTCCTGTAGTGTGGTTATCTGTATTAACAACAGTAACATCATTGGTTCCACCATCCACTCCAAGTGTCCAGGTTGTCCAGTCCGGAGATTGAGGTCCTAACTTGGAACCCACCGTATACGATTCAAAATCATCCGAGAATGTTTGTGATTTTGAGAAAGAAAAGCAGGCAATCAAGGCAACAGATAAAGTAATAATTTTTTTCATAGCATTTAAGTTTTAAAATTGAGCGACTAAAGTAATATAAATTAATAACAACAAAACCCTCTTTTTTAAATAAATGAAAAATTGAAAATGGAATTATCATATATTTTGTACTTTCGTTTTATTGTTTAACTCTTTAATCCTGTTTTATGTTAGTAAAAACCTACGGCAGTGCAGTATATGGCATCAATGCTACCACAGTAACTGTTGAAACGAATATCAACCCCGGTGTTAATTTTTTCCTTGTCGGACTTCCAGATAGTGCCGTCAAGGAAAGTGAAAAAAGAATAGACGCTGCCCTGCGCAACAATCATTATAAAATGCCGGGGAAAAGTATTGTTATCAATATGGCCCCTGCCGATATTCGCAAAGAAGGTTCTTCGTATGATTTAACCATAGCTGTTGGTATTCTGGCGGCCTCCGAACAAATAAAAGCAGACCGGGTAGGTGACTATATTATTATGGGTGAGCTTTCACTCGATGGAGGATTACAACCCATTAAAGGTGTTCTCCCAATTGCCATCCAGGCCAGAGAAGAAAAATTCAAAGGAATTATTTTACCAAAACAAAACGCCAGAGAAGCTGCTATAGTGAATGGTCTGGAGGTATATGGTGTGGAAAGTATTGTGGAAGTAATTGATTTTTTTAATGGCAAAATAGAATTAGAACAAACCATTGTAAATACAAGGGATGAGTTCTTTTCAAAAATAAATGATGTGGAGTTCGACTTCAGCGATGTCAAAGGTCAGGAAAACATCAAAAGAGCACTGGAAATAGCCGCAGCTGGCGGGCATAATGTTATTCTTATTGGGCCTCCGGGTGCAGGTAAAACCATGCTTGCTAAACGGTTGCCTACCATATTACCACCAATGAATTTACACGAAGCTTTGGAAACCACTAAAATTCATAGTGTAGCAGGTAAAATGGGAAAAAATGTAGGGCTTGTTTCTACTCGCCCCTTCCGTTCACCTCATCATACTATAAGTGATGTGACTTCTTTTTAATAGGCGGGGTACAAAGTTCATGTGTAGTTATTGTAGTATTTAAGGTATTTGATTCGAAATCCATTAATTCTATTTCAATTTCAACTTTGTGAAATTGTTTTTCCATTTCAAAATCTATCCTAATTTCCTTTACATATTTCCTAATTATTTCTTGTTTCTCTTCTTCAGTAATGTCAAAACAGATATACTTCTGAAGTTCTCTCATTTGGTAAACCAATTCATCCACTTTTTCAATATTTTGTATATTGTTTGATGATTGTTGAAGTTCACGAATTCTCTTTTCAAATTCCCTTTTTTCTTCATCAATTTTTGAAATTCTTTTTAGATAATCTTCCTTCTCAATATTACCTTCAATGTAGAGAGTGAGCAATCTGTCCTTGTTTTCTTTTTTTTCTATTAGTTTTTTCTCATTAAAATTAATTTCTTTTGTAAAATTTACAACCTCTGGTAGATTTTTTCTTTTATCAAATAAATCAAGAACCACACCCCAGAAGTTTGTTCCAAAATCGTCCCCTTCATCATCAATCAAAAGATTCCAGACCAAAGAATTCAATTTATCAATATTGATGTTTTTCATCCCACAGAATTTACCATTCCGTTTGCTAAGACACGTATAACATCTTTCTCCCCTGTTTTCCTTTATTCTTCCAAACAAATTATTTCCACATTTTTTACATCTTATCAACCCTTTTAAAAGATAAAAATGAGTTTTGTTATTTCTATCAGAAAACGCTTTGTTTTTAGAAAGATGGTCTGTCGTCCTTTGCCATTCTTCTGCGGGAATAATAATCGGGGAGGGAATTGTTGTTTTTTTATACCTTCTTTCTCCTTTATAAATTGGATTTTTTATAATTGTTATTATAGTATTCGGTCGCCAAATAATATCCTCATTTTTTAGATGCCACTCCTTTTTAGTATATCTGTTCTTCAATTTAATTCCCTTTTTAAGGCTTTTTCTGCCCCTTGTTGGTACTTTTCTTTCATTGAGTACATTTGCTATAGTGTTGCTTCCTTTCCCTTCCAAAGACCAAGCAAAAATTTGTTTTACAATTTCAGCTTCCTCTTCATTAATCAAAAGCATTCCATCCTTCCCTCTCATATAACCATAAGGCAACATAACCCCACCCGTCCATTTTCCTTTTAAGGATGATTCATGCAATGACCGAATTATTCGCTTGGTTTTAATTCTGTTTTCCCTGTTGGCGAGTAATGCTTGCAGTGAAGCCATGAAATCATGTTCCTCATCTTTGAAATTAGTTGTTTGACTTATTGTATAGAGTAATACTTCATTGTCTATTAGAACCTTTTTTATTAGCATTAATGAATATTCGTTTCGTGTTAGTCTGTCCATTTCTGTAACAAATATTCCTGAAAACTCACCATCATCACAGCGTTCCAATAATCCTTCAAGGACAGGGCGATTAAGCAGGTCTTCATATTTTGCGCTCTTGCCTTCTTCTCGGAATATTTCATATTCCATTTTTAATTCATTTGCTTTTGCAATTCCAATTTTCTCCTGGGCTGGAATAGAATTGTCTTTCCCCACTGAAATTTCAGAGGAGACCCTTGCGTAAATTGCTAATTTTTTATTCATTTTGTTTATTAATGTTATAGGTTGCTGAAAAGACAAAAAAGAACCACTTTATTCTGGTAAATCATCGTAATTGATAGCTTCATCCAATTCCTCACTACTATTGTATCCAGTATACCACTCTGGGAAAATATTATACTCTTGCATTTTCTTCACATCTAATTCCATTTTTCCTCTTAATCCAATTCTTTCAAAACATCCCTGAACTATTACTTTCACTTCTGGCAATCTTGAGGCTGGACAAAGTATTGAATCATGTTTAGGAATTGCTGGTATCCTTGCGTTGGCCAATTCCTCATAAATTATTTCAACAAATATATGTGCCTCTACGAGCTGTAAAAAAAGTGGTAATGATTTCTTACTTGACTTATGGTTCTTCTTAAATGACTCTTTTGTCGTCTGTAAACCAGTAATAAACTCTGGAAAATGCGGAAACAAGCTTTTCTTTAAAACTGATGGAGCATTAGGCTCAGTGAAGAATAGATACATCATATCACTTTTTGCCTTTACTCTTGTCGTCCCCTTTTCATCTGCGGCAATCTGATAAATGTCACTATTCAAAAATCTCTCAAACCAATCATTCTCTTTTTCTTTAAAAAAGACATCTTCATTTGCGGATAAAAAATCAACAAGTTTGATATATTTTGAACTTCTTATGCTGTCCCTTAATTTTGGGTTTACTAATAAAAGATTTGCAAGGATAGTTGGCTGTGAACACTTCAGGTCATAGCATACTAAAGGTTCGTTGTCCATTGCGAAAAAATCAATACAGAAATTATCTAAATTCGATAACAAATGATTAAAACGTCCATTGGAACTTGATATTATGGGTGTCCATTTTCCTGAGATAGCTTTTTCTATTTTTTTATTCACTCTTTTTAAAAACTGAGAATTCTTTTTAACCTGATACTCATTTAGATGAATTATATCATATTTGCACTTGTTTTTTTTATCTCTTTCTTTTAAAAGAAAAAACACTTTTTCTCCAGCCTCTTTGTTTTTTAAATCTAATAAATTATCAATTTCCTCACTGTTAATCCTTTTGTGGTAGATATTTCTGAGTTTTATTTCCGTAGGTAATTTTGTTTCATCAGAAGTAAATGAGATAAAATTTTGGCTGCCACCATTATAATACACAGCGTTTACTCCAATTAATGTAACTGCTGATGACAATACCATTTGCTCATCTATCTTTTCAGTTATTTCTTCTTTCGTTTTATTGATTTTAATTAGAGAGGTAGAATAATTGAAATGCCTGACTACATTTGGAAAAAGGTCATTTAGACAATCAAGTTCAAACTCAATATTAATTTCTTTTGTTGGTCCCTCAATATATTTAGGGTTTATCCGATAGTGCTTCCCATAATATCCAACACAATAAATCCCATCTGTCTGGAATATACGTTCCTCGAAATTTTCTTTACCTTCCTGTCCTTGTAAGTGTTCTATAAAGTACTTTTCATAAAAATT
Source organism: Bacteroidota bacterium (assembly GCA_947479085.1). GTDB lineage: Bacteria > Bacteroidota > Bacteroidia > 2-12-FULL-35-15 > 2-12-FULL-35-15 > 2-12-FULL-35-15. The sequence continues at coordinate 17,552 of CANJYB010000003.1, read as the reverse complement.
AAATGAGGTAAGGTATTCTCGGATATAAGATACCCTTAATTCCTTGTAGTAACTTTCAGGGTCTGCGTCCTCGTCTTCAATGGAGTGCAAAACAACTGCAATTAATTTTATTGCTAGGTCTCTGCTTTTCTTACTTTTAAATTTAATTGCATTCAGTTTGTCTAATAACAAAACTGGTATTTCTGAATCTATATTTGTTTTAAAAAACCTATTTTTCATTTTAATTTGTTTTATTGTTTACTTTTTTTCTTGTTTATTTATTTTATTTCGTTTACTGGAAATGGCGTTGGATTCAACAACAAATAAGTGGTTGTTTATTCCAAAACTCTGGTATTATCTTTTTATTGGTTTTTATACTAAACTGCCACATAAGTAACTTTATTATCTAGCAATTTAACTAACTAACTATTTAACTATCTATTTAATATTTGGCTTTAGTTTCAGGCCCCCTGGTTTTATTTGTTGTGTGGTTTCTAACCTTAATATCCCACATTGAGTTGTTTAATAACACTAAGCTGTTGGTTTTATTTGTTGTGTGGTTTCTAACCTTAAAATCCCACATTGAGTTGTATAATAACACTAAGTTGTTGGTTTTATTTGTTGTGTGGTTTCTAACCTTAATATCCCACATTGAGTTGTATAATAACACTAAGTTGTTGGTTTTATTTGTTGTGTGGTTTCTAACCTCCAAGAAATTTAATGTTGGGATGTTTTCTTCTTTCATTCTGAATTCCTTAATTCTCATTTTCTAGTTTTACTTGCAACATGGCTGATAACTGTTTTATTTTTTTTGTTTACAATAACTTTGCCCCCTTTCATTCTGGCGGTGAGCTTTACCAGCATTCATTTTGCCCTTCCTCAGTTAGGAACAGGACAATAAAATTCCCATTCCTGCTCCCAGGAATTTTTGAACTTCGGAAGACTGTGGCTGAATAATCCAGACACACTTCGTCCATCAAGGCTTCAAAAGCCTTTATTTTTGTGGTGAATTCGCCACCCACTTGAAAAGCAGGGGATAAGAAAAGAAACTATTTCATTAAGCTAAAACCTAAACTTATAGCTTACATAAGTTAGGCTCTGAAACAGAGGTTACATATTTTTAAGTTTTTATGCAACCTTTTCATTCTTTTCATCGTATAAGAGGTTGGGAGTACTTTTCTCGATTTTCCCCTTACACGCTTATTATACGAAATCCATTTGAAAAAGTTGCATCAAAATCAAAGATTTATTGATTTTTTTCGATAAATTTCTTTAAGCTGAAACAAAATCATTTTTCTCCTTTTCATTTGTTGTTTATTATTATTGAAACGCTTGTATTCATTGGGTTTTTATTGATTGTTGGAACATACTCATAAACATAAGTTACTTTGTGAAAAGTTTCTTCAGTTTCAATTTTTTTTATTTCTTTAGCCAAATCTAAAGATGATTTTTCTGATGTAACAGTTCGGTTTGCTTTAGAACCAGTATTTAATGTTGCTCCAGAAAGCTCTTTCGATAATGATTTCGATTTAACTTTTGGCTCGTCATTAGAAACCACAGTGGACAAGGTACTTGATGTTTTTTTATCAGGGAATTCCCGAATTTTCAATTCTTCTGGCCACTCTTCGATTTTACCACCATGAGAATCCTTTAAGTTCAATTGCTTTTTTAGAAAGGTTCCTGTTTGCTTCACAAATACTTTTACATTTTTTTCTTTACAAGTTTTTATTATATCAACTATCCACTCCAACTTGCATTCACGATACAAATATTTACCTGTACTGTTTCCACTTTCTCCCCCAATTATGCACCAGTCGAATTTGAACTTTGAAAAAATTTCGTTTAATCCAGGCAACTCACCTAACAAAGGTTCTGCACTAATGAATTTCACCTTTGCTGGTATTTCGCCCAAAATCATGCATCTATCCAGATTCTTGTTATTCTCCACACTAACTCCAAGCCATACATTATCGTAACCTTGACCCCAATCAGCTGGTAGGCATTGTTTAATACGCTCTGGTCTTTTAGTAAGAATCTGATAAGTGTGATGTGGGGTTGACTTGATTATTTCCCACAACTCATCTCGCCATTGGTCAGCTTCTTCTATAAACCAATCGCTCCATGAGCAAGTGAATATTAATCTGGGTTCCTTCCATTTTAAAGGGGCATAGAATCCAGTTTTGGATTTCATCACAACATTTGGGTCTTTGCCATATCGTTCCTTATCACGATACATGTAGCAATATTTGCACCCTTCTGATACTTTGTGACATCCGTGAAAAGGATTCCAAGTGTCATCTGTCCATTGTATTTTTGTTTGTTCCATTTTTATTTTTTTAAAATTTTAATTATTGATTTTGATTAATTAATTTTTATTTCAACTTGGCTTTCCAAGAATGTTTTGAGTGCTTCTATATTTATATCTTCACTACCTACGGTATATCCGATTTCGTTTTTGATTTTATAATGTATCAGTAGTACACCATCTCTAAACGTTGACCAATAGACTTCTTCACTTTTAAAAACATTAAATACTTTACTTACGAATTTCTTTAATCCTTGTTCTGCCCTACTAATATGAGCACGTGCAACTCTTAAACTCATTTTGTTTCTTTCAGAATACCTTATTGCCAAGTTTTCTGACTTTTCATTTTTAATTAATTCAACTGTTACTTCTTTTTTAAACGGAGAAAGAGTTCTCAAATATTCCAATAGGCATTCTTGGAATACCTTTTCCATATTAATACTCCTTTCGTTTTCGTTTTTCGCTTTTAAATTTTTCATTTCTTTTAATTTTTATTTGTCTGCCCCCTTTATTCTGATGGTTGGCTTTACCAGCTTATACATTTATAGTTTGCCAAAAAACAAAAAAAGAATTGCATTCATATATTACTTGTTTTCAATAACTTGAAATTCAACTTAGTAAATTATGGCATTTTACTTAAAGCTATAGCCTTTAATTATATTTTAAAAATAAATGTTATAACTTTAAATTATTTAACTTTGCATTTGAAACAGAAATTCAAATACAATGGAAAACGATTCAGAAACAACAAAACAAGACATTCTAATCAAGCTAAAGGAACTTGACAAATTATTGGTGTCATTTAAGCCGATTGATGGAAAAGTTCCAGATACTGGCTGGATAAAAGAAATTAGAACAAAAATTAATATGTCCAGGAGGCAGCTTGGCGAAAGATATAAAGATGTAAAAACAAAAGAGGCATCCCCTGTCACATCTCAGGCAATCAAAGAATTTGAAGAAGGCGAAAGGGCGGGTACGATTTCTTTGAATTCACTTCGAAGGTTTGGAAAGGCTTTGGGGCTTAAACTTGTTTACGGATTTGTTCATACAAATGATAGTTTTTATGGTAAGATATTGCCACATTATAATGAAAAAGCAGAGATTTTATATAATGACCTGCCAGATGAATTAAAAATAAAAAAGAGGGGGCACTATCAAGTTATTAATTCCGCAGTCCAACATGCAAGGGTTTTAATGCTAGATTTTCCGAGGTCGTTTTGGGATAAAAAATAGATTATAATGAATCATTTTTCTTTTGTTTAAGTATCAACAATCTTAGTTTTTTCATATTGTTTCAACCATCTCCTAACAGCCATGACAATGATGCTGCCCTGGAAGGCGTTAAAAAAATATTTGTCCTAAAAAATGGAAAACTTGACAGCCAGGATGAGAAAATTTCAACAAAATGGAACAAATCTGATTTAGTCAATTTACTATACATTTCGTGATTGTAAATGCCAACTAAGTAAAATTTATTTTTTCCAATATCTTCACCATCGCCAAAGTATCAAGTTTGCAATATTCCAAGAGGTTCTTTCTTTGTTCAATTTGTATTTCTTCAGTTTGATTCTTCAATTCTGAATAAATTAAACTTGCGCTACCCCCATCCTGTATTGACAAATCACTATAACTTAATTCTGGAACAAGCACTGGCAATACTTTTTTTATGCTGTAGGATTCATTAAAATCTGGATGATAAAACATTTTTTTTCTAAATACAATCATTATATCAACAACACGTTCAAGCACATCGTAAATTTGTTTTTCGTAAATTGGAAAATCTCTTGCAAGTTCTTTCAATCTTGATATTTCAAATGTTTGGTTCCACACAATAATGCTTCCTTCATTTCCAAGTGATGCAAGCAATTCCTTTACTAATACCTCTCTTGGGTCTGTTAACCCATCTCCTAAAAATTCTTTCTGTTCAAGTTCCGAATCTTTATTTCTCTGAATATGCAAAGAATATTGAAATGGGATTTGTTGATAAGGTCGTGAAAAATTAAATTCTGGAATCGCTGGATTTACGGTCTCTAAATCAAAATAAAATAATGGGTATTGTAGTTCGCTAAAGAATTCGTTCAAATATTCTTTGTTTATATATTCTTCACGTTCTGATTTTGTTTCCTCTTCATTAACATTCTTCCAGCAAAAGCCCGTAAAGTCGCAAGGGTAAGGTTTTTCGCAATGCTTACCAACTTCAACAATTGGTTCTATTTTGTATGCAACAACTTTCTTTAGTTCGACAATTTTTGTTTCAATAAATTCTTGTTGCTCCTTAACTTGCTCGTGAATTGATTGCTTCGTGAATAATTCCTGCACATTTATTTCTCCCCTCCGAACATATTGATTATTCAGGTGAACAATAAAAATATCTTCAAGTTGAATTCCAGAGTTTGTCAATACAAAATACTGCAAACTTGCATCAATTTTATGCGGTTGTTTCACAGTAGTTGTTCCTTTGACTTCAAAAGCATACCATAAATTTTTTTCTTTTACAAGAATATCAATTGCACAAAGAACACCATCATAGTTAAAACAGGCCTCGTATATGACTTCTGCGCCTTCTTTAATTAATTGTTGAGTTTTCGCAACAGAAAGATGATATGAAAACGCATCAGGTGGTTCAGCATTAATACCTCCTGGAAAAAGTCCTTGAGCCAACAAACCAACATTTGTTCCTGAAGAAAAAATTGATTGTTGGGCTTCATCTTCAGGGTTACGCAATTCTCCTTTGAATTTGTGCAAAAAGAGGCGTTTGGGGCATTGCAAAAAATACAAAAAAGTGCTTTTGGAAAAAATGTGTTTAGCGTAATTCATCAGATTTTATTTTTCAAAGATAGTTAGTTTTACTATATATTATAGGTCAATGAATGCAAAATAAAGAAGTGCAATGTAAGAGTATTCCCTTGCATCATTTGATAATACTGGTGTCTTCGGATTAAGTATTTTTTTGAATTAATTCATTTGTTTGAAGTGCTCTATTTAACAACATCAAAACATTGCTTGGTCTAAATTGTTTTCCCCGACTACTTCTAAAACCTTCTGAATTCAGCTTATCTGCAATTTGTTGAAGAGTACTACCTGAATTGCGAAGCAGTATAATATACCCAGAAGCCTTTCTATTGTTATCGTTTAAGCTTGCCAACTCCTTTCTTCTGTCTTTTCCTTTTTTTATATTTTCTTCTGTTAATCCATGTTTACTTGTGTCACGCTTGAATCCCCTGTCTTTAAGGGCTTTTAACGCTGCCTTAGTTCTTTCAGAAATTCTCAATAATTCTTCTTCGGCTAAACTTGTTTTAAGTTTTACAATGAAAGCTGTATCGCTTGGAGCATCAGCGAATTCAAAGGTTATACCACTCTTGAGAAGGAATTCCATAAGTAGTGAATACCTTGTCAATCGTGAGCTTTCCTTCACTACTATTATTGCTCCATTTGCTTCTGCTAATTTTAAAGCATTCAATAATAGTGGACGTTTGGATAACAAACTTTCAATGCTTACTTGTTTGTCAACTGAAATTTTATCTTTTGAACCAGCTGTTTCAACTTCGGTGAAAGAATCAATAATTTCTCCATTGACATTTTTGACATATTGCTCCACCGAAGATTTTTGTGCTTCGAGTCCAAGGTGAGAAATATTTTGTTTTACAGTTGATACCCGAAAATAAGTGATGTATTTTTTCATTTCTTTAGTTTTACCAATAATAACTACGAACGTTATTATAATTGTATAGGTTTAAGAAACGAAAAAAAAGAAAGGGAATTAGTATTTTTAAGAAATAAAAAAAACTGCAAATTTTATTTTGCAGCTTTTCTTTTTAATAATTACTTCAATAAATTTATGTGAGTGACTTTTCTGAAATCCTAAACAACTATCATTTATAGTTTATTTTGCTTGTAAATGACAGTTGGTATTTTTTTGATTTTCTCATTTACTCCAAAACCCCTGTCTTTGCTACATTCTTGTTTTTTGCCAACTATCATTATTATACTAAGTGATAGTTTGTCTTTTTGGGCATACATTTTTTTAGTTTATAGGTCTGAATTTTCAAAAAAAGAAAAACAAATCCTTCTTTTTCATTTTAGGGTTAAAGAAATCGGAATTTTAAATCTCGGAGGTATTCAGTTCCGACAAGATAGGCAAATGGTTTTTTACTAAAGTCTGGAAGAATATAGATGGTAACAGCTCCTTTTTGTTTTTCCAAATAGTGATGATGTTTTTTTATTATGGTCCTGAATTCAATGTTCTTTCTAAGGTAAACAATATCATCTTGAGTAATAATTCTGTTGGTTGAATAAATAACAAATATAATTTTATCAAGGTCTTTTAATGAAAAGGCTTTTCCAAAGGCTATTTCGGCATCAATTATATTTCTATAACGGTGGAAGCAGCACTCAATTGTACGTACCATAAACTCCGCATCTTTCCTTGATGCTATTTGTATTCGCCCAATACTACTTATCCTGTTTACTACTTCAACCAAATATTTTCCTTCTGACAGAATCAGCATCACGCATAATTCTCCAGTGTCAAATATCTTTACTTTTTCCGAAACGATTCTAAAAGTAACATCTTTCATATATTCTATTCCCACATTCTTTAAAAGAATGAACTACCTAAATTTACTGAGTTTCCAATATCCAAAATCTACAATGCAATCATCGTAACAAATTACGCTCTTCATTTCTTCTGACAATGGCTTTATTCCATTTTCAAGTACTTCTTCCCAGTCAGTATCCTTGTGCTTCTTGTAGAACTCTATTGACCATTTCGCTATTTCTTCTGCTGTCGATATATATCCTGTGCCTCTCTCCTGCATAATTGGATAAAGAGATTCAACAAAATGGTCTCCTAATATTGCTGCTATGAAAGCTACTTCTTTTATTTTTTCTATTATATCCATCTTACATTTATAGGTAACTTTTTCTAAAAAAAAGAAACTATCTAAACTGAAATTTGTTGAGGACATCATATTCTTCTTTCTTTATTTGCTCTACTGTTGAGAGTTTAACGGCAACTTCTCCGCAGTTAAAATAATACCAATCTTCTTCGGGAGAATTCTTAAATGATTTTCCACCATAAAAATTCTTTGCATAATCTCGTCCGAATTTTTTGACACTTTTTCTTGATGATATTTCGTGTACAGAAATGGATGTATATTCATATTCTCCATTTCTAATTGTTAAGCTAATGAAGAGATATTTTGTGTTAGATTTCATATTGTTTGTTTTTTAAATTTGATGGTTGCATTTGAGATATTCTTCTGCGGTCTCCATTATCTCACGATATTTTTTCCCTCCGTTTTCATAGTAAATTCCATTTAGGCTGGCAGGTGCGGGTTGTGTTTTCAATTTGTCAACTTGTGAAACGTGAACATAAATAACATTAGAGCAAAGTGCATCTCCATTAATTAGTTCCTCAGCCATTCCATCTTTAATTTCATTTTCCGAATAACTATAAAGTGGAATAAGAGAATAGGACGGAGCGAGTTCACAGCAGTAGGTATGTTCATTTTTGTTGTAAAAGTAAACTCCATATATCCGTCCACATGCTTTTGCAATATCTTCTCTCCAGTTCCTTGTTTCTTCAATTGACAGCAGCCTAAAATCTGTCTTTTTTGCTTTGTTTTTTATTTCTGCTATCATGCCTTTATAGGTAACAAAATCAGAAAAAAAGAATAGCTATTTGCCACGCATAATTCTATGAACAGCGTAAAATCCACTTGCCATTTTAATTCGTTTCAAAGCTGCACGATTTGGAAATTGGCGTTTATGGCTTTTAATAATTAATTCCTTAATATGGGCAACTTCCTCATTTGAACCGTAATGAACTGACAACAGCAATGCGGCAGCATCATGGGCATTTTCTCCTGTAAGAAATTCATACTTTGTATTTATTCCTCGGATTGTTTTTATTTTCCTAAAGCCTTTTTCAAGAGTATCCAAAGGTGTATTAAAATCAATTGGTTTCATATATTCTATATATCGGAGTGATGAGAAAAAACTATTCTATTTCTATTTTTACGTCTTGAAACATCTCACTAACTGTAATGCCTGCACCTTCTTTGATTTCATTATCAAGACGTAGTTTTCCATCATTAAATAAATCCACTGTAGTTAGAATCCCACTGATTGCGGCTGAGGAAAGTTTTGGAATAACATTATTCTCCAAGTGCCATTTAAGTTCCGATTTGCTATGTGTTGTTTTCATTTGTCTTGTATTATAGGTTGAACTTTACAAAAAAAAGAGCACTATATTTTTCCAACTTCAATGCCTGATAAGCATCTTTACTCAAAACTCTTTCGTGACAGCCGTGGTTAAACACCGCATTATTTATTGCATTTATTATTACTTCTCTTGTGGGTATTTCGCTCCATTCAGTATAACAATCTTTCTTTCTGCAAAAGTTTGGATTTATAACCAATACAGCTTGCCAAAGGGTTGACACAGTAACACGATGATTTATGATTAAAGAGTATGCTTCATTCCAAGTTTGTGGACAAGGATTATCAATTAAAGCCTGTATCCTTGCTTTTATTTCAGGACTTAATTTTCCTCGCATATTTGTGGCAAACTCAAGCGCAAGAGTGGTTGTCTTTCTCATATTCTTATAGGTAAAGAATTTTAAAAAAAAGAAAGCTATTTCTTTAACGCTTCAAGTTTTTCCAAGTCTTCATCAAAAAACTTCCATTCAATACCATCATAATGAACCAAGTCTTCATCAACTGCCCTGTCCTTTTGTGTTTGAGTTAATCTAATTTTAGAATCACTTTCAACTGCTGTTGCAATAATATCTGTAGAGTTATCCATTTGTATATTTTTAATTTTATATCTAAGAGTATGTAAAAAAAAGAGTTCAACTAAATGGTACTCCAGACAATTGAAAGAGTATAATCTCCATTCCCATAATAGCCATCGTCAAGAGCACTTTCCAGTTCTTCTTCTGCTACACCATTCTCTTTTGCCTTCATCTCAAATAGTCTCTCTGCTTCATCAACGATATTCTGAGAAAGTTGCTCTTCATAAACACCAAAAGATTCAATTGACATGACAGGGTTTTGTTTTGTACTTTCTATAACATTAATTACCCGCATTTGCTTTTTCTTTATAGGTTAGAGATTTAAAAAAAAAGAATTTTGTTAGAAACAAATTGGAATTTTAAATCCCCTTTCCCGACCATTTTCCAATGTTCCAATAAGCAGTGTTTCGTAATTTTTTTGATTAAATTCAAGATGTAAGTTTTGTTCTCTGAGAACATACATAAACCTTTCAATCGCTTTATCAGTTGTAGTTTCGTAGGTTGTGAATTTATATCGGTATGCACTTTGGTCTTTGATATAGCCAAATAGAAGGCAGAACTTACGCAAAACTAAATCTTCTGTCTGCCCAAAAAAGGTTCGGGTGAATGCGGTTGTTTTCCTTGCTCTGAGTATCTGACAAGCATTTTTGAATTCTGTCTTAGATATAAAATTACCCTTACTTTCACTTTTTAGGAAAGGCTCATTATTAAATACAAGCATGTCTTCCATCTCCTTTTCAGCTCTCTTATATTCCTTCGCTGCATTTTGTACCATTTTTATTGCTTTGATGCAATCTTCGTCAGATATGGAAGCAAAGTACTTGTTGACCTTAATGTGCTCCCATATTTCGTCTGTGGAAGAATTATATGGCAAATTGGTGTTCCAGTCATCCTCCTTTGCAAAAGCAATGCCTATGGTGTTGAACTTTGGAAATCCGACAATCGCTTGTTCTTTGTCAACTTTCACTCTGAATTGCCAATAATCTTCATCAATTGGTGGGGTAATCATAATGGTGGTTTTTCCTATTTTAAAGTTCGTGGTATTTCCATCAATGTATTTCTTATTGACTTCAAGAATTAGCTTACCCTTTTTGTTTGCATTTTTCATGTTTTTATAGGTTAACAAATCGAAAAAAAAGAAACTTAAATTTAGTTTTATGGAGTAAAAAAAGGAATTTATTTTAATCTCATTTGCTCAAAAGAATCCTCCAATTTTATCCAACAATTTGACCCGCCTGTAAAATCTTTTAAGTCTTTTGCAGTCCGATACATTAAATTGCTGTCTCCATTGTGCCAACTGAAATAATAGCACTGTTCGCCTTTGTAAAAGAAACCCGAAAGGTAGAAGTGTCCAACATTAAATGTATTCATTTGCGCCCCTATTTTTTTGAATTCTCTTATTATTTGCTTCTTAAATTCTTTTGCAAATGCTATAAATTCAACGGTTTTATCTGAGTTCTGCTCGAAATTTATTTGTGTAAAGTTCATATTGTCGTTATTGTTATAGGTAAAGATTTTGGAGAAAAAGAAGGGAGAGAGAATTAACTTTCTACCTTCTTTTAATCTTAAAGGGTGATTAGCATCTGCCCTATTTCGTTGGCAACTTTATTACTCTCGCCATTCATTAGACTTTCTAATTTAATACTGCTATCTCTATAATTTTTTTTGTGTGAAAGAAAGTGAGTGAATCCCTGCAACACTCCATACGCTGTCCCTATAATTTTTTCTTGCCCAATCCCGTTATAGTATGAATCTAAAACGGCAAGGCGTATATTTTCAATTCTGCTACTGTCTTTTGACTCACTCTTGAAAACATTTTTTACCAACTCTTTAACTTTTGCATCTGTTACGGGTTTTGTAGCTAAGTAATTCAAACATTCGTTTAATTCTGTGGTATATTGGTGAGAGATTCCCAAAACTTTGTGGGCACTTTCCAATGCTACTTTTGCGCTTTTGGTATGGCGAATTGATACCTTGTTAATAGAGTTTTTAAGGGCGAGATTCAAAGTGTTGCTGCAAACAATTCGCTGGCTTGTAACACCTGCTATTATTGAACCTGAACCATCGTGTGTACTTGTAAGATAAACATAAATTTCTGTTAAATCATCAGTTCCTGTGATACGAATGAAGTCAGGCATTTTTGCAGTAATAAATACCTTTTCACCAATTCCAAGTACACCCGCTGTCTCATACATTGCCATATCTTCACCGATAATCGCATCAAAGAAATTAAACGCTTCTTTGTTTTGTACAAGTTGGTAACGATTTCCAACAGTTCCCAAAATTTCATTTGTGTCGGTACGTTTTGTTGCAAACGCATTAGGGACAACGATATTAAAACCATTTTTTCCCTCAATAGTCATAATTTCCTTTTGTACCTCATATCCCAAACCTGCTAATTCAATAGCTTCTTTGGCTGTCATTGCTTCTTTTACCACAGTCCCTAAGCCGTGCCAAGCTGGCGCAGTAGTCGCAAAGTCTGCTTTGCCATCTGCTAATCTTAAATTGTGTGCCATATCTTTTTTGTTTATTTGTTTATGGTCTTATAGGTTGGCATTTAGAAAAAAAAGAATTGTTTGAGATGAAAGGAAAAAAGTGTTTTGTTAAGAAAGGTTTATTTTTTAAAGGATGCAGAAAGAAAAATTTCTTTTCTTTTTTTTGTTTTCTAAAACCTATAAAAAATTGTGGTCTGAGAACTTAAATATCAAAAACGAAAAAACACCATAGATGATGGGTAAATGGAAGTTTCTTTATTGGTTTGTCTTGTTAATTAATTTCTGGCTTTCCAGGATTGGATGGCGTTTACTTCATTGCAATATTTCACTTGCAATTGGATATACAAAATTCAATTTTTCCCAAAGACTCATTTCATTTGTAATTGTCTATTGGTTGGTGCTTGAATTGTTTTGCAATAAGTTTATTTTTAACCCAGAAATATATTTTGATTTAGGGGAAGAAATACTTAAAGATATTAAGAGAGAAATTGAGAGAGAAAAGAAAAAGGATTAGCGGTTTTGTTCACCCACAATTTTCCAAAATCTCATGCACCAGGAGGTCAAATAATAACACCTGTTTTTATAGGTAATTTTCGGCACGTCATTTAGAGATTTAATTATGCGGTATAAATTCGTAGAAGGTTGCCCACTTACCTCAACCAGTGCGGTCCAATCAAGATAGAACTCTCCCTGGAAATAAAGCTGATGATAAGTACATTGAATATGATTGTTTTCATTTACAGTAATTGCCATAATTTTTACTTATAAATAGCATGAAAAATTCCTATTCATCTAATTTTATCAAAATTTCGTTGGTTGTCTTTTTTATTGCAGAATTCAGCATATCCCCAGTACGTGCCGTAAATGCCATTGGAAGGGAATGAATTAAACCAAACTCTCCCTGAAAAATAGTTTTGGAAAGTGTTTGCGGAACTGAACAAGGTGTCCTTAATTAAGGGGCATCTGGCGGTCTTTTGTGGCGGTAATGAGGCATCCTAAATTAGGGGTTTAATTAAGCTATTAATTAGGCGTAATTAAATCAGTATTTTCTCCATTAATTTGATACCCTAATTCTTTGATAAAATAGTTCTTAATTACATAGGTAACAAAATCAAGTGGAGTATAATTTTTATTCTCTTTAAAGAACATTAAATAAGATAAATTTAATTCGGGATTTGTTTCCCTGGTCATTAAATGTCTGAATATAATTTCAAAACTTTCCTCACCTGGGGCAAAAAAGAAAACGTCAGATAAGCTATTGTAATTTGGCTTTATGGTAACTCGTGTTACCATACTTAATTTATTACTTCTTGAATAACTAATTCCGTGCTGAAAGCTTCCTATTTGAATCGGAATACCTGCTGCATCGTTGATTTGAATTTCACCAATTGGTCCTATAAATTTTTGCATAATTGTTTTTTAATTATAAATAGGAGAAAAAAATGAAAACGAATATTCCTATTCAGTAAAACCCATTTTCCTGAAGACATAAGCTTCTCTGACTCTTCTGATAAATTCCTTTGGAGTTATCGAATCCATTTTTACAATCTCTTGGTAAACATTAGTAATGTACTCAGGGGTTTTAAAAGAAACGGAATTATAAGCCAATTTATCCATATTTTCAAAGTAAAAATAATCTTTGTATTCCGTGTTAAAATGAAAACAAACCAATGTTGGGAGCATACATCCTCCCTTTACATACTGTTTCTGTTCTGTAAGTGATAAATAGCCAATTACAGGTACTTTTCCGTCAGCCAACAAAGCGTGATTTCCAGATATTGCTTTTATTTCTTTCATATCTTTTACTTATAATTAGTTTTCTTTTTTCATTTTTATCTTAAAAGATAATAGTTATTTATCTTTTGATTTTACTGAAGAAGAGTTAAGAATAAAAGAGGATTGACAATTGGAATTAAAGGAAAGGCTTTATAATACCCAAGAAGTAAATAAATAGTAAATTTGAAGAATCGGAATGAGAATATTGCTACTATTGTAACCTGGATTTCATTTCAGTTTTATCTTACTTTAAGCAAACATTAAGAACAAATACATTGAATCACAATTATGGATAAGATGATTGACTTTATTGGCGACATTCACGGACACGCTGACAAACTTGAAGAATTGCTTCAAAAAATGGGGTATTCATGCAAGAGCGGAAGCTATTCCCACCCAGAACGAAAAGCATTTTTCGTAGGAGACTATATTGACCGTGGACCGAAAATTAAAGAAACACTTGGAATTGTCCGAGCGATGGTGGAAAGTGAAAATGCAATTGCTCTAATGGGCAATCACGAGTACAATGCCATTTGTTTCCATTTTCAGGAATCTGATAGAGGAGGACATCTTCGCAAGCACGAAATTAAAAACATAATCCAGCATTACAAAACACTGGAGCAGTTTCAGAACCGACAGAAGGAATATGAAGATTACATTGATTGGTTTAAAACTCTTCCATTATTCTATGAAACAGATAAATTCAGAGCTGTTCATGCCTGTTGGGACAATTCACACATCAATTATTTAAGGGCGAATTTGGTTGACAATAAACTGACAGATGATTTAATTTATCAATCAGTTAAAAAGGGAACACAGCTGAACATCTCAATTGAAGACACATTGAAAGGTAAAGAAATAAAAGTACCAAATTGGACTGGATTTACAGATAAGGATGGAACAAATAGAACTGAGATAAGAATTAAGTGGTGGGAAGACCCAACAAAAACAAATTACAAAGCAATCAGTGTTGAACCACTTGAAGACCTACCCGAAACGCCTATTGAAACATCCCTATTAAAAAATGTAGATTATTATAATGAAACAGATAAACCAGTGTACTTTGGACACTACTGGCTAAAGGGAAATCCAACACTCTATAGGGATAATATTTGCTGCCTGGATTATAGTGTCGCAAAGAAGGGACACTTGGTGGCTTATAGGTTGGATGATGAAACCAAGTTGAACGAGGATAAATTGGTTTTTGTCTGAAAAATTTAGCAACGATGAATTTGTATCACTTAAATACGGGAGTTGACGACAGAGTTTTGCTTAATGCGGATTATGACATTAGGCGTTACACTGAATTTATAAGTAAGTCAATTGACTTTCTGAAAAGAGAAACTCTTTCAATTAAAGTGTCCAAGCAAATTTTTGAAAGTGAATTTGAGAAAGACGGGAAGAAAATAAGACAGAAAGAAACACGATACTCACCAGAACCACCGACAAACAAGAAAGCCGAAAAAGCAATTGAAATGCTTTTCAGTGAAAACACGAAAAGTATTTTTGTCCAAAAGAGAAATTTCAATAGAGAAGATTCTATTGAGGTTGACGACCAAAACGAAGATGAAAACTACATCACACTTGCAAGCGATATTCAAGGCGACACGATTTATTTAAAGCCCGACACTTACCAACTTGAACAACAGAAAAGAGCACTTGACAATCTTCGCCACCGACCACTTAAAGAACATCAACCACTTTTAGAATTATTCGGTTTTCCTGACAGTAGAGTTTGGCAACAAGGTTTTGATAATGACGATTGTGAATGGCAAATACTCACAGACGAAACGAAAAACGGAGTTGAGGAGCAAAGAGAATTTGTTTCAAAAGGTTTGCAGACAAAGGATTTTGCACTTATGGAGGGGCCGCCAGGTTCGGGCAAGACGACAACAATTATTGAACTCATTATGCAGTTCACAGCAGAAGGCAAACGAGTTTTGCTTTGTTCTGCAACTCATGCAGCAATTGACAATGTAATTGAAAGAATCAAAGGGAGATACAAGGAAATTTGCGACAAGGAAATTGTTCCAGTAAGAATAAGCCGCTTTGAAAAGCCAGTGAAAGAAAGCGTAAGACCTTATTTATTAAAAAACCTTGTTGCTACTTACAAAGCCGACATTGAAAAGCATCTAAAAAAAAATCAAGAACTTGAAAGCCAAAAGTTCCTTTTGAAAAACCTTTACAAGAAAGAGGACAAGGAAATTGACCCGATAGAAAAAATCATTCTTGATTCTGCAAACCTTGTTGCAGGAACAATGATAGGAATTTTGCAACACCCCGACATTAGAGCCAACAAACAAGGAGCAAGTTTTGATGTGTTGATTGTTGACGAAGCATCAAAAGTTACTTTCTCTGATTTTATTGTTCCAGCACTTCATGCAAAGAAATGGATTTTGGTAGGCGATGTAAAACAACTTTCGCCTTACGTAGAGAACGACTATGTTTCGGAAAACATCGCAACGATGTTGGAAGATGACACTCAAAAATCAATTGTCAAACAGTTCGAACTCAAATCAAAACTAGACGACAAGAAATTTGAAGATTGCCTTAAAGTTTTTTTCACAGACCAAAACCCAAACACCGAAAGGCAACTTGTAGAAAGCCGAGAGTTAGTAGTTGAAACAGTTGATGAAAGTTGGGAAGCAAATGAAAACAACATTGCCAAAATAAATTCTGCTGATGTTTTGATTGCAAAAAATGAAAGCCGAGTTAAACAACTTCTTTCAAGCAACATTCAAGTTAAAAGCATTTTCATCAATGGAGAAACAAGCACTTTGCAACAGCGATACAGACAAGAGTATGCAAGGCAATCTTTCAAAAATCCACTACCCTATTTGTTTGACAGCCGACAAGAAGATTGGAGTGAAATGGTTTCAAGCCGACTAAATCAAAGTTTCAGTTTCAGAAATGCAGGAACAGAGTTTGAAAACATTGACAGAGAATTAAAGTATCTCATTCCAAGCAAAATTCAAGATGACATAAACCAAATCAAACGGCTTGTATTTCCTTCCATTCTTGAGCTACTGCAAAACGGAATTGGAAAAGGTGGCGGACAAGCAAGTAACAGAGTTTTGAGTGACGGGTTTCACCCTCACTACAAAGCAAGTAGGTTCGTTTCTCTCACCTACCAACACAGGATGCACCCCGACATTGCAAGGACATCAAAAGAAAATTTTTATGAGAATAATTTAGAATCTGCAAACACAGTTTTAGAAAACAGAGGTTGGAAATATGCTTTGAAAGAACCAGTTGTAAAATGGATTTACAACAATGATGCAACAGGAAACAAACGAGGCGAAAAAATAATTAACCCAACAGAAGCCAACGACATTGAAAGAGAACTTGTAAAGTTTTTGGATTGGGCAAAAGACAATCCAAAACCAAACGGAGAAAATTATGAAGTGGCAGTTTTGACTTTCTACTTAAATCAAGAAACAGAATTGAGAAGAAGAATAAGAAACATAACCAAGCAACGATTCTTTTCAAAGTTTCATAAAAGCAACAGCGACATTTATCTTTATACAGTTGATAAATTTCAAGGACAAGAAGCAGATTTAGTCTTGTTGGGCTTCACAAAAAATACCCGTGATGCTCACTTCAACAGCCCGAACAGATTGAATGTTGCACTCACAAGAGCAAGATTCAAACTGATTTTGTTTGGTAACAGACCTTGGTTTAAAGACAGAGCAAAACTGAAAGCATTGAGAGATTTAGCAACAAATTTTGAATCCACTATTCGCTACGAAAAATGATAACACTAAAACGAAACGAAGACATAGAAATATTTCAAGTTGAACTTGCATTGAAAGCAAAGACAAAGCAAAGTCCTTTCATTTCAATTTTAATTCTTGCACAAGAACAAGAATTAATTTCTGCGGAAACTTTGCAAGAAAATCTTTTGACTTCATTGCCAGTAAGAGCATGTGAGAATCTATTGAAGCGATTAGAGCAACAAGGATATTTGCAAAAAGAAGAAAGCAATATGTTTGGCTACCGCCAAACCTATCAAGATTCTTTTGCTAATTATTTGCTTACTGACTTCGGACAGCAAAGTGCAACTGATAAATCATTTTGGATTGGTGAGAAAGGAGTTTACAATGTGTTTGTTTCAAAATCAAATTTGATTGAGCAACGAATTATCAGAACAGAAAAAGTTGAACGAGCAGAGGACAACAGAAACACCAACATAATTAGAAC
>CANJYB010000002.1 GCA_947479085.1 Bacteroidota bacterium | reverse complement strand
TTTAAATACTGAAATAAGTTGAGTATTGTTTTTTTTGCCATTTTTTATTTGTAAAATTCGGGCTTGTTTCCTCTTGAATTACCCAACTTCATTGTATCTTATTAAAACTATAATGTTAATTTCGTCTCCTTAACTTAATGACATTGCGCCTGCGCCAGCGGGATTTCCTTTTGAAAAAAGATAAGAAATGGAATACCTGTAGAGGCTAAAAAAGGTGGTGAGGACACCACCGAATAATGGGCACAGGCGAAACACGCCTGCGCCTACCCAGTAAAGTAACTATGTTTTTTCAGAGATAAGACGTAATCTCCGAGACAAATCTTGCCTAAAATTTTCTAATATTTTGCTTGTAGAATCTTTCAGTGTTTCATTTTCAATTAAAGCAGATTGACTAGTAATATCAATCAATACTTCAAGTCCACTTTTATTGTTTATAAATTCAAAATATGGATGTTTGTTATTAAGAACAAAGCTAGAATTTGCTTCAATATATTTGGGTTCCCATAAACTACCATCTCCAATTTTGCCAGTTTTATAATTTGCATAACCAGTTTCAGGTTCAGGTTCATTTGCATGAGAAATTTTTATTTTGGAAGCTGTTGAGTAATTGATTTGTTTTCCGCCAGACTTTTCAAGTATAAAATCTAATAGTTTATTAAAAATAGCTGCAAAAGCATCAGAAAAACCACTTCTGTATACTCCCAAAGAATCTGCTACTACGTTTCCAAACATATCGCCATTTGAAACACCTACATATTTTATTAAATCAGAGTTATGTCCTTAATTGTTTCCTTAATTTTTAAAGGTAAATATAAGCGTTTATATTTACGACCTTCATGACAAATAGAAAAAAGAAAATTTTCAAAAGTAAAGTCGTATTCAACAACATTTAAGTTGTTTGCTAGTTCTTGCGCTATTCCAATAACGTTTGATTTAATTAAATATTTCTTATATAATTGTTTCAATTCGGAACCCGATTTTTGCTTTGATATGCTTGGTAATAAGTTTATTTCGGCAATCCAGTTTTTATTTTCCTTTTTTAGTATTTCCGAATAAAGATAAGCAGTGGAAATATGATCAAGATACGATTTGATTAATTCACCTCTTTGATCAAATATTCTATAGACTAAATCAATTGGAAGTGGAATTCCTTTCTTCCAAAATATTAATTCTTCTTGCCTGCTATCAGGAAGTTTTTCTAATAAATACTTTTTAAAATCAATTTTATTTAAAGTTTGTGTTTCCATTTTTATTTAGCATTTTTTGGATTTCTTCAATTGTTAATGGTGGCGTTCTTAAATGGGCAATAGCATGACAATTTGGGCATAATGGTACAAAATCAGTTATTGGATCTGGTGTTATCAGACCATTTTCTGAGATTGGATTTAAATGATGAACATGTATAAAATCGCGAGCAATATCTCCATATTTCTCTTTTAAATTTATACGGCAAGCCTTGCAGTTATATCCGTGGTATGCAAGGCACAGCGATCTGTTTAAGCGACTTCTTTCATATTTTGTTAGCAATTCAGAGACGGCACCACCCTCTTCTTCTGCCTCAAATTTATAAGGGAATATGAATAATATAAAGGATATCAACAAATCAGAAAACTTATCGGCATCTTCAGCTAAATTTGTTTTTTTGTATATGAGATTAAAATCCCAGTTTTCAAAAGTTAGAGAATCAGGATCTAGATTGGTTTCAATGTAGTGTTTATGAAAGGTAGATGTTAGATTTGGATTGGAATCAAATAATTTTCTTAATGGATTAAGTTCAACAGAAATTCTACTTTCAGCATGTCTAAATAAATCCTTTGCAAAGTTTTCAAAAACTAATGATGCTTCATATTTATAATGTTCTTCCTGAACTACAACCAGAAAACCCATCCCCTTGTCTATTAGGTTATCCCTAAAATGAAACAGCCCTTGACCTTTGTCTTCAATTTCCCAATTTTTAGGGAATTTCCTTTCACAATACTCTTTAAAGTTAGCCATTCTTAATCTTCTTCATTTATAGTATCATTTATTTCTTTAATTTCAGGTAGTTCTTCTGCTAAGGTTCTTAAAGATTTTGAAACACTGATTCTCATATCCTCCAGATTTCTTTTAACTGCTGTACTCATAACACTTAATTCAGCTTCAGCCAAACTCCAAAGAAGCGAGTCCATTGCAATTATTAATGCTGTGTTTTCTTTATTAGCAAGATAGAACTTCTTATAAAATTCATGGGATTGATTTAAAAAAACTGCATGTTTGTTACCATCAACTAAGCCTGGCGTCCATAGAACACCATCCTCTAAATTGTCTTTAGTTTCTACTAATTTAGAATTTTCAAAATCAAATTTTAATTTAACTTTTGTTGTTCCAAATTTATTTTTTATTTCTGTCTCACCATTAGTTCTATCTACACTTGTTACTTCTGAACCGGAGGTTGTGGTTTCATGATGTTTATCTATAGCTAAACTCGATTTACTATGCTGTTCATTTAAAACATCACTGCTGTTTTTATTATTATTATTATTACTACCAATACGATATCTTCTGTTAGCTTCATGGCGAGCAGGAGCAAGAACCTTTTTTAATTGATCCCTTAAATCTTTTGGTAAATCTATTCTTGATTTCTTTATATCTATTTGAAAATAATGGTCTAATTTATGGTCGAAAAGTAATTCCACTCTTATTAAATTTAAATGGGGTTCTTTAACGAATAATCTGTTAGGCCATCCTCCAGAATATATCATTCTTCCTTCTCGAAATACATGAAAACCCTGATTATCTAAACCATACCTCATCCTATCGAGTTCAGTTTGAGTTAATTCATTTTTATTAGGTAATATGTAAATATTTACATGAAACTCCCCAATAACTTCATCTTTCCCATTATTAGTCTCTTCAATTTTGAAAGGTTTATTTATATGAGTTTCTACTCTTTTTCTTTCAACGTTAAGCCACCGACAAAAGGGATCCCAAGGTTCAAGTGATATTGAATTAACTTCAATCTTAATTTTATTATACCCATCAGTTCCGTTCAGAAAGTTGAAAAAAGTACCTGATAAATGCTCTATTAATTCCTTTGCTATTTTATCTAGTTGGTCTTTTGTTGTCCCTTCATTATTTGATCTCACTAATCTGTCAATATTTTCCCAAATAACAATTGTCCCATTCTTATTCTCCCTTAATTTATTTAACAAAGCAACCTCTTCTTCATACTCATTTATTTCCGGCTCAAGTAAAATCCATTTATTCGTTTCTTTTATTTTATCTAAATCCCATTGCCTACTGGAATAAATATTATCTTTAACGGAAAGTACGGTTAATTTTCTGGCGAAGGAGGTAGAGGCTGTTTTTAAACCCATACCAAACTTACCTAAAGATTTCGGATTTGGTCGCAAAGGAGAACCATATATCATAGCTGCTATCAAGCCATTTTCATCCATTCCACTTCCATTATCCACAATTCTTAAGCGCGGATTATTACCAAAATCAAGATCTAAAATTATTTTAATTTCGGTAGCATCCGCAGAAACAGAATTATCAACAATATCGGCCACTGAAGTTGAGAAGGTGTATCCAGTATCCCTTAAGCTTTCTACAAGCCTTGCCGCTGAAGGCTGCATTTCAATTGGTTCTTTTTTCATATTTAGTTTATTTATTTAAAGGATTTTTACTTAACGAATCAATATAGGAGTCAATAGAATCTTCTGAATCGGTAATAGAAATTACTTCATCTGAAAGATTTTTTTTTGCTCTTAACCTATTATCAATGCTCTCCTCAATTGTATTTACGTAATAAAGGTAATAGACATTGACATTTTTACTTTGTTTATTTCTATAGGATCTTGCTGAAGCTTGTTCTTCTAATGCGGGGTTCCATTGTCTCGTATAATGAATTACATGATTTGCCGCTGTTATATTTAACCCCATACCTGCGGTTTTAGGATTTAGTACCATAATACTAAAACCAATTTCCGAAGAGAAATCATCAATTCTTTTTTGTCTGTCTGTTATCTCAACTCTACCATCTATTGTATAAATTGATACTCCAAAAAAATCTTTCAAAACTCTTCTGAATGTATCAATCATTTTAAGATATTCTGTAAATATTATAACCTTTTCATTACAAGTCTTAATTTCTTCTAGGATTTCAATTGTTCTTTTAAATTTTGTGCTTTTAGACATTAACAATTTGGAATCTGATGTTTTTAGTTGTTCGTCATTCAAAAGCAATGGATGAGTAGTATATTGCCTAAGCTCAAGAATCAAACTAAGAATATTACCAGAATTTTTAGCCTCTATATTGGACAAGATCAATTCCCTTTCTCGATTGTATAAATTAGCTTCTTCTTCCTTCATCTCAATAGCTTGATGAATATCAATTTTATCAGGTAATGAATCAAGCACATCTTCCTTTTTTCTTCTAAGCATTATAAAAGAAGCTTCTTTTTCTAATGTTTTTAAATCAGATTCGTTTAAAGTTCTTTCTATGTTAGCTTTAATATATTTTGATGAAAAAGACTCGAGGGATCCAAAGTATCCTGGGAAAACAAAATCGGATATAGACCATAAGTCAGTAAGCGAATTTTCAACTGGTGTACCAGTCATTGCAATCCTTATATCTGAATCGATATTTTTAAATGAATTCTTTCGTTCTGAATTTGGATTTTTTATTAAACTTGCTTCATCTAAAACAATTAGCCCCCATTTTATTTTATTAAATAAATACTCATCATTAATTATCATAGAATAAGAAGTAATAATTATGGATTGATTTAAAAGTAAATCTATTGATCCAGTTCTTATATTACCATGATGAATGTAAGGTAGAATTGCGGGTGCAAAAAAGATAAACTCTCTTTTCCAATTTTCAAGTAACGTACTTGGAACTACGATTAAAATGTTTTTCAGAATTTTCCTTTCAAATATCCATGATGTCAAGGCGATTATTTGAGCCGTTTTACCTAACCCCATGTCATCACCTAGAATACCCCCAATTCTATTTAAGCAACAATATTGCAGCCACTTAAGTCCATCACTCTGATAGGGGTATAAATCTCTTATGAAATAACTTGACTTACCAGAGTACTTTTTTGAACTTAAAATTTCATTAATATTTAATTGTTCATTTTTAAATTTAATAAATCTATTTCTAACTCTTTCTGAAAATAGTTCTAATGCGTAATTAATAGGAGACTCGCCTTCCTCGGTTAATTGACTAGCTAATAGTTTAGAAAACAGAATCGACTCATTTGAAACTGGTATAAGCTCACTGTTTTTAATTAAGTATGAATTATTATTAATAAAGTATACATCATCCCAAGAAATGATTTTGTCTTCTAAACTGGAAATTATTTTCCCTTCTACACTTGCATATTCAGCTTTAATTTCAATTACGAAAAATAGTTCGTACAAAGATTTTTTCACTTTAAGATTTTGAATTTCTTCTGAAACAATTAAATCTTGGTAGGGCACACCAAGCAAAGCTTTTTTGTAAATCAAAGTGTTAAAAAGGTCGGTTGAATTAATAACCATTGATTCCGAAGATTCAAAATCTAGTCGAATAGTCTTTTCATTTTTATTGAAAACGATTCTTTTTTTTAAGTCAAGATTTGATTCCATTATTAATTATCCTATTATTTTAAATCCTACAGCAATTGCTTAATTATCTCTTTGGCTAAGGCTTTTACAACTGGCACAGATACACTGTTCCCGAACTGTTTGTAGGCCTGTACATCAGAAACAACTATTTTAAAACCTTTATCAATTGGATATCCTTGCAGTAGGCCCGCTTCTTTTGGACTTAATTTTCGAGGGTTAGCATGTTTTTGATTGATTAATATTTCACTTCCATCTTTGTAATATCTCGCAGAGATAGTGCTTGTATAGGGGCTTTCGGAATTAAACATAGAAAAACCAAAGCCATTCCCTTTCTCTTTATGTTCTTTTAGCCTTCTTTTATGTCCATTATAAAGCTTATCAGAAATTGTGTATTTAGGCTCAACTTTTGGAAGCAGAATATCCCCTACTTTTACTGGTTTGGCTTTATCAGCAAGAATTTTTACCTCAAAAATTGGTTTGTTGTTTTTATCAAGACCCAAAGGGAACTCAAATTTTTTAGGAGATTTTGGATTCTTTAACCACCCCACTATAAATAGCCTTTCTCTGTTTTGAGGTACTCCAAAATATTTTGAATTCAGAACTTTTGTATTAACGTCATAACCCAAAAGATCCAGTACCTCAAGTATTTTCACTAGAGTTCTTCCTTGATCGTGCCCTTTTAAACCTTTCACATTTTCAAGAAGTATAACTTTAGGAGGATTTCCGTTTTCTTTTTTAGCATCTATTATCTCTGCAACATTAAAGAACAAAGTTCCTCTTGTATCTTCAAAACCTCTTTTTAGTCCTGCATGAGAAAATGGTTGGCATGGAAAACCTGCGCATAAAATATCATAATCAGGAATTTTTTTTGGATCGGCTTCCTTTATATCTGAATTAAAATTTCCATTTGAAAAAAGCTCCGGATTAGTTTTTTTGTAATTTTCTTCATAAGAGATTCTGGCATATTTGTCCCATTCACTTGCAAATACACATTCTCCTCCTGCGCTTTCCATAGCAATATGAAATCCGCCAATTCCCGCAAACAAATCAATGAATTTAAACTTTTCATTTTTATTATGCTCTTTACTTAAACTTTTCTTTCCCACTTTGAGTTCTTATAATTTTTTATTTGGCAATAAATCCTTTGGGCTGCAATCAAGTATTTCAGCCAGTTTGTTAATATGATTCAAATTGTATTTTGCTGCGTAGTTCGGGCTTTCCACTTTTCCGATAAAGCTGGGAGTTACATCCAGCATTGCAGCCACATCAGCCTGTGACATGTTTTTTTGTGTACGAAGTTTAATTACTTCGTTGATTACAAATGATTCAATTTTTGTTTTTAAATTCTTTGTGCTTTTCATTATTACAAATGTGATTTATTATTGTCCATGCCTCGCTTACCCATAAGGAAGTATTTACCTATTGGTAAGTAAAAGTTATGAACTTAAAGTTTGTTGACAGTATAGAGAGTACTCTCTCTTAAATAAGGGATAAACGGGAACTGGCTTAATACAATTAAGCTTTAGGGAGTTTTAACAGGAGTTTTTTGAGGGTGGTTTCGATTCTTTTCTTTTTTAATTCGCATTCCCAGATGGTGATGATTTTATAGTCAAAAGCTTTTAAAACTAAGGCGACCATTCTGTCATATTTCATATTTTCTTTCATTTCTGCTGTCCACCACTCTGTCCTAGTTTCTGGGATAGTAGCATATTTACAGTTTTTATGTCCATGCCAGAAACAGCCGTGGATAAAGATGATGGTTTTGTATTTGGGTAATACGATGTCGGGCTTTCCGGGTAGTGTTTTGTCGTGGAGTTTGTACCGGTAGCCCTGTGAAAATAAAAACCTGCGGACGAGCATTTCGGGTTTGGTGTCCTTGCCTTTGATTCTGCTCATGTTATAGCTTCGCGTTTTGGGGTTGTGTACGTCTGTCATTTTGGTGGGGTAAAGTTACTGATATTAAACCTTCAAGGTTTTGAAAACCTTGAAGGTTTGGTTGGATTTACCTGAAGGTTTGGATTTGTGTTTATAGCTTTTTGTTTTGGGATTGTAATTACTCATTGGGGGCATTCAATCCATCCATTAACTCGGATTCGAATTCAGGAATTTCGAGTTTATTGACTATGGCTACTGCCTGTTTGAAGCGAGGGTATTCTTTCATTGCTTCTTTTAATTGTGCAATCATGTGTGTTGAACTACCAAGGGTAAATCGCTTTTCTTTCTCCAGTTTTTCAGCGGTTGATTTTCCTTTTGTAATCATCATATTTCTGAATTGTTCGCCAATGGGGCTGAGATAAAAACGGCAACATATATCGATACAGGTATAGAGTTCGATGGCTTCATCGAGGGTGAATTTAAAAAGCTGCCCTTCGCGGGTTGCTGTTATTTTTTGATGCAGGGTTTCGGCATATTTAGGGTTCAGTAAGCCTGCGCGTATCCATGGTTGCTTAACGGCAGGGTCTTTGGCCCAGGTGAGTAAACTCAGGAATATGCGGGTGTTACGGATGGCATTGAGGTTAAATTCTTTTCTTGAATTGTCGCAGGGTTGTGTAAGTGCTATTTTCATCTGATAACATTGTTGATTACATGTTACAAATATAAAAAAACTTATTATTTGTAGTTTAGTGTGGGGGGTGTTATTTTGGGTGTTGTATTAAACCTTCAAGGTTTTGAAAACTTTGAAGGTTTGGATTTACCTGAAGGTTTGGATTTGGGGTTGTGGATATTTGTCATTTGGTGTTGTATTAAACCTTCAAGGTTTTGAAAACCTTGAAGGTTTGGATTTGATGAAGGTTTGGATTTGAGTTTAGTTACAAAAAGCTTAAATCAATGCCTGTGATTTGTGGTGGATGATTATGAATAAATTTAAAATTATCCAAATCATCAAACCAGGAAATTGTCTCCTCTCTTTTCAATAATGTTTTTGCATTTGATATTAAACTTCTATATGAAGAATTAAAATATTTATCCGGAGCTTTACACATCCCTGCTTCTATGGGATTAAAATGAATATAATGCACCAATTTACGAAGGTAAAAAGTATTGTCCACTTTTTTACGCTTAAATGTGTGCATGAACAAATTACCTTTTCTATTTTGTTGTTTGTTTAACGCTTTGGTATAGGAATTAAAAAAATTGCTGAATTGTTTTGACAGGAAACCTTCAATGTTTTCGCGTTTTAAACCTTCAAGGTTTTGGAAACCTTGAAGGTTAGTTATCGCATCTTCACTTTTTATTCTAATTATAAAATGAAAATGATTTGGCATCAGGCAGTAACAAAAGGTATCTGCAACAGGGCTAATATATTGTATATATTTTTGCAGAAAATAATTGTAGTTATCCTGTGAACAAAATAATTTTTCATCACCATTTGCCCTGTTATAAACATGGTAGGTAGTTTCCGGCTGAAGAGCTTCTGTTTTATATTTCATTAGTAATATTTAATAATCAAACCTTCAAGGTTTAGAAAACATTTAAGGTTTTATACAAATATCTGCTTTTTTTGAGATTCTTAAAACTTTATTATTCAGCAACAAGTTTTGCTTGTATTTTTGTGGTTCTATGTCGCTTTATATTTCATCATTAAATTCAGGAAGTAATGGCAATTGCTATTATATAGGTAATAGCCGGGAAGCTATACTGGTGGATGCGGGTATTTCGTGCCGCGAAACGGAGCGAAGGATGGTTCGGCTTGGCCTGGATATGGGCAAGGTGAAAGCGGTTTTTATTTCGCATGAGCATAGTGACCATATTAAAGGGGTGGAAGTGTTGTCGAAAAAATACCGCATACCTGTTTACATTACTCCTAAAACAGAACGGTCGGGCAACCTGAAGCTGTTGCCTGAACTGGTGAACACGTTTGCAAAAAATAAAAAAATAAAGATTGGTGAGTTGAGCATTACTCCTTTCAGCAAAATGCACGATGCTGCGGACCCTTATAGTTTTACGGTGAATGGCAACGGGGTGACTGTTGGTGTGTTTACTGACATTGGCACGGTATGCAAGGAACTGGTGAGGCATTTTAAAACCTGTGATGCTGCTTTTCTGGAAGCTAATTACTGTGAGGTGATGCTGGAAAAAGGTGGTTATCCTTATTACCTGAAACAGCGTATTCGCGGGGAGCGGGGGCATTTGTCGAATGACCAGGCTTTGGATTTGTTTTTAACTCATCGTTCGGAATCGCTGGGTTTGTTATTGCTTTCGCATCTTTCGAAAAATAATAATACTCCGGAATTGGTGATGGATATGTTTACTAAAAGTGCGCTGCATACTAAAATTGTTGTTGCTTCGAGGGATAATGAGTCGGAAGTGTTTGAGGTGACGGCAGGGGCGGGAGTGAGGAAGAGAAAGGTGGAGCAGCTTTCCTTATGGGAGATGTGAGATTTGTCCGATGACGGATGACGGATGACCGATGAGGGATGACCGATTAGGGATGTGGGGGGTGTCTGATGACGGATGACCGATGACCGATGAGAGTTATGTCCGAGGACGGATGTTGGATGTTGGATGAGGGAGGACCGATGACGGATGAGGGATGTGGGTGAAATTAATTAGCTGATTTTTTTGGAAATTAAGAGGGGGAGTATTAATTTAGCTGTATGAAAATTTTAAAACACTAAAGTTATGGGAACATTTGGTATGTATAAGGATCTTAATATTGATATTAATTCTTCGTTTGCAGTGAAGGAAGAACAGTTTCTGAAAGCGGTAAAAAAATACCCGAAAGCAAAGGATGAGTTTTATAATCAACTGGCTTTGTTTGGCGCAATGGCTAAGGAATACGACAAGGCGGAGATGTATGCCAATAAAGCAATAGAGTCTGCTAAGAATGATATAGCCAAGGCGGAACATTATTCTGTTTTGTCGACCGTGTATGACTGGCAGGAAAAAACAAAGGAAGCAATAGTATGGTTGGAAAAATCGGTGGAGCTGAACCCGAATGTTGGGGAGATGGTGGGCCGGCTGGGGCAACTGTATATGAATGAAAAGGATTATCATAATGTGGTGAAAGTGTTTGGCAGGCTGATGATGGTGAAGGAAACGGAGGATGAACTGAATGAATGGTTTTTCAACTATTATGAAATGTGGGGTGATTTGTATTCCGAAAAAAAGAGCTACAAGAAAGCGAGTAAGCTATATGATAAACTGCTTACCGAAATGAATGAACCAAGGGACCGTGCTGTTATTTTTTCGCTTTTGTCAGACATGTATAAAAATTCTTCGGACCCGAAAGCGGCTATAGCAAATGCTGAAAAGGCTGTGGAGCTATGGCCTGAAAATGACAGATTGATAAACACATTGGCTGAATTATGCATCACCGCAAAGGATTATGATAAAGCAAAAGCTGCACTGGACCTGCTGCTTCCGCTGGATAAAAAAACAAAGAACAAGGAGAATCATTATTCGCTGAACTATTATCTCTGGCTGGGAAGGTTGTATTATACCATGAACAAAGTAGAGGATGCTATAGCGGCTTTCGAAAAAAGACTGACACTGCATAAAGACCCCAAGGAATCGTACGAGACACTGGAACAACTGAGTGCATTGCATTTTCATCAGCGACAATATAAAAAGGCATTGCCCTACCTGAAAAAAATAATAAAGCTATGGCCTAAACAATATCCAAGAGCGTATGCATCGCTGGCTACTTATTATTTTAAGGAAAAACTGGATCCAGAAAATGCATTGAACTACCTGATGCTGGCTAAGGAGGCTAATTACATGCATGATGATTTTTTAAAAGGAAACGACCATGAGGTGGCGGGTTCTATATATGCTTCAATAGGCGAGATTTATTATAAGGAATATCATGACATGGAGCAGGCAATAGACCAGTTTGAAAAAGCACTGGCCTGTGGCAAAATGGAAAAAAAACTGGAAGGGGCGGTATGCGACTACCTGTATGAAATATACAAAATGCGGGGAGATGAAGAAAAAGCGAATGAATACAAAGAAAGACGGTCGGGCTTAAAAGTGGTGCTCGACTTGTTTTCGGGAGACTGGACACCACCGCCAAAAAAGACGCTGGACGAACGATTGAGAAACCCGAAAAATAAAAAGGGACAAATTGAAAAGCTTCCTTATTATTATAAGAACCTTCCGGACGATTACATGGAGAAGCATCATTTTCTGAAAAAGCTGAGGTATGATTTTGAGAATGACCTGCTGACGAACCCGAAATACAAGGAGTTTTTTGACAAACATGAGCCTTATCATAATCGCGGATTTATACATAGATACGTGGAACATAAAATTTCGCTGGTGGAATATCCTGAATGGTACCTGGATGAGCAGGACGGCCTGAAGGAAAAATCGTTGGTGCGGGATATGGAAAGTGTGCTGAACTGTATTTTGCAGAAAAAGCTGTTTAACATGCAACTGCTATGGAGGGCAGGACAACTGGACATACCGGGATTGAAAACCACCTGCGATTTTGAATTATGGGAAAAGAAAATATTTATGTGCCCTTTTGTGGAAGAAATAACACCCGAAGAAATAGAACTTATGCGGGAGTTTTTGCTGAACCCGGAAACGGAGGAAGATGTAACTGATTACTTTACCGATTGGCAAAACTATGATGGGTTAACAGATAAAAATGAAGAAGGGAATATGGAATACATGCCGGACTGGTATGAGTTTTATGATAACAGGATGAATACCGGCCCGCTGCTTACCCTGCCAAATACAAAGGGCGAAAAAGAGGAACAATACGTTCAAATATATTATGAATGGAAACGGAGACAGCCTCCTGAAAAGGTGGAACCACAGGAGCCTTATGTTCCGCCCAAGGATTTCCTGTTTGGCAACGAGGAAACGTATACGAGCTTTATGGAGGAGTTTGAAGATGACTACCTGTGCAGGCTGCATAGCAACTGGATGAAACAAAATGAATTTCCGGATGCGGAATATGATAAGGATGCAGTAAAAGACGCGATGTATATACTTGAATATGCTGAGGAACCGGTGATGATGGAAGGTGGGATGCCTTGGCACAAGGCCATTATAATTACTGCACGGAGGTATAAAAACAAACGACTTGCTGATAACCTGGATGAAGCTTATGGTGATTATAAAATGAAACGGGAGCTGAGCTTATACCATGAGGAGAAGGAAGATATTAATGATTTTATGGAGCAGCGAATGGAGGACCGAATAGAACAGGTATTAAAAGCAAGGGAACTGCTGGGAGAGCCGAGGGATTTTAATTATTAATTGAAGAGAAGTTTGGAACCGAGGGCGGGTGCGAAGCACCCGCCCTCGGTTTTTTATGTTGGGGACATGAAGGGCACAAAGATTTCACTCCCGGCCCCCATAGCCGTCAGGTTAAGGAAATATCACAGAGAATCCCGGAGGGATTGAATTTGAATAGCCCCGTGTGAAACACGGGGTTGACACAGATTTGTAATTTTCACAACTCCGGAGGGGTTGAATAGTAAGGTTCAACTCCTCCGGAGTTGTGAAAGTGGTTTTGTTCTGCCCCCCCAATTTCATTGGGGGCTATTCACATTTGACTCCTTCGGAGTCTTAAATTATTTCCTTAACCTGACGGCTATGCCCCCGGCCCCTCCCCTTGTCAAGGGGAGGGGTGACGCTTCCTGACGGTTGGGGGTGATGTACATAATTGAAAAGAATGATTTGTTAAATATTTTATTTTAAAAGAAGGGTGTAGATTCCTCACTTCGTTCGGAATCTTATGAAGACCAACTTCGCATGATTTAAGTAGTTTATCGCTGTGGGGTATAAAAACAAGGTATTTCATTACAAAAGATTAAACCCTCTCCCCTATCTTTGGTCAATGGATAAAAATAGTTTATGATAATCGTTATCGATAAAAAAAGTATTTTTGGCAACCTGAATTTAAAACCATTATTTAAAGTTATGAAAAACAGCATTAAAGTAATTATTGGATTTTGCGTGCTTTGCGGGAGTGCAATGGCGCAGGATAATGCAGAGACAGCATTTTCGAAAAGTTATTCATTTGAGTACGACACACAATATGCAAAAGCTATGGAGGCTCTGCTTGCGCTTAAGTCGGATTCGTATGAAGTTAACTTTCGCCTTGGCTGGCTGGAATACCTGAGCAAGGATTATATTAATTCGGAAAAGTATTATAAAAAAGCCATTGAACTGGAACCGGGTTCCATCGAAGCACGATTCGGACAGGTATTGCCATTGGCGGCTTTGGGTAATATGAATAATGTACTGACTATTTATTTTGATATACTGAAACAGGATCCGAATAATTCGATTGCCAATTACCGTATAGCGTATATTTATTATTCCAAAAAAGATTATACCAATGCGTTTACTTATGTTTCGAAGGTTATTAAGTCGTACCCTTTTGATTTTGACAGCAACCTGCTGGCCGGAAAAATAATGCTGGATTCTGGGAAAAAGCCGGAAGCGAAAAAATATTTCCTGAAAGCGTTGGAATACAATCCGCAATCGGAAGATGCGAAAAACGCACTTAAAAAAGTTTAGTTGCATTGATGAACTGTATCATAGTTGATGATAATAAAATGGCACGTACTGTGCTGAAACATTTTGTTAAGGAAATTGAATTTCTGAATGTAGCAGGAGAATGTGAGAATGTGATACAGGCTTCCAACATTATGAGCAAGGAAAAAATAGACCTGCTGCTGCTAGATGTGGAAATGCCCAAAATGAGTGGAATAGATTTTCTTAAATCGCTTACTGTTCATCCGTTAACCATCCTTATTACCGCCAACCCTAACTATGCTGTGGAAGCATTTGAATGTAACGTGGTGGATTTCCTGGTAAAACCAGTGAAGGAAGAACGTTTTCTGAAAGCTATTTTCAGGGCAAAGGAAATATTTGACAGCAATGCCAAACCATTGGAACACGATAAGGAGTATTTCTTTATTCGTGAAAAAGGTGTGTCCACAAAACTATTAATTGCCGATATCCTGTTTATACAGGCACTTGGAGATTATATTACCATTCATACAAAGGATAAAAAATCTACCATTCATTATACCCTTAGTGCAATTGAAAAAGAATTGCCAGCCTCCAAATTTCTACGTGTACACCGCTCCTACCTGCTGGCGCTGGACAAAGTGGATAAGGTGGAAGACAATACCGCTTTCGTAAACAAACAGCCCATCGCTATCGGTGATACCCAGCGTTCGGAGTTAATGAAACGCCTGAACCTTCTGTAAGATTTAATAAAAAGGGAAAATAAAAAAGGCAACTCAGATATGAGTTGCCTTTTAAAATAATTGTAAAAAATTAGTTATTCCGAAATTACTTCAAAAGTAACTGTTCCGTTTACTTCTTTGTGGAAACGAACCTCAGCAGTATAAGTTCCAACTGTTTTCACAGCATCGTCACTCATTTTGATGTTTTTTCTGTCCACATCGTAACCTAATTTTTTGATTGCATCTGCCAATTGAACTGAAGTAACAGAACCGAAAATTTTTCCGGACTCACCTACTTTAGCTCCAACCTTTACTACTATATCTTTCAATTTAGCAGCAGTAGTTTCAGCAACTTTTTTAATCTTTTCTTCTTTAAAAGCGCGTTGTTTAACTGTTTCTGTTAATACTTTTTTAGCAGATACAGTAGCCATTGCAGCTAACCCTTTAGGAATCAAAAAATTTCTTCCGTATCCGGGTTTTACATTTACTACGTCATCCTTGTCTCCAAGGTTTTTAACGTCCTGTTTTAATATTACTTCCATTGTTTTTTTTCTTTTAAATGTTAATTTTTTTCAGGTTTGATTAAAACAAACCCAATCATTCTATTTCATTAAATCGGCTACATAAGGCAATAAAGCCAGGTGACGTGCACGTTTAATAGCTTTAGAAACTTTACGTTGATATTTAACTGAAGTTCCGGTAAGTCTGCGAGGCAAAATTTTACCTTGCTCATTGATAAATTTCAAAAGATAATTAGGGTCTTTGTAATCAATGTATTTAATTCCGCTTTTTTTGAAGCGACAGTATTTTTTCTTTTTCACGTCCACTGTGGGAGGTGCAAGATATCTGATTTCTGATTTGTCTGCCATTGTCTGTTCTTTTTTAAATGTTAAGCAACTACTTTAGTTTTGTTTCTCTTCTTTTCACTGTAAGCCACCGCATGTTTGTCAAGGGCAACTGTCAGGAAGCGCAGTAAACGCTCATCACGTTTGTAAGTAACTTCAAGTTCCGCTACAAATGTAGGAGGAGCCTGAAATTCGAACAAGTGATAAAAACCTGTTGTTTTCTTTTGAATCGGATATTGCAATTTGCGGAGACCCCAGTGGTCTTCGTTCACAATTTTGCATCCATTGTCTGTAAGCATCTTTTTGTACTTACTTACCGTCTCCTTTGCCTGATCATCAGACAAAACGGGAGTCATAATGAAGACGGTTTCATAACTTTTTAGCATTGTTTTTTGTTTTAATTGTTAATAATTTATTTATCCTTTTTTTCTAAAAGGGACGCAAAGATAGAAAAATATCCTTTTGCGCGACAAATTTTCTGAAAAAAGGTAAAAGAAGAAGAAAAGCCAATTTTGGTATTAATTTCTACTTTTGCAGCGCATTTGCATACAAACTGCTGAAAAACCCGATAGTTCATGATAAATAGCATCCATCATATAGCCATTATTTGTTCTGATTACGAAAAATCCAAGGCTTTTTATACTGATGTTTTGGGATTGAAAGTTATAAGAGAAACCTATAGGGAGGAGCGCCAATCATACAAACTGGATCTTGAGCTGAACGGACAATATGTCATTGAATTGTTTTCGTTTCCCGATTCTCCGAAAAGAATATCGAGACCGGAGGCGACAGGACTAAGACACCTTGCCTTTGAGGTGGATAACCTGGAAGAAACTTTAGCAGATTTGCGCACAAAGAATGTTGCAGCTGAACCTGTTCGGGTGGATGAATTAACCAATAAATCCTTTACTTTCATATTTGACCCGGATAACCTGCCGATAGAGCTTTACGAAAAATAATTACAATCAACTATCATGGATATTTCTTTTGGACCATCGTTTATTTATAAACAAGTCTTTGTAGTTTTATTTTAATCTCTAAATTTGTCGACTCATAAAAAGCAAAATGGATAATTTCATTGTATCGGCCCGTAAATACAGACCCGCAACGTTCAACACAGTTGTAGGACAGGCCCATATTACCAATACGCTGAAAAATGCCATTAAAACAGGGCATCTTGCCCAGGCTTTTTTATTTTGCGGTCCGAGAGGAGTGGGTAAAACCACCTGTGCAAGGATTCTGGCCAAGACCATTAACTGCAGCGACCGGACAGAAAACACGGAAGCCTGTGATAAATGTGAATCGTGTGTTTCGTTTAACAGTGGAGCTTCGCACAACGTATTTGAGTTGGATGCGGCTTCTAATAACGGGGTTGAACATATCCGTGATTTGATAGAACAGGTGCGTTATGCACCTCAGTTAGGCAATTATAAAATATATGTGATAGATGAGGTTCACATGCTTTCGACAGCGGCATTTAATGCTTTTTTGAAAACTCTGGAAGAGCCACCGAAACATGCCATCTTTATACTTGCTACTACAGAAAAACATAAGATTATCCCTACTATTCTTTCGCGCTGCCAGATATTTGATTTTAACAGAATTCAAATTGAAGACATTGCTACTCATTTAGCTTTTATTGCTAAAAGTGAAAGTATAACTGCTGAAACGGATGCGTTACATATTATTGCTCAGAAAGCAGACGGGGCTTTGCGAGATGCGTGTTCTATATTTGACCAGATAGTTAGTTTTGCAGGAAATACGATCACCTATAAGGCTGTAATTGAAAATCTGAACATCCTAGATTATGATTATTATTTCCAGATTACAGATGCAATTGTCGAAGAAAATATTCCTTCTGCATTACTTACATTTAACGAAATTCTGAACAACGGTTTTGACGGACATAACTTTACTGCCGGCCTTGGCGACCATTTCAGAAACTTACTGGTAAGTAAGGATGAAGTAACACTGCAACTGCTGGAGGTAGGGGCAAACATAAAAGATAAATACAAAGTACAGGCGGGCAAATGCTCTTTGGCCTTTCTGGTAAAGGGGCTGACGATACTCAACAAAACAGATATTCAGTACAAAAGCAGTAAAAACCAGCGACTGCAGGTAGAGTTAGCGCTTATGCAACTTTGTTCTATCAACTCCACAGGGACTGATACCGAAAAAAAAAATGACATAATAAAGCCAAAAGAGAAAAACGGGGAGATAAAAGTTAAAAGTGAGGAGCCCGCTGCACCCTCTCCGTACCCAACGAACACGAATGGTTCGGCACCAATTGCAAAGGAACAAAACCAAAACCCGATTGTTCCACCAAACGAAACACCCAAACCAACAGCGGCAAAACCGCCAATAACAGGCAAACCTTTAATTAAAACATCTTCTCCTTCTATCTCGCAACATTTGAATGTGAAGAAAGAAGCAGAACAAAAAGCAGAAAACGAAAAGGAAGAAAATGATTCCGCTTCCAATCAACCCAATAACCAATTTACCCAACAAGCACTTGAAACCAATTGGGATAAATATGCCAATGATTTAAAATCAAAAGGGAAGACCAGTTATGGACTTGCTTTGCTGAGCAAACGCCCTGTTTTGAAAGACGATAACATTATAGAATTTTCTATCAACAGCAAAACGCTGGAGGAAACCATAGCAGAAGATAAACTTAACCTACTTGGTTTTCTGAGAAAAGAACTTTCAAACTTTTCGATACAAATCAACCTGGTTATGACCACCGAAGAAGAGAAAACAAATTTATATACGGCTAACGATCGTTATAAAAGGTTATCAGAAAAGAACCCCAACATCAATAAATTCAGACAAGCTTTTGATCTTGATATTGAGTTTTAATTAAGAATATCCCGCCAGTTATCCTTCCCGCCAGCTGAGTTGATTATTTGATTAAAAAAAATGCACTTAATTTTTTTTTGAATTCATTTAATTAATAACTTCACGTTCATAATTTATTTGAATTATATACTTAATAATCATTACCATGGATAGCGACAATTTCAGAACAATTAACATATTACTTGTTGAAGATAACCCAGGAGATGTGCGTTTGACACAAGAAGTATTAAAAGAGGGAAAAATAAAAAACACTTTAAATGTGGTGATGGATGGGGAAGAAGCGCTTCATTACCTTCATAAAGAAGGGAAATTTTCTACCGTTGAACTTCCGGATATTATCTTACTTGACCTTAATCTGCCAAAAATAGATGGTCGGGAAGTGCTGGAACATATTAAAAAAGATCCTGAACTAAAACGAATTCCGGTTATTGTTCTTACTACCTCGGATGCACAAACGGATATTTTAAAAATGTATGATAATCATGCAAATTGTTACATTACAAAACCCGTAGATTTCGGTCAGTTTATTAATGTTGTAAAATCTATAGAAGACTTCTGGCTTAATATTGTAAAGCTTCCGCCAAAAAAATAAATTATTTACAATGTCCTAAATTCCCTAATTATGGAACCTCCTGTAGATGCAAAATTAATGAAATGTGAAACTCATTTTTTCTGGTATGACGAAAACGGAATTTTATGTGCAAAAAATTACAAAGGGAAAATTCCGGATTTGAACACTATAAGTGAAACGGTGGAATTTTTTAAGGATAAACTAAATGGTGAAAAAGCGTGCATACTTTTGGACTTTACGAATTTTACAGAAACAACAAAAGAAATAAGAGAGTATATTAATAATGAATTCCCAAAAATAGCCAAAGCCGTTGCAATGATATCTAAAAATCCTTTGGGGAGGATGATGGCAAATATTTTCTTTAGTATAAGAAAGCAACCCTATCCTTCCAAATTATTTGAAAATGAGAAGGAGGCTACAGAATGGTTAAAACAATATCTATAATTTAAAAATTAAAATAAGCTCAATTGAAAAAACTCTCATCCATTTTAAGTCTCCGCAATATAGGTCGGATACTTTTGGTCGGATTACTCTATTTCACAGTTGCTCAAGCCGGTTTTTTATTAGCATCTGACAATGATAATGTGACTACCTTATTATCTGCATCAGGAATTTCGCTGGCAGCAATGATTTTGTATGGTAAAAAGATAGCCCCTGGAATTTTATTCGGAGCCTTTTTTTATCATCTTTACGTGTTTCATACTTACAAAGATATTCCTACTTCCTCATTAATTTTATCTTCCTTACTTATATCAATAGGATGCGTTGTGCAAGCTTTATTAGGAAACTACATACTACATAAAACTGTTCCTGATAACGACCCTTTTGACAAAACCACAGAAGTTTATCGTTTCACATTTATTACTCTTTTTATTTGTTTGTTAAATGCAACTATAACAACAATCACTATTGATGTTTTTAACATTTCTAACGGTAATAGTACTTCCAGTATCTGGCTTTCCAATTGGTTCGGTGATATTTCCGGAATACTTATAGTAACACCTTTTGTTTTAGGATGGGCACAACCAAATAAAAACAAGGTCAACAAAACCAATGTTACTAAAACTATAATTTTATACAGTCTTATTTTCCTGGTAGGAGGTTTTGTTTTTTTAGAATGGTTTCCAACCATTCTGCATTTTAAAAAAGCTTATCTGACACTGCCATTGTTGCTTTGGGCTGCCAAGAGTTTTGAACAGAGGGAGGTGGTTACAGCGATTGCTATTTCGTCTACTATAGCGATACTTGGTACAGTAAAAAACTTCGGTCCTTTTTCAAATGAACCAGTAGATGATTCCTTTTTATCTTCCCAAATTTATGTCTCTATTGTGAGTATTACCATTCTTGCATTCCGAGCAGCGACCAGCGAAAGAAATCTATCGGAGCAAGAATTGAAAAAAGCACACCAGGAATTAACAATTCTGGCGGAAGAGCGTAAGGTAAAACTGAATTCCACGCTCAGAGAAGTGGAAGATTACCAACATCGAATTGAAAATATTTTTAATGTATTACTGAAATATACAGTAATGAATTTTTCGGAAAAGGCACCGATAAGTCAAAGAGGAGACGAAATTGATGCAATATCTGCCGGGCTTAATACATTAGGGGAAGAATTGGAATATTCCATTTCGGTTGAAAAAAAATATACCGAAGACCTTGAAAACCTTAACTCCTTATTGCAGGAAAGTGAACAGCAGATTCAAACTATTTTTGACAACGCTCCAGAAGCTGTAATAGTAATGGACAGTGAAGGGATAATAGACAGATGGAATCCCACGGCAGAAGAAATATTCGGATGGAGTGCGAATGAAATAATCGGCAAACCTTTTCATGAGTTTGTTATTCCAATCAACCAACGAGAAGTTTATTTGAAAGGAATTAAGCATTTCCTTATTGGTAAAAAAAGACATGTTCTGAATACTCCTTTAGAATTAGAAGTAATAAACAGACTTGGAAATTTATTCACCGTTTCCCTTAACATTTCACCAACCTTGATGAAAGGGCGTTTTTTATTTATTGCTTTTGCAAGAGATATTACAGAAAATAAAAAAGCAGAAGAGAAACTTCATCATACCTCCTATATGGTAAATAATGCTACCGATGCTATTTTTGCAAGTAATGAGGATTTTAAAATTACTTTCTGGAACAATGCCTGCCAAAAGCTTTACGGTTATGATGAACAGGAAGTTATTGGTAAAAATGCTTTGGAAATAATAAAATCTGAACACCCTGAAACCAGTAACCGCGAAGATGCGATGAATGAGCTAAATGAAAAAGGTTCATGGAGCGGAGAAGTTTATCAGTATTCAAAAAATGGAGAACGGATTGCCGTGCTTTCCTCTAATT
Organism: Bacteroidota bacterium; assembly: GCA_947479085.1. Classification (GTDB taxonomy): domain Bacteria; phylum Bacteroidota; class Bacteroidia; order 2-12-FULL-35-15; family 2-12-FULL-35-15; genus 2-12-FULL-35-15. The sequence continues at coordinate 273,648 of CANJYB010000002.1, read as the reverse complement.
CCAAACTTAGGGATAAAGCTGGCAAACCAATAGGATACCTTTCGGTTACCAGGGATATTACCCAAATTAAAAATGCAGAAAAGGAAATAAAACGTTCAAGGGAGTTTTTAAATTCAATTGTAGAAAACGTTCCTAATATGCTCTTTATTAAAGACGCAAACAATTTGAAATTTATAGGTCTCAACAAAGCAGGCGAAGAACTCTTAGGAGTATCCCGCAATGACATGATTGGAAAAAATGATTATGATTTCTTTCCAAAAGAAGAAGCTGATTTTTTTACTGAAAAAGACAGGTCCGTTTTAAAAGGAGGAGTACTTTATGAAATTCCTGAAGAGAAAATTCATACAAAGAACAAAGGGGTGAGAATATTGGAGACGAAAAAAATTCCAATATTAGATGAAAAAGGGAAACCAAAATACTTACTTGGTATTTCCAATGATATTACGGAGCGTATTTTAATGGAAGAAGAACTACGACAAAAATCAGCTGAGCTGACCAGGTCGAATAAAGAACTGGAACAATTTGCTTATGTTGCCTCACATGATTTACAAGAACCTTTGAGAATGGTTAATAGTTATGTACAGTTGCTATCTAGCAGGTATAAAAACAAACTTGACCAGGATGCTAATGATTTTATTGGGTATGCCGTTGATGGCAGCAACAGAATGCGCAACCTAATAAACAGTTTGCTGGAATACTCGAGAATGAACCGAGTAAAGGCTTTTGAACAGGTTGATTTAAACAAGATAATCAAAGAGGTATTGCAGGATTTAAAAAATCGCATTGCCGAAAACAAAGTAACCCTTCATGTGGATGAACTTCCGATTGTTTTTGGAGACCATGTTTTATTAAGCCAACTGTTTATTAACTTAATTGCAAATGCGATTAAATTTAAAGGAGAAAAAGATCCTGAAATTTCAATTGCTTATAAAAAACAAAATGATGAATTTCTTTTTTCAGTAACAGATAACGGAATTGGAATTCAGAAAGAATATGCTGAAAAAATATTTGTTATTTTTCAACGATTACATTCGAAGGAGAAATATCCGGGTACAGGGATAGGGCTGGCTATTTGCAAAAAAATAGTGGAACGGCATGGAGGACGTATTTGGATAGAATCGGAAGTAAATAAAGGAACGACCTTTTATTTTACTATTAAAGAAAATCTAAAAAGTCCGATTTAAAATTTTCTCTTTCCTGAGAATCTTCTGTTGTTACTAAAATTCCTTTTTCTCTCCGGTTCGTCTGCCGCAACAGGTCTTGTATTGCTAAATTTAGGAGTGGTTTCCACTATTACCACATTTCCTACTAATTTTAAAATATCTTTCCAATATCCTTTTTCTTCGGAAGCGCAAAAAGAAATAGCAGTTCCTCCCTCTCCGGCTCTGCCTGTTCTTCCTATGCGATGGATATATGTTTCGGCCACTTCGGGTAATTCATAATTAATAACGTGGGTTAGTTTGTCCACATCAATACCTCTTGATGCAATATCGGTAGCGATTAAAAGTTTTATTGTCCGGTTTTTAAAACCTTCCAATGCCTTTTGTCTTGCGCTTTGAGACTTATTTCCATGTATGGCCTCAGCGGAAACACCAAATTTCACTAAATCCTTTACCAGTTTGTTGGCACCATGTTTAGTGCGCATAAATACCAAAGCGTGATTAATATTTTCTTTTTCCAGGACTAATTTTAATAAATCCTTTTTATCCTGTTTTTCTACAAAGTACATGGATTGCTTTACCGCTTCAGCAGGAGCAGAAACAGCAGCCACCTGAACAGAAACAGGGTTGGTTAAAAGACCGTTTGCCAGTTTTTTTATTTCAGGAGGAACAGTGGCAGAGAAAAATACTGTTTGCCTTTTGACCGGCAGCTTAGTAATTATCTTTTGAATATCACGGATAAAACCCATATCCAACATTCTATCCACCTCATCAAGCACAAAAAATTCGATGGTGTGTAATTTGACAAATCCCTGATTCATTAAATCCATTAATCGTCCTGGAGTTGCAATCAGAATATCGACCCCTTGCTGTAATGCCCTAGTTTGATTGCCCTGAGAAACACCACCAAAAATTACTGTATGTTTAATATTAATATTTGTTCCGTAATCAGTGAAACTTTCGCCAATCTGAATGGCAAGTTCTCTTGTTGGTGCCAATATTAGTGCCTTAATTCCAGGTGTCTTCTTTGTTAATTGTTTTGCATGAAAGAGCTGCAATATCGGCAATGCGAATGCTGCTGTTTTTCCGGTGCCTGTTTGTGCACAGCCAAACACATCTTTCCCCTCCAAAATAAAAGGTATTGCTTTTTCCTGAATAGGAGTAGGATTCAAATATCCCTTTTTATTTAATGCTTCGCGTATTTGCGGTATAATGCTTAAATTTTCAAATGTCATAAGTTATTTTTTACAAATATATTTATCATTATAAAAATAATGATTTCAGGTAAACCCTGAATTACTAATTAAAGAAAGAATGAGAAAATTTAACTGAAGTGGGAGAAGGCAATTGTTACAAACAGTTATTAAAATACAAATTCTATTTTTTTTATTGGCACAAAGGTAGGGAATTAAATTAACTTCAGTTTTTTATCCCATAAGACAAGAACTATTTCCAATTATTGCTCCACAATTATTTTATTGTTCGCAATAATTTCATTGTTACTGGATAAAATCAAATTGTATAAACCAACAGGTAATTCATTTGTTTCAATTTGAAAATTTGTTTCGTTGGTCAACTTCTTTTGAATAACCAACTGCCCCAGTGAATTGAATAAACGAGCTTCTACATTAGTTCCGGTCGCATTTTTAAACTCAATATTCAGTATTCCCTTTACCGGATTTGGGTAAATATAAATTGTATTATTAAAATCAAGAGATGAAATACCGGTAATATTACTTATTTGTAAAGTATCATAGGCAGTGAATGACCTACAATTATTAGAGGCGGTTAAAGAAACAATGTATTGCCCTGTTGAAGAATAAGTATGGGACGGATTGGTTTGAGTAGAATTAAAAGAATCTCCGAAATTCCAGTTGTAATGAGTGGAATTAAAGGATGAGTTATTAAGCTGTACATTATTTCCAATAATAGTACTGGTGAAAGAAGCGTTAGGAATATCACCATTTGACTGCCAAAGCGAAAGGCTATCTAAAACAGTGGCACCACCAATAGTTTGCAAGATAAGAGCATTGGATGAATTTATCCCAACAGGAAAGGATGCTCCGATTGGAGTTTTATGAAACAATGATGCATAAAAAACACAGGCTGCCAAATAAGTACCATTAACACTTGGGTGACTTTGATCTGCCTGATACAATCCGATTGCGGGGTAATTATCACGAACATGCTTCCAGGCGGCACCAACGGGAGAGCAGGTTGCATGATTATCAACAGACATCTGAAGGTAGCTTTCTCTTAAGCGCTGCTGCATTCCATTGTAAGTACAAATCGGGGGATAAAAAGCACAGTTGCTCGAATCTCCATTTTGCCTTCCCCATGTCATGTAAAAAACGGTTTCGGTACAACTGTCGTTTGCAGTAATCATACTATCTAACAGAGCGGCATAAGGATATGAGTCCGATGCAACCTGGGCAGGAGAAAAAGAAGGTATCTGACTTTGTTCCTGCAAAATGACATAATCCCATGCCTGTTGATTTATTTTGGAGATGGTTGTTGCGTTTGTAGAATGCAACTGAAAAGTATATCCTCCAGGTGCAGAAGAATCGAAGGTTACTGAATCACCTTTGGAAAGTGCTAAATCATGAAATGTTTGAGGAAGGTTGTTGACATTAGTGTAACTGTTTCCAATAAACAAGACTGATGTGGTTTGTGCATTTATCGTATTGAATAATCCGACAATAAAAAATAATTGTAATGTTCTTTTCATACTTTATTTAAATAGAAATCCCAAACAAATGTTGTCCGGGATAAATTGGTTTTTTAGTTTTATGACAATGGATTTGCCTTAAATGTAAATTTAAGATTTGTAATTTTCATATAGTCTTCTCCGGTTTTTTTTATATCATCATCTTCTTCATCATAATTCCATAAAATTTCCACTTTGGTTCCATTAGCCTGATAAGCTACCAATATCAGTAGAATCTGCTTAAATGAAATCATAGAAGAAGAACTGAGATAAAATATATTACAATTTAGAATAAAACTTACAGGTTTTTGTTTCCTGTATTCATTCAGCCAGTCGAGTGTGGATTGAAAAAACTGTTTGCTGTCTTCAGGGTATGATTTACCTTCGATAAGAAATATCTTTTTCTCCGCATCGAGAATAATGTGAGGAGTATTTACAGTAGTAGCTAACTCAAGTCGTTTCATTTATGCGGTAACTTTTGCAGCCATTGAAAACAAAGAATATTCATTATTTAATGGTTGGAATTCGAATTCAATATTATTATTTGATTTGAGAGCAATTGTAATAAAGCCAAGACCCGCCCCCCCTTTTTTTGAAAGTTCGCCATTTGACAACACCTCCAAATATTCCTTTTTTAAATCGGCATCATTTAATGAACGGACCCTTTCCAATCTTTTCATTAAACCTTCTGCTGCAGTTTTTGGAAGAACATTTCCGGAATAAGTAACAAAATCATTTTGATGTTTCCCAATAATAAAGTAGGTCATTTGATTTGTGCTATTGTCCTTTTCGGCATGAAAACATATATTCTGAAGTGTTTCGATGGCTATATTGAAAATGCGTTTTACAACCCCTCTTCCAATACCCATGTTCTCCATCTGGTTTTCAACAATGGTAGAAATGTTATTCACCTGGTTCTGGTCCAGTTCGCCAACATGCATAACCATTTCCTTACTATCTGCATTTTTGCAAATAGCCCTTATGCTATTTACTTTATTAGCAAAAATGGTCTGTTCGGAAGTTTCTTGCGTATTCAAATCCATTAAAAAAAAAGGTTTTATTTAAAAAACTCAGAATAATCCCTGAAATTTTATTCAATAATAGCAAATAAAATGAAATGTCAAGAGAAATAAATTATTTTTTTATCAAAATGAAACGGTTAATATGTACTTTTGGAACAACAAAAAATTAACTATGAACATCAAAATTCTCTCTCTAACAGCTATTTTATTTAGTCTTTTTGCATTCAAAGGTGAAAAACCTGCCTATACAATTTATGATGCCAAGGGCAAGGAAACTTCGTATGCAAATATGCTTAAAGATGCAAAAAATGCAGACATTATATTATTTGGCGAATTGCACGACAACCCAATAGTACACTGGCTGGAATACGAATTGACCAACGATGTGTATGAAGACAAAAAAAGTAACCTGGTGCTTGGTGCGGAAATGTTTGAAGCTGATGACCAGATAGCATTAACCGAATATTTACAAGGGAAAATTTCTGATAAAACATTGAAAGACGAGGTGAAACTATGGTCGAATTTTAAAACTGATTATAAACCTTTGCTTGACTTTGCAAAGACCAATCATTTGAATTTTGTGGCTGATAATATTCCGAGAAGATATGCCAATCTGGTTTATAATAAAGGATTGGAAAAACTGGACAGCATTGATGCTGATGCTAAAAAATGGATTTGCCCCTTGCCCATGAAGTATGATGGCAACTTAAAGTGTTATAAAGATATTTACGAATCGGCCGGGGGACATGGAGGGGAGAATCTTCCAAAATCACAGGCGGTGAAGGATGCTACGATGGCTTATTTTATTCTGAAAAACTGGAAAAAGGGAACTACTTATATTCATTACAACGGTTCGTACCACAGTAATTTTCACCAAGGGATAGAATGGTACCTGAAACAATCAAATCCAAATTTGAAAGTATTTACTATTGCTTCGAACGAACAGGCGGGGCTGGATACTCTTGCTAAGGATGCTTATAATATGGCGGACTATATTATATGTACTCCGGAAACGATGTGTAAAACACAGTAATTCTATTTGTTACTTATTACCCCTGTCAGGGTTTGGAACCCTGACAGGGGTATTTTATTGATTGTGCTGTTAAGACTACCCTAACTTACCCTGCAACTCTTCCCATTTATTCATCTCTGCGTCCAGTTGCTTTTTCATCAGTTCGTATTTAGCATACATTTCCTTATCATTGATGATGGTTTGGTATTGAGCTGAATCGGAAAGCTTATCATCCACAGCTTTTATTTCCTGTTCAAGTCTTGCTATTTCTTTTTCAACTTTTGTAATGTCAGCTTTTACCTGCTTCAGTTCTTTTTCTTTTTCCAAATCCTTTGGGTCAGGTTTTGGTTTCTCCACTTTTACTTCTGCCTTAGGTTTTACAAAAGGAGTTTTGGTGTTCATTTCGCTTAAGCGGTCCATTTTTACTTTTGCCATGAACTCATTGATACCGCCCAAATGCTCTCTGACTGTACCATGCTTAAATTCATACATTTTATCTACCAGGTCGGTAAGGAAATCCCTGTCGTGGGAAACAATGATGGACGTACCTTCGTAAGCCAGCAATGCCCGTTTCAATACTTCCTTGCTTCTTATGTCCAAGTGATTGGTCGGCTCATCCAATACTAACAGGTTATACGGCTCCAGCAATAATTTACATAAAGCCAATCGCCCGCGCTCACCTCCACTCAACACTCTTACTTTTTTATCAATGTCTTCTCCTCCAAAAAGAAAGGAACCTAACAGCGTTCTAACCTGTTTACGAACATCGCCTACGGCAAGCTCGTCAATGGTTTCAAACACGGTTTTGTTCTGGTCCAGTCGCTCGGCCTGATCTTGCGCGAAATATCCCATCTTTACGGAATGACCTAATGTAACATTGCCTTCGTGTTCAATTTGTTTGGCAATCATTTTCATCATGGTACTCTTGCCTTCCCCGTTTCTTCCTACAAGTGCAATCTTTTCTCCTTTGGTAAGAATAAAGTTGGCATCTTTAAAAATTCGTTTGGTGCCATATACCTTGCCTGCTTCTTCGACAGTTAAAACTATTTTACCACTATGGGCTGGTGGCGGAAAGCGGAATGCAATGGCTGTGCTGTCGTTTTCATCCACTTCCACTATTTCCATACGGTCGAGTTTTTTGATTAACGACTGTGCAAAGGATGCTTTACTGGCCTTGGCGCGGTATTTATCAATCAATACTTCTGTCTGGTTGATTATTTTCTGTTGATTCTTTGCTGCATTTTCCTGCTGTTCTCTGCGCTCAGCTCTAAGTTCGAGGTAACGGGAATAATTTGTTTTATAGTCGTAAACTTTCTGGTTAGAAATTTCTATTGTTCTTGTGGTGACAGTATCCAAAAACTGCTTATCGTGACTAATAAGCATAACGCTGCCAGCAAAGGTATCCAGCGTTTCTTCGAGCCATTGAATACTTTCAATGTCAAGGTGATTGGTAGGTTCATCTAATAATAAGATATCGGGCTTACGCAATAAAATTTTTGCCAGCTCAATTCTCATCCTCCATCCTCCGCTGAATTCGGCTGTCTGACGGGGAAAGTCAGCGCGCTCAAATCCAAGTCCACGTAAAATCTTTTCTATTTCTTCTTCCTTGTTAGATGCCCCGATAATATCCAAACGATGATTAATGTCGGTAAGCTCTGTTATCAGGTCCATGTAGGCATCGCTTTCGTAATCGGTGCGTGTTTCTATTTCATGGGTAATGTGTGCGAGGCGTTCTTCCAGCTTTTGTATTTCTTCGAAAGCTGTGGCAGTTTCTTCAAACACGGTGCGGCCGTGCTGATGTATCATGTCCTGCGGCAAATAGCCTATACGGGTATCATTAGGTTTAGATATTTCTCCTTTGGTAGGGTTTTGCTCTCCCGACAGCAATTTGAGCATGGTGGATTTTCCTGCCCCGTTTTTTCCGGCAAGACCGATGCGGTCTTTGGGATTGATAAGGAAGGATACATTGTCGAACAAATCGTATCCACCAAAGGATACGGTAACGGAATTAACTGAAATCATTGTAACTTATAAATTTAGGGGCGCAAAGATAAGAAAGATTGCGGATTTGGGAATGCTGATTTCGGATTGGGGCTGGTATTAATTAATTGCAATAATAAACCTTCAAGGTTTTAAAAACCTTGAAGGTTTACATTTGAATGAAGGAAGGAGAGGGAAGCCTTTGGCGATAATAAACCTTCAAGGTTTTAAAAACCTTGAAGGTTTACTTTTTAGGTTCTATTCAATAATTATTTTCCGGTTCGTGTTTTCTATTTGAATAAAGTATATTCCTTTTTCCATGTCGCCTTTTTCGAGAGTGAGTTCTTTGCCTGAGAAAAGAATGGTTTTAATTTCCTTTCCTAAAACATCTTTTACATATAGAATAGTGTTCTTCATTTCTCGGTCAAAAGAAATAATGGTTTGTGAGGTAAAAGGATTGGGTGAAATGGTAATTGAGTTTTGCAGTGTTGTTTCATTTATACCAATGGAATGCTGCGTAAAATTAGACCAGGAAGTGTTGACAGCCCTTGTAGGGGTGCATGAAAATGCCCAGACCACTTCTACTTTATAATTAGCTGCCGGGTAGGAAGCATAAGCAATGTCGGTATAACCAAGCTGTGTGCCGGCTGTACTACCTAACAATGCCCAATTTCCGGTACCAAGGTCGTCACGATAAATATTATATTGAGTAACAGGATTGGCCTGTCCTTCTATTAAGTAAGGAGTCCAGCTTAAGATTCCATTGCCAAGGTAATTTAACCAGATGGTATTGTGATAAGGGCTTTTGGCACTTTCGGTGTAACAACTGTCGAGCAAGGAAATTTTATAACGCTTGCCGGTGATGTTTGGATTGGAGGCATAATCATGGTATACACTCAATGAATCGAACATGACAGAACTGATGTAAGTATATACATTGGTAACATCTTCTCTGTATATTTTAAATAACAAAGTACTGCTTAGCACTCCTGATTTTTCCCATACTACTATATTATGTGTGGAAAGGGAATCGACTGTGACAAGGCAAATGGGCACTCCATCGGGAGTGGGTGATATGGAAACCTGGTCGGAGGAAGTGCCGCAAGGAGGCGCGCTAATAGTCCACTGAAAAACATTGGCACCTGCACCTAAACCTGTAAAAGTAGAGTTAGGGGAAGAAGGAGCGGTGATAATTCCGCTTCCGCTGACAAGGGACCAAAGGCCATTGCCCGAAACGGGCGTATTTCCGGCCAATGTGGCTGTTGTGGTTCCGCATAACATTTGGTCTGATCCTGCGTTGGCAGTAGTGGGGGCACCTATAGCGGTAATGGTTACCTGGGTGGATGAAGCAGCACATGGAGGATTTGAAATGGTCCATTGAAAAACATTGGGCCCAAAACCTAAATTAGTTAGACCTGAAATGGCCACAGCAGAATTGGTAATAGTGCCTGAACCACTGACCAAGGTCCATACGCCAACTCCTATCAAGGCTGTATTTCCTGCTAATGTAGCATTGGTTCCGCACAAAGCTTGGTTAGGACCTGCAACAGCAACTGTAGGAGATGATGTTCCATTAATGGTAACCTGACTGGAAGTACCTGCACAGAAGTTACTACTGATGGTCCATTGAAATACATTATTTCCAGTAGCTAATGAAGTTATGGTGGATGCAGGGTTCGAAGGATTGGTAACAAATCCTGCTCCTGCAATTAATGTCCATGTTCCCGTACCAACTGTTGGAACATTTCCTGCTAATGTGGCGGTGGTTCCGCAAATGTTTTGGTTAGTACCGGCATTTGCAATGGTGTTTGCAGGAACAACTGTTACCACATAATTAACGGGCGTACCAACACAAAATGTAGGTCCGGGGCCAGTTGGAGTAATGGAATAAGTTACCGTTTCGGTGGTAGTTCCTGTATTAGTAAGTACTTCATTAATGATTCCACTTCCGGAGGAAGAATATCCTGAAACATTGGGAGAAGATGCAAAGGCGGTATAACTAAAGGTAGCGCCCACTACATTGGATGTGGGATTAAAAGTTGCTGTGCCTCCGGAACAGATTTGTTGTGTTAAGGTGGCATTGGAAATGGTGGGTATAGCATCCACAGACACCACCACAGAGGCCGAAGCTGAGCCACCGTTATTATCAGAAACGGTAACGGTATAATTGGTATAAGTGGTGGGTGATGCCATAGGGTTTGCAATGGTAGTACTGCTTAATCCGGTAGCAGGGCTCCAGGAATAGGTGTAGCCGGGAACTCCTCCGGTTGCAGTAGGGCTCCCTCCTATTTGCACAGAAGAACCATTGCAAATGGATTGTGAGTTTCCGGCATTGGCAGCTAATGCCTGTGCGCTGGTGTGTGTGGTTATCATTGCGAAGCAAAGCGAAAAAAAGAAAACGGAAAAGGTAGTTTTTAATTTCATGAGTAAAGAGGTTTTGGTTTGCAAGGGTAAAGATACAATTTATTGAATACTCCGGGTGGTTAGCTGATTTTTTGTTTATCGCATTTGCCCCGTAGGGGCTACCTGTTTGTAGCAACAAAAGAATAAATAGCATTTTGCCCCGGAGGGGCTACCCTTATTTTACATACATATATAATTAAGTATGGGGTAGTACCTAAGGTACAAAAAATTGTATTTGCAAATTGTTGCTACAAACAGGTAGTCCCTACGGGACACGAGAGCTAAATTTGATATTGCGTTTTTCTTCCATTAACATTCACTACTACCTTGTTCAGGTATAATTTTTTCATAAAATGATGCAACCTTCCTACTATTTTCTTCGTCAATTTATATACAAGAGCAGCATACAGCTCTGCCCAACAGTTATTTAATTCCACTAAAGGGGTTATTAACAAATGAGGCAATCAACAAAATTAACAAACTAAAAAATCTGTAATTATGAGCACTGACAGAAAAAAACATCCCATCCATGGAGAGCTGAACAAAGCCCTGAAATTGATTTTGCTCCTTATTTTTAATTTATGCACTGGCGGCAAACATGCCAAAAGTTACCGCATTTTAAGTTGCATCAGGGGCACTTTTAAAAAAATGGATGACCCTGCTTTCCGGTCTTACATTCTTCTTCTTTTGAACGAACAAATTGAACTCATCGACCCTTGTCCGCATTTATGCAGTAGACATCGCAAAAACATAGACCTGATAAAGAAATACAAGGATACTGCTTCTGTGTTTGAGCTATGCGAAATGCTCGATTATTTCGACTCTAATTTTAATCTCCTTAGCCCAAAAAGGCTGGATGATTTTAAGGTAAGTTATGAACAAGATGGTACGGTAACTATTTACCCATTAAAAAGAAAGTGAGTACTTCGCTTGCGAAATAAATTTCTAATCAGGTTTTATTTCTGAAGCTCTTTAAAGTATAAAAATTCAGTTATCAGCAAAAACGATTGTTGCTTTTTTTATAAAGCCAATTTTGACAGAAAAAATAAGTGATTATTTTTTTTCAAAATACTGGTTGTCGGAAATTGCAATTCAGTTTTTGTTTTCAGAACGTAATTTGAAAGAAATTTCAACTGACATTTTGACCGAAAAAGAGAGGTTGAAATAAATTTCAAGTAATGTTTGGAAAACAAAACATCACTTGCAATAAATTACAAGTGACGTTTGGAAAAAAAAACATCACTTGTCATTATTGATAATCAGCATTTTAACAAAAATATGCCAAAAAGACATCCGTTTGGGTTCATTTTCAGAAAAAAAACAAATGTTACCGTTCCGGTAAATAAAGAATTGACCTTTAAGTGAAAAATTTTAGCTGGCAACAAGCATTGCTTGTTTTAAAAAAAAGAAGGAGTTAACAGTTACGAAAACCAACAAGTTTTGCTTGTTATACCTCACCCCCGGCCCCTCTCCTTGAAGGAAGGAGAGGGGTGACGCTTCCGGAAGTGCAAAGTATTAAAAAGCGAAAGAACTTTTAAGATAACCTTCGTCCTGCCCCCTCTCCTTCTTTCAAGGAGATGGGATAAAGGGGTGAGGTCTTGGTGAAGAGAGCATCACTACTGTGTTTTTAAGCACAGACAACATAAAACATTAAAATGAAAAATTACTAAAACCAATAAATAAACAATTAATAAATAAACTAAATCAATTAAAATTATGGGAGTAACAAGAAAATTACCAAGAACAGACGAAGAACGTACTGTAGCCATTAACAAGGCCAAAAGGGAATTAGGAATAGTGATACCTGCCGAAGTAACACTAACATTAGCAACCAAAACAAGGCTCAATGCACTATTTATAAGTTGGAAAAATGCCAACGATACTATTCAGACGGACGAGTATAACAAAACCACAGCTACCAGCCTGGTGGAAAGTACAAAAATTACGGCATCGCTGTTTATTCGCCATTTTATTATGGTGTTTAATATGGGTGTGGAACGCGATGTGTACACTGCCGAACAGCGTGCATTTTTTTATATTGATATAAACAGTGATGCGCTTCCGCCTATTACCACTGAAGAAGATATTATACTGTGGGGAAACCGCATTGTGGATGGGGACGGACGCAGAGTAACTGCTGGTGGTGCTGCTATGGCTAATCCTACGGCTGCCGAAGTAAGCACTGCACTTACCGCTTTTGTAAACGCTAATAATGATCAGGAAGTGAAAACTGCTGCATGGAAAGCCTCATTGCTTGTTCGTACCAACCTGCGCACAGAAGCGGATGCAGTAATTTTAAAAGTGTGGGACGAGTCGGAAACCTTTTACAACGAGCTTCCGGCCCCTACCAAGCGCGACAAATGCCGCCCATGGGGTGTGGTGTATGTTAGCGATGTGGAAGTAACCATTAATCTGGAGGTGGTGAAAGATGCCGATGGAACGCCAATTGGCGGAGCTTCCACCCATTTTGTGGAAGGAGATACTACTCATATTTCAACGGCTGATGGTGTAGAACAAATTAAAACTACTGTTGCCGACCTGGCTACCTTGGTTACCAACCACCCGGGTTTTGTGGAAAATACGGTGGTGGTTAATTTCACTACAGGAGTAACGGTGTATAATGTAACGGTGCGGATGGTGGGGGTGTAATCACCCCTCTCCTTAATCCTCTCCCCGAAGGGGAGAGGGTGCTGCCGGAAATAGGGGACGTTGAAAGATAAGTTTTGAATAAAACCGCCTCACCCCTTTATCCCCTCTCCAAAGGAGAGGGGGTGCTTCCGGAAGTAAGGGACCTAATAGAATAAATATAGAAAAGGTTAACGAAAATTATAAACAATATTTTTTAAATCAGAACGTCACACACTGGCCCCCCTCTCCTTTGGAGAGGGGCCGGGGGTGAGGCGGCAAGAGCAAATATACGGATTTTTTAGTTGACGCTTTTTAAGTCCTGGCTTCCTCTCCCCTTCGGGGAGAGATAGAGAGGGGTGTTGGTTATTCCATTAATAAAACCCTTGCCTCTCCTTTCTTGCTCATTTTTATTTTGATGCAATTTTCCGGAAGCAGTTCTTCTATCTTTTCGGGCCACTCGATAAAGCAATAGGCATTGGTGTAAAAATAATCTTCATAACCCATGTCGTAAGCTTCGCTTATGGATTTGATGCGGTAAAAATCGAAGTGAAAAATCTTTTCGCCTTTGGCAGATTTATATTCATTGACTAAGGAAAAAGTGGGAGATGAGATGCCATCTGTTACACCGAGCTCTTTGCAAATAGCAGTAATCAATGTGGTTTTGCCCACACCCATTTCGCCATAAAAAGCAAAGATTTTTTTATCGGGAAAAGACTCGAGAAGTTGCATGGCTGCTACCGAAACTCCCCCGGGGCGCATTATTTCAATTAACATTTCCATTGTTTTATTTATTTAGCATCCCCTCTGCAAAGCAGAGGGGATAGTGATTACAAAAGACTACTTATTTATTTTGCTGACAAAGTAATTACGGGCACCATCGTTTCTTCCATAGAAAGACCGCCATGCTGAAAGGAATTTTTATAAATAGAAACAATTTTATTAAATCCATTTTGATAAACCAGGTAATTATCTTCCTTTGCAAAAGCAAAATTATAACCCATAGAATCCTCCGGTAAGAAAGCATCGCTCGGATTTTTAATAAAAAACACATCCCTCGATTCCATAGACATGCCTCTTCCTGTTTTATATCTTAAGTTCGCGTTGAGCTCCTTGGGACCGGAAAAGGTGCTGGGCTGTTTTACCTGTATACTTCCATGGTCGGTGGTGATTACCATCCTTCCTTTTTTTGACGCAATGTATTTAATCATCTCCAGCAAGGGGGAATTATTAAACCAAGAGGAAGTGATGGAACGATAAGCCTTTCCGTCAGAGGTCAGTTCGCGTACAAATTCCATTTCGGTACGCGAATGAGAAAGAATATCCACAAAATTATATACAATCACATTGAGTTTATTCTGCATCAGGTTATTCATATTGTCCACGAGCTTTTTGCCCAAATGATTCTGAGTAACTTTTTTATAACCCATCTTTACATCCTTACCCAATCGCTTCAGTTGTTCTGCAAGTAGTTGTGCTTCGTGTTCATTTCTCCCTTCTTCCGACCCTTCACTTACCCAATACTGCGGATACCTCTTTTGAATTTCAGAAGGCATTAATCCGGCAAACATTGCATTCCGGGCGTAATGTGTAACGGAAGGCAAAATACAGCTGTACATTTCCTCCGCTTCTATTTTAAAATATTCAGCAATGAACGGTTGAATAATTCTCCATTGGTCGAACCTTAAATTATCTATCAGAATTAAAAATACAGGTTCAGGTTTTTCAAGCAGCGGTAGCACTTTTTCATTAATAAGATTATGCGAAAAAAGCGGAGCATTGGTGCCCTTGCCTTTTAGCCAACCTATATAGTTATTTTCAAAAAACTTGCAAAAAATTTTGTTGGCCTCCACCTTCTGTGTTTGCAGCATCTCCGACATCCCTTCGTCATTGCTTTTGTCCAGCTCCAACTCCCAATACACCAGCTTTCTGTAAAGCTCTGCCCATTCGGCCCAGGTAAGGCGGTCGCTCATGGTCATGCCTATCTGGCGAAACTGTTGTGCATAACTTGAATTTGTTTTTTCAGAAATCAATCGGTTCTTGTCCAACGTTTTTTTAAGAGAAAGAAGAATCTGGTTAGGATTAACAGGCTTTATCAGGTAGTCCGAAATTTTGGAACCTATGGCATCTTCCATCAAATGCTCTTCTTCGCTTTTGGTAATCATAATTACCGGAATGCCGGAATGCTTTGATTTCAGGCGCGTGAGCGTTTCCAATCCGGAAATACCGGGCATGTTTTCATCCAGCAACACCACCGCAAAATCATTCTTATCAGCTAGTTCCAATGCTTCATCTCCGCTGGTGGCAGTTATCACATCGTAACCTTTATCCTTTAAAAATAATAAATGAGGCTTGAGTAAATCCATTTCATCATCGGCCCATAAAATTTGAATTCTTTCCATACGTTATTTAGTTTAGGTTATAAAAGTACAATATATAAAACAAAGGAAAGAAGATTTTATTGCAGGGTGATAGTTAAAAAAAGATAAATTATCTTTGCACCCTATGAATTCATTTTCAAACAAACTAAAAATATTCAACGACCCTGTTTACGGATTCGTTTCACTTCCCTTCGAAATCATATTTGATTTGATAGACCATTCTTACTTTCAGCGACTGAGAAGAATAAAACAATTGGGCTTAACCAACCTTGTTTATCCGGGAGCATTGCACACGCGTTTTCATCATGCCATGGGTGCCATGCACCTGATGGGGCAGGCCATAGAAGTGCTGCGTTCGAAAGGAAATGAAATAACAGAAGAAGAAGCAAAAGGAGTTACCATTGCTATATTGCTGCACGATATAGGTCACGGACCTTTTTCGCACGCATTAGAACATAGCATTGTAAATAATATCACTCACGAAACACTTTCGGAATTATTTATGAATCGCCTTAACAAAGAGTTTAATGGCGAATTATCATTGGCAATAAAAATATTTCAGAATAAATATCCTAAAAAGTTTCTTCATCAATTAGTTTCCAGCCAGCTGGACATGGACAGATTGGATTACCTGATGCGGGATAGCTTTTTTACAGGCGTCTCCGAAGGAGTTATCAGTTCGGACCGAATTATTAAAATGCTGAACGTTGTAAATGATGAACTGGCAGTGGAAGCAAAAGGAATTTATTCCATAGAAAAATTCATTATTGCCCGAAGGCTGATGTATTGGCAGGTTTATCTGCATAAAACAGTGTTGAGCGCGGAAAGCTTATTAGTCAACATACTTACAAGAGCCAAAGAGTTGGCAGAAAAAAAGGAAGAATTATTCTGTACCCCGGCTTTAAGGATTTTCTTATATCATAAATACAGCAAAAAGGATTTTATTGAAAAACCTGACCTCCTGGAATGGTTTGCACAATTGGATGACAATGATATTACCACTTCCGTAAAAGTCTGGGTGAACCATAAAGATGTGGTACTATCCATGCTTTGCAAACAATTGTTAAACCGGAAACTTTTTAAAGTTCAGTTACAAAACCAACCCTTTAAGCCAGAAACAATAAAACCAATAAGGGAGAAAATAAAGAAACAATACCACCTTACTAATAAAGAAGTAAATTATTTTGTGTTTTCAGGAGATGTAACCAATGATGCTTACCGGGCCGATAAGATACGTATCAATATTTTATCTAAAGACGGGAAGATAACAGATATTACGGATGCTTCGGACCAGCTCAATATTGATGCATTAACTAAAACGGTAAAAAAATACTACTTCTGTTATCCTAAATAATTGAGGTTGCTTTGCCCTGTTTATTAAATAAAATAATAATCAAAAGGCTTGCGGGTAAATAAATTGTATAAATTTGGAAACTTTAAAAACAGTAATTATACTGCAAGTTAAAGAACAGAATTAAAAATTACGAATAGAAAAAGATTATAATGAGTGTTAAACAGCAAACCATCAAGAACCCAGTATCCATTTCAGGAGTTGGTTTACATACAGGAAAACAGGTAAACCTTACCTTTGTTCCTGCTCCCGAAAACCATGGTTATAAATTTCAGCGTGTAGATTTACCTGATAATCCTATCATAGATGCCGATGTGGACAATGTGGTGGATACCTCACGAGGAACTACCCTGGAGCAAAACGGAGCGAAAGTGCATACCACAGAACATGTGCTGGCTGCACTTGTAGGAATGGAAATTGACAACTGTATGATTCAGTTGGATGGTCCGGAAATGCCAATAATGGATGGAAGTTCAATGCCTTTTATTAAAGTATTGCAACAAGCGGAAATTATAGAACAGGATGCTGAGCGTATCTATTTTGAATTGACAGAAAATTTAACTTTTGAAGATAAAGTAAAAAATGTTGAAATGCTTGCTGTTCCTCAGGATGAGTTCCGAGTTACCGTAATGGTAGATTACAATTCGGACGTACTGGGAACGCAACATGCCCATATTTATAATGTAGGGGAGTTTAAAACAGAAATAGCCATGTGCAGAACTTTTGTGTTCCTGCATGAACTGGAAGCGCTACTTGCACATAACCTAATAAAAGGTGGGGATTTAAACAATGCAATTGTATTGGTTGATAAGGAAATTTCGAAAGAACAAATTGCACATTTACAAAAAGTGTTTCACAGAGAAGATGTGGAAATAAAAGGTAAGGGTGTTCTTAATAACACCGTGCTGCATTTCTTTAACGAACCGGCCCGTCATAAATTATTAGACATAGTTGGAGATCTTGCCTTAGTGGGCACCCCTTTAAAAATGCATGTATTGGCAGCTCGTCCGGGGCATGCCGGGAATGTTGCATTTGCAAAAAAAATTAAGGAACTTATTAAATCAAAAAAGAAAGGGAATCCTACTTTTGATTTAAACAAACCTGCAGTTTTAAATATTTATGATATTCAAAAATTGCTTCCTCACCGTCAGCCGTTTTTATTGATTGATAAAATAATGGACATTACTCCTGAATCAGTTGTTGGAGTAAAAAATGTAACCATGAATGAGGAATTTTTCAAAGGACATTTTCCGGAAAACCCGGTAATGCCAGGTGTATTGTTAATTGAAGCAATGGCACAAACCGGAGGAGTACTGATTTTAAAAACAGTTCCGGATCCTGAAAATTACCTTACTTTTTTCATGAAAATAGATGGCGTTAAATTCCGCAGCCAGGTTATTCCGGGCGATACCGTTGTTTTTGATTTAAAACTGGTAACACCTATCAGGAGAGGAATCTGCCACATGAAAGGAATTGCTTATGTGAATAATAAACCAGTTATGGAAGCCGAAATGATGGCTCAAATAGTAAAAGTAAAAAACAATGAACCCACTCTCGTACATACATCCTGAAGCTAAAATAGGCAGTAACGTTACCATTGCACCATTTTCATCCGTTTATGAAAATGTAGAGATTGGCGATGGCACCTGGATAGGACCTAATGTTACCATTTTTCCCGGTGCCCGTATTGGTAAGAATTGCAGGATATTTCCGGGTGCAGTTATTTCTGCCATACCACAGGATTTAAAATTCAGCGGGGAAGAAACGACTGTTGAAATAGGAGATAATACTACCATTCGCGAATGCGTTACCATAAACAGAGGAACCACTGATAAAATGAAAACCGCACTTGGCAGTAATTGTTTATTAATGGCCTATGTTCACGTAGCGCACGATTGCATTATTGGAAATAATGTTATCATTGCTAACAGTGTAAACCTTGCAGGACATGTGACGATTGAAGATTTTACAATTCTGGAAGGCTTGGTTGCTGTTCAGCAATTTATCAGAATTGGCGCCCATGCATTTATTACCGGTGGTTCATTAGTGAGAAAAAACGTACCGCCCTTTACTAAAGCCGCCCGTGAGCCGTTGCAATACATTGGAATAAATTCCGTAGGATTACGCAGAAGAGGATATAGTAATGAACGCATCCTGGAAATAGAAGACATTTACAGAACGCTTTATATTAAAGGACATAATGTAACCAATGCCTTGGCCATCATAGAACATGAAGCTCCGGCATCTAACGAAAAGGAACAAATATTGAGTTTTATTCGTGAGTCGAAAGATGGAATTATGAGAGGAATTTCTTGAGAAATCACGAATTATGAGTTATAAATTATGAATTTAAGTGTGTGACAAACACACTTTTTTTATTTGCAAAAATGAATATTATATTAACTGACATAGGTAAACGCTATAATTACGAATGGATATTCCGCAAAGTAAATTATGAGTTTACTAATGATAACAATTATGTAATTCTTGGTGCAAATGGTTCAGGAAAATCAACCCTACTGCAGGTAATTGCCGGGAGTATGATTCCTTCGGAAGGCAAGTTAAGTTATGAAGAAGGTTTTGTTATTATGGATGAAGAAAACTTTTTCCGATGTATAAGCTTTGCTTCTCCTTACCTTGAATTATTTGAAGAATTTACTTTAATTGAATCCATAGAATTTCAGGCAAAGTTTAAACCTTTCCATCAAGAGCTGACCACACAAAAAATTGTTGAACTTACCGGCCTTGAAAACGCAAAAAATAAACAATTAAAATATTTTTCATCCGGAATGAAACAGCGTGTTCGCCTTGCTTTGGCCGTTCTATCCGATACCCCCATTTTGTTATTGGATGAACCATCCTCTAACCTTGATAAGAAAGCGATTGACTGGTATCAGCAACTTGTAAATGATTATTCCGAGAAAAGATTAATTATTGTCGCTTCTAACCAAATAGAATACGAATACCCATTTTGCAATAAACAGATATTTGTAGAGGATTATAAATAGAAATTGTAGTTTGTAATTCACTCCATTAATCCTATATTTGCACTCCAATTTTAAAATTTTAATAAAAAACAATTACTTATGGCAAATTCAGGCGACATCAATGTAGGTTCAGTTATTCGTTTCAATGGCGAACTTTGCAAAATTGAAGAATATCAACACCGTACACCCGGTAATTTACGTGCATTCTATCAGGCCCGTATGCGTAATTTAAAAAACGGAAAAATAGTAGAGAATCGTTTCCGCGCAGGAGAAGCAGTAGAGTTAGTTCGTGTGGATTACAAACAAATGCAATTTATTTATCCTGAAGGTGATTTTATCGTTTGTATGGACAATGAGACCTATGAGCAAATACATATACCTGCACTTTTACTTGGTGACAGTTTGAAATTCATGAAAGAAGGAATGGAAGTAAAAATATCATTTGAAGGAGATGAGCCGATTCTGGCAGAAGCTCCAACTTTTGTTGAATTAGTAATTACTTATGCTGAACCTGGAGAAAAAGGTAACACTGCCACCAATACTTTAAAACCTGCCACTATGGAAACTGGTGCTGTGGTAAACGTACCTTTGTTTGTAAATGAAGGGGAAAAAATAAAAATTGATACACGTACAAATTCGTATGTGGAGCGTGTGAAATAATTTTTTTCAGAACTATTTCTAAACGCCTCATTAATTTTATTAATCAGGCGTTTTTATATTATAAATATTTGAACTCATAGAAAATCGAATTTCGAAATGAAATTAAATCAGCCTTATAAACTTAAAGACATTGCCGCTCTTATTAATTGTGAATTTGTTGGTGATGAAAACCATTTAATTAACGGGTTTAACGAAATTCACATGGTAGAAGAAGGCGATATTGTTTTTGTTGACCACCCTAAATACTATGAGAAAGCGCTGCATTCAAAAGCGACTACTATTTTAATTAATAAAAAAACGGAATGTCCAGAGGGAAAGGCATTATTAATTTCTGATGATCCTTTCAGAGATTATAATAAACTTGTGCGGCATTTTTATCCCTCTGCGTATTCTTTAAAACAAATTAGTGAAAGTGCGAAAACGGGTGTAAACACGGTCATTATGCCTGGAGTTTATTTAGGAAACAATGTTACCATAGGAGACAATTGCGTAATTCACCCAAATGTGGTTATTTATAATGATTGCCATTTGGGAAACAATGTAATAATCCATGCCAATACAGTAATAGGGGCAGATGCTTTTTATTATAAAAAACGTGCTGACAAGTTTGATAAAATGATTTCCTGCGGAAGTGTAGTGATTGAAGATGATGTGGAAATAGGTGCTATGTGTACAATTGATAAAGGCGTTTCTGGCATAACCAGGATTGGAGCCGGAACAAAAATTGACAACCATGTGCAGATTGGGCATGATACCCAGGTTGGGAAAATGTGTTTGATGGCATCACAGGTAGGCGTGGCGGGAGTAGTAAAAATAGAAGATGGAGTAACACTATGGGGCCAGGCAGGAGTGAGAAGTGATGTAACCATAGGAAAAGGGGCAGTACTGCTTGCTCAGGCTGGTTTAGGGGAAGATATTGAAGCAGGCAAAACATATTTCGGTTCACCAGCAGGGGAAGCAAGAGGGAAAATGAAAGAAGTGGCAGCATTAAAAATGCTTCCTGAACTATTAAAAAAACTGAATCAATAAATTTTTTGACTGATTTTATAACAACCAAAGAATAAGATAACTATCTTCGTAGGGATTATGAACGACTCTTTTGAAATGTCATCGCAAATGAACAGAAATCTTTCGAAGCGAATTAAAGATATTAAGCTTAATTCGTTATTGGAAATTACCAAGGCGATCAACCATAACCACTCCACAGAACAATTACTGGAAATTTTTGAAAATGTTATCAAAACCGAATTGAACATTGGTAAATTAGTTCTGTTCAGCAATGAAAATGGCTGGAAATGTATTTTGAAATATGGAGTTGGAGAGGAATACAATTATATTAACGTAGAAAATGACCTGTTACCTATAAAGGAAATCAGCACAACAAATTTTTCGCAAACCACGTTAAGTAAAACATTTGAAATTGTTATTCCTGTTTTCCATAAAACCGAACCTTTAGCATATGTTTTAATTGGAGATTTAGAGGATAAAGTTGAAGTAAGTCCAACTATTAAACACCTTCCATTTGTTCAAACACTTGCGAGTATAATCTTTGTTGCGATTGAAAATAAAAAACTTGCTAAAGAAAATATCCGCCAAGCGGCAATGAAGAAAGAGTTAGAACTTGCCTCTGAAATGCAATCAATGCTTTTCCCTACTTCTTTACCAAAAGACAATGTATTAGATACTGCTGCATTTTATTTACCACACCAGGAAGTTGGTGGTGATTATTATGATTTTATCTGGTTGAATAAAAACGAATGCGCCTTTTGCGTTGCCGATGTTTCCGGTAAAGGGGTTGCAGCAGCTTTGTTAATGTCGAATTTTCAGGCAAACTTACGGGTATTGTTTAACCATACCACTTCGCTTACCGAACTTGTTCGTGAATTAAATACCAAAGTAATGGCAAGTGCCAAAGGTGAAAAATTCATTACACTTTTTATTGCAAAGTATAATTTAGTAACAAGGACACTTACATATATTAATGCTGCTCATAATCCACCATTAGTTTCAATTGGTAATTCCATAAGTCTTTTAAAGACTGGTTGCACTGGTCTGGGAATGTTTGATGAAATAACAAAAATAAAAGAGGGGATTTTGAACATTACTTCAGGAACTTCTATTGTTTGTTATACAGACGGATTAGTGGAATTAGAAAATGACAACTCTGAAGATTTTGGAATAGATTCCTTAAAAGACATCATTCGGAACAATCCTGAACTGGATATGAAGAGTCTGAACAGATTGATAATGGAGACAATTATCAATTACAAACAAAGCATGCCTTATATTGATGATATCGCCTTGTTTAGTTTAAGGATGCACTAACCATCTCTTCTTCCTCTGCAATTTCTTTTTTATTATTGTGATAGATATCAATTGCAACCAGCATTGCAACAAATCCCCAGAACGGAATGGAGGCTTTATCCGTATCCAAAAAGTCGTTTAGCGCCCCATGAACAATATAAGTTATGAAACCCAGTAAAGTGACAAGCACCAGTTTTTTTGTTTCATTATCCTTGATAGTATAATATAGCCTGAATCCTGTTGACAAAGTACAAATTACTATTGCAATAAAAGTAAGGACCCCCATTACACCCGATTCGCATAAAGGACCAATGTATTCACTATGGGCATTTCCTTTGTCTCCCATATTGGTACTTATAATGGTTTTTTCATGCGCATGCTGAAAAGGTGCGTACTCAAAACTATAGGTACCCGGTCCCCAACCAAAAACAGGTCGTTCTGCAAACATCCTGAAGGCAGCATTCCAGCGATTCAACCTTTCCAGATTAGAAGCATCAGTAGAAATATTGGAAATAGATTCAATATGTTTATTAAAATCCTGAGACGCGTCCTGTCTGTTACTTTCAAGCTTCATTACTATCTCTGTTTGATAAATTAAAGCCAATACAGAAACCCCAACAAAGGAAAACATCAGGTATTTGAATTTTATCTTCAGTAACAATAAAACATAAACAATTACTGCTACCGCAAGACTTAACCAAGCGGCCCGTGTATAAGAGAAAATTAATGCTACAATAAAAATACACAATAGAATAAATGCAGCAAACTTTATACTGCCGGAATACTTCTTATTCATTGTAAAAAAAATCAAGGCCGGAAAAAACATAGCCAATATAGCACCGTAAATAGTATGGTCATTATAAAAAGGTGACATAACATAATTTGCCGGAGTTTCTTCAAAACCCATTAACGAATGTTCGTAAAGGGTATAAAAAATAATAACTGTAAAAGGAAGAATATAAAGCCAATCGAACCGTTTAATATTTTTATAATTTTTAAATAACTGCGTTCCGAGAAAATAAAAAACAATTACAAACCATAAACGGGAGATCAGGAATTTAAAAGAAACGATGGGGATATCGCTTGTAATGCAGGTTATAAATATCCAAACCAGGTTAACTATTATTGCAACCGTAATAGGATGCTTCATTACTTTTATATCAAGCGTATTCTGATGCAACTGCTTAAAAATAAAGAGGAGCATTATGCCAAAAATAATTGGTTCCGTAGGCAAGCTAAGACCTAATCCTCCTTCTATGTTTTGCAGGTTAATTGCAAAAGGTGTTAAAAAAACTACAAGTAAAATAAGTTTATCGAGAGAAAAGAGTGCAAGTAAAACAATTAAAACAACTGCAGGGACAAGATTAAAATAATAGAATTCAAAATAAGTACATACGGCATTTATTACAATAAATACTATACTGAGCGCAAGTACCCATTTTATATTTTTATAGGCTAACAAAAGCTATTTATTGAAATATTTTCCTTTTTGTATCAAGGAAAACGATTACTAAAAATAAAAAAAGATTGGCAGAAACTACTGAAACAATAACAATTAAAGAACGTATAGGATATGCCTTTTTATCAGATGGAGAAGGATATGTTACCATATTAGTATAGGTAAGTTCCTTGTTCATGTCTTTATAAACATCATCATAATCCAGTCTTGCCTTGCTGTAACCTTTTATCAATTCGTTGAACAAATTCATGCTTTCATAATATTCTCCTCCCTTTTCTTCCATGTTATGCATCATTTCTTCAATTGTTTTCATGTTATTGCTACCTTTCCCTCCAGACAATACTTTAAAATACGCTTTCATCACTTCTTTTGCCTGAGAGTTGTAATCAAGTATCTGATATTTTTTTCTCAAATCAAGTAGTTTAAAACTGATAGAATCCAACTGTTGCTTTTTATACTTCAATTGATTTGTAAGCACTACCAATACTTCTCCGGTTTTATCCCGTTGAAGTTTTCTTGCTTTCAGGTTAAGAGAATTAATAATCTCCTTTACCATTTCGCAAGCTACTTTTGGATCGGTATCTAAAACCTTAATCTCAATAGACTCAAACTGGGTGCGACTTATACTAATATTTGACTCGTAAGTGGAAATTAAAGCGGCCATTCCGGATTTGGCTGCAGTGTCAATATCATACCTTTTTGGCAAATTAAATTTTCTGATGATGTCTTTTTGAATATCCGCTGATGCAAATAATTGCATCATTTGTTCAGTTGGACTTTCATCACCATAAGGTGTCAGATTGGAAGGATAAACTACCGCAAATGATTTATATTTAGAAGGGATAAACCATTCACTTGAAAAAATGGCGGCTATAATAAACGACACAACAGCAATAACAATAAAATAGAATTTCCATTTTACTATTAGTTTTAAAAAGTGATAATTACTTTGTGTGTACTCCTGCATTGGACTTATCGCTGCTGATTTCTTTTCTTTGTTTATTGTATTTATTTTTTCTTTTTCAGGAATTTCCTGTCTTGTTTCATTAGATTCTATTGACGTATCTATCTTTTTTTCTTCTGCCATCTTTTCTTCGTTTACTAATTTTGTTTTTTCAAATTTGTTTCTGATTACCTGAGTTGCCAGTTTAGTTTTTGTTTGGAGGAAATTTGCAACTGGTTTCCGTAGTCATTCAGCTTCCGTTCCTCCACCTTTAAATTGCCTGATATTTTCAATTAGTAAAATAACAATGATTGCTATAAGTAAAGACGACAAGGTTGACACTACAACAATTATCCATCTAACCGGATAGGATTTTTTTTCTGCGGGAAATGCACTACTTACCACAAATTTTTGCGGTAAGATTTGTTTTGCATCTACCAATGCTTCCTCATATTTTGTTTTTAACGTGTTTAACTGTTTGTTTTGCAAAATCAAATTATCACGCAAAGCAACATAGATGCTTCCATATTGAGCAAGAACTTTCAACTTCTCTTCCAATGCTTTTACTGCTCTTTGGTCGCCTTTTGAAATTGCAATAGAGTATTGCTCCACCGTTTTATCCGATTGTGATTCGTAATCATAAATACCAAGATTATTAATGGCCTTTATGGAATCGTTCATTCTTTTTACATCTTCCTGTTTTGCATGATATTCTTTACCGACAATACTTAAAGCCTGGTAAGCCCTGTCACGCACCATTCTTATTTTTGCAGAATCATGAAGTGCGGCAATTTCATTGGCAATCATAGCAGCGGTATCAGGATCTCTGTCCATTACTTCAATTTTAACGGACATGTATTCTGTCCGCTTGAAAGTAATATTCCCCTGAAATTCATCGTACAGTTTTGTTTGCTTGTATCTGTCGGTTTTATCAATACCGTAATGCTCCATCAAATGGTATTTATCGGCAATCCGGCTTCTGATTTCATCAGAATTTAATATCTGGAGCATTTGCTCGGCTTCTTCCTCCTGACCAAATTGAAGTACGTCTTCGTTCTTAAAACTATTTTCAGATAAAAGGGCTTTGGAAATGGAACTGGTGGTGGCTGGGAAAAGAATGACAGTTGATTTGTATTTTTCCTGGATGGTTAAAGCTACAATACTTGAAATTATGATAGTAGCAAGGCCAATAACAATAAGCGGTATACGCCATTTGTATATAAAGTATAATACATTTAACGAGTTGAAATTATCTTCAGACCGATTACTCTTATTCATAGAAAAAAATATAATTTTTATAAATGGACGACAAAAGTAGAAAATTTTATGAAACTGCCCAATTTATATGGATTTATCCGAATTTAAGAATCCGGAAGATGGCTTTTATACTTATCATTCCTGTAACAAATGCCCATACTCCGCAAGCGGCACACATTATTGAAAAGTTAACCATCCAGTTATTCATTTCAAACCAATGAAATTCAGGTAATTTTGTACAATAATTGATTGCAATGACACCAACGGTAAACAATATAAAAGCATTTATCAACCTGAAATTCATTTTGAATTTAAAAATTCGTTGTGCTATTATCACCTGAATAATGGCAGTTAAAAACTGTGTTCCCATGCTTGACATGGCTGAGCCAAAGGCCTGATATTTCTTTATTAAAATGTAATTAAAAATTATGTTCAATACCATTCCGGTTGCAGCCATATAATTGAGCTGTTTCATATTGCCATTGGCAGTTAACAAGGTCCCGAAAATGTAAGTAGTGGATACTGCCACAAAACTTAACATCAGCAAACTGAAAATATTAGCAGACTCCTGAATATGCATGGTATAATCAGCCAGGGTTTCCTTATCGGTCTGATGATACAATAATTGTATCAACTCGTTTTTGTAAAAAAGACATCCTATTCCTATAACAATAGCTGGTGTAAGTAACAACCGGCTGATAAGCTTTACCAAAGGTTCAACAGATTCATTGTGTTTCAGCATACGGGAAAATACCGGCAACAATACCCCGGCTACCAAAAAAGCAATCATGTTGGTAGCATCTAAAATACGAAATCCCTGAGCATAAATACCCGACTGAACATCTCCCACTCCAGCAGGCAACATCCGCTCAATCATTACCGAATCAATTCGATTATAGAATGACATCAGTAAAGTAAGAATGGCAAATGGTAAACTTTTCTTCAATATCATTAATGAGAACGGGAAATTCCATTTCAATTTGAAAGTATGGGTTTTTCTCAAAATGATTATAAATGCCATTAATGCCGCAACTGAATAGGCAAACGTTTGGGCATATACAAAATACATGATACCATTTTCAGTATAAAATATACCTGAATGAAGCATGTATACCCCAAGAATAATCATAATGGAACGGTCAAGAACAGAGATGATTCCATCCGTTTTAAACAAATGAAGAGCAGCCAGATTCGAACGCAGGTAACTGATAAAAAAGAGCAGGAACATATTGAACCCCTGCACCAGCAATAACTTCATCAGGCGCGTATCGTACCCGATTATTAAACCCACCACTAACACCAGAATAATATATAATGCAGCCAGGATTAGTTTTAGGGTAAATAAACTTGAAAAATGCTTGGTAAGTAAGTGATTATTCTGAGAAATGTTTTTATTGTTGAAGTTGGTAATTCCAAAATCGAGAAGGATGGTGAGCAAAAACGAGAAATTAAATATTGCAAAGTAAATACCGTAGGCTGCTGTTCCTACTTGGTGCTGCACAGCTTTTTCAATCCCGAACACATAGATGGGTTTGATTAATAAATTAAGCGCCAGAATTAAACCAAGATTGGTCAGAAACTTTTTGTGCATTGGGCAAAAATACTGAATTTATTAAGGCAGGAAGATAAAGTTTTGGGTTCTATGCTTCCGGGAATCGTATTCAGTTGTTGTATTATCAACCACTACAAAGGTTTTATAGCTCAAATTGTTAAATAATGTGAAACACTTTTCACGATTTTCATTGTCCCACAACTCCGCATAAACAATAGGTTTATGAGCCGCTATTAGTTTTTTAGCTCCATCCAGAACAAAGAATTCAAAATTCTCCACATCTATCTTTATCCCACCTATTCGTTGTTTTGCATTCAGCAATTCGGGCATTTTATCCAGCATTACCAAGGGCACTTTTACTCTTACACCTTTGTTATTTTCCGGTATGGACTCATGCACCACATGACTTAAGCCCTGCATCCGCACGTTTGAAATAACAGGCATTACCATTTCCACTTCTCCTTCTGTATTGCCCAATGCGATTTCGAATAACTTAACATTTTCCAATTTGAAATGCTTTATTATTCTTTTGAACGCTTCGATATTATTTGGCATAGGTTCGAAACTAAAAACGTTTACATTTTTTATTTCCCTTGCAAGGTGAACTGTCATGATTCCGATGTTAGCACCAATATCAAGCACAATGGAATTTTCAGGAATCAACTTAAGAAACTGGAAAAAGTCCTTTTCGTTCTTATCCTTTTTCAGTGTATTTATTTTATACAGTGAAAAAACAAAGAGGTAGTTTTTGAAACCTAATAATTTATGGAGTATGAGTTTTACTGCGTTTTTCATTTCGGGGTGCAAAAGTATGATTTTTTGCGGAAGTTGTATTTTTAACCCGGTCTGGGTTAAGAACCAAGGGTGTCCGAAACAACTAAGATGTCGCCCCTACGGGACTTTTACAAAGGAGTAAGGGGTTTTTTCTACCGATATTTCGTCCTTACAGGACTATTTAAGTATGGATATATGCCCCGTTAGGGGCAAAATATCGGTAGAAAAGAAGATGAAAATAATTCAAAAGTCCCGTAGGGACGATATATAACAAGGATTTATAAGGTTTCGTGCACCCTTGGTTTAGAACCCTTAAAGGAACAGCTTCAGGAAACAACCTTCCCTAAGTCCCTATAAGCTTCCAGCGTTTCCTCCTTCATTCGCTCAATAATAACTTTGCAGGGTGCAATGTCATTTATCAGTTCCACACTTTGGCCGGCTATCCATAATGTATTGTAGTTTCCGGGATGTATGGCGGCTTCCAGTTTTTTCATGCCGCTTACCTGCACCCACATTTTGAATAATTTCTTTGTTCTTGAATTGTTGGATAATAATTTCTCCAACCAGTTTTGCCTATAGCCTATTTTTTTTGCAAAAGGAGTATTGATAACAGTGGAAGGTGTGCCTGAAATTTTTTCGGTCATTACGATGTCATTCATTTTGGAAGACACGATAGCATTTTTGTACTCGTTGCTTACTGTCGCTTCCAGGCTGGCAATAAATCTGGTACCTATGGAAACTCCTGCTGCTCCAATGGAAAGAACTGAAAGTATGCCCGCTCCTGTTGCAATTCCACCGGCTGCTATAACAGGTGTTTTAGGGAAATGCTGATGCAGGGATGGTATCAATACCTGCAACGTATATGGTCCGGAATGGCCGCCTGCCCCCTGCCCCACTGCTATAAATCCATCACAACCTAAATCAAAACATTTCTTGGCATGTTCTATATTGGTAACATCGCAAAACACTTTGGCGCCATAGCTATGCGCCTGTTCTATCACTTGTTTCGGGCTGCCAAGCGAAGTGATATAAAACGGAACTTTTTTCTCCACACAAACCTTCAGATGTTTTTCGTACAACGGATTTGTTTTTTGAACAATCAGGTTTACACCATAGGTTCCTTTTACTTTCAGTTTTGTTTTTTCTTCGTTCAGCTTATTCAGAATGCTCTCCAACTCCCCTTCTTTTCTGTAATTTAAAGTGGGGAAAGTGCCTGCAATTCCACTGTTCATGGCAGCCACTATCATTGCTTCGTTACTCACCAGAAACATGGGTGCCATTATCATCGGGAAATCAATGGAAATACTTTCGGTGAGTTGTGTGGTCATTTTTTAAAAAGAATAAACTGATTTAATCAAAAAAATAATTTATTTTTGAAAGCGTAAAGATAAGAGGATACCGATAACGAATCCAAACTAATTTACGAAAGTGGGTTTACCATTTACTACTAACATAATGAACTATGGCTGTAACAAGAATATTTGACATCATTCCACAATTACTGGAAAAATACAATAAACCCAATGCTATTGCTGCAAAAGAAAACGGGAAATGGGTGGAATATTCCACGCAACAATTTGCCGACACGGTGAACAACCTGAGCTATGGCTTATATAACCTCGGGATAAATCGTGAAGATAAAATTGCAATCATCGCTAACAACCGCCCGGAATGGACTTTTGCAGACTATGCCATTCAGCAGTCGGGTGCGGTGAGTGTGCCCATATATCCTACCATCAGCGAAAACGATTTGAATTTTATTTTCAGCGATGCCAATATTAAATATGTATTTGTTTCTACCGCTGAATTATACACCAAGGTGAAAACAGTGGCTGCCAAAGCCACAGGAGTAAAAGACATCTATACTTTTAACAAAGTGGATGGAGCCCGCCACTGGACCGAACTGGTGAAAGATGGAAAACAAAATCCGAGAGCAAAGGAAATTGAAACCGTAAAAAATTCAATTACACCCAACGATTTATTCTCCATTCTTTACACTTCCGGCACCACCGGAAATCCCAAAGGAGTAATGCTTTCGCATAATAATTTAATCAGTAATTCCATTGCATGTAAAGTGTTGGCACCTTTTGAACCCAGCTGGAAAGCATTGAGTTTTCTGCCACTTAACCATGTGTACGAACGAATGCTGAACACGCTTTATTTATATCTTGGTGTTTCGGTGTATTATGCTGAAAGTATAGACGCAGTGGGCGAAAACCTGAAAGAAATAAAACCGCAGATATTTGTAACCGTACCCCGTTTGCTTGAAAAAGTTTACGACCGCATAATTGCCAAAGGCGCTGAACAGAAAGGAATAAAAAAGATGTTGTTTTTCTGGGCGGTTAACCTGGGTCTTCGTTTCGAGCTGAACGGGGCCAATGGCTGGTGGTACGGCTTGCAGTTAAAGATTGCCAACAAACTTATTTTCTCGAAATGGAGAGAGGCACTGGGTGGAAACATTGTTGCCGTTGCATCCGGAGGTGCTGCTCTGCAACCCCGACTGGCAAGGGTGTTTAATGCAGCAGGGATTGTTTGCCTGGAAGGATATGGCTTAACGGAAACCTCGCCCGTAATTGCTGTTAATAATTTTTTACCCAACAGTATTCGCTTTGGCACTGTGGGAACGGTGATAGAACATGTAACAGTATCTTTTGCAGAAGATGGCGAAATACTGGTGAAAGGACCAAACGTAATGCTTGGCTATTATAACCGGCCGGATGCCACGGCAGAAGCCATTGATAAAGATGGTTGGTTTCATACCGGTGATATTGGTGTAATGGTGGAGAATCGTTTCCTGAAAATAACAGACCGTAAAAAGGAAATATTTAAAACCTCGGGAGGGAAATACATTGCCCCGGTGATGATTGAAAACAAACTGAAAGAATCACCATTTATAGAACAGGTAATGGTAATAGGTGAGAACCAGAAATTTCCTTCTGCTCTCATTGTTCCTTCTTTTGCTTATTTAAAGGAATATTGCCGACTGCATAACATCGAGTTTACAAGCAACGAACAAGTAATAAAGAATCCGGAAATAAAAGCAAGGATAATACAGGAAGTGGAAACAATAAATAAATCGCTGGCACATTACGAAACCATTAAACGCCCTGAATTATTGCCACGCGAATGGACCATTGACAAAAATGAAATGACGCCCAAGCTTTCGCTGAAACGGAAAATAATAATGACTGCCAATAAGGAATTGATAGATAAGATTTATGGTAGTAGCGGGGAGTAAACACCCCTCCCCTTTATCCCCTCCCCGAAGGAGAGGGGGTAGCTTCCTGAAGTATGTTTCTTAATCAAGAGCTCATTCATGGGTAGCTTAGGACTTTAAGCCTTTGTTATCAAGACCTCACCTCACAAGTCTTCGAAACCCTGTAATAGTTAAAATATGTCGTCCCTAAAGGGACTTGATGCCATTTACCATTTTAAATTCTACCGATATTTTGCTCCTACGGAGCATAAAAATTGCGTTTAGATGTCCCGGAGGGACAAAATATCGGTAGAAAAATTGTCGATAAATATTTCTAAAGCCCCTTTAGGGGCGACATATAAAAGGTTTAGAACACTTGTAGACCTCACCCCCGGCCCCTCCCCTTGAAAAAAGGGGAGGGGAGCCGCTTCCTGAAGTACATTGTAAAAAACATTTGCAATCAATAGTATTATTCAATAAGAAAACACTTACGTCCTGCCCCCTCTCCTTTGGGGAGGGGATTAAGGGGAGGGGTGGTTTGGGGAGTGGGGTTATTTCACCACCTTAATATTAAACACACCGCTGCCTCCTGCACCATACATGCGCAACCAAAGTGGAAGGTACATTTCAGTTCCGCGTGCTGAAACAATATCGCCCAGATCGGTTATGTTGCTTTCGGCCCAGCCGAATGACTTCAATACTTCTTTTACTTTGGCTTTTGCATCAGCATCGTTTCCACTTATAAACACATTATGGTCTCCGCCATTAATTAATCCTGGATTTACCATTAAGCCGCACCACATCGTGTTCAGGGTTTTTATCACCTTTGCCGAAGGAAATGTTTTCTGAATTTCCTCGCCCAGCGAACTGGTGTTTACAACTGATAAGGTTGGTGGCATTCCTTTCGAAAAATCGAGCGGATTGGAAAGGTCCACAATTATTTTTCCATTCAAGTTCGCTTCTCCTGCCAGTTTTAATGCTTCCAGAGAACCCATCCCTGAAGTACAATTAAAAACAATTTCGCCAAAGGCTGCTGCATCGGCAAAGGTGCCTGCAGTAGCTTTGCCCTGGTGCTTTTCCACAAACTTCATTGCTTTTTCGTTGGTAGCGGTGCGCGAACCCATCATTACGGAATGACCCAACTCTGTTAATTTTGAACCGATGGTATCTCCCACGGTTCCTGTTCCTAATACTGCTATTTTCATATTCTTTTATTTATTTTGTTTATTAATTTGAATTGCAAATTTACAGATATAATGATGAGATGGATAAGGTGGGGGGATTATTTTATTGTTAATCTGTTTTACTAATTTAAAGAGAGATTCCTCTTCGCCCAGGCGAAGAGGAATCTATTACAGATTTTATCAGTTAGCCCTGAAAGGGCATGATATACTAACAATGGGCAAAGCCCATTGGAAAAACATCCCGTCTCCTGTTCAGCCCTGAAAGGGCGAAATATCCCGCCCTTTCAGGGCTTACTTTCTACTTGTTATCATTACCATAGGGCTTTGCCCTATGTTTTGGTATCCCGCCCTTTCAGGGCTATGTGCACTTTAATAAAATGCAGAGTGGTTTTAGGTAATGTGTTTTTTAAAACAAAACAAGCAGTAAAATGCTTCCCGGTTTTACTCCTTCACAAACTTCTTCCGAGGTATTTTTTCTCCTGTTTTTATTTCAATAAAATATATCCCTTTGGGCAGGGTACTTATATCTATTTCCATTGGGTTGGTTGGTTTTTACTTCCTGTTGTTCCAGTGTTTGCCCAAGCATATTTATTACTTTAATAGTTTCAGGTTTTGTATTCTTAATATCTATGGTTAGTTTATTGGTGGCGGGGTTGGGGTAAAGGGTTATACTATTTTCTTGTAACTCCCCAACACCTAAGCCTGGCGTGCAGTCAATTACACTTACATCATCCAAGTAATAATAATTTGCAGAATTACCACCATTTGTATGAATAGTATCAGTTAAAGCATTAGAAAAGAAATTACCAATAACAATGTATTTTTCCCCTCCCCCCGCTGTATATTGCCCTGAAATCATTGTCCATCCTGCTGTATCGCTAATTATATTGGTATCATTTATTTGAGGTACGAAATTTAAAGTGGTAGAATTTGTGACATAAGTGTGAGTTAAAGAAAAATAAATCCCAGCGTTATTACATGCAATTTTTGTGCTATTTGCCAGACTAATAAAAAAACTTGCGCAATAAACGTGTTGGGCAATAAGTGTACTATCCAATTTCACTTGAAGGTATTCTTTCGCATCTTGGCCAGAAGAAAACGCATAAAAACCTAAACCAACATATCCATTTCCTGAATGAGGGTGTTGAAACCCCCAACCATTATAAGGAACACTACATGAGGAAATGGGATTGCAAGTATTGTCTGCATCCGGTGTTCCATCAGATGGGCTATCCCAAGGAGGTAAATATCCTATATTTACACCACCTGCTATTGGTACACAAGATGTAATAGTTTCAAACCCAGGATTTGGAACCAAATTAACCTGCCCATCCAAAACAAAACCCTTCAACAAACAAATTACAACAATGAATCGCGATATGAAATTTCCTTTTTTCATATCACAAAGATAAAATAAAACCATGGCAAGAGCATTTATTCTTACCGTCCCGTTTCTGTGCAACGAAAATTTATTTTTTTATTCTGTAGCTATTTTGTATCTTCGTGCATCCAAATAAGTAAAATGTTTGTTACAGTAAAAATACCAACCAATAAAGAAAGTAATAACCTAATACCCCAAGGTGCATGAAGAAACTACTACAAATTTTTTTATTACCCTTACTTTCATTAACCTTTTAAATTAACACTTAACCCTGCGGTTGCAGGAATTTTTAAACTAAACATATTTATTTACCTGTCGTTTACACGGCAGGTATAGCCTGCGTTTACTTTTGTTTTTGAAAGTAAGGATAATAAGGAAATGCACGATGAATCTTAATTATTAATCTAAATCAATTTTTAAAAAAATGAAAGTAGAGATTATTTTTGAGGATGATACCCTGCATGGGAAACCCCTCACAACGATTGAAATTACAGGCAGTACAGAACAGGAAGTGGAAAACAAACTTAAAAACAAAAAATGGTGGCTCACCATATTGCTGTTTTTTTTGCATAAGCTGGGCTTGCTGAAAATGAAAAAAATAACAGTAAAAACAGGTGAGCTGATTTTTACGCTTGAAATGATATTAAAGCGTTTCGAGTTCCTAGGTCTTTCGGAACAGCAACAAATAGTGATGGTTGATTTCTGCAACGGCATTGCCCGGAAAACCACAGCGGCAAGCATGAAAATAAGCTACCATACAGTGAATTCGCATATCCGGAATGTCCGGCTTGCTATTGGAGATTTTAGCGATGCAGACCTGAGAAAGCTGCTTATCTGCTCTGACCAAACGTTCCGGGAACTGTATTACGAAAAGATAGAAGCCTATAAACTTTCGGTAGATTGTAATTACAAAAAGAAACCCTTCACGTAAGCTTCACGATTTTCGTGAATACAAGGTGCAGCAGCCTGTCCTACTTTTGTGTCATCATTCGGCAATTAATGCCAATGATGATACAAAATGAAAGGAAGTAAAAATTTTTTAGCGGGAATAAAAGGGCAAATAGCAAAGGCTATTAATTGGTTTGTAAAAGGAAAAATGGTTGTAATTGATTTCCTTTCTATGTCTTTTCTGTTCCTTAACCGGCAGCTCAGTGTCGGCTACCGACAGCTCAGTGTCGTCTACCGGCAGCTCAGCGTCAGCTACCGGCAACTCAGAGTCGGCTACCGGCAGCTCAGCATCAGCTACCGGCAGCTCAGAGTCGGCTACCGGCAGCTCAGCGTCAGCTACAGGCAACTCAGCCTCCGTCACCGACCGCTCAGCGGCTTTGAGCAACCGATTAACAAACTCATTTTAACAGTTAAAACCTATGGATATTTAATAAACTCCTTAGGTTTTTCAAGGCATGCAGGCGATTCTTCTCCTACCCGCATTCGTTCTCCGGACGGGTACCGTACTTCTGAAAACATACTCCAAAAAATAAAAATAGTTAACATAAAAAGATAAAAAAAATGAAAAAGATAGTTTATAACGGGCAACAATTAAGCATAACGCTTAACCGTAAAAGAAAAGTAAAAAAAGGGGCAAGTTGTATGCCTTGTATAATTTTGATGGGTGTTTTCCCAACCCGTCAAAGTGATAAAAACGATTATTATAATAATGCATTGGCTTACCTTACTCCTACAGCCACACAAACCCGGTTGCGCATAGTGGCTGGTAAATTCACCACGTTTAGCGGCTTAATAGGCGGGCCGGTAAGCCCTACGGCCACACCGCCCAATACCAATGGTACAGCAGGTACCTGGAACTATAATTACCCGCTTACTGCAAATAAAGCCACTACCACCAACCCGCTTAGAACAGGGAAAGACAACCTGATTGTAAGTATAGAGGCTGCGCTGAAAGACCTGTTTTCGGACATTCCGGACAGTGTTATTACTACATTAGACACCCTTAACCTGGGCATAAAACCAAAAAGCGACCGTAAAAAAGCTAAATTGACACCTGAGTTAATTACTGCTTTGGTGGTTATAGGCTTGAAAGCGCTTGGTGGTAGCAATGTGGAAGTGAAGTGCCGGACAAATACCGACACCAAAAAAGCATCAAAACTGAACGAAAATTGTGATATAGAATATGCTTATTCATTGGTAGAAAAAGGCGAAAAAGTGCCTGAAACAGCTGATGAATGCACGTTTATAAAACAGGTAACCAAGGCAAGAACGGTATTACCATTGGGTGCAGATGCGGTGGGTAAAAAACTGGTTTTGTTTTCCCGTTGGATTTATAGTAAACATCCGGCTCAATCGGGTAGTTTTGGATCAGCGGTAACCATTGTGGTTTCGTAAAAAAGCCCTTCACCAGCCTTACCAAAAGCCTCACCCTTTAATCCCCTGAGGTTGGAGGTATGGTTAAAAACGCCTCACCCCTTAATCCCCTCTCCAAAGGAGAGGGGGTTGGAGGTGGGTTTCGTAAAAAATTATAACCACTTCATTTTTCTAATGGCCTTTTTCATGATAGCATACTTCCGGGAGCGTCACCCCTCTCCTTTGGAGAGGGGCAGGGGGTGAGGCATTCCAAAAGAGAGAGGTCGGGAGTGAGGCCATTTTTAAAGCTGAATTCCCTCTCATCCCTTTTATCCCTATTTTCATCACTTATATTTGTGAGATATACCAAATTATGTTACTTTAGCGCGTTCAATACAAGAATGATGTGTAAAACTATGAAGTTCGTCTTACAGGTATTTATCAGTTTACAACTGGTAGTGGGCGGATATTCCTTTGTTTACGGGCAAAATAATGCTTTGGTTATAAACGGAGCATATATTAACATTGCCAACGGTACTTTTGCCAACCCTATTTATATGGTGGTGAATAACGGAACACCGGCAGCCATTACCCGCACCACAGGGCATATAATTTCGGAACAGGAAGGCAATTTTGTAAGATGGATAACTAATAATGTGGCGGTTACTACCAACTATGTATTCCCTTTTGGCTTTAGCAATACGGATTATCTGCCGGTAACCATTCATAAAACTTCGGTAGGTGTTGTTAACAATGCATCTTCCATAGACATGTCTACCTGGGCTACACCCAATACCAATTTAACCTGGGCTACTTCGGTTACCAATATGACCGGTACCGGAGGAGCAAATGCTACCAACTCGGTGATAGACCGCTGGTGGCAGATTGTCAGTTTGGCTACTGTTACCGGCACAGCCGATTTTTCATACCGAGGCACTGAAAACACTACTGTTTACCCGGTAGGTCCTTTCAGCGGTCAGGAATGGGATATACCTTCCAGTTCGTGGATGACTCCTGCAACAGGTACCGGAGCCGGAGTAACCGGAGCTGCCATAGGCACTTCCACAGGAATAGTATTAGGTGGTCGAGGATTAGGCACGAGCACTCCTTATATCCTTTCAGCCACTGTGGCACCATTGCCTATAGAACTGGTAAGCTTTACTGCCGCCTGCGATGGAACAAAAACGCATATAAAATGGACCACCGCATCTGAAACCAATGTGGCCAATATAGAATTACAGAAAAGTGATGACATGAATGCCTGGACCACCATTTATGTGGCTGCTCCTTCCAATTCCAGCACTACTGCCAAATATAATTATACCTACACCGAAACCGGAACCAACACAGTTTATTACCGCTTGCAGACCAATAATTATGACGGGGGAGCAGACCTGAGTGCTGTTATTTTCAACCATTCCTGTTCGGCAAACAATACCTTGTCTGCTTTTTATTCGGATAATACTTTGAATGTTTTTTCGAGGTTTGATGCCGATGCCAAAGTAACCTATACCCTTTACGACATAGCAGGAAATAAAATACTTACCGGAGAATACACCGCTTCTTCGGGCAGCCAGTTGCTGACCTTGCCGGTGAATGAATTATCAAATGCTATCTACCTGTTCAGGGCAGAAAGCAATACCACCTATTTCAATCAAAAAATAATTATTGCACGATGATAAAAAACTACCTTCTTATTTTAGCAATTACACTCCTTGTAATTGACGTAAAAGCTCAGAACATTGGTATTAACAGTACCGGAGCAGCACCCAACAATTCGGCCATGCTGGATATTGATGTGTCGGCCCTGGCCACCAAAAAAGGATTATTAATCCCCCGAATGACTTCGGCCGAAAAAACAGCATTGAACCCGCTGCCTGCTGCAGCGCAGGGTTTGTTAATCTATCAGACCGATGGAGCACAGGGATTTTATTACAACACCAGTGTAACCACCACCCCTGTTTGGGTGTACCTTACCTCTGCAGCCGCTTCTGGATGGGCCTTAATAGGAAATGCGGCTACTGTTTCAACCACTAACTTTTTAGGAACACTGGATAGTGTGGCCATGGTATTCCGTGTAAACAATCATACTTCAGGAAGAATAGGATTGCTGGATGCAGCAGATTTGAATACATCTTTTGGAAATTCGGCATTGGCAGCAAGAACCACCGGGTTAGGCAATACCGCTTTGGGTGCAAGAGCTTTGATGACTTTAACAGGAGCAAATAACAATACGGCCATTGGTAACAATACTTTGGCAGTAAATACTACAGGATTTAATAATACCGCAGTGGGATCTACTTCTCTGCAGGTAAATGCAGGAGGTTTTAATGGTACTGCTATTGGCGCCAATGCTTTGCAGGCCAATACTAGTGGAAATAACAATACTGCGTTGGGTGTTTCTGCGCTTTCTGCAAATTCAACAGGATTCAACAATACGGCAGTGGGGATGCAATCGCTATTTCATAACTTTACCGGAACCAACAATACTGCAAGTGGTTTCACTTCCTCATTCAATATTTTATCCGGTACCAATAACGTTTCTAATGGATACCAGTCATTATATACCAACCTAACAGGTAATAATAACGTGGCCGATGGATCAAATGCATTATATACCAATACGGGAAGTAACAATACGGCAGTAGGTTACAATGCCATGTTTTCTAACGCAGCTACCGGAAGTAATACGGCAGTTGGAGCCAATTCACTTTATACTAATTTAACAGGGTATCAGAATGTAGCCTTAGGAGATTCAGCTTTGTATTCTAACACTTCAGGTGTTAACAATGTGGCATCAGGTTATGGTGCCATGGCAAAAAACACTTCTGGAACACTAAATTTAGCAAGTGGCACAAGTGCACTTTTCAATAATACGACTGGGTCTATTAATTTGGCACTTGGATATAACTCGATGTTTTCAAACGTAGGAGGAGGTATCAATATTGCCATTGGCCATAGTGCTTTATTTGCCAACACAGGAGGAAATTACAATACTGCCATAGGTTACCAGTCGGTAATGACAAGTACTACCGCCAACGGAAATACAGGAATAGGTTACCGAGCATTGCGATTAAACTCTACAGGTACTTACAATACTGCAATTGGAGTTCAGGCAATGGATGCGAATACATTTGGTCAGCAGAATGAAGCTTTTGGTTACCAGGCCTTGTTTGGAAATACTACCGGTAGTTACAACGTAGCAATAGGTACCCTTGCAGGTTTCAATACCATTACCCCAGCTAATTCAAATATTACAGGTAGTTACAATGTCTATCTTGGTTATCAGGCAGGACAGGCCAGCGCCACTCAGTTAAACAATGCCATAGCTATCGGTAAAAATGCCCTTGTAAACATAAGCAATGCCATGGTACTTGGAGGCTTAGGTGCTGATAAGGTTTTTGTAGGAATAGGAACAAGTGCTCCTACTGCCGAATTAAATGTGGTAGGAAATGGTTTGTTTACTGGCACGGTTACTGCAAGTTGCGGGGTGCTTGCCTGCTCGGACATAAGATATAAAAAGAACATTGTTCCGTTAAGCAATTGCCTTGAAAATGTGATGAAACTTACCGGAGTGAGCTACGACTGGAGAAAAGACGAGTTTCCTGACAGAGACTTTACTGATAAAAAACAAATCGGTGTTATTGCTCAGGAACTGGAGAAGGTGTATCCTGAATTGGTATTTACTGATAACAAAGGATACAAAACCGTTGATTATACAAGATTAACACCTATTTTACTGGAAGCACTTAAAGCTCAGCAACAACTGATAGATGGCCAAAAAAACAGTATTGAGCAGTTAAAAGCAGAAGTTTCGGAAATAAAAACAATGATTAGTAACAATTCTCAGTTCCGAACTATTAATGCGCGCAATACATCTGCATCGGTTGAAAGAAAGTAATCTCGTAGCATAAATGGGGCAATTGTTCAAAACTCAGGTTTTGATTTTTTTATTGAAGAATAGCATATTTCAATAAAATAATTACATTTGCTCACAATAGTATTTAAGAATCAATTGCTAAATATATGAAACAAACTTTACTACACGTTTTATTCATTTTTTGTTCCCTTTTATTTACTACTAAATCTTCTTTCGCACAGCAGCCGCAAACCGTAATCGACTTTTTCCTTTTACTTCCTGACAGTGTTTTTACCTCTATTAAAGAGCTGAATTTTGCTGAAAAAGATTCTTTCCCGGTAAGAGAACGAACAAAAATGATTGCCAACTTTGATGCACAGAAAAGAACATTTACCAGCCAGGACCCCCGTTTTCGTATTATTTCTGAAAATGAAAAAAACCGTCTTTTATGCTGCAAAAGTGAAGAAGTTAATATGGATGTTAAAGTCTGGACATTGTCCACAGGTGAATCATTAATTGCTGTGGATGGCTGGTTTAAAAACGACTGGAAAGAACAGACACTTAAGTTTTATACTTACAAAGACGGGAAATTAACCATTGCAAAACCAATAGCTGATTCATTCCCCGTTAAGTTATTTTTCGATTCTGCCTATTGCCAGCGTCAGGAGGTAAACCCTAATTATTCCATTCCGATAACCTTTGTGGAATTTTCGAAAATAAATGATGAAATTGAAGTGAAAATTCCACCTGAAATTTTTGAAGAGGAAATAGTAGGAAAAAAAGGCCACCCGTTAACCCTTTTAAGTATGGTGAGGATTAAACGTCCCTGGCTATTGCTTACCTTACAAAATGATAAGTTTGAAATTGTAAAGTAGGTTGTTTGTCAGCAATGGTAAATTTATTTTACAAAACTCCTTTCTAAACTCTTTTATTCGTAATTTTGAACAAACTGATAATTTCCTGTTGACCTAAATAACAGGTGTTATCTATGATTAATTGACAAGATACCAAACAAAATTAGTATGAGCGCACGAAGTATTAAAAAAGTAGCAGTGCTAGGTTCAGGAGTAATGGGAAGCCGCATTGCCTGCCATTTTGCCAACATAGGTGTGGAAGTTATCCTCCTCGACATAGTTCCTAAAGATGCCGCAGCAGATAAAAAATCACGAAATAAAATAGTAGACGATGCCCTGGCATTTGCATTAAAGTCGAATCCCTCCCCTATTTACCGCAAATTGTTTGCAAAGCGAATAACCACCGGAAACTTTGATGATAACATGAAAGACATTGCTACCTGCGATTGGATTATAGAGGTAGTAATAGAACGGCTGGATATTAAAAAGCAGGTGTTTGAAAAGGTCGAACAATTCCGCAAACCGGGTACATTGGTTACGTCAAACACTTCCGGCATTCCTATTCACCTAATGGATGAAGGCAGAAGTGAAGACTTTCAAAAGAACTTCTGTGGCTCTCACTTTTTCAATCCACCACGATATTTACGCTTACTTGAAATAATTCCTTCTCCTAAAACATCACCCGAAGTAATTGACTTTTTGATGAGTTACGGAGAACTTTACCTTGGTAAAACAACAGTATTGTGTAAAGATACCCCTGCTTTTATTGCAAACAGAATAGGAGTATTTGGCATCATGAGTTTATTTCACCTGGTAGAAAAAATGGGATTAACCATTGATGAGGTAGATAAACTGACAGGTCCTGTTTTGGGCAGGCCTAAGTCTGCTACCTTTCGCACCTGTGATGTGGTAGGTTTAGATACTTTGGTTCATGTAGCCAATGGAGTGGCTGCCAGTTGCCCGACTGATGAAGCAATCGAGGAATTTAAAATACCGGGATTTGTTGCCAAAATGGTAGAAAACAAATGGCTGGGAAGTAAAACAGAACAGGGGTTTTTTAAGAAAGTAAAAGGAGCGGGAGGAAAATCAGAAATACATTCTCTGGATTTAAAAACATTAGAATACAAACCATCTCAGAAAGCAAAATTTGCAACTCTCGAATTAACCAAGACAATAGATAATTTAAAAGACCGCATGAAAGTGCTGCTTGCAGGAAAGGACAAAGCAGGCGAATTTTATCGTGCATCCTTTTATGGTTTGTTTGCCTAT
The DNA here is from genome assembly GCA_947479085.1 of Bacteroidota bacterium. Classification (GTDB taxonomy): domain Bacteria; phylum Bacteroidota; class Bacteroidia; order 2-12-FULL-35-15; family 2-12-FULL-35-15; genus 2-12-FULL-35-15. The sequence continues at coordinate 231,027 of CANJYB010000002.1, read as the reverse complement.
GTAAGCAATCGTATTCCCGAAATTACGGATGAGTTATACAAAATAGATGCGGCTATGAATGCCGGTTTTGCATGGGAACTCGGACCATTTGAAGCATGGGATACTTTAGGAGTAGCTGAAACAGTAAAAGCAATGGAAGCGGCAGGAAACAAACCTGCACAATGGATTTACGATATGCTGGCAAGTGGTACCACATCTTTCTATAAGGTGGAAAACGGAAACAGGAAATATTACGATATTCCTTCTAAATCCTATAAAACCATTTCGGGTACCGAAGCATTTATCTTACTTGATAATATTAGAGGAAACAAAACAGTCTGGAAAAATACCGGTGCAACGCTTACCGATATTGGTGATGGCATAGTGAATATTGAATGGAATACCAAAATGAATTCCATAGGTGCCGAAGTAATAGAAGGAATTAATAAGGCCATTGAGATTGCTGAAAAAGATTTCAAGGGTCTGGTCATTTCAAACGAAGGGGCGAATTTCAGTGCAGGAGCAAATGTGGGAATGATATTTATGATGGCAGTGGAGCAGGAATACGATGAACTGAATTTTGCTATCAAAACATTTCAAAATACCATGATGCGGGTTCGGTATTCATCCATACCGGTGGTAGTAGCCCCTCATAATATGGCGCTGGGTGGTGCCTGCGAGATGAGTTTACATTCAGATAAAGTAGTGGCTCATGCCGAAACATACATGGGATTAGTTGAATTTGGAGTTGGTTTAATTCCAGGAGGTGGAGGAACAAAAGAGTTTGCTGTAAGGCTTTCGGATGAATTACAGGAAGGAGATATTGAACTGAATAATTTCAGGGAACGCTTTTTAACGATTGGTCAGGCTAAAGTTTCTACCTCTGCTTACGAGGCATTTGATTTAGGTTATTTAAGAAAAGGGAGAGACATTGTGGTGCCATCCCGCAATCGTTTATTGACAGAAGCAAAAGCCGAATGTATTGAACTTGCAAATGAAGGATATACCAAACCAATTTACAGAAAAGATATACGTGTACTCGGCAAACAGGCTTTAGGCTTAGCCTATCTGGGTGCCAATTCCATGTTATCAGGAAATTACATCAGCGAACACGATGCAAAAATTTCGCAGAAGTTAGCCTGGGTTTTATGCGGTGGTGATTTATCTGCACCTACTTTAGTGAGTGAACAATACTTATTGGATTTGGAAAGAGAAGCGTTCTTATCTCTTTGTGGAGAACGCAAAACATTGGAACGCTTGCAGTCAATAATCAGTGGAGGGAAGATTTTAAGGAATTAAATAATGATTTCACCGGAAACAAAATACCTTAAAATTGCAAAGGAAATTATTTTAAAATATGTTCCAAAGGATGATTTTGCTGTGTTTTTATTCGGGTCAAGGGCAAATGGAAAATATAACAGAACATCGGATATTGATATTGGATTTATGGGCGAGAAAGAATTACCAATAATGATTAAGTCAACTATTGAAGATGAATTGGAAGAATCTATTATTCCTTACACTGTTGATTTAATTGATTTTAAAAAAGTATCTCCTGATTTCAGAGAAATTGCTTTAGAACATATAATGATATGGAATTGCCCGAAAAATATAACAGTAAAATAGCTGAACTGCAGAAAGCCGTGAAAGGATTTTCTGAAGCAATGAAAATAGATTTATTTTCGTTTACGGAAATAATTTCTGATGTAGTTAAAAATGGACAGATTCAGAAATTTGAATATTGTTCGGAATTATTATGGAAAACAACTAAAGTGTTGTTGTCCGAAAAGCATGGGATAATAATTGCATCACCAAAAAGTATTTACAGGGAACTTTTTAAAAATAATTACATAAACGAACAGCAATTTGAAAAGTTAATTCGCTTAGTTGATGATCGAAACATATTAAGCCATATTTACAACGAAAATTATTTTGAAGAAGTTTACAAACGCCTTCCTCAACATTTAGAATTAATGAAGATAGTTTTAGAAAAGATTACTGAATAAACTAAAAACAATGAACGCATACATAGTAGCAGGTTTTCGTACAGCAGTTGGTAAAGCCAACCGAGGAGGATTTAGATTCACAAGGCCAGATGACTTAGCGTCAGATGTAATAAAGCATTTGATGGCTTCAGTTCCAAATATTGCCCCTGAACAGGTGGATGATTTGATAGTAGGTAATGCAATGCCGGAAGCAGAACAAGGGTTAAATATGGCTCGATTAATTTCGCTGATGGCATTTAATTCTGATAAGATAGCAGGAGTAACCGTAAATCGTTATTGTGCATCAGGACTGGAAACCATTTCTATTGCTTCCGCAAAAATACATGCAGGTATGGCCGATTGTATTATTGCCGGTGGTGCTGAGAGCATGAGTTTAATACCTATGGGGGGATGGAGAATTGTTCCTCATTCAGGCGTGGCATTGGCTCACCCCGACCACTACTGGGGCATGGGACTAACGGCAGAAGCGGTAGCAACAGAATATAAAGTGAGCAGGGAGGACCAGGATGCGTTTTCATTAAACTCCCATCAGAAAGCCATCAAAGCCATTAAAGAAGGTAAATTCAAAGAAGAAATCGTTCCGATAAAAGTTTCTGAAACCTTTGTGGATGTTGATGAAAAGAAAAAGACCAAAGATTTTATTGTTGATACGGATGAAGGACCTAGAGCCGATACCACATTGGATGCGCTGGCTAAGTTAAAACCGGTGTTTGATGCGAAAGGAAGTGTTACAGCCGGAAACTCCTCCCAAACAAGTGATGGGGCAGCATTTGTAATGGTAGTATCAGAAAAATTTCTGAAAGAAAACAACCTGAAACCAATTGCAAGAATGGTAAGTTTTGCAGCAGCAGGAGTTCCTCCCCGCATAATGGGAATAGGTCCAATTGTGGCTATTCCAAAGGCATTAAAATTAGCCGGAATGAGTTTGAATCAAATTGATTTAATAGAATTGAACGAGGCCTTCGCTTCTCAATCATTAGCGGTTTGCAGGGAATTAAATTTGAACCAGGAAATTGTAAATGTAAATGGCGGAGCTATTTCTCTGGGGCATCCATTGGGTTGCACCGGTGCTAAATTGTCTGTTCAGTTATTTAATGAATTAAAAAGAAGAAATAAAAAATACGGAATTGTTTCCATGTGTGTTGGCACCGGGCAAGGTGCTGCAGGTGTTTTTGAAATCCTTTAGCCGGATATTAGATTTTAGGCATTGGATATTAAAAAGAGAACAGTATGCATAATTTTAGAGAATTGAAAATTTGGCAAGAGGCAATGGAAATAACTAAATTGACATATAATCTAACCAAAGTATTTCCTTCTTCCGAAATGTACGGTTTAACATCTCAAATGAATAGAGCAGCGGTTTCGATACCATCAAATATTGCAGAAGGAGCAGGGAGAAATAGTAATAAAGACTTTACACAATTTCTTAATATTGCAATTGGCTCTTGTTTCGAACTTGAAACACAAATGATTTTAGCGTTTGAATTCACTTATATAACAAAAGAAGATTTAGAGATCTTTACTCTTACTATTAATAAACTAGAAAGAATGATTAATTCATTAATATCAACTTTGAGAAAGCAATTAATTTAACATCCAATATCTAACATCTAATATCCAACATTATGAGCACAAGTACCAAAGGAGGTGAATTCCTGATTAAAGAAACAGAAGCAAAAGATATTTTTATTCCGGAAGAATGGAATGAAGAACAACAATTAATAGCGGGGACCTGTCATGATTTCCTTGCACAGAATGTTTGGAACAACCTCGACCGGATTGATTCACAGGAAGAAGGATTTATGCCGGGTCTTTTGGATAAAGCCGGAGAGCTTGGCTTATTGGGTATTTCTGTTCCTGAAGAATATGGCGGCTTTGGAAAAGATTTTACGACTTCCATGCTTGCTACAGAAATACTTGGAGCCGGTCATTCATTTGCGGTAGCCATTTCTGCTCATACAGGAATAGGAACTTTACCAATTTTATATTATGGAAATGCAGAGCAGAAGGCTAAATACATTCCAAAACTGGCAAGTGGTGAGTGGAAAGCGTGCTATTGCCTTACAGAACCAGGTTCCGGATCGGATGCTAATTCAGGGAAAACAAAAGCAGTCTTATCTGCAGATGGGAAACATTATATCCTGAACGGACAAAAAATGTGGATTACCAATGGCGGTTTTGCTGATATATTCACAGTGTTTGCAAAAATAGATGATGACACAAACTTGTCTGCTTTTATTGTCGAGAAAACATTCGGAGGAATTTCTTTAAATCCTGAAGAGCATAAAATGGGTATTAAAGGCAGTTCGACAAGGCAGGTTTTTTTTAATGAATGCAAAGTGCCTGTGGAGAACCTTTTATCAGAAAGACAAAATGGTTTTAAAATAGCAGTTAACATTTTAAATCTGGGCCGTATAAAACTGGCTGGTGCGGCTATTGGTGGAAGTAAAGTGACTGTTACCAAAGCAGTGGAATATGCAAATGAACGTAACCAGTTTGGTAGGCCTATTTCAAAATATGGTGCTATTCGTTATAAATTAGCTGAACAGGCTACCCGCATTTATGCCAGTGAATCTGCAATATACAGAGCCAGTCAGAATATTGAAGACGCTATTAAGGCATTAATTGCAGGCGGAATGGATGAGGCAAAGGCTAAATTAAAAGGCGTGGAACAGTTTGCTGTGGAAGCAGCTATTTTAAAAGTACATGGCTCGGAGGTATTGGATTATGTGGTGGATGAAGGTGTTCAGATTTATGGCGGAATGGGATACAGCGCTGAAGCTCCTATGGACAGAGCTTATCGTGATGCTCGTATTAATAGAATTTTTGAAGGGACAAATGAAATCAACCGAATGTTGATTATGGACATGATGTTGAAACGTGCTATGAAAGGTGAACTGGATTTGATGGGGCCTGCGCAGAAAGTAGCGGCTGAGTTAATGAGCATTCCTTCCATGGAATCTCCAGATGATGCGTTGTTCTCCAAAGAAAAAAGCTATATATCCAATTTCAAGAAAGCTATATTGATGGTAGCGGGTGCCGCAGTTCAAAAATTAATGCAGACATTAGCGAAAGAACAGGAAGTATTGATGAGTATAGCGGATATGATGATTGAACTATATGTTGCAGAATCGGTTCTGTTACGTGTTGAAAAATTAACAGGAATGAAAGGTGAAGAAGCCTGTAAGGAGCAAATAGCCATGATGCGGATTTACCTTAACGATGCATCAGACAATATTCATAAATCAGGAAAAGAATCCATTAATTATTTTGCTTCCGGAGATGAACAACGAATGATGTTGACTGGGCTGAAAAGATTTACTAAAGTTGATGCATTTAATTCTGTTGAAGCCCGCAGAACTGTTGCTGCTAAATTGATTACTGAAAATAAATATTGTTTTTAGAAAAGAGTGTCACGTAAAGACCGAAAGAGCGCAAAGAAAAATATCAATTAAAAACTTTGCGTTCTTTTCGTCTTTGCGTGACAATTAATTTACGCTTTTGCATGACATAATAAACCCAATGGATATTCATAAAGCAGATTACTCCTCCCCTATTGGAGCTATTGAAATCACAGGAAATGAAGAAGGAATAATATCACTTTATTTTACTGAAAGAACTGCAACCATTCCTGCTGACAGAAAACTAAAGCCTGTCAACGGCAAAACCAAAATCCATCCTGCATTATTAGAATGTATTGAACAACTCGATGAATACTTTAATAACAACAGAAGAGAATTTGATTTAAAACTGAATCCCGAAGGAACCGAATTCAGAAAAAAGGTTTGGGGTAAACTGGTAAAAATCCCATACGGAAAAACTAAGTCCTATTTAGACATTGCAAAGCAAATGGGCGATGCTAATGCCAATAGGGCTGTAGGAAATGCTAATGCAAAGAATCCAATTTGTATTATTGTTCCCTGCCATAGGGTAATTGGGAATACCGGTGAGTTGGTAGGTTATAGCGGTGGTATTTGGCGCAAAGAATGGTTGCTTAACCATGAAAACAGTACTATTTTTGGTAAACAAACTGAACTATTTTAGTTAGTACCTACAATATTTAAATTTTTGTAATCTTTCCATGCAACTATCCTACCATTTTAGTAGTCTTATTAATTAGAAGAGTTAATAAAAAACTCCATTGTATTATTTCAAACAAATGGATGTATGGTTTATTAATATTAATTTTATGAATTATTTAATATAATCATTTAATGATAAAACGAGTTTGTTTCATTTTTATACTATCAATACTCTATCTTGTAAGGCAGGCTAATGCACAATACCAGATAAATGGCAACGCTTCTGCACAAGGTGCAGGTTGTTACCAGCTAACTCCAAATTCAGCCGCCCAGGTTGGCTCAGTCTGGAATACCAGTCTGATTGATTTGAGTAACCCATTTGACTTCACTTTCTTTGTAAATTTAGGTTGCGACACATCAGGGGCAGATGGAATCTGTTTCGGATTACAGCCCTTGAGCACTAATATAGGTATAAGTGGCAATGGGATGGGACTTGGAGGAGTAAACCCTTCCTTAGGAGTTTATATTGATACCTACCAAAATTCCATGCCCGACTTTGATCCCTGGTACGACCATATCTCCATCAATTCAAACGGTGATGTTAATCACACTACGGCCAATAATCTTTCAGGACCTGTTCCCGCCAGTTCTACTCAGTTTAATGTAGAGGATTGTATTAACCATTTGCTGCGCATAAGCTGGAATCCAACTACACAAACCATGCAGGTTTGGTTCGATGGAAACCTTCGTTTAACTTATGTGGGAAATATAATTGCCAATATTTTTGGAGGAAATCCAAATGTTTATTGGGGGTTTACAGGTTCCACCGGAGCACTTACTAATTTACAGAGTTTCTGTATTGTTATTATTGCTAATTTTTCTTCTACATTTGTTTGCCAGGGCAGTCCAACCTTATTTACGGATATATCTACCAGTGGGACTCCTATAACAAACTGGACTTGGGATTTTGGAGACAGTTCACCAATTTACTCCGGAAATACAGCTGCTCACCAAAACCCTTCGCATACTTATGCCTCTGCCGGAACTTATACTGTTCAGGAAAGCATTACCAACAGTGGTTTTGGCACTTCCACTATTTCACACACTGTAACTGTTTTAGCACCTCCAACAGTTACCGCCACCGGAGGCATGACCATTTGTTCAGGAGGAAGTGTTAACTTAACAGGAACAGTTGGGGGCCCTTCAAATGTACCTCTAACAGCAACCAGTTCAGGAACAAACAACAATGTTGCAATTCCCGATTCAGGTGTAGGTTTTGGCTGGACGGGAACCGGGGGTTCTTTTGCCACGTCAACTTTGCCAGTCGCAGGCTTAAATACTGGTTGGACCTTAACCAGTATTACTTTGAATATTTCACATACTTTTGATGGAGACCTGATAATTTATCTTTTTGATCCCTGTGGAAATAGTATTCAATTGTGCGGCAACGTTGGCGGAGCTGGAGATAATTTCACCAACACTACTTTTACGCCAACAGCTACAGCCACAATAGGGTCAGGATTTTCTCCTTTCAATGGTACTTTTGTTCCTTCGGGTGGTGCTGCAGCATGGGCAGCTTTTATTGCTGCAAGCCAGGCTTGTGGAACTGCGAATGGTAATTGGTTACTTGTAGTTGGTGATGATGCAGGTGGCGATTTAGGGACAATTAATAACTGGAATATTGTTTTCTCTAATCCGGCAGCACCAACTTATGTATGGGCACCAACAACCAACATGACCAACGCCACAACGCTTACTCCTACAGTTACTCCAACTGTTACAACAACCTATACGCTTACAGCTACCAATTCATTTGGATGTTCTGATACAGCACAAACTACTGTTATTATAGCCCCTTCTTTAAACGTTGGTGTTAATTCACCAACCATATGTGCAGGACAAACAACAACTTTGAATGCAACCGGAGCTACCACATATACATGGACTGCAGGAGCTACCAATGCCGGGGCAGATACAGCCAATGTTTCACCGGCCGTCACTACCACCTATACTGTTACCGGAACTTCAGGAACCTGCACAGGAACAGCTGTTGCCACAGTTACTGTTTCATCAGGATTAAATATCATTGTTAATTCACCCGGTGTTTGCCCGGGACAAACAGCTACTTTAACTGCTACAGGAGGAACAACTTATGTTTGGAGTGCTGGAGCAACATCCATCGGAATTAATACTGCAACTGCCAATCCGGCTGTAACCACCACCTATACTGTAACAGGGACTACAGGAACTTGTAGTGGTACAACCACTGCAACCGTTAATGTAAATCCAATACCGCTGGTTACAGTTAATTCTACAGGAATTTGCACAGGAATGACAGCAACACTCACAGCAGGTGGAGCTACTTCTTACACCTGGAGTGCAGGAGCAACACCTTCCGGAGTGAACACAGCAACTGTTTCTCCGATTGTTAATAGCACCTACACCGTTACCGGCACATCCGCAGGATGTTCAAATACAGCAACAGCGACAGTTACAGTAGGGACATCAATGACTCTGACCACAACCGGAGATACCATTTGTGGGGGAGACATTGCTCAAATCAGTGCTAGTGGTGCAACAACCTACACCTGGAGTTCAGGTGCATCTGCCACCGGAATAAACACTGCTGAAGCAACACCATTAAGTAACACCACCTATACCGTAACAGGCAATAATGGAGGGTGTACAGGAACAGCAACGATATTAGTTGTTGTAAATGCATTGCCTGTTGCTAACTTTACTGCACCTCTTGCAACCTCAGAATTTACACCAATTGTTAATTTCACCAATTATTCAATAAATGGAACCCAATACCTTTGGAATTTTGGAGATTTTGCCAACCCTTCAAGTAATTCCAGCACTGAAACAAACCCGCTCCATACCTATTCTGATACCGGAATGTATTGCGTAAAACTAAAAGTAACCAATGCTACATGTTCTGACTCTATTACTCAATGTATTGAAATTGCACCTGAGTTTACCTTCTATGTACCAAATGCATTTACCCCGGATGGTGATAGTAACAATGATGAATTCTATGGAATAGGAACAAATATCAAATCCTATGAAATGAGTATTTATAATCGCTGGGGGGAACTTCTATTCTTTTCAAACGACATTACCAAACATTGGAATGGTAGAGGCCAGAGTGGTGTTGAAATAGCTCCTCAGGATGTCTATGTTTATGTTTTTAACATAATAGACAATTTAAAAAACGGGCATAGATATATTGGAAATATTACACTGATCCAATAAAACTTTATTTATAAAATAGTTATTTGCTATCTGCATTAACCCTAACTTTGTAACATATATTTCTTTTATGCCTTACAAACAATCTGTTCTTTTCAGCGTTCTGAATAATAAATGTCCACGTTGTCACAAAGGTGATTTTTTTGAAACAAAAAATCCTTATCAGTTAAAAAAATTTGACAAAATGTTTAAACGTTGCCCGGCATGCAATGAAGATTTTGAACGCGAAACAGGATATTATTATGGGGCTATGTTTGTCAGTTATGGATTAACAGTTGCCTTTGGGGTTTCTGTATTTTTGGTTATGTGCGTTTTATTTAACTTTGATGCCATGACTTACCTTGTTGTATTCGCCATTTTGCAGATTCTCTTGATGCCTATATTCTATCGTGCTTCCCGATTACTTTGGATTAATATTTTTGTAAGGTATAAAGAAACAAAACAATAATATTGGCTTATCTTCCTTTAATTCTATTAACTAATGAGGAAAACGCATCACCAAATGAGGTTTTAAACCGGCTCCGGTTCAATGCCATGGTATTATCTGAATTCTTATTCAACTTAAAAGAAAACACAAATGCTGAATCTGGTTTATCCCATCCCCCCATCTGCCCAAAACGTATGTCATTAAAAAAGACTGCGCTATCATGCGTTGACATACAATAGTATCCTTTTGAAAATTGTTTTAATAATTTCACATCTTTTTCACTTTCAAATGGCTTTAACAACTCTTCCTTTTTGTTCACATGGTAATATTTAATATCATTTGTTTTATCAAGCAAAGAATAATAGCCAAACCAATAACCTGTATTATCAGCAGCATAAGCGGTCCATAAAATATTATTAAGAGGTGTGGGGGTAGTTACAAAATCGGAAGTTACAATATTCATTTTGTTTAATCCTTCCTTCATCTGGTGGGTAATAAAGATTTTATTCACCAAGGTAAAAACCATATAAACAGAACTAATTATCAAACCCGCTTTATTCCATTTCCTTCTCCTTTCTGTGCCACTCTTTGCAATAATAGCAATCAATACACATATTAGAAATGGTAAAGTATAAAATAAATCAGCTACAAAAATAGAATTGAAAGAAACACGATAACTACTGAAAGGTTCGAACCAGCCAGTACCATATCCTGTAAATGAATCAATTAATACATGGGTAAACATTCCAAGAAAAAACAAAGTGGTCCATTGCTTTCTGCTAACTTCAGCTTTTTTAAACCACTTGCTGAATAAATACCCCAACACTAAAGAGGTTACAGTAATAAATAAAAACGAATGTGTGATTCCTCGGTGCACTAAAAGCTGTTGCGCTGGACTGAAGCAAGGGGAAGCAAACACATCAAAATCAGGAATTGTATCTGCTATTGCACCCCAAAGCATTGCCTTTCTTCCAATTTTTCTTCCTAATAAAGCTTCTCCAATTGCAGCTCCTAAAACTATATGTGTTAATGAATCCATCCTGTAATTTTTGACAAAGATAAAAACTATAGCCTTTGATACTTGTTATGAATTTATTTATACTTTTACAATATCCTTAATCAGTTTTTGGTTTTAAGATATACCATTAATCAAATTAAATAATAAATGCAATCAAAGTCAAAGTACTTTATTATTACAGCAGCAATAATCCTTATTGGATTAATTACATGGTTTCTAAAAACCGTTGTTTTTTATATAATTATTTCAGCTATTCTTTCGCTTATAGGTCAGCCCATTGTTAAAGTATTTTCTAAAATAAAAATAAGTAAACGCCCATTGTCTCCACCCCTTTGCTCTTTCCTGGCATTGGCCACATTACTTCTAATGATTATAGGTTTATTTTCATTATTCATTCCACTTATAATTGAAGAAGCCCGAATAATAAGTAAAATAAATCCTAATGAAGTAGTTGAAGCGTTTAAACAACCGCTTCAAAATATTGAATATGATTTGCAGAAATATCAAATTTCTTCCAGTAATATGGCCTCATTTGAATCCAATATGGCATCTAACCTTTCTTCTGTTTTAGGGTTCCAGAAAATTTCATATTTCACTCAGCAAATAATTAGCTTTTTTGGTAGCATTATAGCAGCGTTCTTGTGCATTTCTTTCATTACTTTCTTCCTTATGAAGGATGAACACCTAATTCGTAATATCATTTTATTATTGACACCACCTAAACATATACAGGCTATAACTGATATTATGAAGGATTCTAAATTAATATTAACACGCTACTTTATAGGTATACTTTGCGATATGGCTTTTGTTGGAATACTAACAACAATCGGCCTGTCTATCTTCGGTTTAAAAAATGCTTTACTTATTGGTCTTTTTGCAGGGATACTAAATGTTATTCCATATATCGGCCCTTTGCTTGGTTGCGGATTCGCTATTTTAATTGGAGTTTCAAGCAACCTTACTTTAGATTTCTATAGTCAGCTGCTTCCTTTTGTGGGCAAAATTGCAAGTGTATTTTTGGTTGTCCAATTAATTGACGCCTTATTTTTTCAACCTTTGGTAATTTCAAATACAGTAAAAGCGCATCCTTTGGAGATATTTTTGGTTATCCTTACGGCTGGCACCATTGCCGGAATAACAGGGATGGTTGTTGCGATACCTGTTTATACCATTATTCGCATTATTGCAATGCAATTTCTGAGCAGTTTCAAAATTATACAGCAGATGACACATGATTTGGAAGAAATAACGGATCAATCAGATAAATAGATAAGGAATAAAAAAGCCCTTCAGGAAATTCCTGAAGGGCTTTTTTATCCAAATTACAATACTTAGAAATGCCACATATCATGCTCAAATTTAAAAATATCATTCTTAATTCTGTCAGATTCCAATAAAGCATCCAAACCAGCAGTATAATCACCAATTCTTCTTTTATAAACATTTGTTTCCTCAACAACATAACTTGAAAACATTCGTTTCCAGAATATATCGTCCAAAGTTCTGCGTTCTGCATCATTATGTCTCATGTAAACTTCCTGATTTGCAAAAAGAGGTCTCGCTTCCGGAAAATAAACCCAAAACAAAGGTTTATCACCTACAACCTCACCCGACCCTTCTGTCTTTTTTTCGACTAGCACTTCAATTCCAATAATACGTACATCTAAAACCGAACGTTGTCTGTCAAAAAACCAATCCTCCTTAATTTGATATCGAGTAATATCACTAGAGGTAGTTTTAATTTGAATTGGAGCTGCAATCATGGTTCCCGGATTATTAGCATCCTCTGATGTGTGCGTTGAATCCCATCGTGCCAAGATACCTTCTATTTCGGTTTTGGTGTATTCATTACGGAATTCATCATCCATCGGAGCAAAGCAGGTAATAGACCCGTCTACAAGCGCAGCGTCCTTAATTACCTGAAATAAACTCTTTCTATCCCCTGTTAATTCCGTAGGGTAATACAAAGGATGATTAATTTTTTCTTTTAAATCAATCATTCTCCAAACCCTCTTGCTCCACATTACATCTGCCTCTCTCAAGGTAGTGTAAGGAATTGCTCTTCTGGTTCTGGAATTTTCCTTGGTATATATTCCATCGGGATATTTTGATGGTTTCAAAACATCTGAATTAGCAGGATCCTGAGCAGAGACCTCCAGTGTTACCAAAGTAACAAACAAAAGTAAGAAAAACACTTTTAGATTTTTCATGGCGATAATTATTAATTAATTATTTATTTTATTTTTAAAACACACCCGTTAATCTTTCGCTTCCCTTCAGGAGCCATAACGTAAACGCTTTCTATCAAAACCCTTCCACCCTTCTTAGCTTTTTGCAACATTGCTCTTTGTTCAGAAGTAACACCAGGACCATTTGCAGCAGCATCGATATAAAGTCCATTAATCATCATTGACATGTTCCATGAAACTACTGGGAACTTTAAATCAAAAACAAAGTCATCCAGTTTAGGAATAACTCCACCGGCAGAGCCTAACTCAGCAACAGTAGTAGGACCATCACCAGTAACTCCTGCAAATGAAGCATTGGGGCTTGGTACCTTTTTAACACGAAAATGTTGTTTACCCATTGATTTTGTAGTGTTTTTTTGTTTGATGGAGACATTAATATCACATTCTGTACCCCCAGTAAGATTCACTTCATAATGCCCCTGCCCTACAGACTTAATACTGCCCTGAGCCCCTGTTAATGTAGCTACAACATCAGTTGGTGCTGCTCCAGCCACAGATATATCCACAGGATTTGGAACCCCAAGATAAAACACATTCATTTTGGTTGGAGAAACAGCCATGGATGCTTTCGCAACCATATATTCTCCATGAAATGGATACGCCTTAATTCCACCATCAGGACCTTTTACCTGTATTAAACCATTGTACTCCTGAATACCTTCGGCTCCAGTATGAACGGAGTATTTCCCAACCCCAGAAGATACCTTAACAACCTCTGGTGTTCCAGCAATTTTCAAATTCTTTTTATCCGTACTATCTACGCGACCTATTAAAATTGCAGGGTCTTGAGTAGAGCTATGAGCAGAAACAAAAATATCCGCGGTATACTCTTCCCCAGCAGTAATATAACTTGTTGGTGCAACAACTTTCGCTTCAACCGCGTCAAAAGAATAATCCTCAGAACTTACCGCTTTTAATAAAGCGCCTACTACATCACTTTCAGCATTCTTTATATCATTCTTTATTCCAGCAAAAATACACATATCCGCTGCCATTGTCGTGTGGTCGAAATTGTTATATTCCCAATGAACTCGTTTTTCATCACTATAAGAATAAACATCGTCAGTATTCAATCCCAGTTTAATATTTGCCTTTTCCTTTTCGTAACTTGCAGCCTGCTCGGGCTTAATTCCGGAAGGGGTTTTTAATATTTCTGCCTTGAACTTAATAATAGCATTCTTTAATTCAATTGCTTTGGCATCTTCTTTCGGTTCTTCTGGCGTTTCACCTAATAAAAAATGCGTTGGTATATCATAGTTATCTTTACTATCTAATTGTTTTAGTTTAAAAGTATCCGCTACTTCTTTTGAAGGCAATTTTTGAACTTTCAAATACAGTTCGGATTTAATATCATCCACCAATTTACACAATTCATTTGCTCTCTTTTTAACATCCATGGCTTTGTTAAACCAAGGTTCCGTTTTGACTTTATTGTCATCCAATGATTTCTGAAATTTTTTGTATAATATTGCGTTTTTACCATCAAAGTTCACATTCGTGGTATTTAAACCTTCTTCAACTATAACAAAGGCGTTCAGAATTTCTTTGGATACATTTAGTGCCAAAAGTGCCGTTAACACTAGGTACATCATACCAATCATCTTTTGCCTTGGGGTTTCTTTTGCTCCTGACATATCTTTTTTTTATAATATCGTTAAATTAAAATTACTTTATATAAGAAAGAAAACTTATCTTTCAAAAAAGGAAAATAAAAGTACTTGAGGTACTTTTATTTTCTCATAGCGGTAAGCATATTACCGTAGATAGTATTCAAAGATTCTAAGTTTGAAGATAGTTGACCTATTTGTTCCTTATACTTTTTAGTATCGTCTACTGAATCGTTTAAGTTTTTCATCAAGTCCGCCAATCCATCATAGAATTTAGAAGTAGCTTTCAAATGCTCATTTGAACCTTGCAATTGCAATTCATAAGAAGCATTTAATGCAGAAAGGTTTTTAGAAACTTTTACAATCTGATCCCCAAGATTCGCACTCTCGTCAGAAGAAACTGATAAACCTAATAAAGATTCTGAAGCCTTAGAATAAGAATCCGATAAAGAATTAATATTTTTAGAAGCCGATTTAACACTATCAACATAGTCATTAGTTGCAACTGAAGCATCAGTAATATTATTCAATTTCGAAGCCTGATCGCTTAAAGTACGCATACCCTCTCCCAAACTTGCAATCAACTCAGGTCCGATTTTTGCATCTTCCAACATATTATCCAATTGCTCAGTAATAGAACCTTTATCTTCTTCAATTAGTTTTTCTACCTCACCTTCTTCACCGTGCATACCAGCTAATTCAGGATAAACCAAACTCCAATCCACTTCTTCGTGAGGTGGTTCAAATGCCGAGAAAAAGAAGATAACTGCCTCTGTTGATAATCCAATTACAAGCATCGGACCAGCACCAGGCCAGTGCATAATTTTAAACATCGCTCCAACGATAACGATTGCTGCACCAAATCCATACAATTTGGCCATGAAATTTTTCCATTTTTTACCACCCATGATTTTAGAAATTTAAAAGTTAATAATTAATTGTTTGTTTGTTGTTTTTATTTATTTTGATTAGAGAAAAAAATTCAATTATTAAAAGCCTCCAGGTCCTTCATCATCGCCTTTAGCACGACCCAAATAGGTTTGAACACAACGGAAACCAACATAACATTTTGCGGTATCCTGATATTCATAAGTTCTTGTACTGTTTTGTAAGTAATATCCTACATCTTTCCAGGAACCTCCTCTGATTACTTTACGTTTAAGCACATTCGATTCATTGTCCTGAGCTTCGTATACATAATCAGGATTCAAATCATGACTGAAATCATAAGCTGACTCATCAAATGCGTTACTTGTCCATTCTGCGGCATTTCCAGCCATACAATACAAACCATAATCATTTGGATTGTAAGACATTATTTTCACAGTATGAAATCCACCATCATCAACATAACTTCCTCTCATTGGTTTAAAGTTAGCTAAGAAACATCCTAAAGAGTTGCGGATATAAGGACCTCCCCAAGGATATGGACTCAACGCAAGACCACCTCTAGCAGCATACTCCCATTCTGATTCAGTAGGTAAACGGAAATCATTTACATAAGTTGAACCATTTGCCAATAGCCAATTGTTAAATAACTGAGTTCTCCAGATACAAAATGCTCTTGCTTGCTTCCAGGTAACTCCTACCACAGGATAATCGTCAAACGAAACATGCCAGAAATACATATTGGTCATAGGTTCATTAAATGAATAAGTAAAGTCATGCACCCAAGCCAAGGTATCGGGATATACATTGATAATATCTTTCACAATGAATACACTTCTATCTTTATCTTTTCTCTCACGAGTGCTATAATTACCACTTCCATCAGAAATCTGATCTTTTACATCATAGTGACCCAGCGTCTTATTATCACCAATACTAGTATTCTGATAACCGTTAATAAAATCTAAACCTGTCTTTTCATCAGGAGATTTAGATGGTTTGAAGCGGTTTGATTTAACAGCAGCCAGACGTAAATTAATCCAGTAATATTCAAAATTCAATTTACGTGAATCAATTTCTCTGCGTTTGTAAAAACGTTCTTCTGGCGGGAGATACATGAATTCCAGCACCTCTCTTACATCCTGCTCATCATAAGCAATTTTTTCATCAAAGTTAACCAATGGCGGATCAATTGGTTGCTCATAATCATCTGTTTCAATTCCATGTTCGGCTCTTCCGTCCTCAAATAATGCACGATGAGCAATAGAGTCCTTTACCCAATAAACGAACTGACGATATTCGTTATTGGAAATTTCAGTCTGGTCAATGTAAAATGCCTGAACAGAAACCGTTTTAGACTTTGTAGTTTGTGCATAAGGAGCATCCTCATCACTTGGCCCTTGATTATAGCTTCCCATAGGAAGATATAACATTCCGAATGGATCTATATCAAACCATTCAGCTCTAGGACCAAAACCAATCAATTCTCCCGGAGGGCCTTTATCGCATCCGGCCAAAAGGGTAATCATTAAACTAAACAAAAGCAATTTTTTCATGTTTTTATTTTTTATAATTAAAATCTTTTTTAAAAAAATCATCACTAATTAATTTTATAGACGAAACATTAATAAAAGAGATAGGGTATCTTTAACGTAAAATTTTATTAAAGGTTACAATAAAGTTAATTTTTTTACAAAAATCTTTCGTTCATATGACCATGTTTCTTTTCTGGTTTCACAAATTTATGACAGTATCCCAGCATAATTTCGTGTGTTCCATTACTGTGGCTTTTTATTGTGGAAGTTGTAATATCATACGAGTAACCAAATTTAATGCCTTTCCATTCAAGTCCAACAATTGCAACAATTGCATCGCTTAAACGATATGAAGCACCAAGAAATACCATTTTATTCCATTTTGCTAATAAATTAATATCTAATTGCGTTGAAGATGCATCAGATTTTACCAAAACAGATGGAGTTAAAGCAAATTGAGAACCTACATCAAAACGGTAACCTGCCATAACATAATAGTGACGAGCTTCCTCATACTTGTAGTTATATATGTTTCCTGTTGATGTTATTCCGGCTTTTTTCAAACTTGACTGCGTTAAGTGTAATGAAGAAATACCAACATATAATTTATCATTAAAAGTAGTATAATATAAACCCAAGCCTAAATCGTATGTTGTTGCTTTTGCACCATTCCAAGGAATAGCCATATCTGTACTTCCTCCAGTACTTGTCCTTGAGCCGTCAGGAGAAATGAACTCTCCAGAAAGTGATTTTTGAATCATCCCAACATCTAAACCAATACCTAATATTCCAGGTCCTAAATTCTGATGAAAAGAATAAGCTAATTTTGCTTTAAAGGTCTTATCAAAACCCAATGCGTCCTGATCTACTGTTAGTCCAAATCCTCCATGTAATATTTGCCCATAATCAGCGCTAAATAAAAATGTTTTCGGAGCTCCCGGGAAATTATTCCATTGCTGACGGTATAACAATACACCACAAAGTGCTTTGTTTGTTCCTGCATACCCAGGATTAATGGATAGGCGGTTAAACATATTCATACTGAATTGTGCATCTTGTTGTGCGAAAGTTACCATTGAAGTAACCGATAATGCAATAATAGTAAGGATTCTTTTCATTTTCTATTTTGTATTTTTTAACAGTTTATGTCGCTCTTTAATAAATATCAGGTCGCTAAATTAGATATAAGTTTCTAAAAAACAAATTTTTTAACATTTTTGTTCCCTGATTATACCTAAAAACCATCCGTTACCCTAGTTTTTTATACGTTTGCCACCATTTGTCAGGTAATTCATTCTTACATGCCGTTTCATAGTCGCTGTAGGAGCAAGGAACCATCTGGTGCCTTTCATGCTTTATCTGGTGATTAATTGGGTATGGAACATCCATCCACCAACGGTCGCTTTTGTTGCTTTTATAAAATATTATTTCATGGTCATGGTCCTTGATGGAAACACGATACTTGGTGTATTCTGATTTATCTACAATAGGATAATCCTGCTTGCGGTTATAAAACCCATCAATAAAATACCAAATCATTTGTGCAACGAGATGTGCAGTTTGTTTATTGTTATCAAAAGCAGGGTTGATTTCATAAAAACCCACAGAAGAAAGTTTATCGCTCATACCTGCATATCGGGTAATCTGGCAGGCCTCTTCCCCATAAAAACCATTAGGTGATGCATTACCATTTCCCGGAGCATCGCCATGACGAATAGCCGAAACATCAAAACTCAAAACATCTGCGTTCCGAACAATTGGCTCCACCTCTTCCATATTTTTGCGCAATGCACCTAACCTGTGAGAATCGAAATACAGTTTTTCCATCAGGTCAATTGAACTTTGTTCTACAAAATAAGTTTGATAGCCAATATTACTATAATTAAACAGGATGTTAGGTTTATGTAAAATAATTTTGCTGAGGTAATTTTGTGAATTCAAATCTTTATCACCATCACCAATATCAAAACAGGAATCAACAGAAACAATATTAATGGTTTGTTCCATTTTTGTATAGGCAAGGTAATTGGAGAAAGTAAAATCCTGAGAGCCTCCGATAATAATAGGGATAATATTTTTTCTCAACAACTGAGATAAAACATCCGCAACCGCAAAGTAACTATCATCAATGGTATTTCCTCTTTTTATATTTCCAAGGTCAACAATTTTAGTTTCATAATTCCCCTGGAATAACCGGTACAGATTTTCGCGAATATAATCAGCAGCCAAACCGCAACCCTCATTATTAATGGCATTGCGGTCCTCTTCTATTCCTATGATGGCTAGTTGCACATTCTCCAAATCCGGAAAACTTCCTCCGGAATGGTTAATGTTAATCAATTTCCCATAAGAGGAATCGGTGTATTGATTTACACCGTTTAACTTATCTACTTCTATGGGGGTGAAATATTCCTGCATGCTATTGTCTGCTAACTATTACTAATCGGATAATTAATGTAATTTAAATACATAACGTGAATTATGAAAAAAGATACAGAAATAAAACCACTATTTTTTTGGTGTTGTTTTTTTAGCAGCCTTCTTTGCAGCCTTTTTAGGTGCTGATTTTTTTGCCGCTTTCTTAGGTGTTGCCTTTTTTGCAGCCGCTTGCTTAAATGGTTTTGCAACTACTTTCTTTTTAAAACGCCCGCCTTTGCTTGCGTTCTTAGGGTCTGCTGCAATGTCTAAACATTCCTGCAAAGTAAGTTCCTTTGGGTCCGTTCCTTTAGGTAATTTATAATTATTACCTGCAATAACAAGATATGGTCCGAAACGGCCATTCAGCAATTGTACATCCGGGTTTTCAGGAAATGACTTTATGTATTTATCAATATCTGCCTGACGCTTGGCTTGTATTAGTTCTATACAACGGTCGGCAGTTACGGTCATTGGGTCGTCTTCTTTTTTCAAAGAAACAAACTTACTGTTGTGCTGAATATAGGGCCCAAATCTACCTATGGCCACTTTCATTTCTTTATCTTCAAACATACCTGCTACACGCGGAAGTTTGAATAAATCCAATGCTTCCTGGAAAGTGATGGTATCCATTCGCTGGTCTTTTCTTAAGCCTGCAAATTTTGGCTTGTCGTTTTCATCACCACTATCGCCCAATTGTGCCATCGGTCCGAAACGGCCAATACGAACTATTAAATTTTTTCCGGAAACAGGATCAACACCCAACTTACGTTCACCACTTGCGCGCTCCGAATTTTCGGAAGTATGTTCTACTAATTTATGAAATGGTGTATAAAAATCCTTCAGCATTTTTGTCCATACCATTTTTCCTTCTGCTATTTCATCAAACTCTTCCTCCACTTTTGCAGTAAAATTAAAATCGAGAATTTGCGGAAACTCTTTCAATAAAAAATCGTTTACCACCATACCGATATCGGTAGGAAACATTTTTGATTTTTCTGCTCCGGTAATTTCTGATTTTTTATGAGCAGTTATTACATCATTTTTTAAAGTAATAACATCCGAAAAACGTTCTTTCCCTTCCCGGTCTTCTTTTACCACATATTCTCTTTTTTGAATGGTGGAAATAGTCGGTGCATAGGTACTTGGTCGTCCTATTCCAAGTTCTTCCAGTTTTTTTACAAGGCTGGCTTCGGTATATCTGGAAGGAGGTGAACTGAAACGTTGCGTGGCAACTGCTTCTGACAATGATAATCTATCGCCTATGCTCATAGCCGGCAACAAACCTTCGTTCTCTTCCGAATTTTCATCATCCGTTCCTTCCATGTATATTTTAAGGAAACCATCAAAAACAATTACTTCGCCTTTGGCAACAAAATCCAAATCGGTTTTATTATTTTCAATTGTAATGGTAGTTAATTCAAGCACTGCATCGCTCATTTGCGATGAGATGGTTCTTTTCCAGATTAAATCGTACAACCGTTTATCATTATTATCTCCATCAATGGTTTGATTTTCGATATACGATGGACGAATGGCCTCATGCGCTTCTTGCGCACCTTTCGACTTGTTTTTGTATTGACGTATGTTCAGGTATCTGTCTCCGTAATTTCCGGTAATGGCTTCCTTTGCCTGATTAATAGCAGTATCCGAAAGGTTTACACTGTCCGTTCTCATGTAAGTTATCTTTCCGCTTTCGTATAACCGTTGCGCCACCACCATGGTTTGTGCCACCGAAAAACCAAGCTTACGGCTGGCTTCCTGCTGCAAGGTGGAAGTGGTAAATGGCGCAGAAGGGGTACGTTTCCCCGGTTTTACTTCTTTATTTTTTACCGTAAAATTGGCTCCTTTTAATTGTTCCAGAAAATGTTCTGCTTCCTCTCTTGATGTAAATCTTTTTGGTAAATCTGCTTTAAATGTTTTTCCGTTTACTTCAAATAATCCGGAGACTTTATAATTATAAGTAACATTAAATACATCTATCTCGCGTTCGCGTTCTACAATTAATCTAACTGCTACAGACTGTACACGACCTGCTGACAAACTCGGACGGATTTTTTTCCATAAAACTGGTGATAATTCAAAACCCACTAACCTGTCTAATATCCTCCGGGCCTGCTGTGCATCTACAAGGTGCTTATCAATTGTTCTTGGATTTGCAATTGCATTTTGAATGGCCGACTTTGTTATTTCGTGAAATACAATTCGTTTGGTGCTCTTTTCCTCCAATCCCAATGATTCAAATAAATGCCATGATATGGCTTCTCCCTCACGGTCCTCATCCGTTGCTAACCATACTGTTTCTGCTCCCTTTGCTAATTTTTTTAATTCCGAAACCACCTTCACTTTATCTTCCGAAACCTGGTAATCGGGTTTAAAATTATTTTCTATATCTACACCAAAACCCTTTTTTGCCAAATCGCGAACGTGACCATAACTCGATTTTACAGTATATCCTTCTCCCAAAAAACCCTCTATAGTCTTTGCTTTTGCTGGTGACTCCACTATTACTAAATTTTTACTCATCAGGTATAGTATTGATTTGTTCTATTAATAACTTCTTTATTACTATGACGCTTTTTTTACAAAAAACGTTGCAAAGTAAACAAATCAAAATTGAATAATGCAAATTTATTTTTTTGAGGGGGGTATTTATGCGACCAATTTGCCGATTAAGAAAAAGGAAAAAAGTTATTTTTTTAAATGAGAAAAAAAAATTCAAAAACATTTTTCATAAAATTTATAGCCAATGTGAAAATTTCATTTTTCAAAAAAAAACCATTCTTAAATTAAAAGAACGGTTTTTTTTAATGAATTTTAACTTAACTGAACCCGGCTAACCTTTTTTACCGGATATTAAACACAACCGGACCGGTTTCGGCCTAATTGGGAAGTAAAATAGGCCGGTGGCCGAAACGACCGGCCTATTTGCCGAAACCTCCGACCTGTTTTTATCAAGTTCCGGCCTATTTGGAAGAAGTTCCGGCCTAATCGGGACAAGTTCCGGCCTATTTGCTAAACCGTCCGGCCTATTTTTATAAACTTCCGGCCTAATTCTGTCAAGTTCCGGCCTAATTGAGACAAGTTTTGGCCTATTGGCCGAAACCACCGGCCTATTTGAGGTCTCTTCCGGGTTTTGTTAGTTAACCAATACAATAATAATGTTACTTTCGGGCTGCTTTACATCCTGAATACTTAGTTGTGTTTTAACATAAATATCCTTTCCGTGAGCAAAACCGGTAACGGTTACTTTTCTGCCAGTGGTTGCATCTTTCATTACCCAATTTATGCCATCTTCGGACGTGTACCAAATATGCAGATGGTTTTTGTTTTCGGGCCCACCGGCAGTGCTCAAATCTATAGCACCCGGAATGGTAGCACTTGCGGTACCTGTAAACTCGTTAACATGCGCCCCATGAGCAGGAATAACATTAAAACCACAGCCATGCAAAATGCCGATAGCCCTAAGTGGCTCAGCATCTGCCAAGGGCTGTACAATACCTAAAATAGCCTGAGCTTTGTTATTCATCAGGTAAAAAGCACCTGGCCGGTCGTCCACGGAAGCCGTTTCGTAAGCCACTATCAGCGCCAGAAAATCGGTCAGCATGCCGCTTGGAAATGAAACTGTTGAAGCGTTGCTTTTGGTGTAAATAAACCTGGCACGGGCCGATATTCCGGCTATATCGCCTGGAAAGTTAATAGACCCTGTTACTTTATGAACTGCCAATGGCATGGCCACTAAAACAATAATTTCGGTGTTGGGTAAACCGTTAATTTCGGCAAAAAGTTCTTCTGCCATCTTTTCTTTTAAAGAATTTACTTTTTTCATGTTTTTATTTTTTATTAAAATTGTTTATAAATCGGAGTATTAATTATGTCTAATTACAATTCTGTATTATGCTTTGCATCATTGCTCATAACAAGTGTGCATCAAATACTCATATTTTTTTGAAATAAAGTGTTTTCAAAAAAAATCATTCATTAATTCGGCAAATAATGATTTGCCGTTTCGATACGCAGTCTTTGTAGTTTGTTTTTCTGTAACAAAGCCACATACCCCTTTTGCAGGTGATTTTACATTTATTGAATCATTCCTCAATAAAATTTCACACTGCTAAATTATTATTTTTCAGAAATAAAAGCAAAATCCAGCAAAAAAAATTTTACCGAAATTTAGCCTTACTTTTTTTTAAAGCAATTCGACATTTTTCATTTTTTTTAAAATCCGGATTAAATTAAGGATTTTTAAAGGTACTGTCATTTTGTCACACTCTTATTTTTATTACCTTTGCCATCCATAAAAATAAAAATGTCGGAAAACAAACAATTAGACGAAAGCAAACAGGGCGAAGCAATAATGCTTGAACAACCCGAACAACCCACGGGAAAGAAACTTTTCCTGGAAAGTTACGGTTGCGCCATGAATTTTTCGGATTCGGAAATAGTAGCCTCCATATTAAAAGACAAAGGATTCAGCACCACCCAGGATTTTTTTGAAGCAGATGTAATATTTGTTAACACCTGTGCCATTCGCGAAGGAGCAGAACAGCGCGTTCGCAAACGATTAACCGAATACCGCAAAGCTAAAAAAACAAACCCCGATTTAATAATTGGAGTTTTGGGCTGCATGGCCGAGCGATTAAAATCGCAATTTCTGGAAGAAGAAAAACTGGTGGACATAGTGGTAGGACCTGATGCTTACCGCAGTCTGCCAGAATTAATAGAAATAGCAGAAACCGGCCAAAAGGCGGTAAATGTGCTTTTGTCAAAAGAAGAAACCTATGCTGATATAGCGCCTGTAAGATTAGGAAGCAACGGAGTTACAGCCTTCATTAGCATTACCCGCGGATGTGATAATATGTGTGCATTTTGCGTGGTTCCTTTTACCAGGGGCCGCGAACGTAGCCGCGACCCGCAAACCATAGTAAATGAAGCAAAAGATTTATTTGAACAGGGGTACCGCGAGGTAACTTTATTAGGTCAAAACGTGGACTCTTATTTATGGACAGGTGGCGGACTGAAAAAGGAAAACCCCTCTGCTGACGAATTACAAAACGCCACTACCTTTGCTCAGCTACTCGAAAAAGTAGCATTAATTCATCCCGATTTAAGAGTTCGATTCAGCACCTCTCATCCAAAAGACATGCTGGATGATGTACTTTACACGATAGCAAAATACGACAACATTTGCAGTTATGTTCACTTGCCGGTTCAGTCGGGCAACTCAAGAATTCTTGAAATGATGAACCGCGGATACACCCGCGAATGGTACTTAAATAGAATAGATGCTATAAGAAGAATTATTCCTGATGCAGGAATTTCGATGGATATTATTACCGGCTTTTGTTCGGAAACCGAAGAAGAACACCGGGACACTTTATCGTTAATGGAAGAAGTGAAATACGATTTCGGTTATATGTTTGCTTACAGCGAACGTCCGAAAACGCTTGCAGAAAGGAAATACAAAGATGATGTACCCGAAGAAGTAAAAAGCAGAAGACTACAAGAGATCGTAGATTTACAGGTAAAACATTCTGCATTCAGAACCAAACAGGGCGTTGGAAAAGTACATAGAGTGCTGGTGGAAGGCACTTCAAAGAAATCGAAAGAAGAATTGTTTGGAAGAAATTCTCAGAATACTGTGGTTGTATTTCCAAAAGAAAATTATAAAAAAGGAGATTACGTGACTGTGCTGGTGGATAGTTGTACGGGCGGAACGCTGATTGGGAAGGCGGTTTAAAAAATAAAATACAAATTAATAAAACATAATATCATGTCAAAAATTGATTTATTACTCAAAGAAATAGAAACACTAAAAGCAAGTGAAATTCAATTATTGTTTCAAAAATTATTGAAAAAATATAACCATATAGAAGATGCACAGAAACTTTTAGCGAAATATAAAGGAATCGGAAAAGGAATCTGGAAAAAAGATGCACAGCAACTGGTATCTGACGGACGAAAAGATGAAAGATTTTAAAAAAATATTTATAGATACAGCACCTTTTATTTATTTTATAGAAGGAAATAAGAGTTTTTCTGACAAAGTAGAGGATTTTTTGAGCGACTGTTTAATTCATGAAGTACCAATGATAACAAGTGTTATCACATACATGGAGTTTTGCGTTCTGCCTGAAAGAACAAAAAAAACAAAAATTATTTCCAACTTTAAAGAAGTACTTTCTAAGTTATCTATACCACTCCTTAAGGTCGATTTATCTATTGCAGAATACGCATCAAAATTACGAGCAAAGTATTCTTTTTTGAAAGGCTTAGATGCCCTTCAACTTTCTATCGCAATAAAAAACAATTGTGATACTTTCCTCACCAATGACAAAGAACTATCAAAAATTAAAGAAATTAAAATTCTTATTTTAGAGAATTTGAAATAGAAAACCTTAAAAATGACTATACAGGAAATAAAAAACAGGTTCGGAATTATAGGTAGTTCCCCCTCCCTCGACAGGGCAATAGACATTGCCAAACAGGTGGCCCCAACTGATTTGACAGTATTGATAACCGGGGAAAGCGGAACAGGGAAAGAAGTTTTTCCACAAATAATACATGCGCTCAGCGCCCGTAAACATGGGCAATACATAGCTGTAAACTGCGGTGCAATACCGGAAGGCACTATCGATTCTGAATTATTCGGGCATGAAAAAGGCTCGTTTACCAGTGCACACGAAGCACGCAAAGGCTATTTTGAAGTTGCAAATGGCGGAACTATTTTTCTGGATGAAGTAGCCGAAATGCCATTAGCTACTCAGGCTAGATTATTACGTGTACTGGAAACAGGTGAATTTATTAAAGTAGGTTCTTCAAAAGTATTAAAAACAGATGCAAGAGTAGTCGCTGCCACGAATGTAAATATTCAACAGGCAATTGAAAAAGGCAAATTCCGTGAAGATTTATATTACAGGTTAAATACCGTACCTATCAATGTTCCGCCATTGCGTGAGCGCAAACAGGATATCTTTTTATTGTTCCGAAAATTTGCTTCCGATTTTTCAACCAAGTATCGCATGCCGACTATAAAGTTGGATACAGAGGCAGAAGGATTATTAAGTAATTATTATTTCCAGGGAAATGTTCGCCAATTAAAGAACATTACCGAACAGATTTCTGTTATAGAAAAACAAAGAGATATTACCGCAGACATCATGCGGACTTATCTGCCACAGCAACAAGTTTCTCAATTACCAATGGTAATGAATAATTCTGTTCAGGGAGGTGATTTCAGCGAACGCGATTTACTTTACAAAGTCCTGTTCGATATGAAAAAAGACTTAACAGACCTGAAAAAAATTGTTGTGGACCTGATTGAGAACGACAATCAGTTGAACCAGGATTTTTTGCCTGAAAATGCACAGATTATTAAAAAGCTCTACCAGGAAGTGGGTACAGCAGAATCTCCTATACAATTAGGTTACAATACCTCCACCCCTACTACTGTTGTTCAAAAAGTACCGGAAAAAATACCGGTTCAGGAAGTAGAAGAAGCAAACCTTTCATTGCAGGGTGTTGAAGAAGATATGATAAGAAAAGCATTGGAAAAATATAAAGGTAAACGTAAGAAAGCCGCTAAAGAATTAGGCATTTCGGAACGAACACTTTACAGGAAAATTACTGAATACGATATTAAGTAGGCAATAGCAAATAGTTAATAGTTAATAGTTAATAGTTAAAAAGAAACAATAAAAGGTTGAAACTTAGCAAACATATAAAAAAACCTCTTTATCAGGTAATGGCTATTGCCTATTGCCTTTTCACTATTGCCTCCCTATCCGGTTGCAAAATTCATTATTCATTTAATGGTGCATCCATTCCACCTGAAGCTAAAACTGTGTCTGTTCAGTACTTTCAGAATAACGCATCACTTGCTCCCCCAACTTTAAGTCAAATCTTCACCGAGGCATTAAGAGATAGGTTAAGTTCTCAAACTCGATTAGGATTGGTAAACAAAGGTGGAGACCTGAACTTTGAAGGAAGCGTTACCAGTTATACTACTGCTCCCATTTCTTTACAAAGCAATGATCAATCGGCCTCGAATCGGTTAACCATAACTGTGAATGTAAAATATACCTGCACTTTTGACGAAAAGAAAAATTTCGAGCAATCCTTTTCCCGTTTCGCTGACTACCCAAGCACACAAAGTTTGACAACTGTGGAAGAGCAATTAATAAAGGACATAAATGAGCAATTAGTTCAGGATATATTTAACAGAGCTTTAAACGACTGGTAAACATGAATAAAAATCAATTCATATCTTTTGTAGAAACCCCTGATAAATTAACCTGGACCGATGCTACATTACTTGCTGAATT
This sequence comes from Bacteroidota bacterium, assembly GCA_947479085.1. Lineage (GTDB taxonomy): Bacteria > Bacteroidota > Bacteroidia > 2-12-FULL-35-15 > 2-12-FULL-35-15 > 2-12-FULL-35-15. The sequence goes on along the minus strand of CANJYB010000002.1, from coordinate 203,302 downwards.
ACTAAAAAACTTCCCTTATTTTCAAACGGCTCATTTGCTTTATGCAAAAAGTCTACATAATCAAAGCAGCATTCATTACAACAACCAATTAAAAATTACCGCTGCCTACGCCACAGACAGAAAAGTGCTGCATCGGCTGATTACCAAACAGGAAGAAAAAGAAGTAGAATTAATATTAACACCTTCTCATAGCAGTGAAAAAAAGGAAGAGAAGTTAACACAACCAGTTACGGATTCGGCAATAGACGACATTTCACAAAGTAACCAAAAGGAGATTAGAGACAAAGTTATTGAAGAAATTAAGCCTAAAATAACTGAAGCGCCCGAAACTATTTCTAAAGAAGAGAACGAGGAAATTGAGCAATCTGTTGCTGATTTAATAAAAGAAGAAGTTCTTGAACAAAATATTAAACCGGTTATTGAAGAAGTTGTTGAGGAGATAAAGCCTGAAATTACAGAAACTCCAGAAATTCTTTCTAAAAAAGAAGACGAGACAATTGAGCAATCTGTTGCCGATTTAATAAAAGAAGAAGTTCTTGAACAAAATATTAAGCCGGTTATTGAAGAAGTTGTTGAGGAAATAAAGCCAGAGATTGTTGAAGTTAGAGAGTCTATTTCCGAAAATACTGATATAGAGGTTGAACCACCACAGATAGAACCTAAGGCAGAAGTAATTTCGGAAAATAAAGCCCAACCTGCAACGGAAGAAATACTAACGGAAGAGGACAAAAGTGAGATAATAGAACAAGATGAAAATTCAGAAAATAAGATAGAGGAATTAGCTGAACAAATTATTGAACCTGTTCAAGAACTTACTATTAATCAGGTTCACGAACCAATTATTGAAGATATCCTTGAAAAAGAACCCGAAATAACTCATCCAACAAAGGAATCTTTAGGTGGGTTGGAGAAAGAATTTTTAGCTGAGGCAGTGATTGCAGGTTATGAGATAGAAATTCTTAACTCTGAGCCATTGTTAGAAACATCTACTGTTAAAACTGAAGAAACTGAGAAAATTCCGCAAACTAAAATTGTTTCAGATGGTATTTCGAACAACACCAACGAAGAGAAACCAAAGGCAACTGAAACTGCTATAAAACCTGGTACGAATGAGGCTTCATTATCATTTACAGATTGGTTGAAACATCTTGGAGATGATACTTCTGTAATGTCCGAAAAGTTGGAACCTGAGCCTACAAAAAAGGAAGAAAAACAGGCCAACGCATTTGATTTGATTGATAAATTTATCAAGGAAGAACCAAAATTAACGAGACCTAAGGCAGAATTTTATAATCCGGTTAATATGGCTAAGCAGTCGGTGGCAGAAGATATTACCTTTGTTAGCGAAACACTGGCTAAAATATATATCCTGCAAGGCAATTACAGCAAGGCTTTGAAAGCTTATGAAAATTTACATTTGAAATATCCGGAAAAAAGGCTTTACTTTGCAGCCCAAATTAAAAATTTAAGGAAATTAATTAATCAACAAAAGCAACAATAAACAATGGGAACCATCATTTCAATTTTAATCGTAATCGTTTGCATACTACTGATATTAGTGGTATTAGTACAAAATTCTAAAGGAGGAGGATTGGCTTCTTCGTTTTCATCTTCCAATCAGGTAATGGGTGTTCGTAAAACAGCGGATTTCCTCGAAAAAGCAACCTGGACACTGGCTATTGCTTTATTAGCATTAAGTTTGGTTTCAACTGCCTATAACAAACCGGCAGAAGGGACAACCACCGGAGGAAGTTCAACTTCCAAAACCCGCGAAATTGGTGGAACCAAAGCAAACGAACAGCCGGCTGCCAAAACTGCACCTATGGCAACTCCGGGAGCTCCAAAAGAAACTGCACCAGTGCCGGTTCAAAAACCAGAGCAAAAATAACATATTAACTTTTTATAAAAAAATGTCAGAGTGTCACATAGACCTCTGAAATTTTTTTATTTTCACTATTTAACGGAAAATTTGTCGCCTTAAATTGTTTTGGTACAATATCTGTCAATTGGCGAACGCAATTTTAAAATTCATAAAACTTAAGTTTAACTTTTAATCATAAAACAAAATGGCAAAAACAACTAGTAAAAGTAGCATTACACCATTGGCAGACAGAGTAATAATAGAACCGGCTGCCGCTGAAGAAAAAACTGCAGGTGGAATCATTATTCCTGATACTGCAAAAGAAAAACCTCAACGTGGAAAAGTACTTGCTGTAGGAACGGGCAAAAAAGATGAACCAATGACTGTAAAAGTAGGCGATATCGTATTGTACGGTAAATATGCAGGTACAGAAATTCAGGTAGAAGGCAAGGATGTGCTTATTATGCGCGAAAGTGATATTTTCGCTATTGTTTAAATAGATGAAACTTAATTCTCTATTCTGTAATTAATTAAAATAATCAACTAATAAAACTTAAAACAAAAATGGCAAAAGAAATTTTATTTAACGTAGAAGCTCGCGACAAATTAAAAAGAGGCGTGGATGCTTTGGCAAATGCAGTGAAAGTAACATTAGGACCTAAAGGAAGAAATGTTATTATTGATAAAAAATTCGGTGCACCAAGTGTTACCAAAGATGGTGTAACAGTAGCAAAGGAAATTGAATTAAAAGATCCTGTAGAAAATATGGGAGCTCAGATGTTGAAAGAAGTAGCTTCTAAAACAGCTGATGCAGCAGGTGATGGTACTACAACAGCAACTGTGCTTGCACAGGCAATTGTAACAGCTGGTTTGAAAAACGTAGCTGCTGGCGCAAATCCAATGGATTTGAAACGCGGCATTGACAAAGCTGTGAAAGCTGTAGTAGAAAACTTACAAAAACAGTCTCAAAAAATTGGTGATGATACTAAGAAAATTGAGCAGGTAGCTACCATTTCGGCAAATAACGATAATGCTATCGGTAAATTAATTGCCGAAGCAATGAAGCGTGTAAAAAAAGAAGGAGTAATTACTGTAGAAGAAGCAAAAGGAACCGAGACTACTGTTGAAGTGGTGGAAGGTATGCAATTCGACAGAGGTTATATTTCTGCTTATTTTGTTACCGATGTAGATAAAATGGAAGCTGTACTTGAAAATCCACTTATCCTTATCACTGACAAGAAAATTTCGAACATGAAAGAATTACTGCCGGTGCTTGAAAAAGCGGTTCAAACAGGTAAACCAATTCTAATTATTGCTGAAGATGTTGATAGCGAAGCTCTGTCTACTTTGGTAGTAAATAAAATCCGTGGTTCTTTAAAAATTGCTGCTGTTAAAGCTCCGGGCTTTGGCGACAGAAGAAAAGCTATGTTGGAAGACATTGCAATACTTACAGGAGGAACACTTATTTCCGAAGAAAGAGGTTATAAGCTTGAAAATGCTGATTTATCTATGTTGGGAACAGCAGAAAAAATTACTATTGATAAAGACAACACTACAGTTGTTGGTGGAAAAGGAAAAAAAGCTGATATAAGTGCAAGAGTGAACCAGATTAAAGTTCAGATAGAATCAACAACTTCTGATTACGACAAAGAAAAATTACAGGAACGTTTGGCTAAGTTAGCAGGTGGAGTTGCTGTTCTTTATGTTGGTGCTGCTACAGAAGTGGAAATGAAAGAAAAGAAAGACAGAGTAGACGATGCATTAGCCGCAACACGCGCTGCTGTTGAAGAAGGAATAGTACCAGGAGGTGGTGTTGCTTACATACGTGCTATTGATGGGTTGGAAAAAATGAAAGGAACCAATGAAGATGAAACAACCGGAATTTCAATTGTAATTCGTGCTATTGAAGAACCTTTACGCCAGATTGTAATCAATGCAGGAGTTGAAGGCGCTGTTATAGTTCAGAAGGTACGCGAAGGTAAAGGTGATTTTGGTTACAATGCAAGAACAGATAAATATGAAAATCTTTATGCTGCGGGAGTAATTGACCCAACTAAAGTAACACGTGTGGCACTTGAAAATGCAGCTTCTATAGCTTCTATGTTATTGACTACTGAATGCGTGTTAGCAGAAGAAAAAGAAGAGAACCCTTCTCCAATGGGAAACCCAGGAATGGGCGGAATGGGCGGAATGATGTAATTAACCCTCTTATTAAACAAAAAGCCTCCTCTTAAAAAAGAGGAGGTTTTTTTATTTGTAGTTGATCTAGTTCTTATAATTTGAGTAAAATAAGGTGGCATATTATTAGTAATTTTGCAGCCAATAAATTTAAAATTAAATGAATTTAAAAAAATCTATTTTATATAGTATTGTTTTTTTAATAGTCATCGCTTTTATAGGCAGCTGCAAAAAGGATGACTCTATTGATAGTGATACCGTTTCCGCATCTGACTGCGTAAATGCAGAGAATTTCTTTTCAAATGCCAAATCGATAATGGATGAGGCCGGACTTAAAAACGGACCTTATAATGGTATTTTAATCGACAGCTCCATTGTTGTTCAATTTGACTCTTCTAATAGTACCGACAGCGATACTATTACCGTTAATTTTGGGAACACCTACAAAACATGTATTGATGGGAGAATGCGTAAAGGAAAAATTAGCTGTATTTACCTTGGAAATTACAATGATACCAGCAACTCGCATTCCATCTCTTTTTCTAACTACTATATAGATTTCAATATGATAAATGGTAAAATAAAAGATGCTTTTAGCGGATTTAGTCCGAGTGGACATAAATACTATCATGATACAATGACAGGAAGTCTTAGATATAGTAATGGCACAACAGTTACCTGGTATGCTCGGAATGTCATTTCATTTATAGCCGGGGACAGTTCTGTAGCATGGAATGATGATGTAATGACAATAAACGGTACTGCTGCAGGAACCACTTCTGATAATCAGCAATTTTCAATGAACATTAATTCTTCTCTTATAAAGAATTTCATCCCCAATTGCAGTAAGTACATTGTAAAAGGAGGCCTACAAATTGCTATACGGGACAAAAATGGCAGAACTGCAGATCTGGGAGATGGTTCATGTGATGATTTAATTTCTGTATCCATTGATGGAAACATTTATCAGGCTCATGCAAATTAAACTACTTCCAGATAAAAAGCCCGACACTATTATTCCTGACACTTCAATAACTTCTTACGCCTTCATTAAAATAATTTTATATCTTCGAACTTTCTCAAACCGATTATTTTTTAACTCAATTAATTTTGAAGAAACTTGATGCCCTTTTTGCATTGTTAAAAAAACCCTCCATTATTCTCGGGGTATATTTGGTAGTTGCTGCAGGAGCTGCCATTCATCTTGAACTTTTCGATATTTTTTCTGAATATAAAGAGGGTTCTGAAAATTTCATTATGAACAGTTCGATGAATAATTACATTATTTATCAGGACTCTTTTTTACATCTTATTCATCATGAAACCTTATACGGTTATCATTGGAGCGAATATTACGACTGGTATTTGTATAGCCCTTCCTTTCCATTCATTATTATGCCTTTTGCTTTATTGCCAAAATATATTGGTGTCGTTTTATGGTGTGTTTTCAACGCACTGGCTTTATTTTATGCAGTAAAACTATTAAATATTGATGAAAAGAAAAAAGTATTTATCTGGTGGTTTGTTCTACAGGAATTACTTACTTCTATACAAAATGTGCAGGTTAATCCGGTGGTTGCTGCATTATTTATTCTAACTTTTGTTGCCTTTGAAAGAAAAAAAGTGGGGCTTGCTGCTTTAATTATTGCAGCAAGTATGTTTATTAAAGTATTTGGTATCGTTGGTGCATCACTTTTTTTATTGTATCCTCAAAGATTAAAATTTATCGGTTATTTAATCTTCTGGAGTGCCATTGTGTTTTTATTACCCTTGGTTTTTATTCCTTTTGATGAGTTAACAAAACAATACCTTGGATGGTACAATACAATCATAAATCTTCATTCAACTAATGTTAACGATCTTTCTGTAATGTCGCTTCTCTCAATCCATCTTCATTTCACAATGAGTGATGCACTAAGGTATGCGATGCAAGGAATAGCAGTAATCCTATTTTGCATAAAGTACATAAGATACAAATCTTATGGCGATGAACAATTCAAATTACTGTTTTTAGCATCCATATTGGTTTGGACCACCATATTTAATAATGCTGTTGAATCTCCAAGTTTTATTATTGCTATTACAGGAGTTGCCATTTGGTATATTGCTGATACAAAAAGCAAATTGAATCTTGCTTTACTTATCTTTGCATTTATTTTTACTTCGATGGCTTATACAGATTTATTTCCAAGATATTTAAAAACTAATTTCTTTATTCCTTATGCCATTAAATGTCTTCCTTGCTTTTTAATCTGGATGAAAATAGAGTATGAATTAATTTTCAGAAAACGCACAAAAATGCAAGCCTTAAATGCCTGAAAACAAGATTCCAATTATTGATTTGGATATAATCCAGCCATGTTACAATCCTTTGCCGGATTGGGAACAATCGGTATGGTTACATTTTAATGATGTAACAAAACTGCTTCCAGATATTGCAATCAATCTCATTATTGTTAATGATGGTTCAAAGAAAAATATTAATTCCGAAGCTATTGATTTCTTAAAAAAAAGGATAGCCAATTTTCAATACATCAGTTATGAACCTAACAAGGGAAAAGGAAATGCCCTTCGGACAGGTATTAAAGCAAGTAAAGGAAGAATCCAGATATATACGGATATTGATTTCCCTTATGAATTAATTCATATAAAGGAAATCTATGACATGCTCATTCAGGGTGCAGATATTGTTTCTGGTGTGCGAAAAAAAAATTATTACCAAACACTTTCACCCCAGAGGTGGCTGGCTTCCAAAATGTCTCAAATATTAAATCGTCTGTTTTTGAGGTTACCCTTTAATGACACTCAATCCGGATTAAAAGGAATAAACAGGAAAGGAAAGATGATATTTTTAAGAACCACTATAGAACGATACCTTGCCGATACTGAATTTCTTGCGCTGGCAGCAAAAACAAGAAAATTAAAGCTTGTACCTCATGAAGTTTCATTGCGAGAGGGAATCATTCTCTCTAAAATGAGCTTCCGAACCTTTATGCGAGAGTTCCGAAATTTCATTACCGTGTATTCTATTGTATTTAAAACAAAAGTATAGGTTGTGCATAAAGTGCTGTTAACATTTGATGTGGAAGAGTTTGACGTTCCTGAAGAATATGGAAACAAAGTCCCTTTCCAGGAACAAATAGAAGTTTCGACCACCGGACTTCAAAAGGTTATTGCCCTCTTAGACAAACACAGTATCTGCTGCACCTTTTTTACCACTGCCACCTACGCACTTCAACATCCTGAAATTATTAAATCGCTTTCAGCAAAGCACGAAATAGCCTCCCATGGTTTTTATCATTCTTCGTTTAAACCAGAGGATTTGAAAAATTCGAAAGAAGAATTGGAAAAAATAATTAATAAGCCTGTCACGGGCTTTAGAATGGCAAGACTCGCACCTGTAGATGATTTGGAAATCGAGAAGGCGGGATATAGTTATAATTCATCTATGAACCCAACCTATATCCCTGGCCGATATAATCACTTAAATAAACCAAGGACTGCTTTTTTTGTTGGGAAAGTACTAACCATTCCTACTTCTGTTTCCCCGAATTTACGCGTTCCATTGTTTTGGCTCAGTTTTAAAAACTTCCCACTTTGGTATTTTAAAATTATAATGAATCAAACATTAAAACACGATAAAGTAGTTTCACTTTATTTTCACCCATGGGAGTTTACCGACATTAAAAATTATGGACTTCCTAAATACATTAGTAAACATAGCGGATTAAATATGCTTAAGAGGCTTGAAGAAATAATAACTGAATTGAAAACCAAGGGAGAATTCATAACCATGAACGATTATACTCTTGGATTTCAAAAATAAAAAATACCATTGGCTGCTTCTAATATGAAGCAATGACAATGGTATTTAAAATTAACTGACTTTATTTACTCAATAATTCCTTAACGATAGTTGAAATAATCTTTCCATCTGCTTTACCTGCTAATTGCTTTGAGGCAACACCCATTACTTTCCCCATGTCCGCAGGAGAACTAGCACCCACAGAAGCAATGATTTTTGCAATTTCTACCTTTATTTCATTTTCACCAATCTGTGCTGGTAAATAAGCCTCGATAACCGCAGCTTGTGCAAGCTCCACATCAGCTAATTCAGGTCGGTTTTGGGTTTTATAAACATCCGCAGTTTCTTTTCGCTGTTTCACCATTTTCATTAAAGACTTTTGTTCAGTTTCGTCCGAATAACCTTCTGATGAAGTTTTTAAAAGTATAATTGCCGATTTTATAGCTCTAAGCGCTTCTAATTTCGAAGCTTTTTTAGCCAACATAGCCTCTTTAATTTCTTTATTTATTTGTTCTTCTAACATATTTTTAAGTTTTTGAATGCACGAAATTAGCAAAAAGAGAATAACATATTGAATAAAAAACGCCCCTAAATAACTTTTCAGCTATTATGGGGCGTGAAACCTTTGGGTGGTGGTTTTATAAAAATTTTAATCTTCTAATCATATATATAGATGCAATTTTTACGTAAAAGGTTGCATGGGTTTTATAAAATCATTAATTTTTCTTACTTTTAGGGTCAATTATTGCACCCTTATCTTATAAAAAATGACCAAAAATAAATTTTTCGGGTACTTTTCACTTCTGCTCCTTTTCCTTTCTTTCACCTCATTCTATTACATTTCAGGCGAGTGGACCTTGAAAAAATACAGCGATGGAGTAGCAGTTTATAACCGGGATTTGGATACCTCCTCAATTAAGGAACTAAAAGCAGTAACTCAGATAAAAACAACCCTTTCTGGCTTTATCGCACTCTTGGAAGACAGAGAAACGTACCCAAAATGGGTATATAAATGCGGAAAGTCTTATTTAGTTAAGAAAATCAGCGAATCAGAAGGTTATTATTATCAGAATGTACTGGCTCCATGGCCTATTGATAACAGGGATTTTGTGGTGCATGTAAAAGTGGTGCAGGACCCTAAGACCAAAGTCGTGGTTCAAACTTCTACCTGTGTGCCGGGATTTATACCAAAAGTAGAAGGTCATGTTAGAATAACACAGTTCAAGGCTGTTTGGACGCTTACGCCAATGAAAAATGGTTTTGTTAATTGTGAATACCAACTTCTGGTGCATCCCGGGGGAAATATACCCGCCTGGCTGGTCAACTTAGCTGCAATTGACGGCCCTTTTGAAACCACCGTGAATTTAAGAATATGGGTACTTCAGCAAAAGTATCAGAAAACCAAACTTTCTTTTATTGAAGAACCATAAAATATAGTTTTCTACCAACTAATACTTTACTGGAAACAAATTACTTCACCGTTTTATTGAAAAATAATTTAGATTTGTGAACTTTTAATAATTATGCCAAACAAGGTTTCTGACTCTACTTTCGAGAACAAACAGGATAAATTAATTGATGTGGAAAAAGCCCTTTCAATTAAAAACCCAAAGCTTTACAAGCTTTTACCACAATTTATTCTAAATTACATTAAAAGAACCATTCATCAGGATGAACTGAACGATGCTTCCTTTCGAAATAAAAACCGCTGGGGATTGGATTTTGTGGATGCTACCATGGAGGAATTTGACATTACCATCAAAACAAAAGGTACTGAAAACATTCCGGAAACAGGAGGCATTATTATGGCCGCCAATCATCCGCTGGGTGGACTTGATGGTGTGGCTATGATAAAAGCAGTCGGGGTTTACAGAAAAGATGTGAGGTTTTTTGTGAATGACTTGCTGATGGCGCTTAAAAACTTCGACCCCTTATTTGTTCCCGTAAATAAACACGGGAAAAACTCAGGAGACTATACCAAAAAGTTTGAAGAAGTCTATGGTTCCGATAATTGTATTATGATTTTTCCGGCCGGCCTGGTTTCGCGCAGGCAAAACGGAAAAGTGATTGAAGACCTTGTCTGGAAAAAAAGCTTCATCACCAAAGCCATTCAGTACAAAAAAAATATTGTTCCTGTTTATATTGATGCGAAAAATTCTAATTTCTTTTACAATTTTGCCTATTGGAGAAAAAAACTCGGGATTAAAGCAAACCTGGAAATGTTTTATTTACCCGATGAAATGTATAAACAAAGAGGGAAAACAATTACTTTTACTTTTGGAAAGGAAATTTCGTGGGAGACATTTACCAAAGAGCATACAGCCGAACACTGGGCTAAAATGGTAAAACAGCATGTTTATGCCCTACATTCGGAAGATAAAATCAAGATGTTGTAAAGATTAATAAACGTTAAGTGTACCCTCTAAAGGGTTTAAAAACCTGCTGGGGTATATTGAAAACAAATAAAATAAAAAACAATGCAAAATATTATTGACCCGATAGCCATAAACATATTGGAAGCAGAACTTTCCCAAGACCGATTTGTTCGCGAAACCAATAATGGTGACAATGAAATTTATATAATCACCCATCATGATTCACCCAATGTAATGAGAGAAATTGGCCGTTTGCGTGAAGTTACCTTCCGTGCTTCGGGTGGTGGAACAGGCAAAGACATTGACATTGATGATTATGATACTGCTGATAATGCTCCCTATAAACAGTTAATAGTATGGAGCCCCGAAGAAAAGGAAATAGTAGGTGGTTATCGTTTTATTAAATGTGGCGAAGCACCGATAGGTAAAGATGGGGTGGTGCAGTTAGCTACAACCGAATATTTTAATTTCTCCGAAAAATTTATGAAGGAGTATACGCCCTATACCATTGAATTGGGACGCTCATTTGTTCAACCCAAATTTCAACCCGCTATAGATAACCGAAAAGGTTTATTTTCGCTTGATAATCTTTGGGATGGACTGGGAGCAATTGTGGTTGATAATCCTGATATTAAATATTTTTATGGAAAAGTAACCATGTACACTCATTTTAATGAGCATGCCCGTGATATGATTATTGCCTTTATGCAATATTATTTTCCAGACCCTGAAAAATTAGTTTACCCCAAAACCCCGGTTCCGCTTAAAACGGATGTTACGGAATTTTTGAAATCCATTAATGGATTGAGCTATAAAGATGGCCACCGGATATTGAGCCAAAATGTAAGAGCGCTTGGAGAAAATGTCCCCCCGCTTGTAAATGCTTACATGAATCTTTCATTGACCATGAAAATGTTTGGCACCGCTCCCAATACTCATTTTGGTGATGTGGAAGAAACCGGAATTATGGTAACCATTGCCGACATATACGAAACCAAGAAAGAACGACACGTGGTAACCTATATCAAAAAATAAAACAAACCTTATTCATAGCGCTTACTATTTAGAATATTATAAGAAAAAATTTTTATGGGTTAAATAATTGGAATCTTTAATATTACTTACCTAAAACACACGTTATTTATCTAAACACCCAATTTCATTCCCACTATTAAATTTTAAAATTTATTGTCACAAGCTTAAAAAAAGCAGAAAATAGTTGTCAGCAGATGGTCCGAAGGATGAAGTATTAAAACTACTTTGGACTTTGGACTTCCTACTTTATACTTATTATGACTACTTTCGCAAAAAATTATCAATTAGGCCATGGAAATAAAAACAGCACAGTTTGTAATGAGCAATACGGAAGTGGAAAAATGCCCAAAACCCGAATTGCCCGAATATGCCTTTATTGGGCGAAGTAACGTAGGTAAATCTTCATTGATAAATATGCTTTGTGTTAGAAATAACATGGCAAAAACTTCGGGCAAGCCTGGAAAAACACAATTAATCAATCACTTTATTATTAATGCTAACTGGTACCTCGTAGATTTGCCGGGATATGGCTACGCCACTGTTTCAAAAGAAAGAAAAGAAACATGGGTAAAGTTTCTCCAGGATTATATTTTAGAACGACCGAACCTAATGTGCATGTTTGTACTTTTAGATTCCCGAATTCCGATGCAGAAAATTGACCTCGAATTTATGAACTGGCTGGGCGAAAATGGAATCCCGTTTGTAATGGTATTTACCAAAATTGATAAACTTTCTAAAAGGCAATTTGCTGACAACATAACAAAATATAAGGAAGACATGGGTGCCCATTGGGACGAATTACCAAAGGTATTTTACACCTCAGCCGAAAAGAAGACAGGCCGTGACGAAATTCTTGACTTTATAAGTCAAAGCAATAAATTATTTAAGAAACCATAGTAAAGCGCATTTTTCGTATCTTTGTGCCTGTGAAAAAAGCATTTTCCCTTTTTCTTATTTCTATCTATCTTTTTTCAGCAACTGATATTAAAGAGTTGCTGAAGATGAATGTATTGGTAGATCATTACTTTGAAACCAAGCAAACCGATCCTTCCATTTCCTTTTTTAATTTCCTGAAGATGCATTATGTAACTGATGATAATAACAGTAAAGATAATAACCGTGATCATCAGTTACCATTCAAGTCAGGGCAAAATGTTATTGCCAATAGCGCTAACCAGTTCGTTCCTGACAATTCTACTTTATCAATTTTCAGTTTCGTTGCAATTGCAAAAAATGATTTTTTTGCAAAGAAAGAATCGTTTATAACCTCAAACTATCAAGCCAGTATCTGGCGTCCTCCTCAAGTTTCATAATTCGCGTTTCTTTTTTTAAAATTACATTTTACCCATGCTATTTTTTGCTTCCCTTTAGGGAAAAGTGATATGATATGAAATCATGGGGTAATGTGGGATTTATTCCCCAGAAACGTAATTTCCATTAACTAAAAAGGTCATTAAAAAAACAATAAATAAATTTCTAAGATAAAAAACAATGAAAAATAAAATATCAGTATTATTGGCAATTGCAGCATTTGCCCTAATTATCACATCATGTAAAAAGTCGTCTAATTCTCCGGATGATAACAGTAACAGCAGTAGTAATTCTACTTCTACTTCCACTATTATTGAGTCCGGTTCGTGGCATGTAACCTATTATCACGAAAACAGTAACGACCATACCAGTAATTTCAGTGGTTATACATTTACTTTTAATGCAAATGGTACCATGTCGGCAACCGTTTCGGGAGTGACCACTAGCGGAACCTGGAGTAATGATGATAGCCATAATGAGTTTCATATGAACATTGGAACCAGCAGTCCATTAAACGACATAAGCAATGGCTGGTTGATTATTACAAAAACCGCTACAGAGTTTGACTTAAAAGATGATAATACTGCGCATAATGAAGAACTTCATTTTACAAAGATTTAAAAGGTAAAGTTCAAGAATTTGACTAAAAAGCGGAGCTAACCCCTCCGCTTTTTTTATTTACTCCTTTTTCCAGAAGCTCCTGTTTTCTTCCTCTTTCAAATTAAAGCCTATTTTGCCTTAAATGTTTAAAAAGTTTTAGGATTTGACAAAGAATCTTATATTTGCACCCCGATTTAAAAAAGCGGGAGAAAAAATTTAATCAAAAAGCAATTAAACAATATAATTATTTAAAAAATGAGTGTTTTAGAAAGTTTACGTAAACGTTCGGGTTTATTAGTAGCAATAGTAGGTTTAGCACTATTAGCTTTTGTATTAACCGGATTATTTGAAAGAGGTTCTTCCATTTTTGGAAGCTCGGAAAGAGCTGTTGGTGAAATATATGGTAATCCTGTAGAATGGAATACTTTTGATAATAAAGTGAAGGAAGCCCTTGAAAATCAAAAAAAGAATACTCAAAAATCAACTTTAACTCCTGAAGAAACAGATCAGACTGTTCAACAGGTATGGAACCAAACCATTAACGAAATGGTAATGGACAAGGAATATCAGAAATTAGGAATTGCCGTTTCTGACGAAGAGCTTTATGACCTTATGGTAGATCACCCGCACAGCGCACTTGTTCGTAACCTTAGCGACCAGCAAGGAAAAGTTTCTCAAATGTTTGCTGACCCTCAGACAGGTCAGGTAAGCCCTTCTAAAATTAAGGAATTTACTCAAAAAATGACCGATGAGCAGGAACAAAGCTGGACTAAACTTGAAGAATACATTAAACAGGTGCGTACAGTAGAAAAATACAATAACCTTATAAAAAAAGGACTTTACGTTCCTTCTGCTTTTGCAAAACGCGAATACATAGCAACCAATAGCAACGCTACCGTTCGTTTTGTGATGAAACCTTATAAAATGATTGCTGACAGCACTATTAAACCAACAGATGCTGAACTTGATTCGTATTACAAAGAACATCAAAATGAATTTAAACAGGAAGCTTCCCGCAAATTAGAATACATTGCTTTTGATATCCTTCCTTCTCCTGAAGATTTTGAAACCACTAAAAAAGCGATGGAAAATACTGCTGAAGAGTTCAAAACTAAAAAAACCTCTGAAGATTCTGCTTTTGTTATTTCAGAATCTGAAACCAGAAATTATGATTTGACTTTTCATACCAAAGGAACTTTATCTCCGATAATAGATTCAACCATGTTTACTGCTGAAGTAGGAACTGTAAAAGGTCCTTTCCTTGAAAATGGTTCATTTAAAATTTACAAACTGGAATCAACAAAATATTCTGCTGACTCTGCCAAAGTACGTCATTGCCTGATTGCTTATAAAGGAGCAGCATCTGCACCTCCAACTGTAACCAGGACAAAAGAACAGGCAAAATCAATGGCTGATAGTCTTGCTAATCTATTAAGAAAGAAAAAAGGCGATTTCAAAGATTTTGTTGCAAAATACTCTGATGATATGGGAGGTAAAAACGCACAGCCTGACCCTAAGAATCCGAAAAAATTTGTAATGGGGAAAGATGGGGAATATGGATGGGTAAATTCAAAAAGCGGATTTGTTGAGCCTTTTAAAGATGGTGGATTGGATAACAAAAAAGGAGATATCGTGGTAGTTGAAGCTCAGTTTGGTTATCACATTATGGAAATTGAAGATTCAAAAGGGAAACAACAAAAAGTTCAGGTTTCTTCTATTGAAACAAAAGTGGTACCGAGCAGCAAAACCATGCAAGGTGTGTATGTTAAAGCTTCTGAATTTGCTGGTAAATACAATACCAACGAATTATTTCAGAAAGCGGTAATTGATGAGAAATTAAATAAACGTATTGCTGATAACATAAAAGAAAACGATAAAACCATTGCTGGTATTGAATCTCCAAGAACATTGGTTAGATGGGTATACGACAATAAAAAAGGAACCGTTTCTGAAGCTCAGGAATTTGGTGATAAATTTATTGTTGGTGTAATTACTGATACCAAGGAAAAAGGAATTGGAACTATGGAAGATGTGAAGGAAGGATTAACAGCAAAAGTGATTAAAAAGAAAAAGGGTGAAATGATATTAAAAGAATTTGCAGATGCTTCTTCCGGAAAAACAATTGAAGATTTGGCAACTAAAATGAAAGTTCAATTGTCTCAGCCTTATACCAACGTTAATTTTGGTTCTGGTGGAGGTGCGCCTGACGTGGCACAGGACGGAAACTTTATGGGAACTGTTTCTGCTTTAAAGGCACAAACACTTAGCAAACCGATTTCCGGTAACGATGGAGTATTTGTAGTTTATGTAGATTCTAAAACAGATGCTCCTGCGCAAAAAGATTACAAAGCACAACAATCTTCACAGGTGGCACAAATGGCGCAACGTGTGGATTACGAAGTGTATGACGCATTGAAACAAAATGCTAACGTTACTGAACACTTAGTAAGATTTTATTAAACACAAATTACCTTATAGTATTTAAGGGTTAAAAAATCCCGGTTCATAATTGAAACGGGATTTTTTTATTTGTAATCCTATTAAACCTTTTTATATCTTTACGGTCCTAACATCAAAAAATATTAAACTATGAAAAAAATAATTTTAAGTTTAGTTGCAGTAGCCATAGCATTTGCAACTACCAATGCACAGGACAAAAAAGCTCCAACGCAAAAAACACCTGAGCAACGTACAGAACGATTTATGACTAAACTTACCGAGGAGTATGCTTTAACGGAGGAGCAAAAACCAAAAGTAAAGGATCTTATTTTAAAACGCGAGCAATCCCGTGATGAACTAAGAAAAAAATATGCTGATGATAATAACTCGTTTGCAACTGAGTTTAAAAAAGCAAATGCTGAAGCTGATAAAAATGTAAAAGCATTATTAACACCTGAACAAATAGAACATCAGAAACAATACATTGAAGAGGCCAGAAAGAGAAATAAAGAGAATGCGGAGAGAAGAAAATTGAATCCTCCTCCTGCTCCTCCGGTTGCACCTGCAGCAACACCAGCAGCACCGGCACCGCCAACAAACGCAACACCTCCTCCTGCTCCGGGTAAAGTGGAAAAAACTCCTGCTCCGCCCCCTACAGCCCCAAAGCCTGATGCGGTGAAACCAACGCCATCTAATCCTAAATAATATATCAAATCCCGACTTCATGAAGTCGGGATTTTTTTTGCTTCTTTTAAAACAGGATAATTTTAATGGTTCTTCCATCCTGCACCTTCGGCACCAATATCATTAAGTTAATGTTCATTTATTGGAGGAATTCATGGGCTGGGTTAATTGCCAAGACCTTTAGGTCGTGGTTAATGAATGTGAATAATTTGGCTTTAGCCAAAAATAGAGGGGTTTGGCTAAAGCCAAATTGCTTTTTTAATTTACCCACGACCGAAAGGTCGTGGCAATTACTAAACACTAAAAGCCTTTACTTAATGATATTCCATGTCGGACTGTAAAACCATTTTAATTTTCCACCTTAAGAAGTGAACATTTTTCAACAAAAATATTGCCACCCCCCTTTTTTTTACCTTCATCTTAAATATTTATACCATTTTTTCATTATTTTATTCTTTTTAATGGGGGTGTTGATAAAATAAGATTACTTTTTTGCTTATCCTACCCCAAAAAACAATATTTTTGCCTCCGAAACTTAATTCATAATTTATAACTCATAATTCATAATTAAACAAACATGGCTTTCCATAGATTTAAAGCATTAGAAACGGTTCTTTCGAGAGTACCGGTAAACGTAGTGATGCCAAACAACAAAGTATCAGAATTTTTTGGCGAAAACGTATTTGGCATTGATGCCATGCGTGAGTATTTGTCGGATGAGGCTTTTGAAAGTGTGATGGCTGCCATGGACAAAGGCACCCAGATAGACCGCAAAATGGCAGACCAGGTGGCTGCTTCGATGAAAACATGGGCCAACTCAAAAGGGGCAACCCATTACACTCATTGGTTTCAACCATTAACAGGAGCAACGGCCGAAAAGCACGATGCATTTTTTGAACCAACTGAAAAAGGCCGAGCCATCGAACGTTTTGGCGGCAGCCAATTGGTACAGCAGGAGCCTGATGCTTCCAGCTTTCCGAACGGAGGTATTCGTAATACCTTTGAGGCAAGAGGATATACCGGCTGGGACCCTACATCTCCGGCTTTTGTTATAGGTAAAACATTGTGTATTCCTACCATCTTTGTTTCTTACACAGGCGAGGCACTTGATTTTAAAACTCCTTTATTAAAGGCGTTGAACGTATTGGACAAAGCGGCAGTGGATGTTTGCCAGTACTTTGATAAAAATGTAACGAAAGTAAATGCTACCCTTGGTTGGGAGCAGGAATATTTTTTGGTAGATGAGGCGCTTTTTAATGCACGCCCCGATTTATCCATGACCGGAAGAGCATTGTTCGGCCATGCGCCATCAAAAGGACAACAGCTGGATGACCATTATTTTGGTTCTATTCCTGACCGTGCTACTTCTTTTATGCGCGATTTTGAAGTGGAATCTTTAAAATTGGGTATCCCTGTAAAGACAAGACATAACGAGGTGGCGCCAAACCAGTTTGAGTGTGCCCCTGTTTTTGAGGAATGTAACCTTGCGGTAGATCATAACCAGCTATTAATGGATGTGATGGAAAAAGTAGCCCGCAGACATAATTTCAGGGTATTGCTTCACGAGAAACCATTTGCAGGAGTCAACGGAAGTGGTAAACACAACAACTGGAGCATGAGCACCAATACTGGGAAAAACCTACTGAGCCCAGGAAAAACTCCTAAAACCAATTTGCAATTTCTTACTTTCTTTATCAATACGGTAAAAGCAGTGCATGACAATGCTGATTTATTGCGTGCTTCCATTGCTTCGGCTAATAACGACCACCGCCTGGGGGCCAACGAAGCACCTCCGGCTATTATGTCAGTATTTTTAGGTACACAACTTTCCAATGTATTGGATGAACTGGAAACAAAAGTGAAAACCGGCAAAATGAGCCCGGACGAAAAAACAGCTTTGAAACTGGGTGTGGGTAAAATACCTGACATTTTGCTTGACAATACCGACAGAAACCGTACTTCTCCGTTTGCATTTACCGGAAATAAATTTGAATTCCGTGCTGTGGGTTCCTCTGCCAACTGTGCCGGACCAATGACCGTGCTGAACGCTATAATGGCTGACCAATTGGTGAAATTTAAAAGAGAAGTGGACGACCTGATAGAAAAAAATGTGGAAAAAGATGAGGCTATTTTCCAGGTGTTGAGAAAATGCATTATTGATTCTAAAAAAATACGTTTTGAAGGAAACGGCTATGGCGAAGAATGGGTGAAAGAGGCAGAAAAAAGAGGACTTGCCAATATTAAAACCACCCCGGAAGCTTTGGATGCTTTTGTTTCTACCAAAACGTTGAACATATTTGTACGCCACCGGATAATGAATGACCGCGAGCAACATGCGCGCTATGACATTTACCTGGAAACATACACTAAAAAGATACAGATAGAATCTCGCGTGATGGCCGACCTGGCGCTGAACCATATTATTCCTACTGCTATTAAGTACCAAAGCTCGCTGATAGATAACGTGAAAGGGCTGAAGGAAATAATGAATGCGGCTAATTTTAAAAAGAATGCAAACATTCAGCTGGAAATGATTACCGAAATTTCGGAACATATTAATGCCATTAAAACCAATGTGGACGCGATGACCGAAGCCAGAAAAAAAGCAAATGCCATAGCGGATGTTAAAAAACAGGCGGTGGAATATTGCGAAAAGGTGAAAAGTTATTTTGATGTTATCCGTTATAATGTGGATAAGCTGGAGCTGATAATAGATGATGAGGCCTGGCCGTTGCCTAAATACAGGGAGTTGCTTTTTACGAAGTAGGTAAATAGGGTAATTGACGTAATTAGTAAAAAAGGGGTGACGAAAGTTGCTCCTTTTTTTATTTACAAACCGATGTTCAGCATTTTTTCCAAAGTTTGGCGATAATTTTTTACCTTATCTGTCTGATTTATCTGGTATTTATAGTGTTCTGATACTCCATCCTCATATGCCGATGGCTTTTTCTCGTACGCAAAAATCATTTCCATGTAAATGAAAACCAATTTCACATACGTGGAAATCGTATCCGCATACCCCGATGCTTTTTTCAGGTACGCTAAAACCCCATCGGCATACCCCGATGGCTTTTTCACTTACACCAAATCGTTATCAGCATATGCCGATTGAGCATCCGCGTATGCCGATAGATGATTATTTATGACAATAAGGGGTTTGTGCATGTGAAAATTCATTCTATATAGTCCCAAAAGTTTCCTTTCTTCGAAAATAAGGCGGGATTTTTTTTGTTTATGAACAATAAATAAATTGCATCTTTAATGCAGAATGGAAGAAGTTTAACTATTGACATGAGCGGGTATGCAAAGGGGGTATATTTTGTGAGGATGGAAGACGAACAGAAAATGTGGTGAACAGGAAGATAGTATTGCAATAAAAGAATTAACCGCAAAGTAAAAGGAGGAAACGCAGAGAGTCCCGCACGTGCGGGACTCTCTGCGTTTTTATTTCTCTGTTTCCTCTGCGGTTCCAAGGCACTCCTCATTTGATATTCCTTTCAAAAAAGGGCAGCATGGCTTAAAACCAAATAATTTTAAGAAAATAATTTGCTCTAATGGAATAATTATTACTTTAGCACCCGTTAATAAAGTCAAAACCAAAAAAAATATGAGGATAATTACAAAATTAGCAGTCGGATTAGCCGTTACACTATTGTTTTCTATTAATGCCAATGCGCAGAAAAACTATTCGGAAGATGCGAGAAAGGCTTTTGAAAGCGGTGAGTATTTTAATTCTATAGAGCTTTATAAGAAAGCCTATACCAAAGCAAAGAAAAAAGACGAAAAGGCGAAGATTATTTTTCAGACTGCCGAGTGCTACAGAAAGATAGGTGACAACAAACAGGCAGAAGCCTGGTACACCAAAGCTATAAAAGCTAATTACTCCGACCCTAAAGCACAATTATACCTTGCCAATGCTAAAAAAGCCCAGGAAAAATACAACGAGGCATTAATAGAATACAAAAACTACACAAAAGTAAACCCATCGGACCCTAAGGGAGAACAGGGAGCAAAATCTTGCGAACTGGCTCAGAAATGGAAAGATAACCCTACCCGCTACAAGGTAGAAAACATGGTGTTGATTAACAGTAAGGACCCTGACTTTGCCAGTTGCTATGCTGATAAAAAATACAATAAATTATATTTTACTTCTATGCGTCCGGGCGGAACAGGAAGTGCTGAAGACCCTACAATAGGTGAAAACTACAGTGATATTTTTGAAACTTCTATGGATAAAAACCTGAAATGGAGTACCCCTACTTCACTTCCTGCTCCATTAAATTCAAAAGAAAACGAAGGAAATCCTTCCGTTACTAAAAAAGGAGATATGATTTTCTTCTCTAAATGTATTGACGAGAATAAAAAAGTAACTTTTAACCAAATTTATTCTTGTACAAAAAAAGGAAATTCATGGGGCGATCCTGAAAAACTTACTTTTTGTCAGGATAGCTTTAAATATGCGGCTCCTTGTATTTCGTCTGACGGGACTACACTTTTCTTTTGCTCTAACATCCCGGGAACTTTGGGAGGCAATGATATCTGGTATTCAAAATACGAGAAAAAAGATAAAAAATGGGGAACACCTGTTAACTTAGGTTCTAACATTAATACTGCAGGAGAAGAGGTTTGGCCTTTTATTCATGAAGATGGTACTTTATATTTCTCTTCTGATGGTCAGTTAGGAATGGGAGGACTTGACATCTTTAAAGCAGAGAAAAAAGGAGAAGACAAATGGGCAAATGTCACCAATATGAAATACCCTGTCAATTCGGCTGCTGATGATTTCGGAATTATTTTCGAAGGAAAAAAAGAAAGAGGTTACCTGTCTTCTAACCGCGAAGGAACAAAAGGAGCTGATGATATCTGGTCGTTTGTATTGCCGCCATTGATTTACACTCTTGACGGTGTGGTTACAGATTGTAAATTTAAAGAGCCTATTCCAGGTGTAACTATTAAGTTAGTTGGTTCTGATGGTTCATCGGTTGAAACAAAAACAGATGCTACAGGTCATTTCCACTTTGCAGAAAACGGACAAGACAGATACATCAATACTAATACTTCCTATACCATTTCAACAGATGTGGGTAAAGATGTTAAAACTGCAGAAGGAAAAGATGGTTTCTTTAACAGTTCAGAAAAAGCTAAAGAAACAACTGTGGGTGAAGATGCAGGAAAAGCGTTTACACATAATTTCTGCCTGAAACCAATAGAAAGAGAGGTTCGTTTTCCGGATGTTTTGTATGACTTAGGTTCGTATGAATTATTACCGGCATCAAAAGATTCTTTGGACTTCTTGTACCAAACATTGGTTGACAATCCTACTTTTGTAATTGAATTAAGCTCTCATACGGATTACAGAGATACAGACCCTAAAAATCAGTTACTTTCTGAAAACCGTGCAAAATCATGTATTGACTATTTGATTTCAAAAGGAATTCCGGCAGAACGTATGGTTCCAAAAGGATATGGTGAATCTCGTCCGGTTTTGCTAGATACTACCAAAACATTACCGAGCGGAAAAGTAATTCCGAAAGGAACAGTGCTTGCTGAAAAATGGATTGATAAAAATTATCCAATGAATAAAAACAAAGATGATTATGAATTCATCATGCGTTTGAACAGACGTACCGTATTTAGAGTATTAAGCAAGGATTATGTTAATCCGAATGCTCCGAAAGAAGAGCCTAAAAAGAAAACAGACGAAGACGAAGAATAGTCTTTAATAATACAAATCAAATTAATAAACATCCCGTCCTGATAGCAATCGGGTCGGGATGTTTTCTTTTCAAACAATGAGTACTGACAACAGATATAATTTAAGAGGAGTGTCGGCATCCAAAGAGGATGTTCACAATGCAATAGCCAAAATTGATAAGGGTTTGTTCCCTAAAGCATTTTGTAAGGTGGTACCCGATTATCTTTCCGGAGATGAAAACTATTGTATTGTGATGCATGCGGACGGTGCAGGCACAAAATCATCGCTTGCCTATACCTACTGGAAAGAAACCGGAGACCTCTCTGTATGGAAAGGAATAGCTCAGGATGCCATAGTAATGAATACTGATGATTTGCTATGTGTCGGTGCAGTTGACAATATTTTACTTTCATCCACTATTGGGAGAAATAAAAATCTGATTCCCGGGGAAGTAATTTCTACCATAATAAATGGCACTGAGCAACTTCTGGAGCAAATGAGAAATTATGGTATTGGTATTTATTCTACCGGAGGAGAAACTGCCGATGTAGGAGATTTGGTAAGGACCATCATAGTAGATTCTACTGTGGTGTGCAGGATGAAAAGAAGTGAGGTGATAGATAATGCTAATATTAAAGAAGGAGATGTGATTATAGGGCTTTCTTCCAGTGGCCAATCAACTTATGAAAGTGAATACAATGGTGGTATGGGTAGCAACGGACTTACCTCTGCCCGTCATGACGTGTTTGAAAAATCATTGGCTGAAAAATATCCGGAGAGCTTTGATGCCTTGGTTCCGGAAGAACTGGTCTATTCGGGTAAAATCAAATTAACCGATAAAATTGATGTAGGTGGTAATAAAATTGATGCAGGGAAACTGGTCCTTTCTCCCACCCGAACTTATGCACCGGTGATAAAAAGAATTCTGGACAATTACCGCTCACAGCTTCATGGTATGGTACACTGTAGCGGTGGTGGACAAACGAAAATATTGCACTTTATTGACAATCTTCATATT
This sequence comes from Bacteroidota bacterium, assembly GCA_947479085.1. Taxonomy (GTDB): domain Bacteria; phylum Bacteroidota; class Bacteroidia; order 2-12-FULL-35-15; family 2-12-FULL-35-15; genus 2-12-FULL-35-15. Next base: position 180,301 of record CANJYB010000002.1, on the reverse strand, counting down.
ATTAAAGACAACCTCTTCCCTATTCCTCCATTGTTTAAATTAATAAAGGAACAAAGCGGTACCGATTGGAAAGAAATGTACCAGGTATTTAACATGGGCCACCGCATGGAATTATATGTTTCTCCTGACATTGCGAATGACATTATTTCGATAGCTAAATCATTTAATATTGATGCTAAAATAATAGGTCGGGTTGAAAAAAGTGAAATGAAGCAATTAACCATCACATCAGAGTTTGGAACGTTTTTGTATTAAAAAATGTTAAAATATTTTTAGCGTATTTTAATAGCCTACTTTTGTTTTACAATTCACACATTAAATAAATAAACAAAAAACAATTACAATGAAAAAAACAATGACATTAGTTGCTTGTGCGATATTTGCATTATCAACTGTAGTTTCTGTGGCTCAAAATGACACAAAAGCAGCACCTGCAAAAGCTGATGCTAAAAAAGAAGCAACAAAAGCTGCTGACACAAAAAAAGCTGACGCTCCAAAAGCTGATGCTAAAAAAGCTGAGCCTAAAGCTGCTGAAGTAAAAAAAGCTGAGCCTGCAAAAGCTGAGAAAAAATAATAACAACTCTGTTATTAAAACAAAAAAGTCTCGCAATTAGCGGGACTTTTTTTGTTTGTGTCCCTACTCTATCGAATGATTCCCTTTTTTTAGTACCTTCGCAAACCAAAAATTAAAATTCACTAATAATTAATTAAAGTGTTAGAAAAATTAGCAGCCATCAAGAGACGTTGGGAAGAGGTAGAACAAAAACTATCAGACCCAAAGGTTATTGGTGATATGAAAGAATTCAAGAAATTCAATAAGGAATACAAGGACCTTACCCAGGTGGTGAATGCTTATCATGAATATAAAAACGTGGTGGAGAATATTGAATTCAATAAAGGAATATTAGCCACGGAAAAGGATGACGAGATGAAGGAAATGGCAAAAATGGATCTGGATGAGTTGCTTCCTAAAAAAGATAAATTAGAAGATGACATCCGCCAGATGCTTGTTCCTAAAGACCCGGAAGATGCAAAGAATTGTGTATTGGAGATTCGTGCAGGAACAGGAGGAGATGAAGCAAGTATTTTTGCAGGAGATTTGTTCAGAATGTATTCCCGTTTTTGTGACAATAAAGGATTGAAATTAGAAGTGGTTGACTTTAATGATGGCACTATGGGTGGTTACAAAGAAGTGATCTGCGAAATTACCGGAGAAAATGCTTATGGTATTATGAAATTTGAATCAGGAGTACACCGTGTGCAAAGAGTTCCTAATACTGAAACAATGGGCCGTGTGCATACTTCTGCAGCTACTGTGATTGTTATGCCTGAAGCAGAAGAAGTGGATGTGGTAATTAATCCTGCTGATCTGGAAATACAATTTGCCCGTTCGGGTGGAGCAGGGGGACAGAATGTGAACAAGGTGGAATCGAAAGTAATGATTACCCATAAACCTACCGGAATAGTTTGTATCAGCCAGAAAGACAGGAAGCAACTTGGTAACCGCGAAATAGCCATGACCATGTTACGTACAAAACTTTACGAAATAGAACTAAATAAAAAGCTGGAAGCGGAATCGAAAAAGAGAAAAACGATGGTTTCTACCGGTGACCGTTCTGAAAAAATACGTACTTACAATTACCCGCAAAACCGGATTACCGACCATCGCATCAACATGACGGTTTATAATTTAACTGATTTTATGGACGGTGATATACAACCCATGATTGACGCACTTAACTTAGCAGAAAACTCTGAACGTTTGAAAGAAGGCGGAATTGCAGTTTAATTTACCATGACAAAACAGGAGTTATTTGAAAATATTAAAAGAAAAAATTCTTTTCTTTGTATAGGGCTTGATACCGATATTACAAAGATTCCAACTCATCTTTTAAAAGAAGAAGACCCCATCTTTGAATTCAATAAACAGATTATAGACGCCACCAAAGATTTTTGTGTTTCCTACAAGCCCAATATGGCATTTTATGAAACACAAGGAGCGAAAGGATGGGCAAGCCTTGAAAAAACAATCAATTATATTAACGAGACTTGCAAAGATATTTTCACCATAGCTGATGCAAAGCGTGGAGATATTGGAAACACATCATCTATGTATGCAAAAGCATTTTTAGAAAACCTTGATTTTGATTCCATCACTGTTGCCCCTTATATGGGCGAAGACAGCGTTACTCCTTTTCTTGGTTATAAAAACAAATGGGTGATTTTGCTTGCACTTACTTCCAATAAAGGTGCGCACGATTTTCAGACCATCATGATAAACGCTGAAATGGAAGACCAGAATTATCTTTATCAGGAAGTAATTGAAAAATCAAAAGTATGGGGAACACCTGAAAACATGATGTATGTTATTGGTGCTACCAGGGCAGAAATGCTGACAGATGTCAGAACTTTAATTCCTGACCATTTTTTATTGGTTCCCGGTGTGGGTGCACAAGGAGGTAGCCTTGAAGAAGTGGCAAAATATGGCATGAACAAAGAATGTGGCTTGCTTGTTAATTCTTCAAGAGGAATTATATATGCAGGTACCAATGAAGATTTTGCAGAGAAAGCTAGAGAAGAAGCAAGGAAATTACAAATTGAAATGAAACAATTATTAGAAATATATTTATGAAAAAAGTTTTAAAATTTTACATCCTTTACCGTTTACCCATCATCATTGTATTAATAGGGTTAGGTATTTTATCCCATTATCTGAAAGATGAAATCACAGCATGGTTATTATACATTCTTGCAGGAATTTCATTGATGCTATACCTTATGATGGGCACTATGCGCATTGTTCAGGAAGCAGTAACAGATGGTGAAGTGGAACTTGCGCAGAAATACCTGAGCCAGATTAAATTTCCAAGGTTATTGTTTAAACCTATCCGTTCTGCATATTACATGATTCAAAGTAATCTTTTTATGGCTACTGATAACCTGGCAGGTGCTGAAAGCAACATCCGTAAAAGCATGAATACAAAATCAAAGATTGTAGGGGACATGCAAGGTTCTAACCTGATGCAACTGGCATTTATTCAATTGAAAAAAGGGGAAATGAAAGAGGCACGACTAAATTTACTTGCAGCTGTCAAAGCCGGAATCCCGGACAATGAAAGCCTGGCTGCCTGCTACCTTCAGTTGTCATCCATTGAAATCCAACGCAAACAAAATAAAGTTGGGAAAGAATATTTCAGAAAAGCGAAAGCTCTGAAACCTAAAACCGATGAAATAGTAAAACAGATAAAAGAAATGGATAAATACATTGCCCGTATCCCGGGATAATTCGTTTCCCTTTTTAAAACAAAAAGCCCACTGAATATTCAGTGGGCTTTTTTGTTTAGTTTTTACTTTTCTAATTAAGGATTCACTCGCAATTCTTCCGGCACCCATGCTTCCTTTGTACCTATTTCAGGTCTTCCATTCATTTTTAGGTACAGGAATAATTGCATACGGTATGCTGCAAGCCATTTTATAGGTGCAGCAATAATGGCTCTTCCCAAATGCATTTTTTCTTTCCATGGCAATTCCACTTCCATGGTGTTCAATTGTTCTTCGGTAACATCAGCCATGTAATTTTGAATTATTTCCCATTGTTCATCCATACGTTCGCTGAAATTCCCGATGGTTAAGGTAGCACGATAAGCAGTTATTTTCTGTCTTTCTTCCGGTGTAATATCATTTACCAGGAACCAGCGAAACATAGTTCCTCCAATGCCGGACAGGTACTGCATCAATTCATAAGTGCTCCTTACCTTTTCGGCAGGACGAAATTCCAAATCGCTTTCTTTTATCAATGGCGTGATTTGTTTAATCAAAATAATCTCTCTGTGAATATTTTGTAACAGATGTTCTTTGTTCATGTTTCTTATTTTTAGTTGAGCGAAATTAAAGAATGTTCCTGTGAAAACAATAAAATATTTTCAAAGATATTTGTAGTTTTGTGTAATACTTTCGTTTAAAAAATGACAGAAGAGTTTTTGCATCACATCTGGAAATTCAGATTGTTTAATCAATTGGAGCTAACCTCCACCAGTAATGAGCCTGTGGAAATAATCAAAGTAGGCGAACATAACTTTGATGCAGGACCTGATTTTTTTAATGCAAAGATAAAAGTAGGAACCACAGTGTGGGCCGGCAATGTGGAAGTTCATACCAATGCCAGCGACTGGAAAAGACATAATCATCAAAACGATAAAGCTTACGACAATATTATTCTGCATGTAGTTTATTCTGCCGACAAACCACTTTACAGGGTTTCGGGTGAGTTGATTCCAACCATTGAAATTAAAGAACGAATAGAGAAAAAACTTTATCAGAATTATCTGAACTTTAAATCAAACAGCGATTGGATTCCGTGTGAGAAACAAATTTCCCTTGCTCCCAGATTGATTATTAATAGTACAATTGACCGGTTATTGCTGGAGCGACTGGAAAGGAAATCAAAAGTAATTACGGATAGTTTGGCATTAAATAACAATAACTGGGAAGAAACTTTTTATCAGTTATTGGCCCGCAACTTTGGATTTAAAACCAATGCAGAACCTTTTGAACTGGTTGCAAAGTCTTTACCCTCCATTATCCTAGGTAAACATAAAAGCAGTTTACTTCAGATAGAGGCCTTGCTTTTTGGTCAGGCAGGATTCCTTGATGAACATTATAAAGATAAGTATGTATTGCAATTGCAGAATGAATATACTTTCCTTAAACAAAAGTTTAAACTGAACTCTATTGACAAACATTTGTGGAAGTTTCTTCGTATGCGGCCACACAATTTTCCAACCATTCGCCTTGCGCAGTTTGCCAATCTCATTTATCATTCCTCTCATTTGTTTTCTAAAATTATCAATACAGAAAAATACAATGACCTGAAAAAGTTGATGGAAATAGAAGTATCCGACTACTGGCAAACTCATTTTAATTTTGATAAATCCTCTAATAAACGATTAAAACATTTGGGAACAGATGCTTTTAATAACATTATTATCAATACTGTTGTCCCTTTTCTCTTTGTGTACGGAAAACAAAAAGATGATGAAAAGTATATTGAACGTTCGTTAAAATTTTTGGAACAAACCGAGGGAGAGACCAATTCCATCATTAAAAAATGGAATTCTTTGAATATTCCTGTTCAATCGGCTTATTCCACACAAGCATTGTTGCAATTAAAAAATGAATATTGCAGTCAAAAAAAATGTTTGAATTGTTCAATTGGTAATTACTTGCTAAAAAATTCGTAACTTTATTGCAAATAAATTTTACTTCTATTATGATAAAGAGAATACAACATTGGTTTGAAACACAGGCATTCGGTGTATGCGAATGGTGGGGAAAAAAACTCGGCATTAACAGTACCCGCATACGTATGTATTTTATTTATTTATCCTTCTTCACAGTTGGTTCGCCCATCATTATTTACTTTATTATGGCCTTTGTCCTCGAACATAAAAAATTCTTTAAGCCTTTTAAAAGCAAAAGAAGAAGCGTTTGGGATTTATAATCTCCCTTAAATGTAAAGTATTTTGTTAAAAAATCTATCATTCAAAAATTACAGGTTGAACTCACTTCGACATTTCAATAAATTATACATCTCTCTTGGATTAGTCTTAGCCATCGTTATTATTGGCATTATTGGTTTTATTGTTATCGAGCATTATAATATTTTAGATGCTTTCTATATGACAGTGATAACAGTTGCAACCGTAGGTTTCCAGGAAGTACATCCATTAAGTGAACATGGCAAATTATTCACATCATTTTTAATTATCACAAGTTTTGGTACTTTTGCCTTTGCCGTTACCAGTATTTCAAAATATGTGGTAGATGGTGAGTTCAATAAATATTTTAAAGACTATAAAGTGCATTCAGCAATAGACAAATTAGAACATCATGTAATCATTTGCGGCTATGGCCGGAATGGCAAGCAGGCCGCTCACGTATTAAAAAATCATAACAAACGGTTTGTGGTGATTGAAGAAAAGAAAGATGTGGTCTCCACAATGCATCAAAAACATGCTGACTTGCATATTGAAGGTGATGCCACCCAGGATGAAGTATTGCTGGAAGCGGGTATTTTGAAAGCCCGAGCATTAATTACCACCTTACCTATTGATGCGGATAACTTGTTTATTGTGCTTTCAGCACGTGCTTTAAATCCTAAACTGGTTATCATCAGCCGTGCTTCGGAAGACAATTCGGATAAAAAACTGAAAGTGGCAGGTGCCAATAATGTGATAATGCCCGATAAACTTGGTGGCGGACACATGGCCGAACTGGTAATGAAACCGGATGTGATGGAGTTCATTGACTACATTACCGGTCAGGGTGGCGACAACATCAGCCTTGAGGAAATTACATTTGCAAACCTGAAAGAAGAGTATAAAAACAAAACCATTCGCGACCTGGAAGTAAGAAACAAATCGGGCGCTAATATTATTGGTTTTAAAACCGCACAAGGCGAATATGTTATCAATCCTTCACCAGATACCAAGATTATTCCTGATGCAAAATTATTTGTACTAGGCACTGCCGAGCAGATTGTTAAACTCAAGGAATTGTTTGCTTAATTATTAAATCCTATTTATTTTATGAAAACAATTTTAGTTACCGGAAGCAATGGATTATTAGGCCAAAAGCTGGTGTACAATTTAATTAACCGCAAAGATGTTAAACTGATTGCGACTTCCATTGGCGAAAACCGATTGATAAAAAAAGATGGCTACATATACGAACCGCTTGATATTACAAGCAAAGCAGAAGTAGAAAACATTATTGCAAAATATAATCCGGATGCTGTAATTAATACCGCAGCCATGACCAATGTGGATGCCTGCGAAACAAAGCGCGAAGAATGCTGGGCATTAAATGTAACTGCGGTAAAGAATTTTGTGGATGCTATAACGTCCAATGACATCGGTCATCGGACATCGGACATCGGTCATCACACACATTTCATCCATCTGTCTACCGACTTTATATTTGATGGAGAAAAAGGCAGTGAGTATGTGGAAACGGATGAACCCAACCCGCAGAGTTATTATGCATTATCAAAATGGGAAGGAGAAAAACTGGTACAGCAAAGCAACATTAAATGGGCCATTGCCAGAACCATCATTGTGTATGGAATAGTTGATAATATGAGCCGTTCCAACATTGTGCTTTGGGCAAAAGATGCATTGACCAAGGGACAAAAAATAAATGTGGTGGACGACCAGTTTCGTTCGCCCACACTTGCCGAAGATCTGGCAGAAGGTTGTATAAACATTGCAGACAAAGGTGCTACCGGCATTTATAATCTTTCAGGAAAAGAAACGATGAGTGTTATTGATTTGGTTTACACCGTTGCTAATTTCTGGAAACTGGATAAATCTTTGATTACTCCCATTAAATCAAACACCCTGAACCAGGCTGCCAAGCGCCCGCCACGCACAGGTTTTATTATTGATAAAGCTAAACGGGAATTAAATTATCATCCGCATAGTTTTATGGAAGGGTTGGAGATATTGAATAAACAGTTGAGTGCAACTAACTAAACTATGCTATTTTTCTTTAGAAACCAGGTCTCCTGACAGGCGTTGGGAAAGGGAAATCGAATTCTTCTTTATGACAATAAATTGAAGTACTCTTCGATTTCATTACAAATCCATTTCCCGAAAATGAAATAGTATATATTCCATTCCAAACAAAATCAAAAGTATCGGCTTCCATTATTTGAATCGAATAGTCATTAATCTTCCATTCTGCCATTGCTTTGCGCGATTCAAAACCCGGTAAAATTAACTTGTCAAAGCCTCCGAAATAAATATTTTCATTACAAATTCCCGGTCCTGTAAACTTTATTCGTTCGTTTGAATTCGACTGAAAAATCTTCCCGTTATATATAATCTTATCAACGCACCAGTTCATATTTGTAAGTTTTTCGGCAGGCTTTTTAAGCGTAATAAAATAAATGAGAGTTACCAAAACAGAAAGAATAAGTGCAACAATAATCATTAGCCGGAGTTCTAAGCGCAGCTCTTTTATTAAGGGAATCCTTGAAGTAATAGTATTTAATTTCGATACAATAGTAGGAGGAGCAATGTAATTAGCCTCATCATCGTAACCGTTTTTTTTAAATACAACTAATGCTTTTTCTACATCATTTTCCCTTACCTGCAACTTTGCGCCACCAATTGCATTCGAATAAAACGGATTTATTTGAGTCATCAACTCATTCTCAACAAAACATTCAATACCTTCCGATTCCAGGTGCGCCCTGATTATGGCCAGTTCATGCGGATGATTAAAGGTTTTTATGGTTATAAATTTATTCATTAAAGGTTTTTTTATTCTTTACAAACATACAAAACATATCAGCTCAACTTCTTAAATATTCGTTCAGGAAAAATTTTCAAAAATTCAAAAAATCATCGACAAATTTTTATTTATTAAGGTTGAATAATTTGAATTGTTAGGCAGATTCAAAAATCGGAACGTCAAACAAATGAGCAGGGAGGTCAAACAAACGAGCAAGGAAGTCAAACAAACGAGCAAAGAAGTCAAACAAATGAGCAAAGAAGTCAAACAAATGAGCAAGGAAGTCAAACAAACGAGCAAAGAAGTCAAACAAATGAGCAAGGAAGTCAAACAAATGAGCAGGAAAATCAAACAAACGAGCAGGGAAGTCAAACAAACGAGCAAGGAAGTCAAACAAATGGGCAGGGAAGCCAAACAAACGAGCAAGGAAGTCAAACAAACGAATAATTAAGTCAAAAAAACAAGCAGAAAGATGAAACAAACTAACCTTTTTACTTTAGCTAAAGATTATCAAAACACTTTCTGAAATAACTCATTAGATCTCTTTCATAATTTACGAAGCCAAAAATCATATACCTCAATCAGTTTGTCCGTTTCGCTTAAAGGAGACGATTGTAAACAATCAAATCATTTTTTATCATCAACAATCATAGATAATCTGCGTTCCAATCATACTAGGCTTTTAATTTTGAAAGAGGCATATTGAAAAAGATGAAAGGCAAAGGCTATTCTTATCTTACTTTCCTTCTATTACTTATCAAAACTATAATTGCTGTAATCATTCACCACAGTGGCGAGGAACTGCGTATGAGGCAGATTGGTGGTAATGCCCATGGTGGCTTTGGTTTTCAGGGCCAGTTTTTCGATGGCCTGCAGGTTATTGGTGCGCAGGGAAACCATCATCACTTCCTTTATTATAGAGATATCTGTATCCGTAAGCCTTGCCACTTCAGGGAAAACAAGAACATAATCCGGTTTGGTGCGGTTTAAAATGGTATCGTTAAGGGTTACTTTATGCTTCAATTTAATCACGGTGGTTCCGGCAGCCATATCGCCAATGCGTTGCCCCTTGCCATTTACAAGGATGGCAATCAAAGCCACTCCGCCCGAAAAGATACGGGTATCAATAATGCGCAGCAACCAGCGCAAGAGGTAGGCTCCAAAGTTGGCTTGGGTGCCATCCAGTTTCACCACCTTTATTTTCATTATCATTTTGCCAAATGATTTTCCCTGGAAAATGGTTTCCAATATCAAATCGTAAAACAACAGGGGAAGAAATAAAATAACCACCACCGCTACACTTTTAAAAAGAAGTCCGCTGGTTAATGCACTGATGAGTATGATCAATAAAAAATATGCGAAAAAAAACACATAATCCAGCAGGGTAGCCAGTATACGGTCTCCAATGCTGGCCAGTTCGTATTCAATGTCTACATTTTGAGTAGTTTGAATTTTAATATTATCCATGTTTTCGGACGCAAATATATTTGAAAATTATCAGCTAATGATGAATAGATGCGCTAAGAATTAATTTTTATATAAATTTACATGATTTATTTAGCTAAACCTTCAAGGTTTTAAAAACCTTGAAGGTTTCTTAGCTAATGAATCAGTAAACCAGCGAACTTATTAAGTGAAAGAAATAACATTTTTAAAACAAAATGCCGATAAGTGGCAGGAGTTCGAAACCATGATTACTACTAAAGGTGGCCGTAATCCTGATTTGATGGCCGACCTGTTTATTCAACTTACGGATGATTTATCATACGCCAAAACAAATTACCCGAAAGCTAAAACCACCCAATATCTTAATTCATTGGCTGCACGTGTGCACCAGGAAATATATAAAAACAAAAAAGAAAAGAAATCGCGCATCATTACTTTCTGGAAATATGAACTGCCTTTCATTTTTAAAAACTCTCACCGGCAGTTATTATATGCATTTATAATTACATTGGTTGCAGTGCTCATTGGTATGGTATCTTCGGCTTATGACGAATCGTTTGTCCGCCTCATCCTTGGCGATAGTTATGTGAACATGACATTGGACAATATAGACAAAGGCGACCCCATGGCGGTGTACAAAAGCATGAACCAGATAGATATGTTTCTGGGCATTACAGTAAATAATATTTATGTTTCCTTTTTATGTTTTGCATTGGGCATCCTGGCTTCGTTTGGTGCAGGTTATATGTTGTTTACTAACGGGGTGATGCTTGGAGCCTTTCAATACTTTTTTTATACAAAGGGACTATTACTTAAATCAGTACTCGCCATCTGGATTCACGGAACGTTGGAAATATCAGCCATCATCATTGCCGGTTGTGCCGGGCTTACTATGGGCAACAGCATTTTATTTCCGGGAACTTATTCGCGCGGGGCATCCTTTGTGAGAGGTGCAAAACAAGGAGTGAAAATAGTGGTAGGATTAATTCCTGTATTTATCACTGCTGCATTCTTCGAAGGGTTTGTAACCAGGTATTCCAACATGCCGATGTGGTTAAGCTTAACCATCATTGGCTGTTCGCTCACATTTATTATCTGGTACTTTATTATTTACCCGATAAGATTGAATAACAGAGTGAACAAAGAAGTTAATAATTACAATGAACCAAAAATTAATTAACAAATAAACACTTAGGCAATTCGCCTATATAGAGGGTTAAGTCGTGTATGTCTTTTTGCACACTAGCAGCAAACAACAAATAACAAACAACTAACAACAAACAACAAATATAACAAACATGAATCCAGAAAAAATCAACTTCCGCCAGACCAGAGACTTTGGTGAAACCTTTAATGTATCCATAAAGTTTTTACGACAAAACTTTAAACTCTTTTTTCAAAGCGTGCTCTTCATTGCAGGCCCATTTGTATTAATAAGTGCCATTGCCGGTGCATTTTATCAATCCAACGCTATAAATATGTTTTCGATAACAAAATTAGGGAATGGCGGACTTGATACTATTCTTTCACAATTTGGATGGGCATATCTTATTTTTATTCTCGCTGCAATACTTGCCAGCCTTGCATTAATGTCCACCGTTTATTCGTTTATGATTAACTACCAGGAAAAAGGCCCCGGAGGTTTTACAGTAAGTGATGTAAACAGAACTGTAATAAATAATCTTGGAAATGTGCTTTCTGTTTTCTTTGTTTTGGGCTTGCTCATACTTGTGTTCGTTATCATCCTGGTTTTGATTATAGCTGGAATTGCAGTTGCTGTTCCGGCACTTGGAGTATTGCTTATATTTCTTTTAATCATTGCTATGCTGATGGTAATGCCTCCGTTGATGTGGCAGTTTTCTGCTACTTATTTGGTAAAGATGACCGAACAAAAAGGAATCTTCGAATCCTTTGGAAGAACAAGACAGGTAATGCGTGAAAACTTCTGGTGGACATGGGTAATAGTTGTTTGTGCTTCACTTGCTGTAGGTTTGGCAGGAATAGTATTTACCATTCCGCAGGCAGGATACCAGATGGTTTTGATGTTCAGCCGCATGAAGGAAGGAACCAGTGATACCCCAATGGGCTTCCTCATTGTTGCAACTATTTGCACTTTTTGCACAACGATTTTATATAGTACCCTTTCGGTTATATTTGGTTTTCATTATTTCAGTCTTGCCGAAAAGAAAGACGGAACTGGCCTGATGGAAAGAATAAATGAAATAGGAAACACACCAACCAACAATGTGGAGCAGCAATACTAAACTGTTTTATTGCATATTTCTTTTGTTGCTATGTGGTTTGTCCTATAGCAAAGATGCTTATTCCATAAAGGATTCTGCAAAAATTATTGTTTCTGTTGCCCAGGATTCTTCTAAAGTAGAAGTGAGAAAGCTGAACACGGAAGAGCAGAAAAAACTTATAGAAAATAAAGATTATAAATACGACCGCATAGGACCCGCACCAAAATCATTTTGGGATAGATTCTGGGATTGGTTCTGGCGAATGATTGAAAAAATATTTGATACCAAAGGTGGCCGCATCGGTTGGACCATTTTTGAATATGCATTAGTGATAGCAGTAATAGTCATTATTATTTTATTAGTAGTTAAAAATGATTTGCGAGCTATCTTCTATGGCAAAAGTGCATCCGTGCCCATCGATTTTAAAGAATTTGAGGAAGACATTAATAAAATAAATTTTGATGAATTAATTGAATTGGCTATATCTAAGAAGGACTATAGAAAAGCAGTAAGGCTGCATTTCCTGAAACTATTAAAGCAGTTAACAGATAATAATCTTATCAAATGGCAGATAGATAAAACCAATAACGACTATTCAATGGAGCTTGCAAACAGCAAATACAACAGCAAGTTCAATGAGCTATCATTGATGTATGAATACATCTGGTACGGGGATTTTCAATTAGATGAAACAAATTTCAGGGGAACGATTTCAAAGTTTAAAGAGTTTCATATTTAAGACAGATGATAAAGGGCAAGAGAAAATACATTATCATTTTATCAATTTGTTTTGTGCTGTTAATACTGTTGCAGGTGCTTTCACCTAAGCCTATAGATTGGAGATTATCTTACATGAAAAAAGATAAAATACCTTATGGTACTTCTGCACTTAATGAAGCATTGCCAACTATTTTTCCTGCTCAAACAATCACAGGTACTACTGTCCCGCTTTATAATACCTTAAAGGATAATGAAAATAGCGGCTCTAATTATATTATCATCAACCAAAGTTTTGAACCCGACAAGTTAGACACAAGGGAGTTGTTGAAATTTGTCAGCAGGGGTAATAATGCTTTTATTGCTGCTGATTATTTTTCAGGAAAGTTTGCTGATACCTTGAAAATAAAAACAGATAACAGTTTTGAATTGGGGAATAAAATTAAAATTGATTCAACAGCCTTAACAACTATTTATAAGCCTAACGATACCGCAAAAATAAATTTCGTTAATCCTCAATTAAAAAATAAAAATAATTACACTTACAGTAAAGGAATTGAAAACACTTATTTCAATTCCTTCGACACCACGAAGACAACAATATTAGGAGTAAATTCGCGCAACAAGGTTAACTTTATTCAACTTAAATTCGGGAAAGGAAAATTATTTATCAGCACTGTTCCGGAAGTATTTTCCAATTATCATTTTGTTAGTGAAACCAATTGCGATTATGTTTACAAAGCACTTTCTTATCTTCCTAACCAACCATTAATCTGGGATGAATATTATAAAGTCGGAAATATCCGGCAGGAAACTCCATTGCGGGTTATCTTTAATAGTCCGGCATTACTGACCGCATATTATACTTTGATGCTTTCCTTAATCATTTTTATTATTGTAGGAATAAAACGCAAACAACGAATCATTCCCATTATTGAACCATTGCGCAATAACACACTTGATTTTGTGGATACAGTTGGTACTTTATATTACCAAACAGGGAACCACAAAAATATTGCTGATAAAAAAATAACTTATTTCCTTGAATACATCCGTTCCTCTTTCCAGGTAAAGACTAACCTTTATGATGATGTATTTATAGAACGAATTACCAATCTATCGGGGATTGAAAAACAAAAAGTGCATGATTTGTTTTATTACTTTTCAGATATCAGTTTCAAGCAAAGTATAACACAACATGAGCTATTAAAGCTAAACCGAATGATTGAAGAATTTTATCAAAGAAACAAAAGATAATATAATTAATAAACTAAACGAATGGAAGAACAGGTATTTCAAAACAGGCTTGATTTAAGTGGCTTGCAACAAGCGGTAAGCAACATCAAACAGGAAGTAAACAAAATAATAGTCGGGCAGGATGATATGATTGAACTGCTGATAGCAGCCATTCTTGCAGATGGGCATGTATTAATAGAAGGAGTTCCGGGTGTTGCTAAAACACTTACTGCCAAACTTCTTTCCAGGACAATGTCAGTTGATTTTTCCAGGATACAGTTTACCCCTGATTTAATGCCTTCGGATATTATCGGAACAAGTATTTATAATTTAAAGACAACTGAGTTTGAATTCAAACAAGGCCCATTGTTTTCCAATATTATTTTAATTGATGAGATAAATCGTGCCCCGGCAAAAACCCAATCCGCTTTATTTGAAGCAATGGAAGAAAGGCAAATTACAGTTGATGGAACCACCTATCACCTGGCTCCCCCATTTATTGTATTAGCTACTCAAAATCCGATTGAGCAGGAAGGAACATATCGCCTGCCTGAAGCACAACTGGACAGGTTTCTGTTTAAAATTGAAGTTACTTATCCGTCATTGGAAAATGAAATAAAAATACTATCCGACTATCATTTACGTAAAGACACTGTTGATGTAACAACCGTTCATGGTGTTTTAAATGCTGCTCAGGTAAAAGATTACCGAGGTATTGTAAGCAACATTCACATTGATGCAAACTTAATTTCCTACATTGCTAAGATTGTGAATCAAACCAGGAACAATTCATCACTTTACTTAGGCGCTTCTCCAAGAGCTTCCCTGGCAATACTTTCAGGAGCCAAAGCAATTGCTGCTATGCGCGGAAGAGATTTTGTAACACCTGATGATATTAAATTTGTGGCGACTCCTGTTTTGAAGCACCGAGTAATGCTTACCCCTGAAAAGGAAATGGAAGGAATTACTTCTAATGATATCATCAAACAAATTATTGAGAAAATAGAAGTTCCCAGATAATTAAACAATAGAAATTCTGGAAGAGCGAAACTCAAATATTAAAAAAGAAAGCACCCCTAATCTATGGATGGGTTGGGTAACCTATTTGTATTTTGCAAATCTTCTGTATTATATTATTACTGCAGTTATTGTATTATTTGTATTCGGTTTCTTTTTTCCTTTTATTTATCCCATTGCTAATTATTCACTGCTTGCTGTTGTTTCCTTGCTGGTTGTGGATGTACTAATTTTATTCAGCAACCGAAAAGGTTTCTTCGCAAGGCGGGATACATTGGACAAATTATCAAACGGAGATGACAATCCTGTTCAGATTGTTTTGGAAAATCGTTATCTCTTTCCTGCCCGTATCACAGTTATTGATGAGCTTCCGTTTCAGTTCCAGGCAAGGGATAAAGAATATAAACTCAAAGTTGATTCAGGAAAAAGCAAAACAATTGAGTACGATGTTCATCCGGTAAAAAGAGGTGAATACAGTTTTGGTGCAGTTAACATATATGTTAAAAGCCCAATCGGACTGATACAAAGACGCTTCCGTTTTTCGCAGGATATGATGGTCCCGGTTTATCCTTCATTTATGCAGATGCGGAAATATGAATTGCTTGCCATTTCTAATCAACTGACGGATGCAGGAATAAAAAAAATAAGAAGGCGTGGAAATAATGCAGAGTTTGAACAGATAAAAGAATACGTATCCGGAGATGACTACAGAACCATTAACTGGAAAGCTACAGCAAGAAAAAGTAAACTGATGATTAATCAATACCAGGATGAAAAATCTCAGCAGGTTTATTCTGTTATTGATATGGGAAGAGTAATGCGGATGCCGTTTGAGGGATTAAGTTTACTGGATTACGCCATCAACTCCTCATTGGTTATTTCTAATATTGCCATGCTTAAACAGGACAAAGCAGGCATTGTTACCTTTTCGCATAAAGTGCAATCTGTTTTACCTGCCGATAGGAGAAACGCACAATTGCAAAAAATATTAGAATTGCTTTACAATCAAAAAACCGGTTACCTGGAAAGTGATTTCGAAAACCTGTTTATTAATGTAAAGACTAAAATTAATCAACGGAGTTTATTACTACTTTATACCAACTTTGAGAGTTTATCGGGTTTGCAAAGACAATTAAAATATTTAAGAAGACTTGCAAAAGATCATTTGCTGGTGGTTATCTTTTTTGAAAATACAGAATTACATGCCTTTCTTGACAAACCTGCAACTACTACTGAAGAAGTATATAATAAAGCGATAGCAGAAAAGTTTGCCTTTGAGAAAAAACTGATTGTGAAAGAACTGGAGAAGTATGGTATCCATAGTATTTTAACTGCTCCGCAAAATTTATCAGTGAGTACAATCAATAAGTATTTGGAATTAAAAGCTAGAGGACTTATCTAAAGAATTATGAATGATGAGTTATGAATTATGAATTAATGCTTTGCGAACTTTGCGTCTTTGCGAGAAATAATAATGTACGAAGAAGATAAACCAAAGAAAAAACTTACTCCCTCACAGGCTTTATTAAAAGCCGAATCTACCTGTGCCTACCAGGAACGTTGCCAGCAGGAAATGCGGGATAAATTATACGAATGGGGATTGTACAGTACTGATGTGGAAAACATAATTGCAAAGTTAATTACTGATAATTTTCTGAATGAAGAGCGGTTTGCAAAAGCTTATGCAGGAGGAAAATTCAGGATAAAGAAATGGGGAAGGGTAAAAATAAAACTTGAACTTAAAAAAAGAAAAATATCCGATTACTGCATCAAAAAGGCAATGCAGGAGATAGACGATTCGGATTACATTAAAACATTAAAAGACCTGATTGCGAAAAAATCGAAGGAAATAAAAGGTGGAAAGGATTATCAACGCAAGTATAAAATTGCGAAATATATTGCCTCAAGAGGATTTGAGCAGGATTTAATATGGGATGTTTTGAAGCTTGATGAGTAATTTTTCAACACAGAGAAGACATAGAGTTTCACAGAGAAAATAAATTTAATTGAAGATTTAAACCAATATCCCTGTTTCCTTTAGCACTGCTAATGCTTCCTTTTTATATAAAACAGGAATAATTTTTCTTAATGTTTTACCCTCCGGCCCGGTAAAATAAATTACCAATCTAGGATACGAAAATTTAGGAGTTTTAAAATAAACGGATTTAATTTTACTGCGGTGTATAGTTGGAGTTCGGCTGGTTACAAAACCATTTTTTATTCTAATTAAAAACAGGAACAATAAAAACAATGCCCCATAATTTAAAGGTTGCAGAAAAAATCCCTGCCCGTAAGCAGATATTGAAAAAGTAATGTAGGCAAAGAAAAAAGCAAACAATATGTAATTGAACATACTTTTTACACCCCACCCTTCGCCCAGTTCAAATTCCAACGGCACCCTTGCCACTTCTTTACTGTTTATTACAAAAATGATATCGTCTGTTATATGACAGTACTCTTTTTTATTTACTCTAAAATATTTCGTTTGCATAATTTTTGTTTCAGGTGCAAAATTACTTTTATTTCCTCTCCCATCTCTTTATTATTTTTACTTTTGCGCCATGATTACAATAGAACAACTAAAGGACCTTCGATTACGCACTGACGCGTTGGAGGGACATCTTTGACATCGCTACTAAACTGCGTGAAATAACCGAGGAAGAGGAAAAAGCACTTGCTCCCGACTTTTGGGACAATCCTAAGAAAGCAGAAGAACTGCTGAAACAAACTAAAATCAAGAAAAACTGGACCAATGCTTACGAAGAATTAAATCGTGAGATGGATGACCTTGCGCTGATATTTGACTACTTTAAGGAAGGAGAAGCTTCTGAAGAAGAGGTGGAGACGCATTATCAGACTACCATAAAACTGCTGGAGGATATTGAGTTTAAAAATATGCTCAGCCGGAAGGAAGATATTCTGAGTTGTGTGGTGCAGATTAATGCCGGTGCAGGAGGCACGGAAAGCTGTGACTGGGTGGCCATGCTGATGCGGATGTACATTATGTGGGGAGAAAAAAACGGTTACAAAATAAAAGAAACCGACAGGAATGACGGAGACGGAATAGGAATAAAACAGGTTACACTGGAGTTTGAAGGCGATTATGCCTTTGGATATTTAAAAGGTGAAAATGGTGTACACCGACTGGTGCGTATCTCACCGTTTGATGCCAATGCCAAGCGACATACTACTTTTGCTTCTGTATATGCTTATCCTTTAATTGACGACACCATTGTGATAGATGTAAATCCGGCTGATATAGAATGGGATACCTTCCGTTCGGGAGGCGCAGGCGGACAGAATGTAAACAAGGTGGAAACAGCAGTAAGGCTGCATCATAAACCATCGGGTATTATTATTAAAAACCAGGAATCGCGCTCGCAATTTGAAAATAAAGACAATGCCATTAAGTTATTGAAGTCGCAATTGTTTGAAATTGAAATGCGGAAAAAGCGTGAAGCTTCTGCCATCATTGAAGGAAACAAAAAGAAAATTGAATGGGGTTCTCAAATACGTAACTATGTTTTTCATCCTTATAAATTAGTGAAAGATATAAGAACGGGTTACGAAACATCCAATGTGCAGGCGGTGATGGATGGTGATTTGAATGATTTTATTAAAGCGTATCTGATGGAGTATGGGAATAGTTAAAAGTTCAAAGTTGGAAAGTTCAACGTCCAAAGCTAAAAGCGAGACACTGAAAATATATCACAACACCCGTTGTTCCAAAAGCAGGGATGTTTGTACTATTCTTAAAAAAAAGAAAGTAAAAACGGAAGTGGTTGAATACTTAAAAACACCTCCTTCTATTATAGAAATAAAACAACTATTGAAATTGCTGGGGATGAAGGCAGAGGAAATAGTGAGAAAAGGTGAACCTTTATTTAAAGAAAAATTTGCCGACCAGAAATTTACAAATACCCAATGGATAAAAATCCTTTCTCAATATCCTATATTAATAGAACGACCGATAATTGTAAAAGGAGATAAAGCTATTATTGGAAGACCACCGGAACGGGTGTTGGAGTTTTTGAAATAAAAATCCCTTGTTAAGATTTGAGTCTCTCATTGATTTGGCAAGTCCTGCTAATTTATTTATTCTTCAAATTTATCATTTTGCTTTGCTTCCTGTGTTTTTTGAACAAACCCGGCAAGCATAGAAGCTAGACCTATTTGTAATTGTTGCTGTTTGTCTTTATCACTTAATTTGGGAGCCCTCTTATAATCGAATAAACTTTTGCAACCTGCATTTATAAAAATTTGTTTCAATGTTTCGTTTTCTTCTATATCAGAGGCAAGGAAGGTAGTAAGTTTGTCTATTTCCCAATATTTTTTATCGGCCTTTTGCATTCCAAGCAATTCATTTAATTTATCTCCTTCCGGTGTTCCGTTATTGGTAAGGAATAAAAAGGTTTGAATGAGCAGTACACCTTCCGTTAATACTATTTTAAAATATCCCACTTTGCAATTGGAAAGTTTGAATTCGAGCAAGGCATGTCCTTTTTTGACAACCACAAATTTGGCTGCCTGCAAAGCAAAACATATTTCGAGCATAGCATCCGTAATATACAGTTGCCCCAGCCTTTCATTCATCCGTTTTAATGCATGATTCTGTATGTAAACCGGCAATTCCATAGACCCGAATGGAGATTCAATGCCTAACGTTTCTGCTTTAATAAGCAGGTCTTTGGCTCCTACATTACCAAAACCAAAAGTCATTCGCATTGCCATGCGCGATTCGTTATCAACAACAATTTCCTTTTCTTCTCTTTCCTGACGGTGTAAAATATAATTGAGCAGGCGCAATTTGTTCCTGTCATTGTTTACCATTTCAAAGTTTGGCTTTCCTAATTGCTGCATTATGTAATATATTTCATTGGTTTCCTGAACCAAGGTATAAGAAATGGCATTAATTATAGTACCCAACCTTTGGAAAACTTCGTTATGCTTTTTTTCATAATTATCCCAATAAGCTTTTGTGCGCTCCAGAACAGAAGGCAAACCCGGAAAATCTTCCTCATCCATCTTTTCTATTAAATTACAGAAAAGGGCTTCGGTAGTGAAATAAAAAGCAAGAGGAAAAGAAGGACCACCCGGAAACGATTCTACTTGGTCGGCCTGCAGAAAATGCTTTAACAACTGGTTTGCAACAGCAAGCATCTTAGGAGGTATATTATCCGGTTCGGATGGGAAAACCAAGGGCAGGTTTCCCCTTTTAGTAATCTTTTCAATGTATTCCTCCGGAAATTCAAATATTCCTTCTTTCAGGCCAATACGTATAAGAAACCAGTGAACAGCTTTTTTATGCTCCAGGTGAAACCGTTCAAATTCCTTTTCCTGTGAATTTGGTTTTGCCTTTTTCTTTTTTTTCGACATCTGAATTGCCTATAACAATTTTATCTTTTTGTCTTTGTTAGCGTTTTCACCAAACGCTGACAATTAATTTATTCCAAATTTATAAAAACTTTTTGGGGTATTAAAACTTTATTTCGAATGCAGGTGAAAAACCATATTTCATTTGCAATTTCTTTTCGGTAGTGTTAATTGTCAAAGTTAAGGTTGATAGGTTCTTTGTTCGGCATATACTCTTCCTTTCCTGAACCTGTTGTTGGCACAGTGTTGTCAACCACCTCAAAGTTAAAGTTATCAAACCAAATTTGTCCTTTACCGGCAAGTAATGCACCAAATGCAAGGTTAGTAGATTTAAGCGGAACGTCTAAAACTATTTCATACTTTGTCCAGTCGGTAGTTCCTTTTATTGATCTGTCTGTTTTACCATTTTTCATATTGTCAAATCCTTGCATATCTTTTGAACCTTCTCCATCAATTCTAAACCACAACCCTGCCCAACCATCCACATCTTTTGTTTTTAATAAAGCTGTCATTCTTACTCGCTTCCCAATGTACTTATCGGGCAAACAGTTTTGAAACATAGTTCCAAAATCTCTTCCATTTCTGATTGATTTTAGGGTTGCTGTGTTCCTTCCGTCTTGTCCCGCGCCTTTATCAATTCCCATTTCGTATTCTTTCATGTCAGTTCCGCCTGAAGTCCAACCTTTAGGCAGGTCAAATGATAATAGTGTAATTGTTGTCCCAGCAATTAAAACACTTCTTAGAATTAGTTTTTTCATTTTTGTTGTTTTTTTTTAATGGTTATACTAATTATATAACGGAAAATTTCTAAAAAGATACAGTTTCTTTGGGATAACTTTTTTGCTTTTGTAAAAGCTTTCCTTGGCATTCAAACCTTATTTCGTTTGCAGGTGAAAAAACTCCTGCAAAGGCAAAATCGAAGAATTTAATTTCGTACGTTTGCAGGAGAAAAAATACCTGCAAAGCCAAAATGGAACACCAACAAGGGCGGCAAGGTAATTTTGGCTTATCAATTTGTTAGAGAAAAAAAGAACAAAGGCATGATTAAAATAACGATTTTAAAAAATTACATAATGAAAAAGAAAAAATTAAACTTAACTGCAATTGCAATTATAGGATTAACACTTTCTGCAATGGCTCAAACCAGTTTTAAAATAGAAAAAATTGATTCTGTTTCAAAAACAAAATCACAAATCTATTCAGACACAAAAATTTTTATTGCAGAAGAGTGGAAATCTTCTAAAGACGTAATTCAAAATGATGATAAAGAATCAGGGATGATTATGATTAAAGCAATGACTAAACAAGGAGTTAAAATGGGAATGGGCGCGATAAATGAATTTTGGTATTCATACAACGTAAAATTTTTCATAAAAGAGGGCAGGTGCAAAATATTGTTAGATAATGTACAATATTCTTCAGGTCCTTCTTCACTATGGGATAATTATGCTAAAGCCCTAGAACCTCAGGAACAAGATATTTTTCCTGGTGCAAGGGAATCTGGTTTATTTGAAAAAAATTGGATTCAATTAATAACTTCGCTAAAAAGTGAAATGAAAAAAATTGTTGACGATTATGAAATACAGATAAAAAAGCCAAGTACTATAAATGGTGATTGGTAATCTAAAAGACAAATTGAATACTTAATTCTTTTTGCCTTTGTTGTTGTTTTCACCTACAAACACTGACAATTAATTTATTCTGCATTTGTAAAAGCTTTCTTAAGTATTCAAACCTTATTTAGTTTGCAGGTGAAAAAAACACCTGCAAAGACAGAAAGTAAGTAAAACTTACGCAATTATATACAACCTCAGCACTTCCGCATTTTCCAACGCTTCAACTTTGCTCTTACGGGGAGCTTTCGAGGGTTATTTACTTAGATATTTTCGGGTTTCGCGTTATTCAGATTACTTGTCAGTATCTATAATTAATCCAGCAGAACATCCTTTGCAAAAGGTTTGGACAAGTTTAAATTTTTGTCTCTGATTTGTAATCGAATTAATTAAAGTAATAGAAACTGTTGTATCATCAAGCCAAAAGTATTCTGCTGTATCAAAATTTTCTTCACCGGCATAACTTGCTGGGTAATTATAGATTTTATTTTCCAATAATTTAAAAAAGTGCATTTCATATGAGTCTGTAGTATCTTTTTTAGCATTAGGATAGTCAGACTTTAGTGCTAAACATCGTTCAACAATAACTTCATTTATTTTGTGACCAACTGTAGTGGTGTCAAAATAACTAACCCCATATTTGCGGTTATCTTTAATAGAAATAATTTTTTTCTGCCCAATAGTTTGACCTTGGACCTTATTTACCATTGCAGTAATTATTACAAATGGCAAAACTAATAAGATGGATGCTCTTTTCATTTTATTTATTACTAATGGTAAAACACTCCGTTAATTTTCGCCCGTGTTGGTGTTCCATTTTTTCTCTCTTAAAATTTTGCAGGAACGATGCCTTTGTCCCGCACGTGCGGGATTTTTTAACCTGCAAACATACGAAATTAAATATCCTGTTTTTTGACTTCACACGTTTGTTGGTGAAAAACACCAACAAAGGCAAAATCAGAACTTCTGCAACTAGTTGTTTCATAAGTTAACTACTTACCCCCTCCCCTCTTCATTTTTATCACTGCCGTTCATCGCATTTCTGTTTTGAGTGTAATTATTTTTCATCGCTTTTTATTTTTTTTGAATACTAAATATTCATTTAAAACAAAAAGGACTATGAAAAAAAACAATGTAAAAATTGGTAACAAGGTTTTGAAGCTGGGTTATACGAGAAAAAAGACGGAATACTTAAACGATATGGTATTGCTGGGTAAGAAGGGAAGTATGCAGGAAGTAAAAACATGCGAAATTGTAAGGGCGGATGCGCGCAATAACTGTTCGCAGATTACACTTACCAATGGCCTCATTATTAACGACCATCGCTGCCTTGAAGAATTAGCCTTGCTGCTGCCTTACAATCATTTCGGGTATTACCGGGTGGGTTGCCTGTTTTGCATGTACCGCATACTAAGCTTTGATAGCAAGGCAATGACGGTGAAACTGGACAATCAGGACACCATTAAAATAGAAAGCAGGAAGATTTTTAAGCGGTTTGATGAGGATTATTATTTGTTGAACAGGTAAAAGCGTGATAAAATTTATGGAGAACTTTGAGCCATAGCAGGCGATTTGAAGGCTATTTTCCACTGGGCCGAATATGGAACTATTTTTATTTCTCTTGTTTTCTAATTTAATTTGCATCCGAATTCGGAACGAAGGGAAGGAAGAAAAGAAAAGTTCATTGCAATAAAAAAGGAGCGACAGGAAACTTATTTTATACACTTAGGGACTTTTTCCATTTATTTCCCTAGTTTTTGCCAAAAAAAAAGATTTTTGAGAAAAAGTTAAGGAAGTTGGATTTAAAACTTAGGAAGTTTCGGAAAAATTTGGGAAATTTTTGGAGAAGTTAGGGAAGTTTCAGAAAAATTTGGGAAATTTCAGAAAGACTTCCTGAAGTTTTTGATAAAAGAAGGGAAATTTTTGTAAAACTTGGCTAATTTTTCTGAAAACTTGGAAAGTGCTTTTTTGGAAGTCTTGATAGTGTTATATAATTCAAAAACAATCCTGTACGTAAAAGATTAATAAAAGCAACAAAATAAATTAAACCTAAAAAACAATTAAAAAATGGCAAAATCAACATGCAGTTTGGAGTATCATACCGAATCGTTTGATACCTTAGCAGAAACCGCAACAGGAGTAAAAAACGGGTGGTTTAACAACACCGGCATTTTTACAGCCACAACCCCGGTAACGCAGACCGTTTTTGAAGGTCATATTGCGACCTATGTTCTAAAGTATAATGCCTATAAGCGAGGTGGTGACGACCAGAAAGGCCCTTTCCTGCTTGCAAAGGGAGATGTATTGGGCGATATGGATTTGTTCAACGGAGCTGTGGATACAAGGGCTAATGGTAATGAGGACATCATTATCCTTGGCGGATTTATTCCCACCAAGGTAACCCGCTCTGCTTCCAGCGTTCCGGGAGTGCCGGTTGTAACCATTGGTAGAGGCGAAGCATCGCGCATGCTGGTGGCAGAGTGTAAAGTGGTTCCGGGAGCTGAATTTTACGGTACCCTTCTCACCACCAAAGAGCTCACTGATACTGCAATAGTGGAAGGTCAGCTGGTTATAGCCCCTACAGAAGCTGCATACATAATAAGAATTGACATAAACAAACAACGCAAAAAACAGTTTAATGCTTTAACCAAAGGCACTGAATACTTTGCTTATTTTTTTGCCGGAAACACAGCAGGGGTGAGCCAGTTGAGTAATGTGCAAGGTACCATTTGCGGGTAAATATATTATTCTAAAAGAGCTTCTTGTTTTTTCAACACAGAGTTCGCGGAGTAAAAAAAAAGAGTTTCACAGAGAGGTCTCCGTGAAACTCTTTTTGCTTTGTGTCCTCTGTGTTGAATTTTTTTTTGAAGAAAATTTAATTACAGAATTAAAATTAATGAACTATTTATTTTAAACATTACTTTTGCGGAAACAATAAATTAAGATATGGAATACAGAATAGAAAAAGACACAATGGGCGAAGTAAAAGTGCCTGCTGATAAATACTGGGGTGCACAAACAGAGCGTTCGCGCAATAATTTTAAAATAGGACCGGAGGCATCCATGCCAAAGGAAATTATTTATGCTTTTGGTTATTTAAAAAAAGCGGCTGCCATGGCTAATACCGAACTGGGAGTGTTGGCTGCTGATAAAAAAGACTTGATAGCAAAAGCATGTGATGAAATAATAGCAGGAAAACTGGATGCTGAATTTCCTTTGGTAATATGGCAAACCGGCTCGGGAACGCAATCGAACATGAATGTGAACGAGGTAATAGCCAACCGCACACATGTATTGCAGGGAAATAAATTAGGAGAAGGAAAAACTTTTATTCATCCGAATGATGATGTAAATAAATCTCAATCGAGCAACGATACTTACCCAACGGCTATGCACATTGCAGCCTACAAACAGGTGGTGGATATTACCATTACCGGATTGGAGAAACTGAGAGATACGTTGGTAAAAAAATCGGAAGACTTTAAAAACATAGTAAAAACAGGGCGTACACACTTTATGGATGCAACGCCTTTAACCCTTGGACAGGAATTTTCGGGTTATGCACAGCAATTAACCAATAGTATAAGGGCTGTAAAAAATGCGTTGGAAGTGGTTCGTGAACTGGCATTGGGTGGCACAGCAGTAGGGACAGGACTAAATACACCAAAAGGATATGATGTATTGGTAGCAAAAAAAATAGCAGAACTTACCGGTTTGCCTTTTGTTACAGCTCCCAATAAATTTGAAGCATTGGCCGCACATGATGCCATGGTTGAATTATCAGGAGCTTTAAAACGGTCGGCTGTTTCGTTAATGAAAATAGCAAATGATGTAAGAATGTTGAGTTCAGGCCCAAGAAGTGGAATAGGTGAATTGATTATTCCGGACAACGAACCGGGTTCATCCATTATGCCTGGCAAGGTAAACCCTACACAACCCGAAGCATTGACAATGGTGTGTGCTCAGGTAATGGGTAATGATGTGGCGGTTTCCATTGGTGGCAGCATGGGGCACTTTGAGTTAAACGTGTTTAAACCAGTTATAGCAGCCAATGTATTGCAGTCAGCCAGGTTAATAGGTGATGCCTGTGTTTCTTTTAACGATAACTGTGCTGTGGGAATAGAGCCTAACTTACCTATATTAAAACAACATCTTGAAAATTCGTTGATGCTGGTAACTGCATTGAATACGCACATCGGGTATGAAAATGCAGCAAAAATTGCCAAAAAAGCACATAAAGAAAATAAAACATTGCGCGAAGCAGCCATAGAATTAGGTCTGCTAACCAACGAACAATTTGATGAATGGGTAAAACCGGAAGATATGTGCGGTTCAATGAAATAGTTGTATCTTTGTTTACATACCCCTGTCAGGGTTTAGAACCCTGACAGGGGTAATGGTATCAAAAGTTTCTTGCAATTTAGATATACATTCATTTTGAAAAATCTTTTTTCCTTTTTAATCATTGTTATATTAAGTATTCTTATGTCCACAAAACTATGTGCGCAAAAAGATACTGTTATCAATGGAGTTCATTACAAAATTGATAAAAGTAAAAACCCCGAGTACACCAAAAACCACAAACGGTTAACCCCACTGGACAGTGAGTTTGTAATGGATAATAAAAAATTCAGATACTATAATAAGTGGTTTACCATTGGCGGTGGTGTTCAGCAAAACCTTACTTACGAAAGGAATCTTGGTTTTGCCGGAGGTGCTGATTTGAATTTTCATATCAAAAGGGAGTATTTTCAAACCGGTTTGGAAATTACCGGTGAAGGAGTTCGTTCGTTCACCAATTATGAATTACATGTTGGATACGGATGGAGATACGAAGATAAGGATGTTCATTTTGCTGCCTTTGTCGGTCCGTCTTTTTCAACTGGTTATGCCAAGGTGCAAATCAATGACACCCTTTCCACCTATTCACGAAGTTACAATGAGTTTGGATTATACGGCCAGGCAGAGATAGTGAAAAAAATTGCTTACGATGTAGGAATCGGTGCAGCCTTATTTGCCGATTGGAACCAGGAACAAACTATAATTGGTTTCAGGGGAATATTATATTTCTCCGGTTCGTACAGAGGAGAAAAAAGAAAACAATACAGGGAGTAATAAATTTAATTTACTTATTTCTATAACGCCTTTTTGTAAAGTCTATTGCATTCAGAAAAACTAACTACACAAATTTCTCCCCTTTAGCAACCTTTACATCATTAACAAAAGTGCGTATCTGCTGTTCATCCTGCTTTTTACAAATTAATAAAATCCCATCCGATTCCACTACTATGCAATCTTCGAGGCCCTGCATAATAACCAGTTTGTCTTTGGCAACGTTTACAATACAATTTTTAGAATCGTATAACATCACATTTTTACCCACTACTGCATTATTATCTTTGTCCTGAGGAATATGGTCATAAAGGGAACCCCATGTTCCAAGGTCGCTCCAGCCAATAACCGAAGCACGAACATAAACGTTGTCCGCTTTTTCCATTATTGCATAGTCAATGGAAATGTTTTTACAATTACTGTACGCTTTGGTAATAAAATCGGCTTCTTCAGGAGTATTATACTTGTTATTACCTTCCTTGAAAATAGCATCCATTTCAGGAGCATAACTTTCGAATGCACTAATAATAGATTTTACACTCCAGATAAATATTCCCGAATTCCAAAGGAAATCTCCACTCTTTAAAAAGAAGCGAGCCATTTCCAAGTCCGGTTTTTCGGTAAATGTTTTTACTTTTTTAATTCTTTTGTCACGTTCCTTTACATCTCCTTCTACAAACTGAATATAACCATAACCTGTATCGGGTCTGCTTGGTCGGATACCTAAAGTAACAAGGCACTTTTCTTCCTGTGCTTTTTTAAAGCAGGATTTTATAGCTTTAACAAAAGTATCTTCTTTTGAAATAAGATGATCAGACGGAGCAACTACTGTCAGCGCATCAGGATTTAGTTGAGCTATTTTATAACATGCATAAGCAACACAAGGTGCCGTATTTTTTCTGGCAGGTTCGCTTAATATATTTTCATTCGACATTCCTTTGATTTGTTCTTTTACCAAATCTACATAGGAGTCATTTGTAACAATGTAAATGTTTTCTTTCGGACAAAGTCTTAGGAAACGATTATAGGTTTGTTGCAACAGGGTTTGCCCTGTTCCTAAAATATCCATGAACTGTTTTGGGTGAGCAGTTCTACTCATTGGCCAGAAACGACTTCCTATGCCCCCGGCCATTATTATACAATAATTGTTTTTCATTTTATCAATTTCAAATATCTGAATCCTATCTATCTGACTATTTTAATTTGCTTAAAGCTGCTCTCAGGTTTTCAATCACTGCGTCCACATCTTCCAGTTTGCAGGAACCAACTGATAGTCTGTACCAACTTGAATCATGTGATGCACCAAAAGCATAAAAAGGAACTAATGCCACTTTGGCTTCATCCAAAAGGTATTTTGTTACCTCTTTAGTGTCATGCAACACTCTTCCATCGGCAGTAGTTTGGCCATGTAATGAAAACTGTACCGTTAAGTATATGGCAGCTTCCGGGGCTATAGCATCCACCTTAAATCCTTCGGACTTTAAGCTTTGAATTCCTTTATAAAAGCCTTCCAGCCTTGCGTCAATTTTATCTTTTATCTCCGTTAGAAATTTATCGTAATTAGTTAAATCTTTAAGATAAATAGCTGTGGCAACCTGTTCCGCTTTTGGAGCCCATGCCCCAACATGAGTTAAAAGCATTTTTATTTTTTCAATAATTTTTTTCGGCCCCATACTCCACCCCACTCTTACACCGGTAGCTGCAAGTGATTTGGAAATACCATCCACAAATACGGTATAATTTTTCATTTCCGGACGAAGGCTTACCGGATTATAATGAACAGTTTCTCCAAATGTTAATGCCCAGTAAATCTGGTCATACATCAGATAAACAGGTTTTCTGTTTTCTGCATTACGAATAATATTTTCTGCTAAAATCAAATCGCATATTTCTTC
Source organism: Bacteroidota bacterium (assembly GCA_947479085.1). Lineage (GTDB taxonomy): Bacteria > Bacteroidota > Bacteroidia > 2-12-FULL-35-15 > 2-12-FULL-35-15 > 2-12-FULL-35-15. The sequence continues at coordinate 151,354 of CANJYB010000002.1, read as the reverse complement.
CAGATCCTTTTTCTTAAAAGTAGTACCTGTTGGGTTTAAGGGAGAACACAATGCAAGTAAATTTGCAGAACCAATGTAGGGTTTAATGTCATTGGCAGTTGGCATAAACTCATTTTCCACACTCGTTTCAATAATTACCTGCTTTGCATTATTTAAATAAGTATAGTGGTTATTATTCCAGGAAGGAACAGGGAAAACAACAGTATCTCCGTCATCCACCAATGCCCTGAAAATAGCATAAATAACAGGGCGTGCACCGCCAGCAATTACAATTTCATCTGTTTTATAGTCCAAATTACCGCGTTCTTTCAGCAGGTGAGAAACTGCTTCACGCAATTCCAACATACCATCCGCAGCCGGATAGTTCGTCTGGTCATCTTCGTAAGCTTTAATTATACATTCCTTTAATTCGGTTGGAATAGGAAACACTTTTGGATTAAAATCACCAATGGTAAGATTATAAACCTTTTCTCCTTTTTTAATTTTCTCGTTCACTTCTGCAGCCAGTTTAATAATTTCTGACCCTATGATATTATCTGCAAGTTTTGATACTTTTAAATCCATATTTTTATCGATTGTTGAGGCGCTCATTCCTTTTAAATTTAATAACTAAAACATTTTTTTTTGACGGAAAGCAAAAGTAAGAAAAACCTAATACCTGCCATTAATTTCTTCATTATTTCTTTTGGTTGGATTATTGCAGTAGTAACAGTAATTTCGCAGTTTAAACAAACTGTTTTACATTTGTAAACATATTCAATGATAAAATGATACTCAGAACCGATAAATTAATTAAGAAATATAAAAACCGTACGGTAGCCAAAGATGTGACTGTGGAGGTAAACCAGGGAGAAATAGTGGGTTTGTTAGGTCCGAACGGTGCCGGAAAAACTACTTCCTTTTATATGATTGTAGGGATGATTCGTCCCAATTCCGGAAGGATTTACCTTGATGATATTGATATCACTGACGAACCAATGTACAAAAGAGCTCAACTCGGAATTGGTTATTTGGCACAGGAAGCATCTGTTTTCCGGAAACTGAGCGTTGAAGACAATATCAAATCTATCCTGGAAATGACAAAATTATCAAAACAGGAACAAGCTGCAAATTTAGAAGAACTGTTAGGTGAATTCCATTTAACTCATATCCGAACAAATATGGGAGACCGTTTGTCCGGAGGAGAAAGAAGAAGAACCGAAATAGCCCGCTGCCTGGCTGCCGACCCTAAGTTTATTTTACTTGATGAACCTTTTGCAGGAGTTGACCCGATAGCTGTGGAAGATATTCAGTTTATTGTAGAAAAATTAAAACAACGAAATATTGGAATATTGATTACCGACCATAATGTTCAGGAAACCTTGCAAATTACCGACAGGGCCTATTTACTTTTTGAAGGAAGTATTATGAAAGCAGGTAGCGCAGAAGTATTGGCTAATGATGAACAGGTAAGACGTGTGTATCTTGGTCAGAACTTTGTTCTCCGCGACAAGAAAAAAGCAACTATTAAAACTCCAGTACAATAAAATAATATAAATGCCACCGTTCAGATTGTTAAGTAATATGAACGGTGGCATTTAGAAAATACTATAATTAATTCTCGAACAATTCAAATTCGTAAAATTCCATTATCTGGTTGGCAAGTAACTTCTTGCAAGCCTCATCCACCTTTGCTGATGCTGCATCTTTAGAAGCCGCTTCTATTTCCAGGGTAATGTGTTTACCTATTCTTACATTTTCAATTTCCGGTAATCCCAGGTTTTTCATACTGCCGGTTACCGCCTTCCCTTGAGGGTCCAATAATGCTTTCAAAGGCATCACATCTATTTCTGCTCTATATTTCATTTTTATTTGTTATGTTATTTATTATTGATAAAAGGATGTACAAAAATATAATAATTGGGATTGCAATGAAGTGAAATAGTATTAACAAAACCAAGGAAATTATTAAAAACACAAAACGAATTTTATTTTCTGCCCACTTAAAATTTTTGAACTTAAGCGCAAACAGAGGCAATTCTGCCACTAACAGATAAGACATAACAAGAGTTAACCCTACCAGAAAATAAATATCATAAATGATATTGTTCAAATTACAACCAAATAAATCCGGTTGGTAAACACCTATTAGTGGCAAAGAACAAATCAACATGGCATTGGCAGGGGTAGGAACGCCAATAAAGGAAGAAGTCTGGCGGGTGTCGATATTAAATATTGCCAAACGCATTGCGGAAAAAACAGGAATGAGAAAGGCAATTAAAGAAATAAAATAAACGGTAGTAGAAACGGCTGTTTCCGGTACAACATTACCAACCCAAATAACATGAGGGTATCTAATCATTTGAAAAATAACCATACCGGGCACAACCCCGAAAGTAACCACATCTGCTAAGGAATCCAATTGCTTTCCAAGTTCTCCACCCACTTTCAAAAGACGAGCTACAAAACCATCGAAATAATCCAGTATCAAGGCAATGCCAACAAAGTAGGCTGTCAAAACCAGGTTATTATGCATAGCTGAAACGATTGCGAAACAACCGCAAACCAAATTACCGGAGGTAATTGCGTTTGGTATGTGTTTTTTTATATTCATGGTGTAAAATTAGTGTTTTTAAATGTAATACATTGCAATCGAAAATAATTGTTCAGTATTAAAAACACAATTTCTATCTTTAGCACATGCAATTCATTCTGCCACTGATTTACTCACTTTTATTTATTTTGTTGATTTACAAGATGCCCTTTTTTGCCGTTAAACAAATTAGCGGCAATCAACTTGTTCTTTTATTTCTTATAAAGCTAATGGCTGGCGCCTCCGTATATTTAGTATATACTTATTATTACCCGCTGTCAGATTTTCATATTTACTTTTCAGATAGCAAAATTCTTGTTGAACAAATTTTAAAGGGAGATTCCAATAATCACATGCAACTATGGAATTCGGAATTTGAAAGTGTTTTGTTTAACAACTCAAGAACAATTATTGTTGTAAATGCATTATTGCAATTATTTTCATTTGGTAATATCTATGTGCATTTAGTGTTCTTCTGCTTCTTTTCATTCGTTGGATTAACAGCATTATACAAATCTTTTATTCTGCATTTTCCAGATAAAAACAAACAACTTATTATTTCCATTTTTTTTGTTCCAACTATTTTATTCTGGAGTTCAGCTGCATTAAAAGAATCATTAGTAATTGCTCTTGTCGGACTGATTATTTATATAAGTAATTTCGGATTAAAACCCAGATACAATTTAAAACAAGGGCTTATATTAACCCTATTGATTCTTTCACTTCTGCTTGTTAAAATTTACGTGGGTATTGCATTGCTTCCTGTATTAGTTGCAAACTTTATAGTTGGACACACTTCAGCAAAAAAAATAGTGTGGAAATACTTTCTGGTTTTTGTTTCCGCGTTTATTATTGTCTTTCTTATTAAAATAATTCATCCTGATTATAACATATTACAGCTGATTGCAGACAAACAAGCCAAAGCAATAAGTGAAGGGAGAGGAGGAGTATTTTTAGTGAACAATAAAAATTTCATTTGTGTAGATTATAAAGATAAAAACACTTCATTAATTCTTCAAAAAGACAGCAGTTACAAGATTAAGGAAGGGAGTAGTTTTTTAAGCTGGAAACTGGACGATATGGCAGATACCACTTTTATAAATAATTCTAAAGATACAGCTGATTATTGGGTATACTATTCGGTAAGCCCTGCCCAATCAGTTTTGAAGCTGAACCGAATAAGACCAAATTTAATTGATTTCATAATCCTTTCACCGATTGCGATTCGCAACGCTATTTTTCAGCCCGATTTATCCCACCTCAAATCATGGTTTCATATAGGAGTTGCAATTGAAAACATTTTGATTATTCTAATATTAGTTCTGGCCTTTGTTTTTTGTGACAAAACAGTAATTGCAAAAAAAGAAGTTCTCCTCTTTTGCTTTATTTTTTCAATTACCTTATTTATTTTAATTGGGATAACTACCCCTGTTATCGGTTCAATTATTCGTTATAGAACAATAGGTTTACTATTTTTTGTTTCTGTTCTGTTTGTAATGATTGATATTAATAAGATAACAAAAAAGAAGTTATAAATTAACTTTTATTCAAATTTTCCATTGATTATTGGGGAATTAAACACCTTGGCATTACTATTTTTTCTTGTAAAGACTAATATATACTTGCCCAGATTTCAGACTTTTTATTAATTGCCAGGTGTTTTTGGTTTCTTCTATTTGATTTGAAATATCTGAATTAATAACATTAGTAAATAAAAAATAATTGTACTTACTTGTCGGCCCGCTCCAAACATTATTATAATAGTAAGAAGAATCAATAAGATGTGAGTACTTTTTATCTGCAATTAATGGGAATTGAGTTCCAATTTGTTTTATGTCAATTTTCTCTTCCTTAATAAACTCATCCATCTCTTCTTTCAAATGAAAGTAAGGAATAACTTTTAATGAAGAATCCCAACCGTTTCCAAGCCTTTCGGGGTAAAGCCAGAAATTACCAGTAAAGAGTGAGATAAAAAAAAGTACAAAAATGATTATTTGAATCTTTCTGTTTTGTATTTGCTGAATAAGGCAACAGATTGCAATATTTAGCATGAGAAAAACAACAATAAAATACTTATGCCCTATTGGGTTTGCCAGCGGAATCATAAACAGGCACAAAGTTATCAATGGAATAAATAGCATTTTCAGAACAGTTGGCAACTCTGTTTTCGTTTGCTTTTTCAGTAAATAATAAGAACCCAAAAACAAAAAAAGCCACTGAGCAATTCTTCCAAAATCTGCAATTTTCCATCCAATGAAAAACAACTGACGGAACATCATTGATAATGGTAAGACCTTTTCATGATTATTTTCTCTCTCAGGAGAAAAGAAAAACCAACCGATATTTTGAAAATGATAAAAGGCCCAAATAAAAATGAATAAAAAAGGAAGTAAATAAGGAATGGCTTTTATTTTTAAATTTCTACTCTTGGAATAATTCAAAGCAATATCTATAATTAGCAAAGAACAACCAAGTATACTACCGCGCACACTGCTTAAGCAAAGAAGAGTTAAAGCCAAGGAATAGACTTTAGTTTTATGGACAAGCAATGAATTAATCGCCCACAAAAAGAAAAAAATCACACATAAATCATATCCCATTAAAACACTTTGTGTCATTAAAGTGGGTTCTATCAACAATAAAAGCATTGCAAATAAAAGAGACTGATTTATTAAAAACCGTTTTGCAAGAATAAAGTATTGGTAAACAATTCCAAGTAAAAAAGGAAGCAGAATAAAATGAGAAACAAGTAATGATTTTCCAAACACTTTCCATCCCAATGTTAAAAATATAGAATATAAAGGGAAGCCTCCTGTGTCTGTTTCTATTGGTGGAATTAAATTTCCGAATCCGTTTTTATAAAACTGAACAGCTGTTTCGGAAAAAAAAACGCCATCCCAAAAAAAAGGGATACGGATGCTAAAAAGAGTTAATAGAATAAAAAAAAGAAATGAAAAAAAAAGGATGATTTTATTTTGCATCAGTATTACTTCTTACAATTTCAGAAATACTGTATTGGGGCTTGTTATTTAAAGTAAGGTACATCCGACCAATGTATTCACCAATAATACCAAGTGTTGTTAATATTAATCCACCAAAAAATATGATTAGTACCACTGGAGTAGTCCATCCTTCAATAAAGTTTTTGGTGATAAAGTAATCGTACAAATATTTTATCAACAAACAAAAACCAACTAGTGTAGCAACAATACCTGTAAACGTTGCCAGCCGAAGGGGTACAACAGAAAATCCGGTAAATAGTTTCATAAAAACTGTAACTGATTTTGAAAAAGTATAGTTACTTTTTCCTGACAAACGAGGTTGATGCTCAACATCAACCTGGGCAAGATTTTGAGTAATCGTTAAAATAATCCCATCAATATAAGGGTAAGGACCGGAAAATTTCACAATCTCCGCCACTGTAGATTGATTTATAATTTTAAATGGAGACAGGTATATACCTTTAGGTTTGGATACCAAGAGTTCTGCCATTTTTCCGTTTACACTACTCCCCACTTTTTTTATTCTGTTTTCTTTTAATTCAATAAAATTAGCATAACAAACATCGTAACCTTTTTTACATTCATTATACAACTTCAAAATATCTTTGGGGTTATGCTGCAAATCATCATCCATTATAACGAGGTGGTTTCCCTTGCATATTCTCATTCCAGCCAGCAAAGCATTATCCTGTCCACTGTTTTTTCTTAAATTAATTCCTGTGATGGTTCCAAAGCCTTTAGCCAGGGCCTTTATTTTATTCCAGCTTTCGTCTTTGCTGCCATCATTCACAAAAATAATTTCATAATCAACCTGACCATTGAGTGCAATCAAAATTTGATTATGCAACTCATCAATTATTTGTGCACTATTATAAACAGGGATAACTATGGATATTTCTATTTCTTTCATCTTGTAATCAGCACAATCAAATCTTTATCGACCTGTGCAATAATTTGAAACTTAAAATTTAATCTGGCGCTTAAATTACTTAATGTTTCTAACAACGTTTCCTTTGTGAACCTGAAATTTTGCTTTTGCCCGTTAACATTTGCTGCCGCTCTAGCCATTTTACCTATTATTCCATTCCTGGTTGAGAGATTAATTACGGGTTCGGAAATTATTATTCTTGGAGCACAATCCAATAGTTTATTAAATAGATTCTCAATGTTATCTTTAAAATGATAAAGCGAGCCACTTAAAACACAAGTATCTGCTTTAGAGAAATAATTAAGATTATTAATATCATTCATTTCAGCATTATATCCTCTTTTTCTGGCAAATTCCACAAAAGTCTCATTTATGTCCACCCCATTCCACTCTATTTTGTGAATTTTGCAATAATTGGCAATAATAATATCCCCAAAGCATAATTCGGTTACTTTAACACCTGAAAGCAATTTGCAAATTTCACCAAAACGCCTTCTGTATAGGCCTTTATAAAGCAAACTCATTGACAGCCTATAAACAAAAACATTACTATAAATCAAACTGTTTTTACCCACTTTTTCTTATTTTTACAAATATATTAAAGTATTTTTTGCTTTTCACACAATAAAACGAAACAAATTTCGTTATATAAAGGTTGCATATTAATATTAATTAGTTTAATTTTAAACCATAATTATGAAAAGAAAGATTATTATCTCCGCTATTGCTGTTTTGTTTTTGAGTTTTACTTTAGTTGCTCAGGCTCCAAAATACAGTAATGAATTTTTAAGTATTGGGGTTGGTGCCCGTGCTTTAGGTATGTCAAATTCCTATGTAACCTCGGTTAACGATGTTACTTCTGGTTATTGGAACCCTGCCGGATTAGCCAACATAGGTAATCAATATCAAGTTGCTTTGATGCACAGTGAATATTTTGCTGGAATTGCGAAATATGATTATGGCGGAATAGCCACCCGTTTGGATTCTTCATCCGTATTGGGTATCAGCATTGTCCGTTTTGGTGTAGATGGCATTCCTAATACCACCGATTTAGTAGATGCAAATGGAAATGTTGATTATAACCGCATCACCACTTTTTCAGCGGTTGACTTTGCATTTCTTCTTTCTTATGCCAAAACAATGAAAATTCCAGGACTTAGGTTAGGAGGAAGCGCTAAAATTATCAGAAGAAGGGTGGGTGACTTTGCAGGAGCATGGGGTTTTGGTATAGATGCCGGACTTCAATACGATCACAAGAAATGGAAATTTGCAGCCATGGCAAGAGATTTAACTTCCACTTTTAATGCATGGACATTTAACCTGTCTGATAAAATGAAAGAAACATTTATCGCTACAGGTAACGATATTCCAAGCAATTCTGTTGAAATAACCTTACCTAAACTATTGCTAGGTACTGCAAGAAAATTTGATTTCACAAAAAAAATATCTTTGTTAGCCGAAGTGAATTGTGATTTAACATTTGACGGAAAAAGAAATGTATTAATAAAAAGCAAAGCCGTATCTGTGGACCCTCATTTAGGTCTTGAAGCTGGTTATATGAACCTTGTTTTTTTAAGGGCGGGTATTGGTAACTGCCAATCTTATACCGATGTGTACGGAAAGTCCATTCGCACTTTCCAACCAAATATTGGTGTAGGAGTTCGAATCAAATCTGTTTACATTGATTATGCATTTACTGATATTGGCAACCAGTCTGTAGCGCTTTATTCACATGTTTTTTCCTTAAAAGTGGATATTAATAAGAAACACAAATGATAAGAAAAGCACTTGTAATATGTTTCTTATTAATCGCATCTTTTGGATTAAAGGCACAACCTTTTGCCAATGGATGGATTGATTATTCACAAAAATATTACAAGATCAAAGTTGCTCAAAACGGAATTTACAGAATAGATTTTGCAACGCTTTCAAATGCTGGTATTTCAGTTGGTCCCGGAGGTATCAATCCACAAAACCTTCAACTTTTTAATAAAGGGAAACAGCAGTACATATATATAGAAGGAGAAAATGATGGAGAAATCAATAATGGTGATTTTATTGAATTTTATGGAGAAAAAAATGACGGAGCCCTTGATTCCCTTATATATTATAATACTTCGTTCATTCCCAATCCATATTACAGTTTAATTAACGATACGGCAGTTTATTTTTTAACCTGGAATAACTCAACTTCTAATAACCGGTTGTTACCTGAAACTGATGTAAATTTCGCTGGATTTCCATCACCTTCTTTATACTTTTTGAAAGACGAAATTCAGGAATTTCATACTGCTTATTACGAGGGAGAAACCGATTTTGCAGGAGGAACGGATGTCAGATATACTCGTGCGGAAGGATGGTTTGATGCTGACGGAAATTACGATCCGCTTCTTTTAGGTGGAACAGTAGTTAAATCTGTTAATACAAAAAATGTTTATATCCCTGGACCTAATGCAAATATTACTTTAGTAGTTGTTGGGGCTTCAAAAAATGCTTCTCAGGTTGGACAAGGAAATAACGACCATCATATTAATATTAAATACCAGGGAAATGGAGGCTTTAACAATATGATTGATGATTATCTAAAAGGGTATGAGCCCAAAAAACTTACTTATAATCTTTCTCCATCCCTATTAGGCAATAATACAACAAATTTCCAATTTCAAAGTTTAACGTCTGGCATAAGTAGTTTCATTACTGATAACAGAACTGCCATTTCCTTTGTTGATGTTAAATATCCTCACACTTTGGATTTAGAGGGAAGTAATAGTTTTTTAATGTATACACCCAATGCTCCTTTTAATCAGCCAAAATCAAATTTCCATATTACCAATTTTTCTGCTTCAGGGACAGTTCATATTTATGATTTATCAAATGCAAAACGAATAACAGTTGTACCGAATGGCGGAGGATACGATGCTTTGATTCCAAATAGTATAAATGGCAATGAAAAGAAATGTTATATCACCTCTGATGGAAACATCACAAATGTGACGACTCTTCTTCCTGTAAGCCCCAATGCCCAATTTACAGATTATGCCGCATCAGCAGTTGATTCTGCTTATATTATCGTTTCTCATAAATTATTATGGTCATCTGCCATTAATTATAAAAATTATCGGAGCACAATTAATGGTGGTTCTCAAAATGTGGTGCTTGCAGATATAGATGAATTGTATGACCAATTTGCATACGGAATCGGGAAAAGCCCTTTATCAATAAGAGGCTTTTGTGATTTTATGATTCATACTGCTTCTGTAAATTCATTAGTTGCTCCCCAAAATCTCTTTCTTCTTGGAAAATCCCTGCATGTTTCCTGGACTAGGCAATATCCTCCTAATTACCAAAGCTGTCTTGTTCCTTCTTTTGGAAATCCTTCGAGTGACAATTTGATAACTTCAGGTTTAGTCGGAAATACCATTGCTCCGGCTATCTCAACAGGACGACTTTCAGCCACTTCCACCACTCAGGTAGATGACTACTATAATAAAGTACAACAATTTGAATTCCCTTCTAATCAAACAGGCGAATGGAAAAAAGAAGTATTGCATTTTGGTGGAGGGGCCAATTTCAGTGAGCAAAATGCTTTTAAATATTATTTAAACAAATACAGAGACACTATTCAGGATACCTATTATGGTGGTAATGTCAGAAGTTTCTGGAAAACAAGTTCTGCACCAATTCAAATAAACACATCAGATACGGTTCGCGATTTAATTAATAACGGGGTATCTATAATGAATTTTTTCGGCCACGCTTCCGGTCAAAGCTTTGATCAAAGTCTGGATGATATTAGTACCTATAACCCAATAGGAGGACACTATCCTTTTTTAATTGCCAACTCCTGTTATGCCGGGGATATACATGTTGGCGGTGGAAGTTCAAGTGAAGTCTTTGTACTTACCGCCAATAAAGGGATGATTGGTTACCTTGGCTCCGTATCTTTAGGAGTACCGGTTGCTTTGAATAAGTATACAGGAGAATTGTATTCTCAGATTTCCAGGAAAAATTATGGCAGAAGTATAGGAAGTGCGATAAGAAAAACGATTTTTAATGACCCTTTACTTCCCGCTGCCAGTGCACTTGATACTAATACCTGTTTCGAAATGACATTGCACGGGGACCCTGCAGTTATAATTTCACCGGGTGCTAAGCCGGATTATAAAATAACAGGCAATGATGTGTTTTTTGACGTTACTTCTGTTCCTAACTATATTATTGTTTCGGTGGTTAGAACTAATCTAGGTAAGGCAACCAATGATACAAGTGCTACACAGCTAATTCGTACTTTTCCTGATGGTACTTCAGCAACCTATATTTTAATGGGGCGCGAACCTTACTATAAAGACACCATTAAATTTAAATTAAAAATCGATACTAATAATGTTAGCGGAGTAGGATTGAATAAATTTTACGTTACACTCGATAGAAACAATACAGTGGACGAAATAAATGAAAATAATAATACTACGGGCGAGGTAGACTATATAATCAATGGTGGCGATCTTATTCCTGTGTATCCTTATGAATTTGCAATCATTCCTACAGATACTGTAACATTAAAGGCATCTACTGCCAATCCATTAGCGGCATCCAGAAATTATATTTTCCAATTTGATACTACCGACACCTACAATAGCCCTTTTTTACAAACGGGAACTATTACTTCTGTTGGAGGAGTAGTAAAATGGAAGCCTGCTAACTTTATTAATTCGGATAGTGTGGTTTATTTTTGGCGGGTAAGCCCTGATTCTACTTCTCCAACAAACGGATTCAAATGGAGAGAAAGTTCTTTTCAATACATTAATGGTAAAAAGGGCTGGGAACAGGCACATTTTTTCCAATTTAAAAACAATACTTATCAATACGTTCATTTTAATCGGCCTCAAAGAATGTTTGAATTCTACAATGACTTAAAAGTTATTGAGGCTTATGCTGGGCTGCCAATGGCGAGTGCTGAGCAATATAAAATAAACGGATATCTTACCTATTCCTACCCTTGGCTTCAGGGTGCCTCAGGTTTAACCATAGCGGTATTTGATCCGATAAGCGGGAATCCAAGACAAAGTTTCGACTATGCTGGAAACCCTTATTGGGGAGATATCTGGGGTAATTATTCAGGAGCCTATACCTTTGGGACAAGAGAAAATGCGTGGGACTTTTATGATAGCGACTCCACCCAACGATATAACATCTACAATTTCCTTACAGCAGTAAATAGCCCGATTCAGAATGGTGATTATGTGTTGGCATTTGGTTCCAACAATTCAATTCCTCAATATAATTCTTTATTAAGAGGCGCATTTCATAGTTTAGGGGCAGACGGTATCGACAGTGTTCCGGCAAATCGTGCTTATATTATGTTTGGAAGAAAAGGCGCTCCTGCTGGTTCTGCGAATGAAATAATCGGTGATTCTGTAAGTTCTATGTTACAATCAAGCGATAGCATCAATACCAACTGGACGCAAGGATTCATTAAATCTCCAATTATTGGTCCTGCTGCTAATTCTATTACCGGATGGAACTCTCTGCACTGGCGTTGGAAAACTTTGGATGGGGCCACTACCAAAGATAGTATTGTGGTAAAGTTAATTGGTATTAATTCACTGGGAAATGAATCGGTACTTGCATACTTTCCGAAAGATTCCCTTGATATAAGCTATTTATGGCACTATGTAAATGCTACACAATTCCCTTATATTCGCCTTGAAGCAGATATGAAAGACGATTCCCTGCATACTGCACCACAGTTAAAACGCTGGCATGTTACGTTCGACCCTGTTCCTGAATGTGCCATCAACCCTGCTATTGGTGGAGTTCATTTTATTTCTTCAGACGATGTTCAGGAAGGTGATAACATTATTGTTCAACTCCCTATTCAGAATATTGGTAGTGTCGCTTTTACAACAGATAGCCTCTTAGTCACCAAATGGGTGGTAGATGCAAATGGGATTACTCATCATTTCCCGGACAAACTAAAGAAAAAACCTTTCCTGCCTAACGAAGTAATTCTGGATACATTAAGTATTAAGACTTTCGATTCAGTAAGATTCAGGGGAAATAATGCTCTATGGGTAGAAGTAAATCCTGTTAACAAACCACATTCTCAACTGGAGCAATATCACTTTAATAATATCATACGTATCCCTTTCCGGGTTTCCGGTGACCGGGTAAATCCTTTGCTGGATGTTACTTTTGATGGTGTACATATTTTAAATTCTGATATCGTTTCTGCCAAGCCCAACATAATGATGAAACTGAAAGATGAAAATCAATATCTGGCTTTAAATGACACCAATGATTTCAAGGTGTTTTTGCAAAGTCCTTCCTCTCCTATTGCCAAAAGAGTCTGGTTCGGTTCTGATATGTCCTTTGTTCCGGCAATATTACCCAACAATAGTTGTCGAATTAACTATACTCCCGTATTACATCTTGACGGAACCTACCAGTTAATTGTTCAGGCAAAAGATATTTCAAACAACCAATCAGGTGCCGTGGATTATAAAATAAGTTTTGAGGTAATTAATAAAGCTACCATAACTGAGGTCATGAATTATCCAAATCCATTTACTACTTCCACCCGATTTGTATTTACATTAACAGGCTCTGAACTGCCAAGTAACTTTAAAATTCAGGTGATGACCATTACTGGAAAGGTGGTGAAAGAAATATTCCAGGATGAGTTAGGATATATCCACATAGGTAGAAATATTACTGAATACGTCTGGGATGGAAGAGATGAGTTTGGAGACCGCCTTGCAAATGGTGTGTATCTCTACCGTGTTATGACCAAATTAAATGGTGAGGATATTGAAAAACGCGAAACAGAGGCTGATCAATACTTTAAAAAAGGTTGGGGTAAAATGTACCTGATGCATTAATTCGCCTCCTTAATTTTCACTCTGTAAAGGAAATATTGCTCTCCGTTATCGCGCCAGTTAAACTTTTCATTTCTGAATAGTAATTCCAATTCATCATTATCACTTGTTTTCATTGGTTCACTTGCCAGCAATAATGTTTCCTGCCTGTATTTGTTCTTTATTCTTTTCATTACTTCTTCATGCGATAAATTCAATGAATTTAAGTAAACTGAATCTAAAATAAAAAAAGTTTCGTACCGGTTACTATTCAAACACCATAGCTTTGCATTTGGCAAATAAGCCGCTAATGCTGAAGACCAGCATTGATTGCAAGCTATTTCCTTTTCTTCCAACTTATTATTTTTAATAAAACACGACAACTCTTCAGCACCTGAGCTGCTGAAAAGAACCTCCGTTCTGATGCATCCAACTCCGTAAATTGAATTAATTACCAAAGATAGAACCAGAAATGTTTCGAAAACCTTTTCCATTAATTCCAGCTTTAAGTACCCTATTAATTTACTTCCACTCAACCTTTCCGAGTCCTGGTAATAGTGTTTTATCCACAAAGAAAACAATACAAACACCAAGATAAAACCGCTATATCGCGTATAATATTGCTTGGTAATAAACACATAAAACAACCAGGAAAGTGAAATAAACAGTAAAACAAAAATCCGCGGCTTTTTTAATAAAGCTATAAAACACATTAAAAACCCTAAAGAAAAAAATAAGGGCATTTTAATTTCAACAAAATTATAGGTGGTTGGAATAAATGCATTTTGAATTGCTGTCAAAAGGGTCCATGCAGCTTCACGATTAATAAGTGGCATATACGAACCTCTCACTGAGGCATCAACAGCCAAATGTGAGGAAGGAAACAAAGTAATAAAAGCCACAATTAATCCGGCTGACATAATGGCTAAGGAAATTCTATTCTTGTTTTGCATTTTGTTTTTCACCTCTGCAAAATAAATAATTAACAAAGCAAGACCCACTCCTATGCCAAGGACATGTGTATTAAACAAAAGAAAGACAAGTAAAGCAAAACGTTTAGGATTAGAAAAACGGGAAGAATAATAAGTAGCAATCAGAAATAAAAACAAAATGGTTAGCATATAATCTCTTGCTATTACACCATACTCAAACAGCATATAGTAAGAAAAAACAAAAAGTACTTTAATCAATCTATTTAGTGGAGCCTTAAATAGAAATAAAGAAACTGCAGAAACGGAGACTAACCAATGAACAATAAGTTCTGTAAAATATGGCAACCCCAATTTGGCAAATGGAAGTAATAATATGTACCAAACGCCCAGATTTCCCTGAACACTTAACTGAGAAAAAATATCACGAATGCCTGAATCCCTGACAATAAGCCATACCTGTGCTTCGTCTCTCCAAGGTTCATGGTACATTACACCAATGAATGAGGTTAGTGCATAGAGTAATGAAACACAAATAAAAAAAAGAAAATCCTTTTTATCAATCACCTGAAAAAACGATAATTTAAAAGGCATAATCTTATCGGGGATTAATTAGTAAAAACTAACTTATAGAGCAGGAAATTTTCATCGTCCGTTCCCCATGTCAGCTTTTCATTCTGAAATAGTAATTGGCAATTAAAACTGCTGTCCGGAAGTATGGTTAATGGATAGTTAAGTAAAAGCAATGCTTCTTTATTATATTTCTTTTGAGTTCTTTTTATTACTTCCAAATCGGACAGTGAATTTCCATCTTTATCGAAAATGGAGTCGAGCTTAAAAAAGGAACCATACTCACCTCTGTCGGGAAACCAAAATTTAGTTTGAGGCAAATAGGGAGCTACAGCAGTAGCTCTCCATGAACGATAACAAGCTATTTCATTTGTCTGCAAATTATTATTTAAAATATAATCCGACATATCTTTGGCTCCGGAATATTGATAATTATATTCCTTTCTGATGGTACTTAATCCATAAATAACATTTACAAATAAACACATGGAAATAACTAACAATACAGACCTTTCCATATAATTGTTATTTATGTATCTTGAAATAAGTTTTGATATGCTGTTTTCTTTGTCCAAATAAAAACGCGACACCCAAAGTGTGAAGACGATAAAGATTAAAATTAACCCTTGGTGTTTTAACGAACCAGAATGAATGGTGGAAAAAACATACAGTATCCAACCGTAGGTAATAAGAAGAAAAATAAACACAGGAGTTTTCCGAATGTTAGCAACAAAAAAGGCAATCAAAATAAGTGCGAAAAATAAGCCTACTTTCATTTCTTCGTACTGCGAATCAATTGGAATAAAAGCATTTTGAATGCTTGTTAAAACAATCCACCATGTATTAATATTTAAATGAGGTAAATAATTAGTTTGAATAAGCGCATTACCGGTGGCGTGCGCATAAGGAAACAACTGAAGAACCACAGTAATTGCTCCGGCTATCATAATCAATAAAGGAAACTTAAGTTTACTTAATTCCCCATTCGCTTTGGCTTCCATAAAATAAATAATTGTCAAAGCTACAGCGCCTCCGAAAGCAAGAACGTGGGTATTATACAGAGCCAGTAATAAGAATGCATACAAGTATGGCCTTGTAAATCTTCGTTCGTAGAAAGTAGCAATTAAAAATAAAAAGAGGATAACAATGCAATAGTTACGGGCTACAACGGAATACTGGTAGATCATGAAATATGAAAACACAAATAAAAGTTTAAACAATTTGTTTAATGGTGCTTTAAATAAAAATATCCCCGTGGTAATAATCGCAATGAACCAATGGATGAGTTGCATAATAAAATAAGGAAATCCAAGTTTAGCAAAAGGCCAAACAATAAAATACCATAAACAGGGATGTCCTTCGCTGTTAATCTGGGCAAATAATTGAGGGATGCTTAAATCTCGTGCGATGAGCCAAACCTGGGCTTCATCTCTGTTGGGTTCATGTTTCAATACCGCTATAAGAGTAATGATGCCATAAACCAGCCAGGAAAAATAATTAATTCTATTCTCTTTTAGTTTCATTTTATCCCCGGTGAAAAAATATTCATTGTAATGCAGGATGAAAGAAACCTTTGCAAATATTAATGGTTATCCAATTCATTACTTTTATTTTGTTTCAAATATAATCCTTTTTTAAAGAAGTGATAATTATCGATTGCTACAGAGTGAAAGGAAAATTGGTTTTGTTAAAATATCACAATTAAAAAAAACAACCGATCGATGGCATGGCTTTGGCATAATGCCATGTATAAATAATTTATTAATTAAAACTTAAACAAAAAAACAAAATGAAAAAAGTAAGTCTATTTGTTGCAGCTGCATTATTAATGTCGACTGTAACGTTTGCAAAACAAACACCTGAGAAAAAACAGGAGCCTGCGAAAACAGAAAAAAAATCTGAAAAGAAAGAAGAGAAAAAAGAGGAGAAAAAAGAAGAAAAGAAAGGAGAGAAAAAAGCTGAGAAAAAAGGAGAGGAGAAAAAAGAAGAAAAAAAAGCTAAGTAATTCAACTTTTTTTGAAAGAAAGCCCGCCCCACAGCGGGCTTTCTTTTTCGTCAAAGTCCTATTACACCCTCACCTCCATTACCAATATATCATCTATCTGTTCCAATTCCAAACGGTAATTGATAATAAAATTATTTAAATCAATTCCCTGTTCCTTCATTGATTTTTGCTGATGGAAATAAGTAGTTCCTTAAATCGTTTATGGGTAAGTTTTTTTGCACCGCGTTCTCCGCCAAACTGGTCAGCAAAACCATCGGTAAAAAGATATTGAATATATTAAGATGAAGGAAAAACAGCTGCTGGGAAGTGTGAATCTAAAACTACGACTCGCCCTTTATTATGGATTACCTATAATTTATTTAAAGCATGTACGCGTTCGTCCAAAAAGTGTACGCGTTCGTCCAAAAACCCTTTCGATTTCTTGACAGTGTTAGTTCACCGCTCTACTTTTGACCCGGAATTAAAATAAGTTCTTTGTTTTACTGGAAAATACATCTACTCGCAGCCTTTTCAAATAATCGCAACGTGACGTAATAAAAAGAAACCATCTTTAAAAAAGATTCACTTACACGTTCATCCAAAAAAGCTACACGTTCATCCACAAACCCTTTCGATTTCTTGACGGTGTTATTTCACCGCCCTACTTTTGACCCGGAATTAAAAAAAGTTCTTTGTTTTAATGGCATTATTTAATAATGGACACATATTAAATGTATAAGGCAGGTACACAGTTATCCAAAAAAGCTACACGTTCATCCACAAACCCTTTCGATTTCTTGACAGTGTTAGTTCACCGCCTTACTTTTGGCCCGGAATTAAAGAAAGTTCTTTGTTTTAATGGGATTATTTAATAATGGACACATATTAAATGTATGAGGCAAGGTACACAGTTATCCAAAAAAGCTACACAGTTATCCAAAAACCCTTTCGATTTCTTGACAGTGTTATTACGCTGCTGTACTTTTGACCTTGAATTTTAAAAAAAGCTCTTTGTTTTACAGGCGATTACATCAAAAGGTGCCGTTTTCGCTTCATTAAGGTTAGCGATTGAACCATTAAGGTTTACAATCGAATGGCTAAGGTTAATGATTGCATTGTTAAGGTTAGTGATTAAACCATTAACCTTAATGATTGAATCACTAACCTTAATGGTTAAACAATTAAGGTTAACGGTTACACCATTAAAGTTAATGTTCTAACCACTAAGGTTAATCATCGGTTCGCTAAGCTTAGTCATTACATCATTAACCTTAACGATTGCATCACTAACCTTAATGATTCAAAAACAAGGTAAAACGGTCAGAAATCATTAAATATGGATTGAAAAGCAAAAAAAAGAGGTGTGAATTTTAACAGTAAAAATTAAGTACATATAATAATAAGAGTAAAAATAAATTAATAACAATTTAATAAAATAGTTTAAGAAACTAAAAAACAACATGGTTTTATCAAATAAAATACTTCAGTTTAATTTCAGGTTTAAAGCATTTGTAGCCTATATCGCAATCAACTATGTGGAACTGGGAATTCCATTAGCTCAAAAAACGGACTATCCACTAACTGGACCGATTGGGGGCCTTTTATGGATGCCTACACCGACCCAAACGCCCACAATACAATTACCATTGGCGAGATGAATACTGTCTATGATGAAGACAAGCGAATAATGGATGGAGTTCAAATGCAGATTAAATCTAATCCTTCCATAACGCTAACTACTGTTGATTATGCTAACCTTGATATTCCGAAACCAAAAACAGGCAGAACCCCTGTTCCGGCAGTTAATTTTGCCCCTGTAGTTTCCTGTATTCGTAATACTCATTTATTACCGGTGTTTTTTGCAGCTAATCCTAATCAACCTGCAAAAAGTGCAAAACCGCCAAAAGTAGGTGCCATAGGTTTAAAAATTTGTTATACCGATGCAGCCGGAACTGCACCTCCATTGGATGATTACCGGATTCAACAACAAGAAGGCAGAACAGAATTTGAACTTCCTCAAATAGTTGACAAAGTTGGTAAAAAACTTTGGGTAATTTGTTTTTATCTGAGTCCTACTGGCGAAGCAGGACCAGATAGCGAACCGTGTTCGGTGATTATTGTTTAGGAAAACAAAAGGTACTACCTTTTAAAAAGGTAGTACCTTTGTTACTTAACAAAACCTCCCACTTTTGAAAAAGAGCGGGAGGTTTTGTTTTTTGAGGAAGAATAAGTTAATTTTACGGAAAATTAAAAAACCAAACATTATGAAAACAATAATACTGAAATCTCTATTTCTAATTAGCTGTATTGTTTTATCCAATAGCATTTATAGCCAATGTAATCCTGTTATTCCGGCTACTGCCAATGTGGTATATACCACACAAACTGTAAACGGTGGTTTTACTCCTCAATGGGTTTGTGCAGGCGATACGCTCAATTCGGGAGGTGGAATATTTAATGTATACCTCGAACAGGGTGCTGTTATGAATACCGGTGGAGGTGCAGATAGTATTTATGTTAAAGCCGGTGCATATTTGAATATGAGCGGAGGTATACATCATATAATTATAGAACCAGGTTCTAACATATCCATAGGCGGTGGAATTCCGAGCTTCGATACCTGTATCTCCATACATTATGATTATAGTCTTGCTCCTGCAGGCGGTTGCTTAGTCACTGGTTTCTTAAATCCGGTTTCTTCCTCTTCGTTATTCACCATTGCACCTAATCTGTTCACTTCAGAAACAACCATTAGCTTTACAAAACAATCGACTAAGAACAGGATAAACAATCACCTGATAAACGTAACGGATGTTTTAGGAAATACCATCCAACAGCTAGAAACGACTAACCAACAGGTTACACTTGATATGAGTGGAGTGGCAAAGGGAATTTATTTTGTAAGAATGGCGGATGAAAAAGGAAACACGATGAATAAAAAAATAATACTACAATAAAAATCCAACACATATAAGTGACCATAAAAAAGCTTCCGGCTATTACCGGAAGCTTTTTTGTTTCCCTTAACCACAAAAACCCGTTGTTTGGCTAATAAACTTGTTTATTAATTAAATAATTGCTTCCTTTAATCCCGTAAAATTTTAATCACTTAAACAAAGTTCTAATCTAATCTAATCAAAATGAAAAAAACTACATTATTAAAATCTTTTGCATTAGCTGCAATGGTATGTGTTGGGTACACAGCCAAAGCGCAATTTGTATTTACAAATTCCAACAGTTTGATAACCACCGCCACGCATAGCGGTTGTGCACTTACTGTTGTTGATGTAAACAATGACGGGCTGGACGACATGTTAATCATGGACCAGAGCACTACATTGGTACTCGAATTACAAAACCAGAACGGTACTTACACACGTACAAGTTTAGGAAACATTTCAGGAGGCTCCCGCGTTTGGGGAATGGCTGCTGCTGACGTGGATCATAACGGATGGAAAGATGTTGTTACCGGAACCAACGGTACACTTTATCTTGTAAAATTATTTTACAATGCAGGTGTGGTTACTTCCACCACTACTACTTTGTCACCAGGTTATTTTGTTCAGAATGTAACCTTCGGAGATTTTAATAATGACGGATGGGCTGATGTTGGAGTTTGTGATGATGTGAATTTTGAAAAAATTTACATCAATGATGGTGCAGGAAATTTAGCACGCATTGTAAGGTCCAATACTTCAAACACTATTGGTTTAGGTTCTAAAACATTTACTACTGCTGCTGGTTTGGCAATAACTGCCGGACAAACCGTACAAGTGGGTTACGATGGTTTAAATTACATGACCGGTACTGTTACATCGTTTGTAGGTACAACCCTTGTAGTTAATGTTACTTCTGTTGTAGGTTCAGGAACTTATACCGGATGGTCCGTAAATCAAACCATTGTATTTAATACCGAAATTAATCCGGGCTTAACTGTTGGTGGCGACCCTTATGATTCAGGAAACTACGGCAGTGTTTGGGTAGATTTTGATAACGATGGTGACCTTGATTTTTATATTGCACATTGCCGTCAGTCAGCTTCCAGCGCATCCGACCAACGCAGAAGAGACCGTTTGTTTTTAAATAACGGTTCCGGAATTTTTACTGAAAGTGCTGCTACATTTGGCATAGAAGCTACAGCAGGAAATTACAAACAAACCTGGACAACAAGTTTTGGAGACATAGACAATGATGGAGATTTTGATGTAGTAATGACCAACCACGGAGAAAATGGACAGGTCTTACAAAATAACGGAGCAGGAATGTACACCGACATTACCATTGCTTCTGGATTTAATACCACCTCTACTGCCATTGCAGGAGGTATGGACCCGATAGAATCTACCGTTGAAGATTTTGATAACGATGGATTTATTGATATATTAGTTACCGGAGGCGGTGGCGGAGATTCCTATGTAATGTACCATAACAACGGGAACTCTACTTTTACTTTAGTTAATACTCCATTTCCATCTGCTTCTAACGGAATGCTTTCATTCGGTTCAGGTGATTTGAATCACGATGGAAAAATGGATGTATATGTATCCTATGGGAATGTTTACAATACACCTACAACTACAGATGATGTTTTATATTTGAATACTACCGCAAATGCTAATCATTATATCACTTTTAACCTTACCGGAACAGTAAGTAATGTGGATGCAATAGGTGCCCGTGTTACAATTTACGGCCCATGGGGAAAACAAATACGCGAAGTACGCGCAGGAGATGCTTACGGAACATCTAACAGTATGCAGTTACATTTTGGAATTGGCTCTGCAACAACTGTTGACTCTGCCCGTATCGACTGGCCTTCTCACCAGTTTACCAATCACCTTACCAATTTAGTAGCCGACCAGTTTGTAACCGTGATAGAAGGAGGATGTACCTTGGTTGGAAACACATTGGCTCCCGGACCTTATTCATTATGTTCTAACCAACAACAAACACTTACAGCAGCGGCAGGGTTCACTTCTTATTTATGGTCGAACAGTGCCAACACACCATCTATTACTGTAACCGGTGCCAATGCAGGAAACTATACGGTAATGGTTACCAATGCAGCAGGATGTACCAACATTTCTCCTGCAGCAACAGTGGTTTTAAACCCAACAGGGGTTCCAACTATAAGTGCATCTACCAGCAATGCAGCTTGCCCGGGAACAATAACATTAACTAGCAGTACAGGCACCACTTATGCATGGTCAGGTCCTTCAGGATTTTCGTCCAATACACAAGTAATCACACCTATGGAATCCGGGGCATATACTGTTACCACTTCAGGGGGAGCTTGCGGAACAGCCAGTTCATTACCTTCTACTGTAACTGTTTTACCAGCACCATCTCCAACCGGAACAGGAGCTTCTTCACCTGTAGCGGCAGCACTTACTTTATCAGCAACCAGCAATGGTGGCGCTCTTTCATGGTACGACCTTCCTTCGGCAGGAACATTATTAGGAACAGGTGCTAATTATACCACTCCTTTTATTAGCTCCACCACTACTTATTATGTGGAAGAAGCTACAACGAACGGAGGAATGAATGGCAATACTGGTCAACCTTACCATACAGGAGCAAGCTTGTACAGCGGAGGTAACGGAACAAACGGAGGAATTGATTTTAATGTTATTGTAGCGTCCACTCTTGTTTCTGTAAAAGTGTATACAAATACAGCAGGAACACGTGAGATTCAATTAAAAAATTCATCAGGAACAGTTATCAATTCATTATCAATAAATATTCCTGTTGATTCCACTGTAATCACTCTTAACTTCCCGTTGGCAGTTGGAACAGGTTATCGTTTAACTACAAACGGAACTGTGAATACTACAAGTTTTGGAGGCGCTGCTCCTGTGTTGCAAAGAAGTAATGCAGGTGTTGTTTATCCTTATGGAATAGCCGGTTTGATTAATCTTACCAACGGCTGGACAGGCACCACCACCAGCTCTACAGCATATTATTATTTTTACGAATGGGTGGTAACTCAGCCTCCTGTAGTATGTACAAGTCCAAGAATACCGGTTATTGCAACAATTAGTTCTGTTGGAATTGATAACGTTACCATAAACAATGGAATTCAGGTGTATCCTAACCCTTCAACAGGTTTGGTAAATGTTTCTTTTGTAAATGGAGTAAGTTCAATGGCGGTTATTGAATTAAGCGATGTCACAGGTCGTTTGGTATCTACCTGGTCTATTGACAAACCAACTGCAGGACAAAATGTTCAGTTAAATGTAAGTGATGTAAATGCAGGAACTTATTTATTAACTATCAAAGCTGGCACTGAAAAAACCGTTCAGAAACTGGTATTGACGAAATAATAACCTCACCCCTTAATCCCCTCTCCAAAGGAGAGGGGGCAACTGGTGGGAAACTTGAAATTTAAATAACAGGAGAGGGGTAATTAATTTACCCCTCTTTTTTTTGTTTCAATTAATTGAAGTATTTTTGTTTAAAATATTCCATCAATACATCTATCATTATGAGAATTCTGAAAAAAATAGGGAAATGGTTTTTAATCATTTTTGTTTTGCTGAACATTGCCATTCTTGTTTCGGGCAAAACGTATTTATATAAAGGAGTTGCAAATACCTATTTGAAAGGTCGTTCGGGTCCCGCCATTGATGAATATAAAATATTTGAAAACAGGGAAGTAAAAGCAGGAACTGTAAAAGAATGGCCTGTTTCAAAATTTGATAACAGCAAATCCATTTCAGCAGAACACCTTAAACAGTTTACTGATATGGGAACCATTGCGTATTTAATAATTAAAAACGATTCCATCATTCATGAACAATACTGGGATGGATTTGATGCCGACTCACATACCAATTCTTTCTCCATGGCCAAATCATTTACCAGTATGCTTATAGGGGCTGCTATAGATGATGGTAAAATAAAATCGGTGGAGGAACCGGTGGGTGATTTTCTGCCTGAATTTAAAGAAGGGGATAATGCAAAACTGACCATTAAACATTTACTCACGATGAGTTCAGGAATTAATTTTGATGAAGATTATGTGAACCCCCTTGCCTACCCTGCTGCCGCTTATTATGGAAGCGATATTAAAAAGCTGACTTATAAATATAAAGTAACCGAAGAACCCGGAAAACAATTCAAATATCTGAGCGGGAATTCCGAACTGCTTGGTTTTATCATTGAAAAAGCAACAAGTAAAAAACTGGCTGATTATTTTTCTGAAAAGATCTGGCAACCCATCGGAGCCAAAAACAACGCTTTCTGGGGTCTTGACCATGAGGATGGAATGGAAAAATCGTATTGTTGTTTTAATTCCAATGCCCGGGATTTTGCAAGGCTTGGTAAATTGTATTTAGATAGTGGTAAGTGTAATGGCAAACAATTGATTGATGTTGATTACGTTCTTAATTCTATCAAACCTGCCGAACTGCTGGATGATGACGGAAATAAAAACCAAAAATATGGTTATTCATGGTGGTTAATTCCGGATTATAAAGGGCACCGTATTTTCTATGCAAGAGGAATTTTAGGGCAATACATTGTTTGCATACCGGATAAAAAGGTGATTGTGGTTAGATTGGGTAAAAAACGGGAGAAAAGAAAAGATAATAATCACCCTACTGATTTAAACTATTACCTGGACGCTGCAATGGAAATGTACGGCAATTAATTTATTGTCAGATATACCGTAATTATTGCTGAATAGGCAGAAAAGACCTATTAAGGGTTTTACTCTGATGATTAGTAATTCCGCAACTTTATCCCTCCATTTGCTTTAATAAAAAGCGTAAATTTGCATTCCCTAATACCAAAAACCAATTTATTATGAGTGATGAAATAAAACACGAATGCGGAATAGCAATGATTCGTTTGCTTAAACCATTGGATTATTACATCGAAAAATACAATACTCCCCTCTATGGTTTAAACAAATTGTATTTGCTGATGGAAAAACAGCATAATCGTGGGCAGGATGGAGCAGGTGTAGCCAACATTAAATTTGATGTGGAGCCAGGAACAAGGTATATCAGCAGAAGCAGGGCCACCGGTAGTCGAGCAATAAAAGAAATATTCTCAAAAATAAATGCCCGCTTTGAAGATGTGCACAAACATCATCCTGAAAAACTAAAAGATTCGGAATGGCTGAAAAAGAATTTACCTTATACAGGAGAATTGTTTTTAGGCCACTTGCGTTACGGTACTTTTGGTGGCAACAGCATGGAAAACTGTCATCCTTTTTTACGTCAGAACAACTGGATGACCCGAAACCTGGTAGTAGCAGGTAATTTTAATCTTACCAATGTGGACGAACTCTTTGACCAACTGGTAGAATTAGGCCAACACCCGAAAGAAAAAAATGATACGGTAACAGTAATGGAGAAAATCGGGCATTTTCTGGACAATGAAAATGAACGGTTGTTCAAGCAATTTAAAAAAGAAGGTTATTCCAAAGCAGAAATTTCAGGGCTTATTGCCAAACACCTGGATGTACAAAGAATATTAAAAGCTGCAAGTAAAAAATGGGACGGTGGGTATACCATGGCCGGTTTATTTGGTCATGGAGATGCATTTGTACTTCGCGACCCGAATGGAATACGACCTTCATTTTATTACTCAGATGATGAAGTGGTGGTAGTTACTTCCGAACGACCAGTTATTCAAACTGCATTTAATGTTCCTATAGAAAGCGTAAAGCAACTAACTCCCGGGCATGCTTTAATAATTAAAAGAGACGGGACCTGTTCTGAACAGGAAATTATTTCTTCTGCTAAAAAAACATCCTGCTCTTTCGAACGCATTTATTTCTCAAGAGGAAGCGATGCAGATATATACCAGGAAAGACAACAACTTGGTAAACAACTTTGTCCGGCTGTATTAAAGTCTGTGGATTACGATTTAAAGAACACTGTTTTTTCATATATTCCAAACACAGCAGAAGTAGCCTTTGGTGGCTTAGTGGAAGGATTACATCATTATGCCAACACGATAAAAAAACATAAGATATTGCAAATGGGTTCAGCCGTTCGCGACCCTGAGTTAGGTGAAATTCTTTCTATACAGCCACGCATTCATAAAATTGCAATAAAGGATGCAAAGCTGCGAACCTTTATTACCAATGATTCGCAACGTGATGAAATGGTTGCCCACGTATATGATACCACTTATGGAGTAGTGAAAAGAGGAATTGATAGCCTTGTGGTGGTTGATGATTCCATAGTTCGTGGTACCACTTTAAAGCAAAGCATTATTAAAATACTGGATAGATTAGGACCAAGAAAAATTGTAATCGTTTCCTCTGCTCCTCAAATACGTTACCCTGATTGTTACGGGATTGACATGGCAAAACTTGGCGATTTTATTGCCTTTCAGGCTGCTGTGCAATTATTGAAAGATAATTTTAAAGAAAACCTTTTGGATGAATTATATGAAAAAGCAAAAGCCCAGGAAAGTTTACCAAAAGAGAAAATAATTAATGTGGTTAAGGAAATATATGCACCGTTTACACCGGAAGATATTTCTAAAAAAATATCAGAGCTTTTGCGCCCGGAAGGCACCAATGCTGAAGTGGAAATAATTTATCAAACCATAGAAGGATTGCATAATGCCTGTCCTAATCATACAGGTGACTGGTATTTTACAGGAAAATATCCTACTCCTGGAGGGAACAAAGTGGTGAATAAATCTTTCATTAATTATATGGAAGGTAAAAATGTTAGGGCTTACTAACTCATTGCTATTCTATTTTCATCTGAGTTATTTATTATTTAGTTGACCGATTTAATTGTTAGGCAAAAATATTGCGTTTTACATTATTTTTTTCTACTATTGTATTCTACTAACTTAAATCTTTAACCAAATGAAAAAACTTATACTATCCTTTTTATTTCTGGCTCCTGTGTTTTTGAATGCACAGACATTTACCAATAGCGCAGGAGGAGCCATTACAGATGACAATACCCTTCGGTACTTTCCTGTTACAGTCTCAGGGCTGCCTTCACAGATAGACAATTCTTTTGGGTTATACCAGGTATGTGTGAACCTTACTCATACTTATGACGGAGATATAGACATTCGGTTAATGTCACCTGATTCTACTTTCATGTCATTAACCAACAATAATGGAGGTGGCGGAGATAACTTCACCAATAGCTGTTTTGCTATGAATGGAGTTAATGGAAACGTAACCTCTGCTTCCGCACCTTTTACAGGAACTTATGTGCCTGTCTCTTCTATTAACAATCTAAACAACAACCAAAATCCAAATGGCGTTTGGTATCTTGCAATTATAGACGAAGTACCAGGTGACTTTGGAAACTTAAACTCCTTTTCTGTGACTTTTGCAGCTAATCCTCCTGCAGACCCAATTGTATTCGGGCCTTGTTCTGCTGCCAACGGTGCAGGTTGCTATTGCCCCGATGGTTCTCAAGACTGCGATTTATTACCAGATATGACCGCATCTGCATTAATTATTGCACAACAACATACCGAAACACCTGGATTAATTACTTTAAGTAACGCAACACCTAATATTGGCTGGGGTCCAATGGAAATACATGGTTCCAATTCATGCTGGTGCGATACGGTTACTGTCCCTTGCTCCACGATAACTTGTCCTGACGGAAGTTTCCCTACTCAAAAATTATTACAAACTATTTATCATAAAAACGGTAATGTAATTACCACTCACGATACTTTGACACAAGGGACCATGAGTTATCATCCATCACATGGACATATCCATGTTAATAACTGGGCTGCATTTACTTTACGTTCTGCCACTTCCAATCCTGATGCCACTACATGGCCGATTGTAGCTACCGGTTCTAAAATATCCTTCTGCTTGATAAACCTTGGTAATTGTACCAGTAATTATGGTTATTGTGTTAGAGATAATGGTGCAGGGAATACGATAAATATGGACTCTATACCTAATTCAGGTTTCGGGCAGGTTACCGGTTGTGGTGTTGATCAGGGAATTTATGTTGGTAACCTCGATATTTACAGCCAGGGATTAGCAGGTATGTCGATGGACTTAACAGGAGTTTGTAACGGAGATTATTATATAGTTTCTATTACTGACCCTGATAATAACTTTATAGAAAGTAATGAAACAAATAACTGGGCAGCTGCTCCCATTACTTTAACCCAACAGATCCCACAACCGCTTGCTTCCTTTACCTATACTGCTAATGGAAATAATGTTCAGTTTTCAAACCCACCAAATATCAATAATACTTATCAATGGTTTTTTGGTGACGGTGGAAGTTCTAATAACCAGAACCCTTCTCACTTGTACACATCCAATGGTACATTTGCCGTAACTCAAATTGTATCTTCTAACTGTGGAAACGATACATTAACTCAATACATTACTTTGTTAACAGTCGGATTGAGTGATTCTCCTGTTGCGTCACTTGGATATTCCATTTACCCGAATCCAGCTACAGAAAGCACAACAGTAAGTTACTTTATTCCTGAAAAATCTGACGTTAAATTTGAATTATTTAATGTGATGGGAGAAAAAGTTTACTCAGTTTCAAAAGGAACCCAGGAAATAGGGCATTATGAATTTAATATGAACGTGAAGGATATTGGTTTGAGCAATGGTGTTTATACTCTTAAACTCACCACTCCTTTTAAAACGGCTTCCATACGGTTAGTTCAGTTGGGAAAATAGTAATTCTTTTTTCTCTCCTTTTATAAACCCTTGCCCGAAAGTCAGGCAAGGGTTTATTTTTATTACTTCCTAAGTTATTAGACTATTTAACAGGAATAGCATTTAGCCCCTGTTTTGCCTGCTCATTATTTGGGTTAAGTTGAACAGCAGTATCCCAGGCATATTTAGCCTTTTCAAAATCCATTATGGTATAATAAGCTCCACCCAAGTTATACCAATAATTATCATTTTCAGTGTCCATTTTTACTGCCTTTTCAATATATTCAATTGCTTCCAGTGGGTTTTTAGCACCTATTTCCATACCTTTATTAAAGTATACCTGAGCCAGCAAATCATAGTTTCTTTTTACAAATGGATTATTGGGATAAATTCTCTTTGCTATGTCCCAAACTACTTTGGCACTATCGTAATTTTCTAACTTATAATATGCTACTCCAAGGTTGAGGTATCCGTTCACATATTCAGTATGAATAGCAACGGATTTACTTAAATGTGAAATGGCTTTTCTAATTAACTCCTTTTCTTTCGTTTTATTTTCAGGCTTTTCTGCCAAATCAAGATAAGCCTTCCCCGCATTTCCATTAACCAATGAGCTATTAGGAACTGTTTGAGCATCTGCTATAAAAAGGGTGGTATCATTTTTCCATTGTGCATTTCGCGGAAAAACAAAGGCAAGACATGAGACAGAAATAAGACAAATAAAACAAACTGTTACAATCTTTCTTACATTAGTAACAGTTACTTTTTGGATTAAATAATTAATGCCAATTGCAATAATAATAGCAAAACCAAAAGAAGAATGGAATACCAAACGTTCCCCCATAGTTGCCCCCAAATTCATAATAAAGTTTGACACCAACAGCAAATGCAACAAATAAAAGGCTAAAGCAAAACTCAGGATATTTCTTTTAAAGAAAAGCCAAAAAGTGGCAGCCACAGCTGATAAATGAAAAAGAATAGAAAACCAAACCATTGGGTTTGTAAAGTTTGTATAAGGTATTGTATTGTATGAGTAATCGCTGGAAAGAGGGTAAGGGAAAAACAAAAGTTTCAAATAATGATTTAGTATTTCAATTTTAGTAGCCCACTTTTCGGCATCTGTTGCAAACTTAAATGGGTTATTTAATACATCAGGATTCTCTCCGGTAGCGCCTGCTTTTACAATAGAATACCTGATGAGTAAATAAATAGCGGCAATAAAAATATAGGGGATAACGGCCACTAATGCACCCTTCATTGTGTCCCCGTTAACAATATAAAATAACATTGGGATTAATACAACTAAAGTAACAGCGTATTCCTTAGAGAGAAGAGCACAGAAATAATAAAGTAATCCAATAAAAAGATGAAACATCTTTCTTGTTTCACGATATTTAAAAGCAGCAATAAAGGTGAGAACAATAAATAAGAAGGACAGAATTTCGTCTCGGCTCTTCACATTCGAAATAACCTCAGTATGTATAGGGTGAATTAAGAAAACCAGACAGGTTAAAAATGCTACCAAAGGTGTGTCTTTAAAAATATACGTCTGAAGGAAATAAAGAAGGATTACGACAGATAAAATAAAAAACAAAACATTCATAATATGCCTTACCATCGCCACATCTGTTTCCGGCTTCACTTTCTCATGGCTTCCGAATAACTGCTGTTCAATTGCAAAAGTAACGACAGATAGAGGTCTGTATCGTCCACCGGAGAGTTGCTGCTTAGCATTCATCGACCTGTAAAAACTATCGTATGCATCGGTCTTCATTATTTTAGGAATACCACGAAGCCCTTGTTGAACATAGTCATTCTTTTGTATTACAATACCATCATCCAGTGCATATTCATTTTGAAATGAATTTCCATAAAACACAAAACCAATAATGATTAATAAAATTGCCTGTAACCGGAAACTGTCAAAAAAATTCGGTTTCACTGCAGAGATACTGGTATCAGCTTCTTTTCTGTTTATTTTCTGTTTTGCCATTTTGGTATAATTTATGGTGCAATGTACCGCCCAAAATTAATTTCTTTACTTTTGTTTTGATGGTAAAAATAAACTTAATTCTGTACAAAATAAAAAACCGGTTAATATTCTTCTTTTGAAAACATCTCTCAAAAACAAATACGTTCTTCTGACACTTTCTCTAGTGTTCTTTATTGCTGCTTATTTTCTGCACCGCTCTTACAGCGACAATGCCTCCTCCACCATCATCAGATTTGAAAAGGAATTGCACAAAAAAGAACTACGACTTACGGAAGAAATGACTGCCCTTGCCAAAAGAGCGGAAAAACAAAATTACAATCAACTCTTTATAGACAAGCCCCAATATTATAATGAACTACTGGAACAGGAAGGATTAGCCGTTTTAATTTATGAAAATGATACCCTTAAATTCTGGAGTGATAACTCCATTGCTGTTGAGAATTGGGTGAAAGAAGTTTGTCTTGACACCAAAATGGTGAAACTTCACAACGGTTGGTTTGAGGTTATGCGTCCTCATACCAATGCAAGTACAACCAAAACTGTTGTAGGATTGGCGCTGATAAAAAATGAATATCCCTACCAGAACAAATACCTTGCTAATGAATTTCAAAAAGATTTTGATTTAGCTTCAGATACAAAATTAATTACCGACAATCCTAATTCGACCAATGCAATAAAAAGTATTTCAGGAGAACATTTATTCTCACTTAATTTCAACCCTGCTAATTATTACAGTTCCAATACATCCTATGTAGTAGTGTTACTTAATCTCATAGGTTGTTTTCTTATTCTACTTTACCTACAAGCTTTATTTTTAACCTCAAAAGACAAAACAGGCAAAAGCTTTTCTGTGCTTTTATATGTTTTGTCAATTGTATTGCTTCGCTACTTATCAATCCGATTCAAATTCCCAGAAAGTTTTTATGGTTTTGAACTATTCCTACCAAAGGTATTTGCCGATGCGAGTTCAGTATGGCTAACCTCTCTTGGTGATTTATTAATAAATGCAGTAATTCTATTTTATCTTTCTTTTTATGTTTTAACAAAAAGTAATATTGACCATTTAGTTTACCGGCTAAAAAACATTAACAAACTTGTACTATCCCTGTTTTTTTTCCTTGGTTTCTTTTGGTTTTCATGGATAATTACAGAAGTATTTATTGGTTTAATCAAAAACTCCAACATTGCATTCTCCATTAATAATTTGTTTAGCCTTAATGGATATACTTATACTGCGATTTTCATTATAGGTCTCTTATTGTTTGTTTACTTTTTGTTTGCTGATAAAATGGTTTCTGTTTTAAAGCAATTGAAGCTAAATAATCGTGAGTTCATTTTGGTGTTTGTTATTTCAGCTACCATTCATACTGTAATTTCACATTTGCTTGGCACACTTGATTTGATAGTAATCTTCCTGCCTTTTATTCTTATCCTTTCCATAGCACTAATAAAACGAAAACAGACCGTTTATCCATTTTCCGGAATTGTTTTGCTGGTATTTATTTTTTCCTTGTATGCTGTACATATTTTCATAAAACATACGAGCATAAAGGAAATGGAAATCAGGAAAATTTATGCAGAAAAACTTTCGGCAGAACAAGACCCTGTAGCGGAATTATTATTTCAGGACATAGAAGATAAACTACAAAATGATTTAGTTTTAATCTCCTATGTTGACAAAGTGGAAAAGCAACCTGCCGAATTTGAGAAGAGAATTAAACAACAATATTTCAGTGGTTTCTGGGAAAAATACGATGTACACGTTGCGCTTTTCGATAGTATGTGTGTACCTGTTATCAAATCTCAAAACACTTTGTTTGATAATAACTTTTATTTTGATGAGCTGATTGCAAAAAAAGGTAGGCCTACCTCCAACGAAAATTTTAATTTCATTAATAACGAGTCAGGAAAAATAAGCTATCTGACTAAACTGGTCCTTTACCGTAATCCAAAAACCAAACATAAATACGGAACACTTTATATAGAATTGGATGCCAAGTTTATTTCGGATGAAATTGGTTTCCCTGAATTGCTTTTGGACAGAAACATTGGCTTATCTGAAGAACTCACTAACTACTCCTACGCAAAATACAAACATCATGAACTGATAAATCAATACGGCAAATATTCATATGGAATGAAGAGTAAGGATTTCGAAATTTCCAAACAGGAATTTAATTTTGTTGACAAGGATGGATACAACCACCTCTTATATCAACCGGATAAGGAAACATTAATTGTTCTTAGTTTTAAAAGCGAAGGGCTGATTGGGAAAGTTACCACCTTCTCTTATCTTTTTGCTTTCTTCTGTTTGTTGCTCCTTACAATTTTGTTCTTTCGGCAGATTTCATTGGGAAGTTTATTAGACAATTTCAGTTTCAAATACCGAATCCAGGTAGTACTCGTATTAATTGTGTTAGTTTCTCTTGCACTTTTTGGTGGCGGCACTATTTATTATATCAAGCATCAGTT
Source organism: Bacteroidota bacterium (assembly GCA_947479085.1). GTDB lineage: Bacteria > Bacteroidota > Bacteroidia > 2-12-FULL-35-15 > 2-12-FULL-35-15 > 2-12-FULL-35-15. Next base: position 118,409 of record CANJYB010000002.1, on the reverse strand, counting down.
TGAAACACAGAACCAGAAAAACATTAGCGAAAAGATTCATTCCGTATTAATTGATTTGGGTGAAAAACTATCGGCTGAACCCATTTTGAATAAAGGGCTTACTGAATACGTTTCTTTTAATCTAAAGAAATCTTCCTCCATCTTTTTTACTGATATCAGTTTTTATGATGCGAAAGGAAATCTTTATGCTTCTTCCCGCTCCAAAGTATTTGATGAAGGATTGACTTCTAAAAAGATGAACCCTGAAGCATTCTTACAAATTGCTATCCTGGGGAAAACGGAATTTATTCACGATGAACGAATAGGAAAACTTAACTATTTATCTGCTTATATTCCATTTAAAAACAAAGATGGCAAATTGCTTGCTTATCTTAACCTGCCTTATTTTGCTAAACAAAGCGAGCTTGAGAAAGAGATTTCAGGATTCCTTGTTGCATTGATTAATATTTATGTATTACTATTTGCGCTTTCTATTATCACTGCTATTTTTATTTCCAATTATGTAACCAAACCATTAAAACTAATCCAGGATAAACTGAGTAAAATAAAACTAGGAAGAACAAACGAGCCAATAGAATGGAAAGAGAATGACGAGATAGGAAGCCTTGTGAGTGAATACAACCGGATGATTTCGGAACTTGCAAAGAGCGCGGAGTTACTTGCAAAATCAGAAAGGGAAAGTGCCTGGAGGGAAATGGCTAAACAGGTAGCCCATGAAATTAAAAACCCCCTCACTCCTATGAAGCTCTCTGTTCAGCATTTACAGCGTACATGGCTGGACCATGCTCCGGATATGGATATAAAAATGGAGCGATTAACCAAAACCCTTATTGAACAGATTGATACACTTTCTACCATAGCTACTGAGTTTTCCAACTTTGCCAAGATGCCTAAAACCAACCTGGAAAGAATAAACCTGCAGGAAATACTATTAAGTACAATTGGTTTATATAGCAATACACAAAATGTTCACTTCATTTTTAATAAAGAAAATAAAGAAGACTACTTTGTTCTGGCTGACAAGGAACAACTACTGAGGGTATTTAACAATCTCTTTAAAAATGCAATACAAGCAATCCCCGAAGACAAAGAAGGTAAAATAATTGTTTCCGTCAAAAAAGAAATGGAACAGATAATAATAAGTATTTCAGATAACGGAGCCGGAATTTCGGAAGATGTGCTTGATAAAATATTCTCACCAAACTTTACCACAAAGACTGGTGGCATGGGGCTGGGACTTGCAATGGTTAAAAATATTGTGGAAAGTATTAACGGGAAGATCTGGTTTTCTTCTAAGAGCGGGGAAGGATGCACCTTCTTTGTTTCATTAAACAGTACTAACCAATAATACTTCTTTATGCCTTTTTTAAAGTAAACGAAAACACCGTGCCTGCGCCCTCTGTGCTCATTACATTAATGGTTTGATTATGTGCTTCTATAATGTGCTTTACAATAGCTAAACCTAAACCTGTTCCTCCCTGCTCTCTCGAACGGCTTTTATCAGCCCGATAGAAGCGTTCGAACAAACGAGGCAGGTGTTCACTGGCTATCCCTATTCCATTATCAGATATCTCAACAGAAATATTTTCTCCCACATCATAAATTCTGACTTTTGTTTCACCATACTCTTTTCCATATTTCACAGAGTTTACAATCAGGTTTACAATCACCTGTCGTATCCTGAATTTATCAGCTAAAACATATAAAGGTTTTGGCTCTCCTGTCATGGTAAGGATGATACCTCTTGCAGTAGCCTTCAATTCCTGAGCATCCAACACATCTTTAATTAATGCAGTGATATCAAATCGTTCCGGCTCTATTTGCAATTCGCCTGTTTCCAGTTGAGATATTGCTTCCAGATCATCTATTATGGCAATCATTCTGTCAACACTTTTTTCAGCACGCTGCAAATAATTCCTGTTGATGGAGGCATCTTCCAATCCTCCATCCAATAAAGTAAGTACATACCCTTGTATATTAAAGATAGGCGTTTTCAACTCATGCGATACGTTGCCAAGAAATTCTTTTCTGTAAACTTCCAACTTCTTCAATCGTTCTATTTCATTTTTCCTGTCATTGGCCCATGCCATTATTTCTTCATCCAGGTTATTGATTTCATTCTTACTGTAATCAACATCAGTTATAGAAGTATCACCATGCGCGCGAAAATCTTTTACATGCTGCAATATTCGTTCAATCTTTTTGAAAACTAAACGATTTACAAAAACCAGGAGAACCATAGCTGTCATAAAGGAAACAACAAAACTGAAGGCAACAAAATTCCAACTGAATGTTTCTTTTAGATTAAATATAAAGGAACTTATTAAAATGGAAACTAATATGGAAAGTGCAATAGCAATAAATACTAATACTATTTTAGGAGAATTATCTTTCATGATTTTTTTAACTCTTTTATATCCGGATGCCAATTACCAATACGTCATCCACCTGCTCCAGGCTTCCTCTCCATTCGTCAAACGCTCTTTCGAGAAGGAGTTTCTGTTCCACCATTGGTTTTTTATGATTGTCCAAAAGCATTTTCTGGAATTCCTTGTACTTAAATTTTTTTCCCTTTTCTCCACCAAACTGATCGGCATAACCATCTGTAAATATATAGATGTAATCACCTTTCTGAAGCTCCCATTCATGGTTGGTAAATTTCTGAAACTCTTCTCCCATATAAACTCCGATCGGAAATTTATTTCCTTTTATCTCTATCACTTCATTGTTACGTATCATCCATACAGGGTTATTCGCTCCTGCGTATTCCATGGTGGATTTTGTATAATTAATAGAACACAATGCTATGTCCATTCCATCTCTTACTTTGGCTTCCAATGGATTTTGATTTAACTTTCTTGACAACTGTTTATTTGTTTCGTTCAGTATTAATGCAGGTTTGGTTAAACCCAATACATTAACAGCATGTGTCAGAATATTGTGGCCCACTATACTCATGAATGCACCCGGCACACCATGACCAGTGCAATCTACTGCAGCTATAAGGGTTTGATGACCCCATTGTTCCATCCAGTAAAAATCTCCGCTCACAATATCCTTTGGCCTGAAAAACACAAACGAATCGGGGAAGATTTGTTTCATTGAAGTATCCGAAGGTAACAGGGCCTGCTGAATTCTTTTTGCATAATGAATACTATCTGTAATGGCTTTGTTTTTTTCGTCTATTTCCGAGTTCAACACCTGAAGTTTTTCCTTTTCATCAAACAACTCCTTTGTTCGTAATGAAACCTGTCGCTCGAGCAATCGTTTGGAAAAACGTAATCTTCTTTCGCGGATTTTTATTACCATGTAAATACCGATAACACCAATAACCATAAGAGTTAGAAAGAACCATGGTCTTTTCCAGATGGGGGAAATAATCTGGAAAGAAAATGTTAATGGTTTACTGTTCCATACTCCATCACTGTTTTTAGCTTTCAGTACAAAAGTGTATTTGCCCGGTGCAAGGTTTGAATAGGTTGCCTTGGTTTCTTTGCTCTCCGGAGACCATTCATTATCCGCACCTTCCAGCTTAAACTGGTATTTTACTTTTTCCGGGTCTGTTTGCGATATTCCAATAAAATCAAAAGTTACATGGTTCTCGCTGTAAGGCAATACAAAATTAACCGGCAACCCGTTTTTAATACTATCTGAATACTTACTTAAATCAACGGGGTTAAGAAACAACCTGATGCCGGTGAGTTGCGTAATGGGTTCCACCAGATTTTTGTTTCCATCCAACCGGGGGTTATAAATCATTACACCATTGTTGGTACCTATCCAAAGCTTTCCATCATTGTCTGCAAAAAAAGAATTGGGGTTGCACTGCAGGTTATTGAACCCTTCGTACTTGCCGTAATGTGTTAATGATATTTCTTTCTGGTTAATAAACCGGTTGAGGTCAAGCTTGTCAATTCCTTTATTAGTGCCTATCCACAGGTTCCCATCCAAATCCGGACGAACAAAACTTACAGTATTGGAAACCAGTCCATCGTTTTCACTGATAACTCTGAATCCTTTACCTGTGTATATACAGGCACCGGCATCGGTACTGAACCAGAGGTAACCTCTTTTGTCTTTTGTAATATTTTTTAAATGTGGAAACCCTTCAGAGCGAAGGATGGAGGTGAAATTTTTCCCATCGTACTTCACTATTTTATCCTGCGAACCAAACCATAGATAACCGTTGTCATCCTCATATATACAGCTGACGCCTTGCACCGAAAAGCCTTGTTGTCTGCCGTAATGAATAAAATTTTCGCCATCAAACTTATCCACTCCTGCTTCGTTCCCTATCCACACATTACCATTTTTGTCTGCCAGCATGGCCTGGTTTCGCAAGCCATCTAGCCCGGAGCTTATGTCATAGTTGGTAAACTTTTTTCCATCATACCTGCTTACGCCAGCAGCCATGGTGGCAAGCCAGATATTGCCCCTTTTGTCCTCGCACATGCTGGTGATAGTATTTGCAGGGAGTCCATCTTTTTGCTGCATAAAATTACGGAAGATGGTGGTGTCTCTGTCTTTAAAGGCATTGTAATCCATCCGGGATACACCTCCACCCCAGGTGGCTATCCAGAGGTTATTTTTTTTATCTTTTAAAAAAGACATTACATCATTATGCGCCAAGCCTTGTTGTTCGCTGATATTGACAAATAAATTATTGCGATACCTGCTAAGTCCTCCACCATAAGAACCAAACCACATATTGCCTTCATTGTCCTGCATTATTGCATCTATCACGGTATTGCAAAGCCCGTTATTTTTGGTAATCAATGTTTCGCGGTTATTCTCCACCTTGGTAACACCCTGAATACTTCCTACCCAGATAGCACCTTTGTTATCCTTAAACAGCCGGTGCGAACTTTCGGTAAATGCTTTACCGGCTATTCGTAATGAGTCAAAGTGTTTTCCTCCGCCCAGTATAGGTTTCGAAACATCCAGTACACTTATTCCCTTGTAAGTAGCCACCCAGAGGAAATTTTCTTTCATTATCAAATCGCGGCAGCGGTTGTCGTTCAGGCCTTCGTCAATACCAAAGTGTATCATCTTTTTTCCATCGAAACAAAACACTCCGTTAAGCAAAGTGGCAATCCAGGTATTGCCAAACTTGTCTTCTTCCATGGCCCATACCTGCGAATTGCCCAGTTCCTTATTATTTTTAAAGGGTGTAAACTTTCCATCCTTGAAAATAACTATCCCTTTGTTGGTCCCTATCCAAAGCGAATTGGAGCTATGCTGATGAAAAGTATGAATGGAAATCTGATTGACAAGGGTATCGGCTACCTTAGCCAGCATTTTATTTTCATACTTGTTAAGCCCTTTGGCTGTGCCTATCCAGAGGCATTGGTGGTTGTCTTCAAATACTGAAAATACGTGATTGCTGTTCAGCCCTTCGCGGGTGGCATAGGTGGTGTATTTCAGCCCGTCAAACTGAATAACACCAATTCCGTTGGTAGCAAGCCAAATGGCTCCTGTATGGTCTTGCTCCATATCGAGTACCTGTGGCTGAGTTAATCCATCATCAATGGTAAAGTTTTTAATATTCAGTTTTTGCGCATGCAGCGAAAAAGAGAATAGTAAAAACAAAGGAATTAAAAATGAAAACAGTAGCTTATTGTTCACAGGCATTGTATCGATTAGAGGTCACTAAAGTAAAATAAAAATTACAATTAAAATGATAAAACAGGAGTAAGTATTAACATTTTATTGTTTAAAGGTTGGGACATCGACCAAATGACAAATAACGGTTATGGAATTTATTTTAGGGCAAAAAAAAAGCGATGCAGATTATCTTTGCATCGCTTTTATTAAGATAAAATTGTGTTTATATTTTTATATCTAATCCTATCATCAGCCCACCTGTAAGGGTATGAGCAGCACCGCGATTGGTTGAATAAAACCGGGTGGATGGGGTTCCGAGATAACTAATCATTACGTCTTTTTTCTCTGCGTCTGTAAATCCATAATCAGCTCTTAATCTTGCTGACAATACCAGGTGCGGCCCCACATTGAGTCCGCCACCTATGGCCAGCATTCCGCTGTAGGTAACCGGTTTGTACAAATCCTTTGCCTCTATATTGGTATAAGGATATTCCAGGTCTTTTCCGTTTACTTCCTGCGCTACATTTACAAGAAAATTAAACTGCGGACCTGCCAGCACCGAGAAAAATACTTTTTTGGATTTATCGGAACCCAGCGAAAGCATTACCGGAACTTTTACATAATTTAATTCGGCCAGTGCTTTGTAATCGCCCAGTACTAACTCGTTATTAAGAAATGTCTGCTTGTCTATTACTGCGGTGTACGCCTCCTGATTAACGGAAGTTCCTGTTATGTATCCGCTATAGGCCTGACCTTCGCGTGAAAATAATACATCGGCCCCTAAGCCTATACTGTTGCTGATGTTATACATAAACCCTACACCAAACGAGCGAGCCGTAAAATGAGTTTCCGGATTTAATTCGTTTCCTGCATCTGCATCCTCTTTATTTAATATTGCTGTAAACTGCGGATTGAAACGAAATCCTGCTTCTAACCTACCTTGTGCTTTACTACCTACTGCCATCAACATACAGGCAGACACTACTACCACTAATTTTTTCATTTAATTTTTTATTTGTTTTAATGGTGAATAAATTTTCACCGCACAAAGGTCCCTGTTATTTTTAAGCATGGTATTTCAAAACGCAAAGCAAAAGTTACATTATTTACTTATTGGTAAATTTAATTTTCGCCTGATAAAACCCTACCGAAATTCGGTAGAGAAAAAAATACCGAATTTCGGTAGAGAAAATACCGAATTTCGATTTGGCAGTTGGTACAGGCAGTAGCTAATTTTGAAACGTTAAATAAGTGGTGTTGGTGCATCATTTACAGAAGGCTTAAAAAGATAAAACAGGTAAAATTTCTACTGAATTTCATTAGGGTGTACTGAATTTCAGTAGAAGAAAAAATACTGAATTTCAGTACAAAATCTACTGAATTTCGATTTGGCAGAACCTACAGGCAGTAGCTAATTTTGAAACGTTAAACAAGAGGTGCATTTATTTACAAGTTATGTATCTATAAAAGGTAAGTATGATGTAAGATAATTGCAATGAAAATAAGTTTTTGATTTTATAATCATAAATAATAAAGCCATGAAAAAAAATTTAACCGCCATTATTATTGACAGCAATAATAACCACAGAGAACATCTCTGTTTGCTGCTAAAGCAAGAACTTTTTGGTTTAACAGTTACAGGCTGTTTCGAACACATTGACCTGGCACGCCCTGTAATTAACACTTTGCAGCCCGACATTATTTTTATAGACCCGCTGCAATGCGGAGGAGATGGTTTTAAGTTTGCCAAAACAAAGACTGAAAAAGGGTTTGAGGTGGTATTTGTAACCACTCCGGAGAATCAGAAAATAAACAATAAACTGATAAATCATAAGCATGAATTTTTGCAAAAACCTGTGGATGCTGTCCAGACAATCAAACGGATAGTGCCATTGATAGAAACTGCTTTAAGAAAAAAGTACTCTATTGCAAATCTTACTCTTCAGCAAAATCGGCTACTTACACTGAAGAATAATGAACATGGTGAAAAAAAAATCATTCTGAATACGCTGGCATATATGGAATCCGCTAATTCGCAGGTACGTTTTAATTTTGCTGATGGCAGTAATTTTTTAGTTTCAAAAACATTAAAGGTTTGCGAGGAAGAAGTTTATGGCTGTGGTATTTACAGAGTTCAGAAAAGTTTTTTGGTCAATATATTATATATAGAAAGGTTAAAAAGAGCTGAGGGAATTATTTACCTCAAGGCTCCTTATACCAAACCAATATTTGCAGGTAAGGAGGAATTATGGCAGGAATTAATTAACGTTTGGGATAATCTTATCTACTAAAAAAAGATTTCGCAAAGAAAACTACCCTTTTCGCAAAGAATATTACCCCTTTCACCAGCCTGCCATTTTCAACTTATTGTTTTTACTTCCTTTGGTCGCTGAAAAGAAATTAATCATCAGCAGCCGTAATTAAAAATTGATTTCCCTAAAAAGGTAATTCATTTTTAAAAAACAAAAAGGATAAAAAATGAAAGGGTTCCTCACATTAGTAAACTGGATATGGAAAATAATCCTTGGTTCCAAAAACCGAGAGGAGGCAAAATTGGTTTCAATTGAAGGTTTACAAAACCGGAAGGATGCCAAATTGACTTTAATACAGGGTTTAGTAAAACGGATGGACCACAAATTAGATTCAATCTGCCCCTCTCCCATGTTGGAGGGACCCGGATTAGATTCAATCTGCCCCCCTCCCATGTTGGAGGGACCCGGATTAGGTTCAATTTGCCCCCCTCCCACGTTGGAGGTACCTGGATTAGGTTCAATCTGCCCCCCTCCAATGTTGGAGGGACCCGGATTAGGTTCAATCTGCCCCCCTCCCATGTTGGAGAGACCCGGATTAGGTTCAATTTGCCCCCCTCTCATTTGCTTTTATTCCGTTGGGCATTCCGAAATAATTCTATTTACATTGATTTACAATATTTTATACAGCAAACCTCCACCCGTCTGTCTGCATACCCTGGTATGCCAAAAAGTCACTTTAACAAAAATAAATAAAAATAACAATAGCCGGAAATAAAGAAAACAAACCGGCATAAAACAAAAAATTAAACAAAAAAAATATAAAGATATGGTAGTTATAAGCAGGCGATTGCCTAAAACAGACACTGGCAGAAAGCGCGCATTAAATGCCGCAGATGCACAAATGGGCCGGGTAGCACCGGCCGATATGGCCCTAACACCCGCCACACAGGCAAGGGTAACAGCTACGAACCTTTCTTTTCCGGCCTTGCTGCTGGCCCGGGCGGTGGCATTGGCCACCCAGGGAAGCAGCACCTCCTTAAACGAGGTAGCCAAGGAGCTGGCCAGGATGTTCATCAGTCATTTTTTTCAGGTGTTTTTCCTGGGAGTGGAAAGGGGGGTATATCCTTCGAGTGCCAAAAGTTATTATTCGCTCGACCTATCGGCCAATGCGGTGCCCTCATTAGCTTCGGAAGCCGATATAAGAGACTGGGGCGCTAACATTAAAAATGGCGATATAGCCCGCCTGGCTGCCGGAGGTGCTGCCATGAGCAACCCTACCACGGCTCAGGTAAACGCAGTGGTGGATGCTTTTGTACTCACCAATAATTCTCACGCTATTAAAAAATCGGCTTACGATACAACTCAGGAAGATGTGGAAAATTCGCGCGAAGATGTGGATAAGCTGATTAAAAAAATATGGGATGAGATAGAAACATTTTATGATGAAGATGATGCTCCTTCTCAACGCAGAAAATGCCGCCTGTGGGGAGAAATATTTGTATCCAGCCAATCGTACACTATTAATGTAACGGTATTAAATGCTGATACACGTGCAGCCATAGAGGGTGCCACAGTTAGCATAGTGGAAAGTGAAAACTCACAGCTAACCGATGCAGCCGGAAACGCCACATTAACCACCACTGTGGCCGATGAAATAACCATTGAGGTGGAAGCTCCGGGATATATAGCCCAGGAATTTGTGCTCACTTATGTAGATGGTGTGTTTGTGTATAATCATACTTTTAATATGGTGGGGGTTTAAGGGGGTTGGGTAATTGAGTGATTGAGGTGATTGTTCCTGAGTTACCCTCAATTACCCGAATTACCCTAATTATTAAATTATCTATTAACTAAAAAAAGAAAGGAGGTGCAACATCAAACAGATTAAAAAGTTCGCTTGCTCAAAAACAGATTACTAAGTACTTTCAGAATGGGAATTCTGATTCGTTTAAATTAAGGAAGAGGTTTTGAGAAAAATTAAAACTATTAAAAAATGAAAAAAAAATTCACGATTATTATTCTTGCCCTGCTTTTGATGGGGTGGAATAAAACAACGAGGGCGCAGAGCGGCTTAAGCTGTGATAGTGCCAGAACATTTATTTATGACCCGGACATAACACCTGAGGAATCATTTTTATCAGGTAAGGTTTGGTATAAATTTACAGCATTGAGTGATTCAATAGACGCTACGTTTACTGAATGGGCTCTTGATACAACAAATATGTTCAGCAAAATTACATTATGGAGCGGAACATGCAGCGGTCTTTCTTTAGTTACAAGCGATACCATAAGCGGATGGACAGACAGCGTATTGGTATTAAGCACAACATCCCTAACTATGGGAAATACTTATTATGTACTTTTTGAGAAAACGGATACTACTTCTACAGCGGAATTGAAATTCCATACATTTATTGACATGCATGCTCCTTTAATTTGCCCAGGTGAACCAGCTATTTGTCCTGAAATGGTTAGGAATGGTGACTTCGAACAATTTGTTGATATACCTACTCAACAAAACGTAATACAGGATTGTGGTTGGGAAGAAGGATGGGTTTATCCGGCCTCTGCAACAATTGTAAGTAATAATCCTTATGATAATGTAGGATTTGGATATTATCCCGTAGTCGGGACATATCCCACCACCTTATATACTCATCCTTATTACTGTTCACCGGATGCTTTTAATGCCGGATCGGCTCTTGCTACAGCAGGGGTGCCTGCAAATTCGCAAGGAAATCAAAACTCAACAGATCCTTTAGGCAATACTGACGGACAAGGATATGCCGGGTTTTATTCCTACCAAGCTTGGGTGGATAATACAAGTACACATGCAATAAGTGCCAATCCTGAATATAAGGAATACATATATCAGGAAATAACTTGTAATTTGCTGGAAGGGGTTACCTACGATGCCTCCTTTATGGTTAGTCTGGCAGATAACAGTGTTTACGCAAGCAATCATATTGGAATGTATTTCTATCGGCAAACTGCTGATTGGCCACTTCCGTACATGGCCGATCCTTATACATTAACGAGCACTCCTGGGGCACCAGTGTATGCTGACATGGTAAGTACCCGAAACTATTTATTATACAACCCCGGTGCAAGCACAGTGGCAGGGTATAATCCAAACACAATGGCTTTAACATCTGTAATACCTCAAATTCAGCAACCTTCTTATGGAGCAGCCTGGGCAACTTCTTCTGTTCATACTATTAATGGAGTTACTGGTCCAAATAATTTCCATTTGAATGGCGGATATATGACAGATAAAACAAAATGGATGCAAGTATCAGGTACATTTACACCTGCAAATAGTGGAACATACGTAATCATTATAGGAAATTTTCAAAATGATGATTATGTTCCATTGAACCCGGCTTTAGATCCTTCTTTTCCTGACGCAAATCATCCTGGTCATCTCGATGTGGGAGCCCATGCATATTATTATATTGATCAGGTTTCCTTACATGTGGATGAAGCTGCAATAGCACCTACATTAGCAACAGAAGTAATTCCATGTTCTATTAAAGAAGGAGGTCAGTCAGTTTCTTATACCATTACACCTCATCTTACAATAGCTGGCGCTACCTATACAGCTACCAGCTCTTCACCATTTATCAGTTCCATTTCGGCTATTGCTGCTGATGGTAGTTTTACTATTAATTGGCTAACAAAACCTACTTGCGATGTTACCATTGATATTACTATTAGTATGTGCGAATGCGACCATGTTTTTCCTCTTGTTATATTTGGTTGTTGTGAAACAAAAGACCTTGTAACTGGTAAAATAGGCCCTGTGCTGGGAGACCTGGGATATACTGTAGACGGTTTTCCAGCCGTTCATCCCCCGCTGGATCATGCTTCTCAATTTATGAGCGGTATGTCTGTTAACCCCAGTTTAAGTGTTTTTGATATTTACTGGGCTTCTCCTGGAATGATTGTCTTTGAAAAAGCATTTTCTATTAACGGTAACTTTTATGTGGACCATGATTTAACTCTCGAAGGTTGCGAAGTATTTTTAGGTCATGAAGCAAAAATTATTGTTAGCCCGGGAATAAAATTTGAACTGGAAGATTGTCATTTACTATCCTGCTGTGACGATATGTGGAACGGCATAGAAGTACCTGGAGGCGATACCCCCGGGAAAATTACAGTTGATAATTCATTGCTTGAAGATGCAGACAGTGCTATAACTTCGCTTAATGGAGGACTCTATAGCATCAGTGAAACTGTATTTAATAAAAATTACAAAGGGCTGGTGGTAAGAGATTTTAAAGGCACCTGGAGCGGAGACCACCAGATAGACCATAGTATTTTTACATGCAGGGATTTAACTACCTTAGGTTTATATGCAGGAAACATATACACCCCTTTGCAGGATTTTATCTGGGGAGTATATAACCAGTCTGTATATCCAACTTATACATACGACCCGATGGGAATTTCCGCCACCGGACTTTATTGGGATTATAATATGAATTCGTATGTAGTACCCAATACTGCAGGAGATTATAAATTTTCTTTTTTGAAATGGCCCCGCTCAAAAGAACGTTCTCATGTGGGAGTAGATGTTGAATATGTATCCAACTCAATTCCTTTAGAGATAGGTGACCAAACTTATCTTACAGGCAATGCAAATGAAACCAATGACGGAATGAATACATTTGATTTCCTTGATTATGGAATAAGAAGTATCTATAGCAATACTTCAGTGTACAACAACTTGTTTTTTAATATCTATAATATAAAAGCAGGTACATTAAGCGGACAAGGGGGCGACCCGCTTTTCCTTAATACTGCTGCTGTGTATGCTTATGTAAAATACGCAGGGGGGTTGTCTCCGGGTGTGCCAAGATACCTGATAGTGGGAGGAGACAATACTGTGTTGCCCTCTCAAACCAACTGGATAACCAATTGCGACAATGGGGTATTTAGTTACAATAACAATACCCAGGTAATAAATAACCAGATATGGGATGGAATGACTTATGGGGTTTTATTAGACGGAGGACAAGGCAGAACCAACGATGTATTGATAAATACAATTGGTAATGTACATTATGGAATTAGCGCGGTTAACCTTTTAGCCGATGTGGCAACCACTATCCGCGGAAATCATATCAGTATGAGTTCCTTCCCTTATCTTTCTACGGTTAAAAACAGCTTTGGAATAGGTATATTTACCACCATAGCCGCTAATCCTTCTCCTGTTCTTATTGATGATAATCACTTTGGTATGTACACCTTTGACAATAGCCATACCTGCGATGGAATAAGAATGCAAGGCAACACGGATAATACTGCTGAGATTTTGAATAGCCATATAGACATATATGCTGACCCGGGAACATTGAACAATGCCGGAAACCCAGCACATGGAATATGGACAGAAGATGTGGACAAAGCAAACATACACGATAATTTTATGGAAAACAAAGGAGCATCTGTAGGAGGTTCACCATGGACACCAACTGCTTCTTACAAGGAGTTATTAGGGATATTAAATGATGTAACTACTAATACTAAAGTTTGGTATAACCATACAGGATACATGAGTACCGGAATTGGTCTGAACGACAATTGTGTTGGTTCTTTGTATGGATGTAACAAACTTGATAAGTGTTACGATGGGTTTTACTTTAATTTTGGTACAGCCCCATCCATCAGCAATCAGTTAACTACTTCTTCAACTGATGTTACCGGTAATATTTGGAATAATCCCAATGCGCCTTTTTATGCGGCTCCCAACTATGACCTTGCAGGTAATACAACTTCAACATTGCGCAACTGGTATTATAACAATACTGTTTATACCCCATTCAGTATTGTAAATCCTGCAGAAATATTAACTGTTAATACTTCCAATTCTGACCAGTGCACGCATACACCACCCACTTCAATGCCTGTTTTATCAGGCAATGTGTTAAGAACGGTTACTGTTTCGGACAGAGAGGAAATGTTAGGGTCTATTATAAGAGGAGAAGCGCAATACGATACCTTAGCTGCTGAACGCTTATTGAACGATACCATCTATGCATATAGAATAATCAGCAGAGATGCTTCAATGATTAATATAGGAGCACAGGACGATAACCTGTACCAGGCATTCTATGCAATAGCAAGTACCAAAAATGTTGGAAAGTTTGAGCAGGTAACCCAGTACATTCTATCCGGTGATATCGCTTCCGCAATATTTGCAAACAATGCCATTATCCCGAATAATAATATAGAAACTAACGAGCGGGCAGTAAACGATATATTGCTGGCTCAGTTAAATTATCTGATGGATACTACCAAAGGCGATATATATGTGCTGGACCAGGAGCAAAGAGCTACCCTGCATGCCATTGCTGTTCAAAGCCCGACTTATGGTGGAGAGGCAGTGTACAGGGCAAGGACCATGCTTTGGATAGATGTTCCGAACGAAACACCTGTAAATCCAAATCAGCCTCAGCAATTCAGAAATCGGGTGGAATCTAAAACAAGTAACTATAAATTATATCCTAATCCAAATTCGGGAAATATGGTGCTTGAATACAAACTGGAAGGAACAGAATCGGCCGAGTTCCGTATTTATGATATTGCAGGCAGATTAGTGAAACAACTAACGTTGGATGCAGGCAATAAAACTGTATTGATTGACGGTACAGAATTAAATGCAGGTATTTACTATTATGATGTGAAAGACGGTGAGAATAATAGAAAATCAGAAAAATTAATAATAATCAAATAACTTGTACTATGGAAACCCTTTGCTAAATTTGCAAAGGGTTTCCTTTTTAAACAATGGATAAAACAATACTCTATATTTTATTTTTTTTCGCCTTTGGCATTTCAGAAAGGATTTCTGGTCAAGTTAACTTGGTGCCTAACCCTGGATTTGAAATTATTAATTCCTGTGAGTCTGATTCATTAGGTGGAGGCATTTTTATAAACAACGCCCCCCCATGGAACAGTCCAAGTGACGGAAGCCCTGATATTTATAACTCTTGTTGTACTTATAATATTGGGAGTGTTTATTTATGGGGTGTTCCTTCTAACTATTTTGGCTGGCAACCTGCCCACAATGGAAATGGATATGCAGGTGCCGCAATTTATGGTAAAAGTACAAACTATGATTATAGAGAATACATGCAGGTGGAATTAGACAGCATGTTAGTAAACCAACAAAATTATTGTGTAAGTTTTTACGTCAGTTTTGCAAATTACTGGAAAATTGCCAGTAACAATATTGGAATGTATTTTTCAAACTCAGATACTACCATTCTCAATTTAGGATTCCCCGCATACCAAGGAACACTAAATGTTATGCCTCAAATTAATGACACTAATATTGTTACAGATTCTACCAACTGGACTTTAATTTCAGGAACTTATACTTCTCATGGAGGTGAAAAATATATTATCATTGGTAACTTTTATTCGGATAGCTTAACTGATACGGTTCACAATATGAATGGAACCGTGCTCGGTCCCCCTGGTGGTTATTATTATATAGATGATGTAGATGTGCATTGTTGCAGTTGTAATCATGAGGCAGTTAGTGAAATAGAAAAAGAAAGTATTGAAATTTACCCAAACCCTGCTACAACCAAGTTAACACTAAACCTTAAAACTTATGAAGGAAATATAAGTCTTTATAATATCATAGGAGAAATTGTTTTTACGTCTGCTATAACAAATCCCCAAACAGAAATTGATTTAAGTACAATGCCCAAAGGGATGTACTTTGTAGAAGTGCGAGCAGAGAACAAAATAGGAAGAAAGAAGTTTGTGAAGGAGTAAATACTTTCCCCCTCCCCCTTTCTTTGTTTTATTACCCACATACACATTAAGTAAATATATTCTTTTAGATTTGTAACTTTAACTGTTTTCAAAAGCAACTTATGAAAAAGCTTCCTGAACTTAATTCCTCGGCACATCTTCAAAAAATAGATATGCTCAGGGCTATTGCCATTATAGCGGTGTTTCTTTTTCATGCTATCAACTGCCTTTTTCCTAGCTATGCTGTAAAAACCTATACAGCCGCTCATACATTAGACTTAGCAGGAACTAAAAATTATATTCTCAATTTTAATCCCATTGCCTTTGGTTGGTCGGGTGTGCAGTTGTTTTTGCTTATCAGTGGTTTTTTAATTCATCTTGGGTATTTAAGAAATAAGGAAGCTTTCTCGGTTAGTACTTTTTACAGCAAACGCTTTTGGCGTATATATCCTCCTTACTTTATTGTACTGCTTTTCTTTTGTATTTTTAAAAGAGGGCTAGTGTATTATTTTTTTACTAAAGAGGGTTTGGTAGATTTCTTTTCGCATGCTTTCCTGGTACATAATTTTTCTGACACCACCATTCTTACCATCGATGGTCCTTTCTGGAGCTTAGCATTGGAAATGCAATTGTATCTTATTTATCCGCTGTTGCTTTATTTAAGAAATAAAACCGGGATGAATAAAACATTTATGTGGATAGTGGCTTTGTCGCTGGTGCTGCAGGTGGTGGGTATTATTACCAATAATTTCGGAACGGTAAATTCTTATGACTGGTCGGTATTCAAAATGTGGTTTGTATGGGCAGCAGGTGCTTTGCTGGCCGAAAGATATTATAACAAACAAACCTTGTTTAATAACCGGGGATTGGTTTACAGTCTTTTGTTTTTTGTGGTATTAACGGTTTCCAAATATTATTCATTTGCAAATTATTTTCAATACTATTTTGCCACCGCCATGTGGTTAGCCTTTTTCGAATGGTTTATTTTATCAGAGAAAATAAAAGTAACCAATTGGTTGGCCCGATGTTTTGTCACCATTGGTTTATGCAGTTACAGTATTTATTTAATTCATCTCCCGTTTTTAAGAGAGTTGATGGGCGTTTTTAACCTTACACATTACTCTGTGCACAGCGGAATTGTTAAGTATCTTAATATTCTTCCCAAACCATTATTTGCGTTTCTCATTGTCTTCCTTATCTCTTATTCCATGTATGTTTTTATTGAACAGAAATCAATAGCATTTGGAAAGCGGCTAAGAGAAAGGAAAGGGTAAAGGGCTAAAGCTTATCTTTTGTTTTCTTATTAAATTAGTGTTATTACTTTTTTGGCGGAAATAAAAGAAACCATCCCTCCTATTGCATTCCTTTCCACACCCTCATTTCTTTGCTAAACATCTCCCAAAATAAACTACTTTTGCATTCCTAAAAAAAATAAGTAATAAAATGATTTCAGTTTCTAACCTTTCGTTGCGCTATGGCAAGCGGATATTGTTTGACGAAGCAAGCATAAAGTTTACTCCCGGCAATTGTTACGGGGTAATAGGTGCCAATGGTGCCGGCAAATCCACGTTTTTAAAAATACTTTCGGGCGAAATAGAACCCACCACAGGGCAGGTATCCATGACACCCGGAGAGCGGATGAGTGTGCTCAGCCAGAACCACTTTGCTTTTGATGCTTTCCCGGTATTGCAAACGGTGATGATGGGCAACAAAAAGCTATGGAAACTGATGGAAGAAAAAGATGCCATTTATGCCAAGCCCGATTTTTCGGATGCTGATGGTGTAAAAGCTGCTGAAATGGAACACCAGTTTGCCGAAATGAACGGATGGAATGCAGAAAGCGATGCAGCCAACCTGTTGAGCGATTTGGGAGTAAAGGAATCGTATCATGCCAAGCTGATGGGCGACCTTAGCGGTAAGGAAAAAGTAAGGGTGCTATTGGCACAGGCTATTTTCGGGAACCCGGATATACTGCTGCTGGATGAGCCCACCAACGATTTGGATGTGGAAACAATCGGCTGGCTGGAAAACTTCCTTGCCGATTTTCAAAACACGGTGATTGTTGTTTCCCACGACCGTCACTTCCTGGATGCAGTATGTACACATATTGCAGATATTGATTTTAATAAAATTTCGGTGTACACCGGTAACTATACCTTTTGGTACGAGTCCAGCCAACTGGCCCTGCGTCAGCGCAGCGACCAGAATAAAAAGATGGAAGACAAGCGCAAAGAGTTGCAGGACTTTGTGGAAAGGTTCAGTGCCAATGCTTCCAAATCAAGACAGGCGACCAGCCGTAAAAAATTACTGGAGAAATTAGTAATTGAAGACATTAAAGCAAGTACCCGTAAATATCCGGGCATCATCTTTAAAGCCGACCGCGACTGTGGTGACCAGATATTAGCTATAGAAAATCTTTCTGCTCATTCATCCGAAGGGAATCTTTTATTTAAGGACATTACCTTTACCATGACCAAGGGAGATAAAGTGGTGATACTTTCAAAAGAACACATTGCCATTACTACCTTTTTTGAAATACTGGTGGATGAAATGAAACCAGATACAGGAGAATACGCCTGGGGAAGTACCATTACAAAGTCCTACCTGCCAAACGAAAACACAAAATATTTTACCGGGGATGATAACCTTATCGATTGGTTACGCCAGTTTTCGAAAGACAAAGACGAAACGTATGTACGTGGATTTTTGGGCAAAATGTTATTTACAGGAGAAGAAACCTTAAAGAAATCCAACGTATTATCAGGAGGAGAAAAGGTACGTTGCATGGTATCGCGCATGATGCTTACCAATGCCAACTGCCTGATATTGGACGAACCTACCAATCACCTTGACCTGGAATCCATCACGGCATTTAACAATGCACTTAAGGACTGGAAACATGTTGCGCTATTTACCAGCCATGACCATGAGTTTGTACAAACAGTTGCCAACCGTATCATAGAACTGACTCCGAACGGAATTATTGATAAACGCATGACGTATGATGAGTACATTAATGACGATGCTATAAAGGCATTGAAAGAAAAAATGTACACTCAGAAAGTGAAAGCAAAATAAAGTTAAAAAGCTATCGGACCAACATACGTTTGAAACAATAACGTATTTTTATATTCATGAATAAAAGCAGTGTAAAAACAATTACCATTTTAGCAAGTGTGGCATTAATCGGATTGATAGCCATACAAGCCTATTGGGTAAACAATGCTATTAAACTGGGGAAAGAACGATTTGAGGAAAATGTTAGCGAAGCTTTAAATAATGTGGTAGTACGTTTAGAAAAGAAACTGACTGCTGCCAACCTGAGTAAAAAAATTAATTTCAGAAAACAAGGTATTCGCTGGTACACACCGCAGGATTCTATCAAATCAAACTCAAAGTTGGTAAGGCGAAACATGTCGGACAAAAGAGGGTTTGCATTGCAAAAGGATAGGGTAAATGTAAAAATATACGAAGAATACGAGGCAGACAGCAGTGGCATACCTGTAAAGAAAACCAGGTTCAAAAGTTATTCAAGCGATTCCATTTCGCGTAACCTTGATTCTCGGATTGATAACGATGGACCTTTGTACATTCCCCGTTTAGATTCAGGCGAATTCAGAAACAAATGGTTTGCCCACAAAAAGGAAATGGTGAATGATATATTTGATGAAATGGTAAGTGTAAATATTTACAATGACAATAACCGTAAAATAGATACACTGCTATTGGATTCTGTAATTCGTTTCGAGTTGCTTGAAAAAGGAATTTCGGCCAATTATATTTATGGGGTTACTCCCTCCAAACAAATGCCTGTGGATTCCACTTTGCTGTCCGGTCGTGACAAATTGCTTTACAATTCGAAATACAAAATAAACTTAAGTCCGGATAACATTTTTATTAAGCCTCAGTATTTGTCGGTTTATTTTCCTGGTCAAAACAGGTATCTGCTCAGTTCGCTTTGGTTTATGCTCTTAATTTCAGTGGCATTTACATTAGTGTTGGTGTTTTCTTTTTACTATACCATTTCCACCATATTCAAACAAAAGAAATTATCTGAAATAAAAAATGATTTTATCAGTAATATGACACATGAGTTTAAAACACCTATCTCCACCATTTCACTTGCCTGCGAAGTGCTGAATGATGCATCTATTGAAAAAACAAAAGAAAGAACAGCTAATTATGTAAAAATGATTAGCGATGAAAATAAAAGGTTAAGTTTGCTGGTAGAAAACATTTTACAAACTGCTATCCTTGATAAAGGTGAATTTAAACTGAAAATACAAAGCACTGATATTCACACGTTGATAGAACAAACAATTGCCAATATTAAATTGCAGGTGGAGAACAAAGAAGGTAAAATATCTACCGAGCTGAATGCAGAAAACCCGGTTATTAATGCCGACAGGGTGCATGTTACAAACATTGTATTTAATTTAATAGACAATGCTCTGAAATATTCAAGCGCCAATCCTGAAATTAAAATATCAACAAAAAGCAAAAAGGACGGGATACTGATTTATGTAAAGGATAATGGAATAGGGATAAGCAAGGAGAACCAGCACCGCATATTCGACACTATGTATCGCGTTCATACGGGTAATGTTCATAATGTAAAAGGGTTTGGTTTAGGGTTGAGTTATGTAAAGGCGGTAGTAGAAAAACATGGTGGTGTAATAAAAGTAGAAAGTGAATTGAATAAAGGAAGTACTTTCATCGTATATTTGCCAACAAATCCATTAAATTAAAATAATAAAAAATCAAGTAATACAAATATGGAAAAAGTAAAAGTTTTATTAGCCGAAGATGACCCGAATTTAGGTGGTCTTTTAAAGGAATACCTTGACGCTAAAGGATATTCCACCACATGGGCTAAAGACGGTGCTGAAGCATATGATGTTTTTGCAAAAGGAAAGTTTGCCATTTGCCTGTTGGACGTGATGATGCCTGTAAAGGATGGATACACTCTGGCAAAGGAAATAAGGGTGATTGAAAATGATATTCCAATTGTTTTCCTTACTGCAAAGTCGATGAAGGAAGATGCCATAGAAGGATTTAATGTAGGAGCTGATGACTATATCACCAAGCCGTTCAGCATGGAAGAACTTCTCTTACGTATCAAAGCAATATTGAGAAGGACGGATAATAAAATGGTGAAGACTACCGAACAAAAAGAATTTGAGATAGGTAAATTCAAATTTGATTATCCTCGCCAGACGTTAGAAATAAAAGGAATTCAGCAAAAGCTAACTACTAAGGAAGCTGAGCTTCTGAAATTACTTTGCCTGAACAGGGAAACATTCCTGGATAGAAATTTTGCATTAAAAACCATCTGGAGTGATGATAATTATTTTAATGGAAGAAGCATGGATGTTTATATTGCAAAGCTTCGTAAATACTTAAAAGCAGACGACTCTATTGAACTGATTAATATTCACGGAAAAGGATTTAAAATTCTGAATAAAAAATAGTTTGAAGTAATTGTAAATAATTAATTGCAATGAGAACCAGTTAGAATTTCTTCTCAATTCATAATTAATAATTTCTATTCATAATTATTTTTAAAATGGCATCGTAGTTCAATGGATAGAATAGAAGTTTCCTAAACTTTAGATACAGGTTCGATTCCTGTCGAAGCCACAAAAATGATAAGAAAATAAATGGACACTCGCCTACATCCGCATAAGGAACATCACCTTACCAGTTCAGATGCCTTAATGGACATTGTTATTGGTATGTCTGACGGATTGACCGTGCCTTTTGCACTCGCTGCCGGATTAAGTGGAGCAGTAAAAGATGTTCACCTTATTGTTATTGCCGGTATTGCTGAAATTGCTGCCGGTTCTATTGCCATGGGCCTTGGAGGATACCTTGCCGGAAAAACAGAACAGGACCATTATAACAGTGAACTAAAAAGGGAATACCTGGAGATTAAAGAAGTTCCACATATTGAAAAACAGGAAGTAAAAGATTTTTTTGCCGAACTCGGATTAAGCGAGGATGTTCAGGAAAAAGCAACCCTGGAAATTATTAAAAATGATGACCGTTGGGTAAACTTTATGATGAAACATGAATTGGGACTTGATAAACCTGATCCAAAACGCGCAGGTAAATCTGCATTTAATATTGGTGCAGCTTATATAGTAGGAGGACTGGTTCCTCTTTCTCCTTATTTCTTTGTGGATGATGGAATAACCGGATTAAAATTTTCAGCATTATTAGCCATCATTAGTTTATTGATTTTCGGATATTTTAAATCTAAACTGACAGGAATGAATCCCTTTTCCGGAGCATTAAAGGTAGCCGTTATCGGAGCTCTGGCAGCAGGCTGTGCCTTTGCAATTGCCAAATTAATTCAAGCATAACTTCTCACATTATTTTCTATTTGATTTTTACGTTACATTTGCAATATAATTAATACTGAAAAAGTAATGAGCGATATTGTAAAAGAGTTTAACGACTACAGGGCTAAAATGAATGAAAAAATCCTTTCAGCCGACAACACAGTGCTTAAACGATTATTTAACCTGGATACCAATACTTATGCAGATGGTGCATTGCCATCTAAAACAAAAGAAATGCTTGGCCTGGTAGCTTCTATGGTGTTACGTTGCGATGACTGTATTAAATATCACCTTGAAAAATGTCATGAGCAGGGAATTACTACTCCTGAAATATTTGAAATATTTGCAGTTGCAAACATTGTAGGGGGTACAATTGTTATTCCCCATACAAGAAGAGCGGTTGAATTTTGGGAGGAATTACAAAACAAACAATCTAATTCATAATTTTCAACTGTCCTTTCTCAGAAAAAAGATTGGATGGTAAACTAAATGGATAACAATAAAAAATATCATTTTCTTACTTTTACTTTAGCAATATTACTCTTGTTAGGATGTGCTCCAAAGGTTTTTTCGCAAACCACTAAAGTAACAGGTAAAGTGGTGGATGCAGTAACAAGGGAACCATTGCCCTTTGTAAACATGATTTTCAAGGGAACTACAGTGGGTGTTACCACCGATGTAGAAGGACAATACTCTATTTCCACTTCACTTAAAGTAGATACTTTAATAATTTCCTACATCGGATACAATACTGTAAAACGTGCCATAAAAAAAGGTGTTGCCCAGGAGTTAAATATTCCTTTAACACAGGGAGTGGAATTACAAACAGTAGTAGTAAAAGCTGGTGAAAACCCTGCATGGAGAATTCTAAGAAAAATAATTGCAAATAAAGACAAGAATGACCGAAAGAAATTAGACGCCTACGAATATGAAGTGTATAACAAAGTAGAGTTTGATTTGAACAATATTAATAAAGCAACTAAAAAGATTCTGAAGCCCTTCTCTTTTATTTTCAATGAAATTGACAGTAGTAACACAAAAGAAAAACCATACCTACCGGTGTTTATGACGGAAGCTCTTTCTGATTTTTATTACCGAAAAAGTCCGCAGACAAAAAACGAAGTTGTAAAAGCAAGTAAAGTAGCAGGCGTTCAGAATGCATCTGTCTCACAGTTTATGGGCGATATGTACCAGAATGTAAATATTTATGATAACTCTATTTTAGTATTCGGAAAAAATTTCATTTCCCCGATTGCAGATAATGCTTTGTTGTTTTATAAATTTTACCTTATTGACAGTATGTCCATTGACGGACATAAATGCTACCAATTACAGTTTAAACCCAAGCGAAAAGGAGACCTTACTTTCTCAGGAAATTTATTTACTGCAGATACCACTTTTGGTATTAAACGAATTGAAATGAGCCTGGCAGAGGATGCCAACATTAATTTTATTAATACTACTAATGTTATTCAGGAGTACACTTATGTTGACAGTACATGGATGATGAAAAAAGAACGGCTTGTTATTGATTTTAATCCGTTCCCGATAGACCAGAAAAAGAAATCGATGATGGGAGTGTATGGCAGGAAAACTGCGTCCTATAATAACTTTAAAATAAATCAGCTACACGACAGTAAGTTTTATTCCTTGACTGAAAACCTGAAAGTAGCTGATGATGCGTTTAACAAGTCACCTGAATATTGGAAGGAGCATCGATTGGATTCGCTTAACAAGGACGAGAAACAAATCTATCACATGGTGGATACCCTTCAAACATTGCCGGTGTATCATACCTGGATTGATATTATTCAATTATTTGCTACCGGATACAAAATAACCGGCAACTTTGAAATAGGTCCTTATTATAATTTGTTTAGCTACAATGCCATTGAAGGAAACCGTTTCCGCTTTGGCGGAAGAACAAGCAATAAATTCAGTAAGTGGTATGAGTTAAGCGGGTATACGGCCTTTGGTACCAAAGATGAAAAATTTAAATATGGATTAGGAATACGTGCATTTGTTACCAAGAAACCACGTGTATTGGTAGGGATGTATTATAAGAATGATAACGAGATTTTAGGTCAGAGCCAGAATGGTTTCACAACAGATAATATCCTTTCTTCGGCATTGGCCATTACTCCTCTTAGTAATCTTACCAATGTTAGACAAACGTATGCATATTATGAAAGGGAATGGTTCACCGGTTTCAAATCCACCATTAGTATATATAACAGAATAATGACACCGCTTGCTGACTTTCATTATGAATACCAAAAAACGCCAACGCAAACTGCCCTCCTGGAAAACATTACTACCACAGAAATACGTTTCCTTACCAGACTTGCCTATCATGAAAAATACATTGAAGGAGTATTTACCAGGGTTAGCATGGGTACCAAATGGCCAATACTTTCTGTTCAATATACATTGGGTGTAAAAAATCTTTTTGGGGGAAATTATGATTACCATAAACTGGTTATCAACTTCGATCATTTTATCAGAACAAGGGCGTTAGGGCATTTTGATTATGTGTTGGAATATGGAAAAACATGGAAGCCTTTGCCCTATCCTTTGTTAACCCTACATGGAGGAAATGAAACTTATACTTACGACCCTTATGCGTTTAACGCGATGAACTATTATGAATTTGTAAGCGATGAATATGCTTTCTTTAAAGGAGAACATCACTTTGATGGATTTTTCTTTAACAAGATTCCTTTATTAAGAAAATTAAAATGGCGTGAGGTTATTGGTGGCAATGCTTTGATAGGAAGAGTAAATGATCAGAACAGAAGCCTGTTAAATTTCCCTGACCACCTTAACGATTTAAGCAGAGGGCCTTACCTGGAGGCAAATGCAGGGGTTGAAAATATTTTTAAGATATTCCGTTTTGATGGAGTATGGAGACTTTCTTATTTGGACAATCCAAGAGTTACACCTTTCAGTATCCGGTTTTCGCTGAATTTAGTTTTCTAGTTACCGACTACTTCGGCAACCGTAAAATTACTGCCACCAATAAAAATCAAATCATCTTTAGCTGCGTTTTGTTTTGCAGCACTCAATGCTTCTTTTACTGTTTCGTAAACCTTTCCTTCCAGATTAAATGGCTTGGCCTGATTTGCTAATTCACCTGCATTTAATGCACGGGGTATATTCGCTTTGCAGAAATAATAAATGGCATCTACAGGTAATAATTTAAGGACGGACGAAATATCTTTATCACTTACCATTCCTAAAACAAAATGCAATTTTTTATGAGGTGTTAAACATATCTGCGAAACCACTTCCATTATTCCAGCTTCATTATGGCCAGTATCTGCAATAACCAAAGGTTGTTCACCCAACACTTGCCATCGACCCAGCAAACCAGTATTCTTAATAACATTTTTAATTCCGCTTCGCATATTGGCATCGGATATAAAATAATCCTTCTTTCTTAATTCATCCACTGCACAAATCACAGCCGGAATATTTTTTTGCTGGTAAAGACCGGGCAGTTCACATTCTAAATCACCGTAAACAACAGTTCCCCTCCTCACAATATCCATAACTAAAGTGAGCTTACCATCCTTCTTATGCCGGACATTTTTTGCTTTATAAATATCATCTGCAAAAACTATTGGTGCGTTTAATTCAGCAGCTTTTTCATTAAAAACATTTTTTGAACTCTCTTGCTTTTCTCCAATAATAACAGGAATATCTTTTTTAATTATTCCTGCTTTTTCCCTTGCAATTAATTCCAATGTATCACCAAGCAAAGCTTTATGATCGAAACTGATATTGGTGATGATGCTTAATTCAGGATTAATTACATTAGTGGAGTCGAGTCTTCCACCCAGACCGACTTCAATAACAGCAATATCAACCTGTTCATCAGAAAAATACTTAAAGGCCAAACCGACAGTCATTTCAAAAAAGGAAAGCTCCAGCCCTTTTTCTGTTTCCGGAACGATATATTGTTCCACAAAATCCACCACATACTTTTCAGGTATTTTTTCTCCATTAATTTTTATGCGTTCTTTGAAATCAACCAAGTGGGGAGAAGTATAAAGTCCTACCTTATATCCTGCACTTTGAAGAATGGATGCCATCATGTGAGAGGTAGAACCTTTTCCATTGGTTCCGGCTATGTGTATCGACTTGAAATTACTTTCAGGGTTATCAAGCAATTTACATAGACGAATAGTATTGTCCAGGTTTGCTTTATAAGCAGCACTGCCAATGCGCTGAAACATTGGCAGGCGGGAAAACATATAATCCAGTGTTTCCTGATAGTTCATAAAAAAACTTTAGAGAAACTATTCTTTCTTTTAAGGTATGAAGTCAGTAATTTATTCAAGCGTAAAAACAAACGTCCACGTGCCTCTTTGCTCCTTTGCTCCATCAGGGCTAGGATTAAACTTTACCTGTTTTACTGCCTGACGGGCTTTTGCGAATAATTTTGCTGACGTAGTAGTGGAACCTCTTTGTCCGGGAGTAGCACTAATTACTTTACCATTCTCATCCACAATAATTTCAACCACCACAATTCCTTCCTCTTCCGAGTCGGTTAACTTATCCGGTTTCACCAATAACTGTCTGCCTTTTAAATCATACCCTCCTTTTCCATTATAACCTGGAGTTCCGTTTCCATGACCAGTTCCTCCCCCATCTCCAACACCTTGTTTATCTCCATTTCCGGAGCCACCGGTATTTCCTCCTCCTTCTCCTTTTCCTGTATGGCGTTTCTTATTTTTAAGAGCAGCCAGGGCAGCCTGCAATTCAGAACTTGCTTTTTCTTCCACCACAGGTGTTTCCGACTTATTATCCTCTTTGTTCTTAGGGTTTGTTTTTATTGCTACATCAGGCTCACTGTCATCAGTAACAATATTGGTAGCACTGTTGTCTATTTTTGGGCTCTGTACCTTTTCCTCCGGAGTGGTAACAATATCCTTATCGTGCTGTCCACTTCCTCCTGCATCTTTATTTCCTAACCCTTCCATTCCTAATCCTATTTCAATCTCAGGAACAGGTTTCACTTCAAAAGGAGGAATAGGAGTAATGAATACAATTAAAATAAACAGCAAAAACAATAACGCATGAAATATAAGCGTTAAGGAAAGTGCTACATATTTGTTTTTATTTTCCGCTGCGGCTTCCATTTTTATTTAGTTGTAGCTTTTGTTGCCAATACCATTTTTACTCCTAAACTGTATCCTATCTGCATCACATCTGCCAAATCCTGTATGGATAAAGTGTTGTCCAGTTTTAAAACCACGGTTGGTGATTGAGTTCTTGCCAATTCAATTTTTAACCCGTTTTCCAAATCACTAAATGCAATAGGTGTTTTGTCCAATACATATTGATGATTGGCATCCACTTCCAGTGTTACCTGTTGTTTCGCCATCTGTACTGCTGTTTTAGAACTTGGCAAGGTTAACTTCAATACAGAAGGGTTGGCAAGTGTGGATATAATTAAAAAGAAAAGTAACAGAAAGAACATGATATCGTTCAACGATTCCGTACTTACCTCTGCTCCTTCTCTATGTCTGCGTTTTAGTTTCATCTTTTTCGATTTAGTAAATCATTATCTGTTAACTTTGTTTTTACTGGATAATATCCATAAACTCTACCGAAGCCGTTTCCATTTTATTAATCGTTTTATCCAGCATGGCGTTCAGAATATAGTAACCAATAAAGGCCAGCAAACCAATTACCAGACCTGAAGCAGATGTAATCATTTTTTGATATAACCCTGATGAAATAACACCGATACTGATATTATCAGTTAAAGATATATCATAAAATATTTTAATAACCCCCGCAATGGTTCCGATAAAACCAAATATCGGCCCGATTCTTCCAATCAAACTTAATACCGAAAGGTTTTTTTCCATCTTATTTATTTCAAGTTTACCAACACTTTCCATTGCCTCTTCAATTTCCTTAATAGGTTTGCCTATGCGGGAGATTCCTTTTTCCACCATACGTGCTGCAGGAGCAGTGGAGTTTTTACACAACGCTTTTGCAGCATCCATATTTCCATTATGAATATAATCTTTAATATTATTCATAAAGTTGTTTTCCATTTTAGATGCTTTGCGTATGGTAATAAAACGCTCAATAAAAAAGTAAATAGTAAGAATGGAAAGCAATCCCATCGGATACATAATCGGTCCACCTTTTACAATTAAATCCCATAAGCTAAGCGAATCCTGTTTGGGCGGAGTAATAGGAGGCATTCCTGATAATGCATTCTTTGCAGTATCTACCACCTGGTTAGTGGCAACCACCGTATTTGTTACTATTTGCAATAATACCGAATGAAACATATTTTTATTTTTTAGTTAGATTTATATTTACTTTTTAATTTGTTTTATAGAACGCTAAATTAATTGTAAGCATTGGTCAAATGTTTTTCACATCGGTTAACTTATAAACATACAGTTGTTTATTAGAATAGTACATTTTCATCTCCTCCTCCTTTCTCAAAAGGAAAGCAAAAGGGTTTTAAACTTATTTCAACCTGAACTTTACAGGCAGATTGAACTGCACCCTAACCAAGTCCCCATGATTTTTTCCTGGTTTCCATTTCGGCATTCCTTTCACCACTCGTATCGCTTCTTCAGTGCATCCATCAGCCAACCCTTTTAATACTTTTATATCCCCTACATTTCCATCCTTTTCTATCACAAAAGATAAGCCCACCTGACCTTCCGTTCCATTTTCAACTGCAATACGAGGGTAATGTAAATTATCTGCAAGATATTGAAACACGTTTCCATAAAACTCCGGCATTTCGCTTACATAAACCAAAGGGTCCGTATTCACTTCCACTTTTTTAATTGGTACATCAGGGATTATATCTGTTTTTGCAACAGTATCCTTTCCATCAGTGGTTCCAAACTTGGTGATGACAACATCCACATTCGTTTTTAAATCAGTTTCTACTTTTTTATCAGTAACCACAAAATTGCGGTCATCCGAATGAAGTTTGGGTGTTTCTACTTTTTTTATAGGTTCAACTGTCTTTGGTTCCGGACGAGGTAATTCTATTTCTACTATAAAGGTTGAATCCTTATTAACTACAAAGTCTTTTTTTGTTAAAGCTGGCACACTGCTTCTTGTAAAAGCCAGTGCTGCTAAAGCAATACATCCAAAAAACACAATAGATAGAAGAAGAGAAAAACTTACATTATTAGTATAACTTCTGCGAAGAATGTAAGCCCCGTATGCTTTGTTCCTTTTTTCGAAAACCAATTCGTTAAAGTTTTCGATGATTTGATTTTGTGATTCCATAACATTTTAGATTTAAAGGTTTATAATTACTCTTTATCTATAAGATGCATTCTTTTTGAAATTCCATAAATAATTAAGAACTTTTTTTTAAAACAGGTACGAGGCTTCCACTCCCCGAACCTGTTTTCCAACTTCACCACTCACCCAAAGTCGTTATATTAAAAGTCCATAAACGGACCATTACTAAACTTTCTGATAGTTTGTTATACATTATTTCGTTTCGTTTTATTGACGAAATAACAATAATTGTTTGTTACTTTTCGACAGTTTTTATGTTTCTGCCAAACATTAAAAAATACGCTTTACTGGTAATACTTGATTTGTGATTTACTATTTAGGTAGGTAGCGGTGTTTCAAATGGCAAATGGTTTTAGGGTTAATTTTTAAAACTCTTACAAGTAGTTTTACGCAAGGTTTCAAAAAAGGTTACAATTATTTTCAATTATTTTTAAAAAAAACAAGAACAAAAAGAAAAGAAATTACCGCTCAAGTTCCAAAACGACCGTTTAAGTGCCAAAAACGACCGTATTCTCAAAGTGCCCTCTTTATTTTATTTATTTTTTTTTCCTTTGCTGCATAGTTTAATTGGTTGATTTTAATAAAACAATCCTCTCGTGAAAACTAAAAAACCAACAATTGCAGATTTACTTGCTGAAAAGATTTTATTTATTAAGAAAATTGGTAAAAGCAAACTTATAAATAAAGGCAAGCGAAAATTTATTCAGTTGGATATAACGGAGGTGTTTAATAATCTAACACCAAAGCAAAGGAAGCGGTTGGGGTTTTATTTAGCTGGTTTTGAAATTTTGGGCATGCAGCCTGTAGCAGCTTTGCCAACAAAATTGCGCCTTGTAAGTAAGCAAATCGGGGAAGAATTTTTTGAATTTACAAACGTCACTCACCTGAGGGCTAATGGCAATTATTGTTATGTGTATTTTAATAACCGTGTCCGGTTTCATTGTTCTGTTCCTCTCAAAACAATTTGTAAACAATTGCCCCACTACCAGTTTGGCAGGGTAAGAAGCGGTGTATATGTCAATCGTGATTTTATTAATCATCAAATTGAGTTTGATGGTAAAACCGTAACTATGACATATGATTTAAAAAATCCATTTATGAATACTGAAAATGTGTTTGATGTGTCATTCCTCGAACGCCCCAATTTTCCAATATGGCTTGCTTTAAAACCCGATAAATTGTCCTGATATTTTCACGAATAATCATTACGTTTCACGAATAATCAAAATAAAGTAGCTGCTCTTTCATTTCATTTATTTTTGTTCCGAAAAGTTCCTTGAATTGGTTTTAAATCTCCGTTTGTGCATCGCAAACATGCATAAACATTCAAAAACCTTCGTTTTGCCTTTTTATCACAAACAAAACGTTTTGTTTGTGATAAAAAGGTCTTTCGGTATAAAAGAAAGGTCTTTGTTTATAACAAAAAGGTCTTTCGGTATGAAAGAAAGGCCTTTGTTTCAAAGGAAAAGGTCTTTCGGTATGAAAGAAAGGTCTTTGTTTGTAATAAAAAGGTCTCTCGGTATGAAAGAAAGGTCTTTGTTTCTAAGGAAAAGGTCTCTCGGTATGAAAGAAAGGTCTTTGTTTCAAAGGAAAAGGTCTTTGTTTGTAATAAAAAGGCTTTACGGAACGAAAAAGAGGTTTTACGCTTTAGGAGATACTAATTACACACAAAAACCAGGAGAAAATGGAACCAAAATAATAACTATACAAAAAACAAAAATCAATTAAATAAATAATAAACTAAAAAAACCAAAGACTATGAAAAATTTATCCTTCAAACTTTTACTTTACAATGTATTCATTAACAATTTTATTCCTTTTATTACCACCGCAGCCAATGTAACCCGGTTTGGCTGGACATCCATACAGGTATCAGCATTTAATGCCCTGCTCACCAGCTGGAATTTGAAATATGCCGACTACATAAACCCGCTTAACTATGGCAGCACTACCATAATTAACGCTATTAACACGGCTTACC
Organism: Bacteroidota bacterium; assembly: GCA_947479085.1. Classification (GTDB taxonomy): domain Bacteria; phylum Bacteroidota; class Bacteroidia; order 2-12-FULL-35-15; family 2-12-FULL-35-15; genus 2-12-FULL-35-15. The sequence continues at coordinate 87,159 of CANJYB010000002.1, read as the reverse complement.
AGGCAGCATTTTTGGTTACGCAAGGTGCCCGCAACCAACTAATGGGTAACACCACCATTGTATTAACCAGTGCCGAAAAATCGATGTGCAACATCAAAGACCGGGATACCACACGTACACCCTCCATTATTCCCACAAACGCACCCACACTGGCATGTATATATGTAGGCATGATGATGATGCGGTTTGCTGCCCTCAACCCGCTATTGCCATTTAAAAAAGCAAAACCATCTTTTGCACATTTTATAGGAGTAAAAATTGCAATCACTGGAGCAGGCGCTGCTGCACCGCCAGATTCGGATTATGTAAGGCAGGACGATGAAACAGAAACAGTGTTTGAAGCCCTGTTTACTGCAGGACAGGTAGGCAAAGTTGCCTGGGTAAAAGTATTTTATATCAACAGCCGCGGTGAGGCAGGTCCCGATTCAATGCCTTATATTATTACAATAGCTTAATGAAGATTAAGGAATGACAGATTAAAAAGGTTCCGCCTTATGCCAAGGCGGAACCTTTTTATAAAAAACAAATGAAAAGAACCAAACCAACCCATGCACCTGCTATAGGTATAAAAACAATTAGCACTGCTGATGCTCCCTCAGCAACTGATTACCTGATGCCCTTATCTTTAAGCAGCACGTTCGAGCTTGCCTTTAAGGAAGATAAAATTGGGAAACAAATGTGGGGTAAAAAGTAAGTACCCTTGATTTTATCAAACCTCCTGCTTTTGAAAAAGAGCGGGAGGTTTTGTTTTTGGGCATTTCAATTGTTTAAATTTATTTTGCTTATGTTTGTTTGATGATAAAAGGAAAGAGGGATTTTAGTTCCGTTCGTTTGCAGGTGAAAAAACACCTGCAAAGGCATCGTTTCTGCAAAATTTTAAAGATGAAAAATGGAACACCAACAAGGGCGAAAAGTAACTATTTTTAATGTTTTGGGAGTGAAAGTATATGAAGAAGTGCTAAAAACTGGAGCCAATTCTTTAAGGATAGATAATCAAAATCTTGGTGATGGAATTTACTTTTATACTTTACAAAATGTAAGTACTTCTGAAATTATTGACAAACAAAAAGTAATTATTTCCAAATAGTAAATGAAAATAGTATTTAGATTTTTATTGATTATTTGCGCATTTGCCACAAAAGCAAATGCACAAACCTATTTTAATTATTTGTATGACTTTGATAATACGAATATATATTCTAATTCTGCGTCCTCTGCTTACCAATTTGCTAACGGTGATTACTTAATAACAGGTAATAAATATTATTCCTCCAATTTCGGTGCTTTATTTTTTATAAAATTAAATTCAAATGGAGATACTATTTATTCAAAAAGGTATGTAAAATATAATGGCTCATACCAAACGGGATCTTCTAATTCATTAATAAAATGTTATGATGGAAATTTTGTTCAGTCTGGTATATATGTAGGAACTATTGGTAATGCAGATGCATTATTGGTAAAGTTGGATTCGTTAGGCGATACTCTTTGGACGCACTCGTACGGGGGAGCAAACTTTGATAATGCCAATACTGTTTGCCAAACAGTAGATAGTGGTTTTGTATTAATGGGCGTAACTCAAAGCTTTAGTAATGGCACTGCTTCTGATTTTTATTTGATTAAAACGGATAAAAATGGGGTGTTTCAATGGCAGCAGGCTTATGGCACCACCTTAGCAGAAGACTGTGTTTCAGGTCAAGTAACTTCGGATGGAGGTTATATTATGAGTGGAATTAAAAATAGTTTATTATATGTATTAAAACTCGACACCAATGCAAATTTTGAATGGGATACACAAATACCTAATACTGCCGGGACTGGATTTATTAAACAGCTTGCTGATAATACATATTTATTGCTTGGAGCGAAGTCAGTTTCAGGATTGGGATATGAAGCATATATGGCTAAACTCACAAGCACAGGATCTTTAATATGGCAACATACATATGGGGGCATTGGAGACCAGCAGTTTTATGCAGTTCCAATCATATTGAGCGATGGAAGTATTGTATGTTCAGGTTCTAGCACTATTACTTCTCATTTAGGAATGCTCATAAAAACTGATAGTGCCGGAAATCAGCAATGGCTGCGAACATATTACGCAAATGCTAATAATGCAAATTACATTTATGATGTAAAACATACATCTGATAATGGTTTTATACTAATAGGCTCAGGAAATTTAACAGGGCAAGATGCGTGGGTTGTAAAAGTAGATAGTAATGGCTGTGAGGTTGCAGGATGTAATGTGGGGGTGGAGGAAGAAACAACAGAACTTAATAACCTTAGCATTTATCCTAATCCTGCAAATGGTGTGTTTACTATAGAATGCACAAAGAACAAATTTAAAAGTATTAGAATAATAGATGTACTTGGAAGAATAATTATAGAAATAAACGCACTCTCAACCAATACTTTTAATTTAGATATTAGCCAATACTCACAGGGAATTTATTATATCAGTATAACCAATGAGAATGGTGAAATAATGGTGAAGAAGCTAATAAAGGAATAAAAGTAAGAACTGTATTTATATGAGTTTGTCATCCTTTTTCACCCATACAGAAGTAGTTGGATAAGCAAAACTGCTTCCGTTATTCGCTACAATCTCGATTATTTTATAATTTATTTCTTCACGAACAGCAAGATATACTTCATATTCCAGGGTATCCACAAAATAATAAATCATAATATTGATAGCCGAATCTCCGAAATCATGAAGTTTTACCTGCATATCTCCTTTCAGAATAGAAGGATGATTTTCCAGGGTATTTTGAATATCCTTTATAATGCTTTTAAACTGTGGTGCGGTGGTTTCGTAAGTTAAACCAATATCGAATCTTGCTCTTCTTTGTAAGCGAAGCGATAAATTATCCAAATCACTATCCACCATTTTTTTATTGGGAACGGTGACATAACTTTTTTCTGCTGTGCGAATACGGGTACTACGAAAACCAATCTTTTCAACTGTTCCTTCCACCGTGCCCACCCTTATTAAATCTCCAATTACAAATGGCTTATCGAGAAATATGGTGAACGAACCAAAAAGATTTTCCAGCGATTCCTTGGCTGCCAGGGCCACTGCTAATCCCCCAATTCCAAGACCTGCAACAAGTGAAGCAATGTTTAAATCAAATATGGTTCCGAGTATAAAAAAGAAAGAAAAAATTGTAATGAATACTTTAATGGCATCTTTTACAAAGGGCACAATCTGGTCATCGGTTTTGGATGCTGTAAGCAATGCCCTCTGCTTAAATACCACTCCAAAAAAATCAACCACCCGAAGCAGTATCCAGGTAATGGAACCAACAATAAAAATCTGGAATAATTTTGATAAAATCAATCGTAGTCCGAAATGCTCGATGGCAACAATATTCCATTCTTCTGGAAAATGAAGCCGGTCGAAGGCAAAATAGAGGGTGATTAAAAGGATAAAAATTTCGAGCGGTTTTTTTAACAAAAGGAATAGTTTGTTATACCCTACGCCTTGCGAATATTTCTTAAAAAACCGGAACACAAACAAAGCCAGCAGTTTCGACAATAACTTCTTAAAAAGCAAGCCCAGCAATATAATCCCAACAAACCAGCAAAGCGATTCAATGGTGTTTCCTAAAAAAGTACGGTGTAAAAATTCAAGCATTACTATATTATTTTATTGTTATTAAAAACCAAAAAACACTTTATTGACAAAGGTATGGTGAAAAAATTTATTAATAATTTCTAAAAAATATTTTGTTTTGAAAAAATATTTTTCAGAGATTTGTAGTATCGTAATTACAATTAACATAAAAACAACAACATTTAGCTTGCTAAAAAAATTTCATTACAAATGAAAAAGCCAGACAACACAAAAAAGATCTCAGCAAAAAAAGGCGGAGACAAAGGTAAGGATTCAGATGAGTTAAGAAAACCGGCTAAACTTAAACCTCTGAAAGAAAAAGAAAAAAAAGGCTGGAAACATAAACTGGATGACGAGGAAGATGATTTTGCGGTGGAAGATGACATCAAGTTTGATAACTCGTTAGACGATGACGATGATGATGATGACCGTGCTTTTTACGATGATGATTTTTAGTTCATAATACAACCACAGGTTTAAAGAATTTTTTCTTTGCCTGTGGTTTTTTCATTTATAAATACATACACTGCCCCCGCAGTTGTCCCTGTTGGCTCCTGTTACACTTTTCAGGCAGTTTATTTCATTCCTCATTCTTAATACCCCCAGAAAAGCAAACACCAATGCTTCCTTAAATTCTATTGTTTTTTTATCCGGCACCACTATTTCATGGGCTGTATGCTTTTTAATACATTCCATCAAAAACGAATTGTACACTCCTCCACCTGTTACCAGCATTTTTCCTGCAGGTTTATGAGCCAGCGCTTTTGCAACCTGTATGGCAATATGCTCGCAAAAGGTGCGGAGTAAATCATTGTCGGCAAGTTCGTATTGATCAATCAGTGGATAAATATTTTTCAATACCCATTCCTTTCCCAGTGATTTAGGGATATTAGCTACCTGCTTGTAATGTCCTAACTGGTTAAGCTCGTTCAGCAGGTAAGTACTTAGCATACCCGATGCTGCTATTTCCCCTTTGTCATCATACGGTTTCCCCATCTTGTTGCAGATTTCATTCATCACAATATTTACCGGGCATATATCGAAAGCGATACGCTGGCCGTTATGCTGGTAAGAAACATTGGAGAATCCGCCAAGGTTAAGGCAAAAATCATACTCCGGGAACAACAGTTTATCCCCGATAGGTACCAATGGCGCACCTTGCCCGGAAAGTGCCACATCCATGGAACGAAAATCGGAAACCACGGTCAGTTTACATTTGGAAGCTATGGCCGCTCCTGCACCAATCTGGACGGTCAGCTTTTTTTCAGGCTGATGAAAAATAGTATGCCCGTGAGACGAAACAAAATCAGGGTTCAGGTTGTTTACTACTATAAAATCGGAAACACGCTGGCCCAGGTAAAAGCCATATTCGGTATTTACCTGCTGAAAGGTAAGTGCATCAGCGGTTTCGAGAGATACTAACTGTTTTCTCCAATAATCAGAATAAGGGATAGTATCTGCTTGTTCAATTTGGTACGACCAGTTATTATTGTCGACAGAAAACCGGCAAAAGGCAATATCAAGGCCATCAAGCGAGGTTCCCGACATAAGGCCGATTACATTATAGGTATTGGAGGTGATATTTGTCATAAATAGTAGCAAAATTTGAATAATAAATATACTTTTGCACTTCTCAAAAATAAAGCAATTTTCAATATAAAAATTACAGACTATGTTATTTAATCTTACAGAAGAGCATTTAATGATTCAAAAGGCGGCACGCGACTTTGCAAACGATGTGTTGAAGCCGGGGGTAATAGAAAGAGATGAACACCAGAAATTTCCGACTGAAGAAATTAAACAAATGGGGGAACTTGGTTTCCTTGGAATGATGGTGGATCCGAAATACGGTGGTGGCGGAATGGATTGTATTTCCTATGTTCTGGCTATGGAAGAAATTTCGAAAGTAGATGCTTCCTGCTCTGTGGTGATGTCGGTTAACAATTCGCTGGTATGCTGGGGTATTGAAACTTTCGGAACAGAAGAACAAAAACAAAAATATTTGCCAAGACTGGCTACCGGCCAGATAATAGGTGCATTCTGCCTTTCGGAGCCGGAAGCAGGTTCGGATGCTACTTCTCAAAAAACAACAGCTGTGGATATGGGCGACCATTATATTTTGAACGGCACCAAAAATTGGATTACTAACGGTAGCACAGCTTCTGTTTACCTTGTTATTGCTCAAACGCATCCTGAAAAAGGACATAAAGGAATTAACGCCCTGATAGTTGAAAAAGGTATGCCAGGCTTTGTGGTAGGACCAAAAGAAAACAAATTAGGAATACGCGGTTCGGACACACATTCGTTGATGTTTGACAATGTGAAAGTGCCAAAGGAAAACAGAATAGGCGAAGATGGTTTCGGGTTTAAGTTTGCCATGCAGACATTAACCGGAGGAAGAATAGGGATTGCTTCCCAGGCATTGGGAATTGCATCTGGTGCGTACGAACTAGCATTGGCTTATTCGAAAGAACGCAAGGCTTTTGGTAAAGCCATTAACCAACACCAGGCCATTCAGTTTAAATTAGCAGACATGGCGACTCAGATAGAAGCTGCCCGTTTGCTTTGTTTAAAGGCTGCCTGGCTGAAAGACAAACATCTTGACTATGGTACCGCTAGCGCAATGGCAAAAGTATTTGCCAGCAAAGTAGCCATGGACAACACCATTGAAGCAGTGCAGGTGCATGGCGGATATGGTTTTGTAAAAGAATACCATGTGGAACGATTGATGCGCGATGCTAAGATTACCCAGATATATGAAGGAACTACAGAGGTTCAGAAGATTGTAATTTCGAGAGCGCTGTTGCAATAACAAATATCTTTTTCTAAATAAAAAAACTCCCGGCATTTATTTGCCGGGAGTTTTTTGTTTTTATTCAATACTCTTCTTATTGCAATACTATTTTTTTGTTTATACTGTTTTTATTTTCGTCAGTTATCTGCACGAAATAAATTCCTTTTGCATATCCACTCATATCTATGGTTGCACTTTTACTGTTCACTATTAATTGCTCCTTGTTCACTCTTCTTCCCATCACATCAGTAATTTCTATCCTTGTGTTTTGTTGTTCTTCTGCAAAAGTAATAGTAGTTTGAGAAGTAAAAGGATTGGGAGAAATGGAAACTTCCATTGCAGAATTTAAGTTTACCAGCCCATCCGACAAAACATAATAACAATCAGAAGTATCAATACATCCATTTTGATTAACAATAACCGCATAATTTCCTTCCTGAATGATCATAAAATAACTATTGACTTCCCCGGGAATAATTGAATTGCCATTATTACAATCAATCCATTGATAACTTGTGGCCCCCCAAGCTACAGCCAAATCTGAGGGAACGCAAAAACATGTTGGAATTTGAAGAAAAATAGAATCGTTTGGAGTAATAACATTAAGATTGGTTGTAATAATACTATCACATCCATTAACAGTATTCAGATGACTTGTATGCACTGAAGCAATTGAATCTATTGTGCCATCAGGGAAAGTATAATTACTGCCATTACAAATGGAAGCAGAAATGATTTGTGAATAAGTTGGATTAACAGTAACTGTTGTTATTGGAGAAATACCAATACATCCTAAGCTATCTGAAATAGTAACCGAATAATTTCCTGTACTTTTTATTGATATGGATTGGGTTGTTGCATTATTTGACCAAGCGTAAGAATACGCTGATGAAGTTGTAAGATTTATTGAATCTCCCTGACAAAAAGTTGTAATTGATGATGGTGTGATGGTAGGAGCAGAAAGATTGCAATGGGCAAGTTTGGCAATAAACATATCATTTTGGCTAGGATTATTTAATATAGTTGAGCCGAAACTAATATTAGTGGTCCAAAACACCCCTGACACATAAACATTATCATTATTATCAGTGGTAATTGAACTTCCATAATCAGTAGCAGGTCCTCCGGTACTTATTGCCCAATCTACAGTTCCCAATGAATCGCATTTAACAACAAAAATATCGTTAAATAATGGTGTTGCATTATTTAAAGCAAAAGAATCAAACGCAATAATTGAGCTTCTAAAATCCCCGGTACTATATAGATTTCCCGATAAATCTGTAGAGGCAGAATAACTTCTGTCGTCTCCGCTCCCTCCAAAATTTTTCGCCCAAAGCACTGAACCTGAAGGATTGTATTTTACAAAAAAAACATCACATGTAACAGCAGTAGTATCAGCATTAAGTAAGGTTGTACCACCAAAAACTATAGTAGAACTGCTGAAAGCACCGGTCACATAAACATTATTAAGATTATCTGTAGTAACAGATGGATGATACTGAATAGCACCAATTGCAGTATTTGCCCAAAGAACTGTTCCTGATGGATTGTACTTCACAATAAACATTTGACTATTGGCGTTATTTAATGTAATGGAACCAAAAAGAATAGAAGGGCTATAGAAAAATCCTGTTATATAAGCATTATTTAAATTATCAACAGCAACAGAATATGCAATATCATGATCTGTTCCACCCGCACTTTTTGCCCATATAGCAATTCCATTTGAAGTATATTTAACCAGATATAAATCCATATAATTAGTAGAACTTACATTGGTGAGTGTAGTGGATCCAAAAACAATATTAGGACTTTTAAAATTACCAAGTAAATATATATTACCTATCATGTCCGTTGCAACAGAAATTCCGCCATCATCCATATTTCCTCCTGCTTTTTTTGCCCAATTAAAATTTCCTCCAGATCCATAAGAAACAATAAAAATATCACCGGTTGTGCCTGTAATATCAACATTGGTTAATGTAGTGAAGCCAAAAAGGATTGAAGTACTTCGGAAACTGCCTGTTACAAAAACATTACCAAAAACATCTGTGGTTATAGAATTTACTACATCGTCTTTTGAACCTCCTGCACTTGTTGCCCAAAGCACATTTCCGTTTCCATCGTATTTTACTATATACATATCAGCAAAATTTGAAGTACCAAAATTTGTCAACGTAATAGAACCGAATGTAATAGTTGGTGTATAAAAAACTCCTGCTACATAAACATTACCGGAAGCATCGGCAGTAACACTATTTCCTGTACCATTAGCACTTACTCCACCATATCTCGCCCATGCCCAATTGGGAGTCTGCCCCTCACAAACCCCTCCCGAAACAAGCATAATAATAAAAGCAATAAAGAAGAGTTTATTTTTTCCCGAATGGGAAAGCCGGGATATCATATTTTCTTTCTTTGTTTTCATTGAGTCAAATATTTATATATTGTTCTACAAATATAAACCTAAGTTTTCAATTTAGATTGGTTTAATTCCGATATTAAAATTAGTCTTATAAACATATTTAATGGAAAACAGATGTTCTCAAAACATTGCAAAGAAATGAATTGGAAGTAAAAATAAACAGGAATAAATACCCAAAACTTTCCAAATATTCTCTTACTTTTGCCGGAGAACAAAATTCGAATTATATGTCAAATAATTCGAATATTATTGTGGATCATCCCGATGGTTTTGAAAAGCATTCCGATGAGATGAAATGTCATGTGAACAAGATACCATCTTAAGGGAACATGATTTAATATCAAAGGAATAGGATGTTAATATCATTGGAGTGATATTGAATCTCATCGGAGTAAGATTCAATATCAACGGGGTAAGATGTAAAAAAATTCAAATATTATTGAAACTCATCCCTACAACATTGCATAACAAGGGAACGCGATGCAATATTATTCGAATTCTGTTGGTTTTCATTTAAAGAATATCTTAACACATATTATTAAGTTCATAAATTAAATACTCAACCCTAAAAACACATGATTCTATCAGCAAAATACCTCGAATTTCACATCCGGTTTATGATTCTTGTTCCTTACGTAAGCGACAATGCGGAACGATTAAACCTTCCTGAATCGTTCATAGAACTACTTGATGAGCATTGGGAGGACTGGGAAGAAGAGTTTAACAAATACATTTCCCCCTTAACTCAGCACCTTTCGGATATTGCTCCACAGTATTCCACCTGCTTCGAATTTCTGGCAGGACTACGAACCCGTTTGAAATCGGATACCGCTATAAAACTGAATGCTGCTGATAAACAGTTTTTGCAAATTAATGATAATACAAAAAGCGTGGGAAAAATTCCTGTTACGGACTTTGCCCCTTCGCTTGCCTGTATTTTTCAAACACAACAAATGGTCCGTTTTTTTGCTTTTGACCAGAAGCATCCACATAAAAAGAAAAAACCCGAAGGGGCTGGTTCTGTGGGCATATTGACAGCCTACATAAACCAGGGAGATCCGGCTCCCAAACCGGATGACTACAGAATGCAACTTCCTGAAAAGAAATCTATTTTCGAACTTTCCTATCCTGCCGAAAAATCAAAAATGGTACTTTATATAAAAGTTTATTATATAAGCCCTACAGGAGAAGCCGGAAAAGAAAGCAAACCGCTGACGGTGGTTTTGTTTTAGATTTAAAGGATAAAATATTGGATATAATATACCCCTGTCAGGGTTTTGAACCCTGACAGGGGTAAGAGATAATGAGGTCTAACTAAAGTCTGAAATTACAACTTCCCGCCAAGCACACAGGTCTTTTTATAATGCTTTACATTGCCTGATAAATCAAACACTTCGCAGTAAATAACATAAATACCAATGCGAGATTTTTCGCGGTCATCGTTTATCCCATCCCAGCTGAAAGTTCCTTTTATTCCCAACAATTCATTACGGATTAAATGTTTTATGAGTAATCCCTTGCTATCAAAAATAGTAATGTTGGCAGTGTATCCGGGAGTATCAAAATGATAATTAATATTTACAATATCATTGTACCCATCTTCGTCAGGCGAAAAAACTTCAGGGGTAATCTCTATTGCATTGTCTGTTTCTCCAGCATCGTTGTATTGCGAATTTTTAAATCCTGGTGTCCCGAAACCAGCATCCTGCGCTGCCGAATGCCAGTTGGTGCGGTCCTGCGTGGTACGGTTAAAATCAATCCGTTCCAGCGAAACTCCTTTGGTGGAATTTAATAATGCAAACTGCATGTCGGAATAATAAATAAAATTATCAATAATGTCGGTGGTTGTTGATAAGCAAACAGTCCCATTGTCAATGTTCATGGTAATCATACTCGGTATATCCAAAAATCCTTTTGGATTAGTGGTAGCATACTGACTCTTAACTGCTATTCCGTTTGTACTCAACAAAACATAATCCTGCGGAAAAATCAGGTAACCGTCTTCTGTAATTACCTTTGGACTCAGAATGCTGTTGTTTATTGTATCGTACTGCGAAAGGGTAATGGTTTTTAAATCTATCACCTTAGCCGAACGGTTGTAAATCTCTACATAATCCACACCGCCTGTATTAGGGTCGGCAAGTATTTCGTTAATTACAATATCATTGGGCACGGCCTGTTCCGGCAATGCAAACCGGGCACTATTGTCCGCACCTATAATGTTCCCCACACAATCCGTAATAGCATTATTTACTACCACAGTATAAATAATAACAGGTTGTAATGATGAAGCTAAGGTTAACCGAACGCTTGAAAAATCGGGCCCAACGGGAGTAACCTGAATAGGAGTACCTATACTATTATTAATACTATAGGTCAAAGGGTTTAACATAGTAACACTATCCAATGGTTCATTAAAATAAAGTTGAATGGTATCCACCGCAATTACTGAAACGCGCACCACCTGCGGGGGAGCATTATCCGGATTAGCAGCATTGATGGAGTTCACCGTTCCGGGTGTTCCTCCGGCAGCTCCATTAGATGCTCTCCAGTTAATCATTCCTGCACATGGATTGGTAGGGTCTATTTGTTCAATACTCCAGCCCCCATCCTGTTTATTAGCATCCTGGTACCAGTTGTCAGTATACGTAACGTCTGAAATAACAAGACCCTCTGAAGATTTTAATGTCAGGTGCTGACCTGTATTGGTAAGCCCCGGAAAGCTGGTAACACCCGCCACATTTATGTTTGAAAAAAAGAATGGTACCGCTGCAGGATTTGTCAGCACAATGTATCCATGCGCTGCCACTGTTACATTTGGCAAAGCCCTCACAGTACTACCTGCTGAAAATGTCCAGTTATTCAGGTTAATCGGAAACTGTGTTTTGTTATACAATTCCACGTACTCTTCATTTGGTAGCACATTCACAGGAGGATCAGGGTCGGCCATTATTTCATTTATCACCACATCAAAAGGTTTTACTTTGTAATAAGCAAAACTTGCAGTGTCTATCAACAAGGCATTCCCCGAGCAATCGCTCATATTACTTAAGGTAAGCAGGTAAGTGGTTGAATTGGTAAGAGGCGTACTCAAAGTAAGATAAGCGCACGAAAGAGTTGAATTTACTGTATCCAGGGTAGGTGTTCCTATTCCGCTTCCAATAACATAATTAGCAACCTGCGCAATTACCGATGCATCCAATGCTTCTGAAAAACAAACATAAATATGAGTGGAATCCACCACAGTAACTCCTGCAATGGCAGGATGAGAAGTATCTGCTAAAATAGAATAAAACGAATTCTGTGCTCCGGGAGTTCCTCCATCCGGGTCGTTAGAAGCAATCCAATTGCTGGATGCAGGGCAGTTCACATTTGCATCCGGGTTAATTAATTCAAGCGTCCAGCCACCTGCCTGCTTCACTCCATCCTGGTACCATGCATCCGAATAGGTAACAGAATCAATAAAAGCAAGTGCATTGTCTTGAAGGTATAGGTGGTCACCTGTATTATTAAGTGAAGGAAAGCTACCCACTCCCATGTGATTGCCAAGACCATTAAATAAAGCAGTATCGGCCGTATTGCAGATAATTAAATATTGATGAGAAGAGAGAATAACACTTCCCAGGGTAGCAGTGGAACTTCCATCAGTGAACTTCCAGCCCGTCAAATCAAATGCACTGGTGCTTCGATTATACAGTTCTATAAACTCCACAGCTGGAACATTCACCTGAGGTGTCGGGTCAGCCATTATTTCATTAATAATAATATCCTTAAAAGCAGCACCCACCACTACCACATAAGTAAAGTTGGTAGTTGCGGAAGTAATTGCATTCGCACTTAAATCCTGTACATTGGTAACGGTTAGTGTGTTCAAAAGACCATTGGTAAAGGCTGTTGCAAATGTTAAATGCACGAGGCTGAAATTAACTGCATCTCGCACAGCCGCAGAAGGATTACCCAATCCATTGCTGGCACTGTAATTTGTTACTACCTGGGAAGTAATTGCATCCACTGCTTCATCAAATAATACATCCAGTTGTGTCGAAGAAATAACCGATGAAGAAACAATAGTGGGTGGAGTAGTATCCACTATAATGGGTCCGTTATAAAAATTATCGAAGAAAAAATTATGCGCATTGCTTAAAGTATAAACCGCAGCCACCCCGAAAAAACTGGTAGTGGTATAAGTAATATCCGTTCCCGAAGCTTCCAGTCCGTAGGCTGTTCCTCCGGCAGGGTCCACATACAGGCTCCATAATCCGGCAGCATCGCGGGTAACCCTGATACCAATAGCAAAGGAAGCCGCTATCTGTGCATTCGTGCCCCTGCATACCGAAGTACTTGTTCCCCCGGTCTGACGAAAAAGCTCTACCGCATCATTACTCAATGCTTCTCCGAACTGAAGATAGTAACCATTCAATGTTGTGCTTTCCAGGTTAGCCTGGTCAGATGCAAGGTACACCCTCCCGTAATTACTTGAAGAGGGTGCAAAAGATTGTTTGATATAAAAACTCCATTCTGTATTATTTAAAGAAGAAGTCGGGCTTGGTGTAGAAAGGTAACTTGCGCCAGCAATGGAATTATTGGTTTGCAATTGAAAAACAGCATTCACCGTAAACTCAGCTGCATCACCGCTCCACCCGGGATTGGCAGTAAAATCACCATCACCGAAATTATCAGTTACCTGCGCTGATGCAATGGAGGTTGCAAATAATAAGAATAGAATAAATAAGCGCATAAGTTTTGTTTGTAATAGGTCTGTAAATATATAAAAAATGGTTTAATCACTGCATTAAGAAATATTTTAAATATTTTTGTCATCTCATAATTATTATACAATTAACAAATGAAAATAGCAGTAGTAGGAGCCACCGGTTTGGTTGGAACTAAAATGATGCAGATATTGGAAGAACGCAATTTCCCTGTTACAGAATTAATTCCTGTTGCTTCCGAAAAATCTGTTGGAAAAGAAATTTCATTTAAAGGAAAAAAATATGCGGTTGTTGGCATGCAAACGGCAATTGATAGTAAACCTGTCATTGCTTTGTTTTCGGCCGGGGGAGGAACTTCTCTTGAATGGGCTCCCAAATTTGCAGCTGCAGGCATCACAGTTATTGATAATTCTTCTGCATGGAGAATGGATGCCACAAAAAAATTAGTGGTACCTGAAATTAATGCAGATACGTTAACTGCCGAAGATAAAATCATTGCAAATCCTAACTGCTCCACCATTCAAATGGTGATGGTGTTAAATCCTCTTCATAAAAAATATAAAATAAAAAGAATTGTTGTTTCCACTTATCAATCGGTTACTGGCACAGGTGTTAAAGCCGTTACACAACTAATGAATGAACGGAAAGGAATAAAAGGCGAAATGGCTTACCCCTACCCTATCGACTTTAATGCCATACCTCAGATAGATGTATTTACTGACAATGGTTATACCAAGGAAGAAATGAAAATGGTAAACGAAACCAGGAAAATCATGGGCGATAATTCCATTCGGCTTACCGCTACCACTGTTCGTATTCCGGTAATGGGGGGGCATAGCGAAAGTGTAAATGTGGAATTTGAAAACGATTTTGATTTGAATGAAGTAAGAACCCTACTTGAAAATACAGCAGGTGTAATAGTGATAGACGATATAAAGAATTTAAAATATCCAATGCCAATGGATGCACACGAAAAAGATGAAGTATTTGTAGGCCGTTTGCGAAGAGATGAATCGCAGGATAAAACCCTTAACATGTTTATCGTTTCGGATAACTTACGCAAAGGTGCTGCCACCAATGCCGTTCAGATTGCCGAATACCTTGTTAAAAATAAATTGTGCTGAAAAAATGATTTAGAAAGATGGCAATAGTTAATATAATTTACTCTTCGCGTTCTTTGCGTCTTTGCGTGACTCTTTTATAATAATCTAACCCTTCCTTTGATTTCTTTGCGTCTTTGCGTGACCCTTTATAATAATCTAATCCTCCCTTTGCGTTCTTTGCGTCTTTGCGTGACCCTTTAAAATAATCTAATAATCCTCCATTTGCGTTCTTTGCGTCTTTGCGTGATCCTTTATAATAATCTAATCCTCCTCTTTGCGTGCTTTGCGTCTCTGCGTGCCCTTTTAAGCTACACTTAAAACGCTGATTGTTCATGCGGATGTTCCGGCTCAGGAGTTACTGGAGGCAATTCCTCCACCACCACTGATTTTTTACCAAAGAACCTTTTCTGGAAAAGTACAATCATAGCCACACCAATACTAATGGATGCATCTGCAAAGTTAAAAACCGGGCGAAAGAAAATAAAATCTTCACCTCCCCAGAAAGGAAACCAGGCAGGAAAATGCCCTTCCATAACCGGGAAGTAAAACATATCTACCACCTTACCATGCAAAAAGGTGGCATAACCGCCTTCTTCAGGTAAATACCTCGCCAAATCATAACCACTGTCGCTGAACAATACCCCGTAAAAAGCACTGTCAATAATGTTTCCGAGTGCACCTGCAAATATCAAAGCAATACAAACAATGTACAATTTATCTTCTTTTTTCTTCGTTAAGGTCCATAAATAATACCCAATACCTCCTACAGCTACAATACGAAAAGTACTGAGAAATATTTTCCCGAACTTCCCACCAAATTCCATCCCGTAAGCCATTCCATTATTTTCTGTAAAATGCAGAATGAACCAGTTGCCGGCAACATGATATTCTTCGCCAAGAAAAAAATGAGTCTTAATATAAATTTTGATTAACTGATCCGTCAGCAATACAAGAAAAATAATTAAAAGGGGTCTTCTCACAGAAAATTTAGATTTAATTTAATTATTACCTCTTTCAGGGTTTAGAACCCAGAAAGGGGTATTTACTATTAATGAATTTTATAAAATAAAGAAAGGTTACTCAATAACATGGTAACCTTTCTATTTAAATACGTATAAAAAAAACTATGATTTTTGTACCAGCTTCGCTTCAATAGCCAAAGTTGCATGAGGCACACTTCTAAGACGTTCTTTAGAAATTAATTTACCCGTAGCACGACAAATACCATACGTTTTGTTTTCTATTCTGATAAGTGCATTCTGCAAATTCTGAATAAATTTTTCCTGGCGACCTGCCAAATGCGCTGTCTCTTCCTTTGACAATACATCCGAACCATCTTCCAATAATTTAAAGGTTGGAGAAGTATCATCCGTTCCATGATCATCTCTGTGCGACAGTGTGCTTTTCAACAATTCATAATCTTTTTGAGCTTCCGTAAGTTTCTTAATGATAAGTTGCTTAAATTCTTTTAATTCAGGATCAGTATAACGCGTACGTTTATCATCATTGATGTGAGGAATTGGCGCAGGCCCCATAGGTTTACGCATGCTTGGAGTTTTATATTCAACTACCATCGGAGCCTCTTCCGTTGTATTGTTATCTTCATCGCTATCAATCGAATAATCCTGTTTCTTGGCTTTTTTAGGAGCTGGAGGTGTTGATTTCGCAACTGCCACAGGTTTAGCCGGAGCCGCTTTTTTAACTTCTGCTTTTGCAACTGGTTTCGCAATCGGTTTTGCCACTACTTTTTTAACTTCTTTCACAGCTTTTTTAGGAGCTTCTTTCTTCACCGCTTTTTTCACTATTATTTGTTTAGATGGTTTCGCTGCTTTTTTAGCAACTACTTTTTTAACTGGTTTAACTATCTTTTTTGCCACTGCCTTCACAACCGGTTTTGTAACTTTTTTCGCTACCACTTTCTTTACTGGTTTTTTAGCAATCACTTTTTTTGCAGGCTTAGCTGCTTTTTTAGGTGCTGTTTTCTTAACAACCTTTTTAGGAGCTGCTTTTTTTGCAGGCTTAGCTGCTTTTTTAGGAGCTGCTTTCGTTGCAGGCTTTTTTGCTACTGCTTTTTTAGCAGGTTTAGCAGCTTTTTTAGCTGGCTTCACTGTTTTCGCTTTTTTCGCCATTTTTCTAATCTTAATTAAGTTTATGAATAGTAATTAATGTCCTGATTTCTTCATCCAGTTCAATATCAGTGCTGCTACCAGCAGCAAGATTATCGACAATTTCCAGAGAAGATGCCAAAATTTCCGCGCAAATATACTTCAAATTATTATTTATGGCGGAATTTAATGCAGAATTTCTTTGAATTCGCACTTCTATCTTATCTGTAACGTCCAGATTACTATCTTTTCTAAGGTTCTGAATACGATTTACCAGTTCCCTGGCCAGGCCTTCCTCCCTCAGTTCAGGGGTAATAGTAATATCCAAAGCCACCGTTAACTGCCCGGAATTGGAAACCTTCCATCCCGGAATATCTACCGGGATAATTTCCACATCTTCCGTTTCCAGCACAATAGTATCCTCGCCCAACTTCATTTCGTAGGTTCCTGCCTTCTCAATTCCTGAAATAATAACCTGTGCATTTTCATTCGCAAAAGTCTGAACCGCTTTCATATTCTTCCCGCATTTCTTCCCAAGCGTTTTGAAATTCAGTTTCAAATTCTTTACTATTTGGGTATGCGATTCATCCACCAAATCAAGGGTCTTTACATTTACTTCCGAAAGAATCAAATCCTTTACCGCTTCTATTTTCGCTTTGTACGAATCATCCAATACCGGGATCTGGATTCTGTTCAACGGTTGACGAACACGAATATTTTCTTTTTTTCGGATAGATAAAACCATGGAAGAAATCTTTTGCGCCAACTCCATTCTTTCTTCCAAATTCTTATCAATTACTTTTTCATCACTTACCGGAAACTCGCTCAAATGAATGGATTCAAACTTGTCGCGATTGGTTACCGCGTTCAAATCAGTAAATAATCTATCCATAAAGAAAGGAGCAATCGGTGCTGAAAGCTTTGCTATTGTTTCCAGGCAAGTATATAAGGTTTGGTAGGCTGCTATCTTATCCTGCGAATAATCTCCTTTCCAGAAACGTCTTCTGCAGAGGCGAACGTACCAGTTACTCAAATGTTCATCCACAAAAGATTCAATATATCTTCCTGCACGATGTGGTTCGTAATCACTGTACGCTTCATCCACTTTTTTAATCAATGTATTCAATTCCGAAATTATCCAACGGTCAATTTCAGCCCGTTCACTCATCGGTATCTCTGCCTCTGAATAACTGAACCCATCCACATTAGCATACAACGCAAAGAACGAATAGGTATTATGCAACGTTCCGAAAAACTTACGTTGTACTTCCGTGATTCCCTCTAAGTCAAATTTCAAATTATCCCAGGGAGCTGCATTGGTAATCATATACCAGCGCGTAGCATCCGGTCCGTATTTCTCAATGGTTTCAAACGGATTGACAGCATTACCCAATCGCTTGCTCATTTTCTGCCCGTTTTTATCCAGCACCAAACCGTTACTCACTACATTTTTAAAAGCAACGGAATCAAAACACATCGTTCCAATAGCGTGCAATGTAAAGAACCAACCTCTTGTCTGGTCAACTCCTTCTGCAATAAAATCAGCAGGGAAATATTTTTTATTGTCAATTAACTCCTTGTTCTCAAAAGGGTAATGAAGCTGTGCATAAGGCATAGCGCCCGAATCGAACCAAACATCAATCAAATCAGGTTCGCGGAAAAGCTTTTTCCCATTACGTTCCAGCACAATATTATCCGCATAAGGTTTATGCAAATCAAATGTATTGTAGTTCTCCGCACTGTTATCACCGACTTTAAATGAGTCAAGCGGGTTGTTTTGCATTGCTCCTTTTGCAACTGCATTTTCAATTTCCTTTTTTAATTCCTCTGCAGAACCAATACAAATTTGTTCACTCTTGTCTTCACTTGTCCAGATAGGAATAGGAATTCCCCAAAAGCGCGAACGCGATAAGTTCCAATCGTTCAGGTTCTCCAGCCAGTTGCCAAAACGCCCGGTACCTGTCGATTCAGGTTTCCAGTTAATAGTTTTGTTCAACTCAATCATTCTATCTTTATAATCAGTAGTTTTAATAAACCATGAATCTAACGGATAATATAAAACTGGTTTATCTGTGCGCCAGCAATGCGGATAGCTATGCTCGTAAGTCTCTTTTTTAAAAAGTTTTCCTTCTTCCTGTAGTTTCAGAACAATGCGTTCATCCACACTCAGGTAAGATTTCAACTCCTTTATTTTTCCCTTTGCTTCCAGTATTTTCTTTTGATGTTGAAACTCTGTTTCCTTTTCTTCATCAGTCAAATAAGCTTCCTTCACATATTCTTCACCATACAAAAACACATCGTCTTTTACTTCCTGCAAAAACTTACCACGTTTGTCTACCAATGTTAACGAGCCAATTCCGTTTTGTTTAGCAACACGAAAATCGTCTGCACCAAAACTTGGAGCAATGTGAACGATACCTGTACCATCTTCTGTAGTTACAAAATCTCCGATGATTACTTTGAATGCATCACCATCAGTTGGTTGAGCAAAAGGAAGTAGTTGTTCGTATTTTATCCCAGCTAAATCGGAACCTTTGAATTCGGATATTAGTTGCCAATGATGGTATGGGTGTTTAGGGTCAGGAGGAACTAATTTTCCATCAGCTTTTCCAAAAGCAGTAACTGTTGTGCCTTCCCCTGTAAAATATTTTTTCATTAATTCCTTGGCAAGAATAACAAATATTCTTTCCTGAGTAAACTGATTAAATGTTTCCACTAAAACATAATCTATATTCTTTCCAACCGCCAAAGCAGTATTAGAAGGCAATGTCCAAGGAGTTGTTGTCCACGCAAGGAAATAAACATCGCCTTCTAAACCTTCAAGGTTTTTAAAACCTTGAAGGTTTGAATCCTGTTCTTTAGAAACTTTAAACATCGCCACAGCCGTCCTATCCTTCACATCCCTATAACATCCCGGCTGATTTAATTCATGCGTAGAAAGTCCCGTACCCGCAGCAGGCGAATAAGGCTGAATAGTAAATCCTTTATAGATGGCACCTTTATTATATAAATTATTCAACAGCCACCAAACCGATTCAATATAGCGGTTATCATAAGTAATATACGGATGCTCCATATCCACCCAATAACCCATCTTTGCTGTTACATCTGCCCATACATCCGTGTATTTCATTACATCTTTACGGCAGGCCACATTGTATTCTTCAACAGTTATTTTCTTCCCAATATCTTCTTTCGTAATGCCCAATTCCTTCTCCACACTTAATTCTATTGGCAACCCATGCGTATCCCAACCGGCTTTACGCTTTACCTGGAAACCTTTTTGTGTTTTATAACGACAAAAAATATCCTTGATAGAACGCGCCATCACGTGGTGAATACCCGGCAGTCCATTGGCACTTGGAGGACCTTCATAAAAAACAAAAGGTGCCTTTCCTTCACGCGAAGTAATGGATTTTTCAAAAGTATTGTTCTCGTCCCACGTCTTTTGCACATCCTTTGCAGTTTGCGAAAGATTAAGAGCCGTATATGTTTTATATGTTTTACTCATAAGAGTTATTGTTAATGCCTTAAATTTTAGGGGTGCAAAGATAGGCTTTTTAGTAATTAATGGATAATGATTTATGATTAGTAAGGGATGATATAAGGACGACTACTTTGAGATATTTATAAGTATCCACCTTATTTTATCCTTTGAACCGGTTCGATTACTCTTTTATATTATATATAACAATTTGTATAAATCCTGAATTTTCAACTTTGACTTTTGTGAAAGTGCATCATTTAAGTCAATATCCATTTTGATATTGACAAAATGGCACACTTTGGTAAAGTTTCAATTTTGAAATTGACAGCATGACGCAATATGATACGATTTCAATTTTGATATTGACCAATATGACGCAATATGATACGATTTCAATTTTGGTATTGACCCATATGACGCAAAGTGATACGATTTCAATTTTGATATTGACCCATATGACGCATTTTTACAAAAGCCAAAGTTGAAAAACCTCTTTTTAGCAACTTATTTCAAAATTAAATAGTTGCAATCACCTTCAACTCAATTGCAATCGGGGTGGGTAAACAATTTATTTCAATAGTAGTCCGGCAAGGCTGGTTATCCTTCAACAGTTATTTTCTTCCCAATGTCTTCTTTTGAAATACCCAATTAGTACCTTTCGTTATATAACTTAATTGCCTCAGAACTTTTCTTGTATTTTTTTTCCATAAAAACTACAGATAAAACAGGACAGGAAATGCCTAGCAATGCACTAATTCCCGCACCAATAAGCAATCCCTTTCTGTCTGGATTTTCTGAAGAGGAAGTTCTTGTACTCTTTTCTCCAATGTTAGCCGTATTAAATAAGAGAGCCGAAATACCCAATAACGGCAATACTCCAAAACCAATAAATTGCTTCCGGTTCGAAAGTTTCGAAGATTTTACCAAACCAATTATTTGTTCATCTTTTGTACTAAGCAACAAATTATTTAATTCGTGTTGAGAAATAATTTTATTTTTATACTCATAGCGGTAGTCTCCGGGAGTATCATAAATTTTGAAAGTCGATTTGATTGACGAACTATCCACTTTCATTTTACCTTTATTAACAAGCGAATCCTGTCCCACTATATATGGAATTTGCAGAAAAAAAAATATTGCTAATGTCAAAAAGAATTTCATTAGTTAACCATTTTTATAAGGTTAAATAGTAGCAATTACCTTCAATTCAATTGCAATCGGAGTAGGCAAACAATTTATTTCAATAGTAGTTCGGCATGGCTGGTTATCCTTAAACCATTCTGCATACACCTTATTATATATAGCAAAATCATCCTTCATATTAGTCAAAAACACCTGTACATCCACAATGTTATCCCAACTGCTGCCGGCATCTTCCAGTATGTATTTTATATTCTGAAATACCGATTTACATTGCGTTTCTATATCATACGAAACTATATTTCCTTTGTCATCAAGTTCCACCCCAGGTATTTTTTTTGTCCCCCGCTCACGTGGTCCCACTCCCGAAAGAAATAAAAGATTACCCACTTTCCTCGCATGAGGATAAGCACCCACCGGTTCAGGTGCCTTACTCGAATTTATTTTTTCTGACGACATTGTTTATTGAATTAGTTTGCAAATATAAAAGTATAAGACAATATAATTTATTCGTTGCTTCTTATTTTCTTTGGAAGCTTTTAAAATCATAATCGCCAAAGGCGAAAATCATATCTAAAATCAAAATCATTTTTCATCCTAAACAATCATAATAATCCGCGTTCCAATCATACCTCATATATTTTCTTTAGAAGCTTTCAAAATCATATTCGCCAAAGGCGAAAATCATATCTAAAATCAAAATCATTTTTCATCCTAAACAATCATTATAATCCGCGTTCCAATCATACTTAGCACGTAAAACTAATTATTATTCCCTTCATTAAAAAAATCCTTTTCCGAAAACATAGACCCAAGAATATCCTTGAACTGAACACCTCTTATAAGAGTATTTTTTCCAATCAACGAATGCTCAGTCAAAGCAAACAAAACAAATTCCATTGCAATTAATTTATCATTTTTGCTTAGCTTAGGGAGATAGGTTTCCACCAGGCTGCTCAATCTCGGTATACTTTCCAAACCTTTTCGGAATGTCTTCTCATCTTCCAGCAACATTAAATCCACCACGTTTCCTTCTCCAAACCAATTCACAATTGGTTGGTACGGGCTGGGGTCTTTTTTCTTTTTTAATTTGCTCGGGTCAGGGAAATGTTCAATAAATTCATTTCGGATGGCTTTTCCTAACAGGTTTTGAGCAACAATGCCTGCCCCTTCCTGTTCACCTTCATATACCAGTTCTATCTTTCCATTCACTGCAGGAATAACTCCTATCAAATCACTGATGCGGGCAATCGTTTTTGATTCGCCATTCAGCAACATTCTTCTCTCGGCTGTACTCACAAGGTTTTCGTAAGCAGAAATAGTTAAACGTGCCGACACTCCACTTTTCGAATCCACATATTCACTTTCTCTAGCCTCAAAAGCAATACGCTCAATAATAGTAGCCACAAGGTTTCCCACCTCCACACTTTGTTTCTGTGATGGACTCAACCTTGCTTCCTGAATAGTTATTTGTTTTGAAAGCTCAATACTCTTAGGGTAATGCGTTAATATCTGGCTACCTATTCTATCCTTTAAAGGCGTAACAATACTTCCCCTGTTGGTATAATCTTCGGGATTTGCAGTAAAGATAAATTCAATATCCAAAGGAATCCTGATTTTAAATCCCCTGATTTGAATATCTCCTTCCTGCAAAATATTAAACAATGCAACCTGTATTCTTGCCTGCAAATCGGGCAATTCATTTATTACAAAAATGCAACGATTACTTCTTGGAATAATTCCATAATGAATTACTCGTTCATCAGCATAACTCAAACGCAAGTTGGCAGCTTTTATAGGGTCCACATCACCAATCAAATCGGCAATGGATACATCAGGTGTTGCCAGTTTCTCTACATACCTTTCCGAACGGTGCATCCATGCGATGGGTGTTTTATCACCCTGCTCTGCAATTAACTTTTTTGAATAATCAGAAATAGGATTCAATGGGTCATCATTCAACTCACTTCCTGCAACTATAGGTGTGTACTCGTCCAATAGTTCTACTATTTGCCTTGCAATACGGGTCTTTGCCTGACCTCTTAAACCAAGCAAATTCATATTATGTCTCGAAAGTATCGCTCTTTCTATTTCAGGAATTACGGTGTCTTCAAAACCAATGATTCCTTTAAATACATTTTCTTTCTTTTTGATTTTGGCAATAAGGTTATCCCTTAACTCTTCTTTTATCGTCTTACTTATATATCCCGATTTCTTTAATTCTCCTAATGTGGTGATGTTATTCATACGTTTTTTTATTTCTTTATTTAAATGTTCTTTTTTTATTCCGTTCAAAATCTTCAAATATAAATTCTCCCAATCCTTGTAATGAAGTGTAAAAAGCTTTACCATTATTGGCTTCTGTAAAATCGTGAACAAACTCCTGCAGGTAAGGGTCAGAGGCAACCATAAAAGTAGTAACAGGTATTTTTAATCGCCTGCAACTTTGAGCAAGGGTCAGGCATTTGTTCAATATCTTTTGGTCCAACCCAAAACTGTTTTTATAATACTTACCATGTTCCTTTATACAGGTAGGTTTTCCATCGGTAATCATAAATATCTGTTTGTTGGCATTTTTTCTTCTTCGCAATAAATCCATTGCCAGTTCTAATCCTGCAAAGGTATTAGTATGAAATGGTCCAACCTTTAAGTAAGGTAAATCCTTAACTTCTATCTGCCATGCATCATCACCAAACACAATAATATCAAGAGTATCCTTCGGGTATTTCCGTTTGATTAGTTCCGAAAGCGCCATGGCTACATTCTTTGCAGGAGTGATTCTATCTTCTCCATACAAAATCATTGAATGAGAAATATCAATCATCAGCACAGTAGAGGTTTGTGTTTTATGCTCTTTCTCTTTTACTTCCAAATCATTTTCCGTGATTTGAAAATTGCCAATACCATTATTAACCTGCGCATTCTTTAATGATTCCAGCATCGAGATTTGTTCCAAACCATCACCAAATTGAAACGGGCGGGTATCACTACTCATCTCCTCACCGCTACCTGTATACTTAGTTGAATGGTTTCCTGATTTACCTTTCTTCAGCTTCCCGAATATCTTTTCTAATGCCTGCTGACGAATAGCTTGTTCTGTTTTGGCAGTAATCACAATATTTCCGGAGCCCGGCTCATCATCTTTAATATATCCTCTATCCTTCAGCTCCTGTATAAAATCACCAATACCATAATCCGGTTCGGTAAGTTTGTATTCCTTATCCAGCTCTGTCAACCAACTAATGGCTTCACTGAAATCTCCACTCGTATAAGTAATGAGTTGCTTAAAAATATCAAACAGCTTTTCGAAAGGTGTCTGATTGGGTGGAGTATGATTTGTAAAACGGTATCCTATCATTATATTCTATTAACAGTTAAAATTACTCAAATGTTTCATGCAGGGACATAAATATTTAACTACATTTGCAATCCAAAATTTAAGGGGAATTAGCTCATTTGGCTAGAGCGCTTCGCTGGCAGTGAAGAGGCGACCGGTTCGAATCCGGTATTCTCCACTCCTTTTATTTTTACATGGTGAACATTAATACCAGTTCTACCATAAATCCAAGCAAAAATCCTGTATATACCTGTGCCGGAGTATGTGCATTCAGCTTTAATCTTGCAAAAGAAACAAAACCCGCCAACAGAATTATCAGCATAAACATAAAGTTAAGGTCGACCTGTAACCTGTACATCATGCCTAAGGTCGCTCCTGCTATTCCGCCTATTCCAATGGTGTGAGCACTTATCTTCCATTTATAATTTATTATTAATGTAAGTAAAATGGAAATGGCAGCACCTAATACCAGTATTTTAAAAACAGCAGGTAGCTGCTTATTGTAAAACAAATAAAACAATGCAAAATAATAAACAGCTGTACTTCCATAAGGAATAACCCTTTCAGCAGGGGTGTCCATTTCAAGGCTTTTTATTCGTCCCATCTTTAATAAAATAAGTGCATTGATGGTGGGCAATACAAATGTAAACAGAAAGGTTACGCTTACAATTGCTATTTTATAATTATAAGGAGTGAACATGGAAATGTAATTCCTTGTAGAGAAGATAAGCAGGAAACCATACGTTGGCATTAATAAAGGATGCAGAATAAAAGAAATAACCGAGGCTAATTTTTCTTCTCCTGATTTTTGTGGTACAGTTTCTATTCCTGTTTCCATTTATAATTCCTTTCTTAACCTTGCTACCGGAATTTCCAGCTGTTCGCGATACTTGGCTATAGTTCTGCGGGCAATGATGTATCCTTTTTCTTTAAGGATGGCCACCAGTTTATCATCAGTAAGTGGTTTCTTTTTATTTTCTGCAGAAATACATTCTTCCAATATCTTTTTTACTTCACGGGTCGAAACTTCTTCTCCTTCATCATTGGTTAACGATTCGCTGAAAAATGTTTTTAATAAGAATGTACCAAATGGTGTGTTGACATATTTGCTATTCGACACCCGGGAGACAGTTGATATATCCAATCCTATCTGCTCCGCAATGTCTTTCAATATCATTGGCTTCAACTGTGTTTCATCTCCCGTAAGGAAATAATCGCGCTGAAATTCCATGATAGCATTCATGGTATATAGTAATGTTTGCCCACGCTGCTGCAGTGCATCTATAAACCAACGGGCATCATCCAGTTTCTGTTTTACAAAAGTAGATGCTTCTTTTCCTTCCTTGTTCTTGTTCTTTGCATACTCCTTTTGCATTTCGATGTATTCCTTGCTCACCTTTAAATCTGGGAAGTTACGCCCATTCAAGGTAAGATTTAAAATTCCATCTTCGTTGGTAATAGTAAAATCAGGTATTACCTGCTGCATGCTCTTTTGTCCATCGGCCATCGAATTGCCCGGACGGGGATTCAACTTTAATATTTCATGAATTACTTCTTTCAGTAATTCATCATCTATCTCCAGTTTCTTTGAAATCTTATCGTAATGCTTCCTGGAAAATTCTTCCATTTGTTTTTCCACCACCTCTATGGCCAACTCCACTATCATGGTTTGCACTTCTTTCTTTCGTAATTGAATTAGCAAACATTCCTGTAAATCTCTTGCACCTACCCCTGCTGGGTCGAAATCCTGTATGATGGTAAGTAGTTCTTTCAGTTCTTCTTCTGTGGTAGTAATGTTTTGTGTAAAGGCCATATCATCCACAATGGCACTTAATTCCCTGCGCAGGTACCCGTCATCATCCAGGTTTCCAATCAGGAATAAAGCGACCTGGAATTGGTGGTCGTTCAGTTCTTTCATGCCCAGTTGCGCTTCCAATAAGTCCTGTGCGGTTTGCCCTACAGAAAATGGAATTTCTTTTCGCTCATCATCAGGGCTGATGTTGTTTACCTTTTCTTTATATGATGCGCCTTCATCATCATCCATGTAATCACTCAGGGTAAAATCTTCCCTTGAGTCATCATCCTCTTCGGCAGCATCATAGTTTTCTTCTTCTAAGTCTGTATCTGTTTCTTCATCTGTTTCCGGTCCTTCTTCCAGGGCAGGATTCATTTCTATTTCTTCCTTGATGCGCTGCTCCAAAGCAATGGTAGGTAACTGCAACATTTTCATTAACTGAATTTGCTGCGGAGATAATTTCTGACTAAGTTTTTGTGTTTGTATCTGCCTTAACATACCTATCGTTCTCGCTAATTATTTTTACAAAAGTAATAATAAAAGTAATGATGTCACGCAATAATTATGTCACGCAAAGACGCAAAGAACGCAGAGATAATACTTACTATTTCCTTTGTATTCTTTGCGCCTTTGCGAGACATTCCTGTTCTAAAACTCTGCCGTCTTTAGTGCTCGTGGAAAATAAAAGAAACTATGAAACGTAAAGAACGCAGAGGGTATACTTATTATTTCCTTTGCGAACTTTGCGCCTTTGCGTGACATTCCTGTTCTAAAACTCTGCTGTTTTTGGTGCTCGTGGAAAATAAAAGAAACTATGAAAGGTAAAGAACGCAGAGGTTATACTTACTATTTCCTTTGCGTTCTTTGCGCCTTTGCGTGGCTTTCCTGTTCTAAAACTCTGCCGTTTTTGGTGCTCTCGGAAATGGAATTACATCCCTGATATTTGTCATACCGGTTACAAATAAAACCAGCCTTTCGAATCCTAAGCCAAACCCTGCATGAGGAGCGGTACCAAACCTGCGGGTATCCAGGTACCAGTATAATTCATCAACAGGGATGTGCATTTCGCCCATTCGTTTTTCCAGCAGGTCCAGTCTTTCTTCCCTTTGCGAACCTCCTATTATTTCGCCAATGCCGGGAAATAAAATATCCATTGCTCTTACTGTTGTACCGTCATCGTTCTGGCGCATGTAAAATGCTTTTATCTCTTTAGGATAATCAGTAAGTATAACCGGTTTCTTAAAATGTTTTTCTACCAGGTAACGTTCGTGCTCGCTTTGTAAGTCTGCACCCCATTTATCGATGAGGTATTTGAATTTCTTTTTCTTGTTCGGGTTTGAGTTTTTCAGAATCTCGATTGCCTCTGTATAAGTCAATCGTTCAAAATCGTTTTCCAAACAGAAATTTAACTTGGCTGTCAGGTCCAGTTCCGAACGCTCGTCCATCGGTTTTGTTTTTTCTTCTTCCAGCAAACGGTTCTTCAAAAATTCTATTTCATCCCCGCAGGTTTCCAAAGCATGTTTGATTACATACTTTAATAATTCCTCTGCAAGGTTCATGTTATCGTTCAAATCATTGAATGCTACTTCCGGTTCTATCATCCAGAACTCAGCAAGGTGACGAGTGGTGTTTGAATTCTCTGCACGGAAAGTAGGACCAAAAGTATATACTTCCCCAAATGCCATTGCTGCCAACTCGGCTTCCAGCTGACCGGAAACAGTAAGGTTGGTGCTTTTGCCAAAAAAGTCCTGTTTAAAATCCACTTCACCCGTTTCGGTTCGTGGCGGGTTATTAAAGTCTAAAGCAGTAACACGGAACATCTCTCCTGCTCCTTCGGCATCGCTGGCGGTAATAACAGGGGTATGCAGGTAAACAAATCCTTTGTCATTAAAAAACTTATGTATGGCATAGGCTAATGCATGACGTACCTTGAACACTGCATTGAACGTATTGGTGCGGAAACGAAGATGAGCTATCTCTCTCAGAAATTCCAAACTATGTTTCTTTGGCTGAAGAGGAAACTTTTCTGCATCGCTATCTCCAAGTATTTCCAGTGTTTTAACCTTCACCTCTACTTTTTGTCCTTTGCCAAGCGATTCTATTAACTCTCCTGTAACACTGATGGCGGCACCTGTGGTAAGGCGTTTTAACAATGCTTCGTCTGCAGTATTAAAATCGACAACGGCCTGTATATTATTGATGGTACTTCCATCGTTGATGGCTATAAACTGGTTATTACGAAAGGTACGTACCCATCCTTTTACTGTTACTTCGGTTCCATAAGCTGTTGATTGCAGCAGGTCTTTTACTTTGGTTCTCTTTAAGGTTTCCATTCTGTTTTTAAAAATTAAGAGTGCAAAGGTAGAAAAATAGTGAATAGCGAATAGGGAATAGTGAACAGCTGGAAGGGAATAGTGATTGGGCGGAAAAGGAAAAAGTATTTGTTAAGTTTTTACCGCAGAGGCCTCATGAGAAATAAACGCAGAGAGCCGCTGAGATAATATTCTCAGCGGCTCTCTGCGTTTTACTCCTTTTTCTCTGCGGTTATTATTTCTACTCCACCACTATCTTCCTGTTCACTACATTTTTCTTTTCTGTTGGTGAGCTTGCCGAACCATCCATCACCCTTACAAAATAAATCCCCTTTGCCCCTCCGCTCATATCAAGGGTAAGTTGTTTGTTAGTGGTGGTTTGTTGCTGGATGATGTTTCCTAATACATCGGTGATTAAGATGGTTCTGTGTTTTTGCTCTTCACTAAAGGTAATTGTGGTTTGGGAAGAAAAAGGGTTTGGATAAATAGTAATAAAAGCTTCATTTTTCGTTTCATAAATACCAACATTTGAACAATAATTATTTTCTGTTAAACTAAGAGCGCTAACCTGTGCCGGAGCGGAATGAACTATACATCCACTTCCGGAAGAAAAAAGAGGGGTTACCGTTACGTTCGGGGGGGAAGTTGCCGGAACGGAATTTTCAGAATATTCATTACAACCACTACTACCAAACGAATCTGTTTTTATTAGATAAGTATCAGAATGAGCACCCGAAAGAGAATAGCCAATAATTATACAACCTCCATCATTTGTTTGTTCGGCCTGATATGTACCTTCCCATTCAAATAATTTACCATAACTTTTTGCCCAAACCTGATTTCCAATATTGTCTACCTTTAGTAAAAAAGCATTACTGCTATAGTTTAAGCCCGTATCAATTCTATTTACAATGCAAGGAATGATGAAATTACCATTTGATAAAGCTGTTGATGCCCCACACATTGAAACACCGCATGTACCCAAATAATAGCCTTTGCCCCAAACCACATTCCCTGCACTATCTGATTTGGTGATATAAAATGTGTATCCGGTAAGAGCATCACTGGCATTACCTACGGCAACATATCCTCCATCTGTAGTTTGAAAAATGGAAGTAGCTGCAAACATATTACCGTCTGCATTTCCCACTCCTGAAGACCAAACAATATTTCCTGATGCATTAATTTTAATTAAACATTCATTAAAGCCCTGAGAAAGGGCATCCCAGGTAGAACCTGTAACAATGTATCCGCCTTCGGCTGTTTGCAAAACAGCACCGCCATAATCATCATTATTACTTCCGAATGTTCTTGTCCATAAAGTATCACCACTTGTGTTTGTCTTTATTAAATATATATCATTACCCCCATGTCCAAAACTCTTTGTAGAACTTGAAATAATGTAACCACCATCGGTGGTTTGTTTAATATAACTGGTAAATGAATTTACATTCGCTATATAACCTCCCTCATCATTAACCCCACCATAAGTTTTTGTCCATAGAGTATCACCTATAGAATCAGTCTTAATTGCATACACATCATAACCTCCGGCACCAAAACTATTTGTATTTCCGGAAATAATAAATCCGCCATCATTTGTTTTTTCAACTTTATTTGCTTCATCGTTTCCTACACCATCAAATGTTTTTGTCCATATTACTGTACCAATGGAATTTGTTTTTATTAAATATATATTGTTTGAATCTAAACTGACACTTTGCACATTTCCGGCTATTACATAACCTCCATCGCTGGCTTGTAATACAGATTTTCCAAAGCCAGAAGTGTTTCCGCTTATGGTTTTCTGAAATGTCACCTGCCCAGTTGCTCCAAAGCTAACTATAGCAAGCAAACTGATTAGTAAATATTTTCTCATGATTAAATGTTTTTTTGGTTTGGTTAAACAAATATACATATATATATAGTAATCAAATAAAAAATTAAGTCTGAAATTATCCCAAAAACATATTTCCTTATTTCACAAATTGAATAAAATAACAATTTCAAAATATTTTTATTTAAGGCTTCTTAAAAACTATTATTTATCACTTTCTTAATTTGGAGAAGGCAAAAAACTTGGTTTTTTCCATAGTAAAAGTTTGTGATGACTCAAATTAATCAATTTTACCTATAGTAAAAGATTAGTATGGCAAAAATTAATCGATTTTACCTATAGTAAAAGTTTGGTATGGCAAAAATCACTCGGTTTTACCTATAGTAAAAGTTTAGTATGGTAAAAATCACTCCGTTTTGCCTATAGTAAAAGTTTAGTATGGTATAAATCACTCCGTTTTGCCTATAATAAAAGTTTACTATGGCAAAAATTAGTCGTTTTTACCTCTTAAAAAAATAAAAATGGACAAAAACCGGCTTTTTTCAGGAATTTTTGAAACGGGTTGCCAAAAAAACTGTTACTTTTACCATACATATTATGTAGAATTCTAATAAACTTTAAAATCAATGACTCTTACCGAAATAAAAACACAACTGGAAAACCTGATAAAAAACTTAACTGTTGACGATTTGTATGTTATTTCGCCTTTGCAAATTGCCAAACAGGAGTTTGGCGTAAAACTTGGCTGGAAAACAGAGGCGGAGGCCGAAGCCTGGCTATCGAAGGAATTTAAAAATTCAGATGCTCGTGTGCACTCGATATGCTCTGCAAAAGAAATTTCGGATATTACCAAAGTGAGGCAACACAAAATTCAACAAGTTGAAAACTGGAAAACAGAACTGCTGGAAAGAGAACAGGATGCGGATAATCGTTTTCGTGTTTTAAGCTCTGATTACAGTAGTCAAAAAATAACTTATATGGAGTATGATGCACAAAATAAAATAATTGAACAATACAAAAAGGAAACAAGAGAATTAAGAAAAACCCGCATACAAACGGAAGATGAAATAAAAAAACATAGAGAAACGATATTGAGGCTTAAACGGACTGCCAAACAAATTGACGCTAATGGGGCGGAGTTCTTTGCTAATGAAAGTGCATCATTAAACTATCTTTTCAAGGTGTTGTTTTTCAAAGAAATTTTGTTGCAACCTGTGGAGGGCTATGTTCAAAATTCATCAGGGTTCGTATTTAATATGGCTGAACTTGACAATGCAGTGGTCGCAAATACTATAGAATACAAAAAAGCAACCATTGATTATGTATTGATAAAAAACAATATTGGTATAAAAGAAGTGATGGAAAGCCTTGTAACCGCAAGCAATTCCACCCGAACAATACCTTCACGATGGAAAACTATTTTGGAAGAAACGTTGTCTTTGCCCATACCCGATAAGTTCGGAAGTTTGGCTTATGCCAATGTAAATGCAGAAGATTATGATTCAGAAAAAAACAATGGCTTTTGTTTTTCGAGCTATGAAACCCCGCGTACCAACAGGGATGAAGCATTACTCCTGCTGCTTAGGGAGGCATCGCAAACGGAAAACTACCTTACCACCGAAAACCAGAAGGTGCTATTTGCCTTAACCGGTGGCGCTTCCGCCACCCTTCAGTTTCGCAAAAAAGGAGAACGGATGCAAACTTTT
Source organism: Bacteroidota bacterium (assembly GCA_947479085.1). Lineage (GTDB taxonomy): Bacteria > Bacteroidota > Bacteroidia > 2-12-FULL-35-15 > 2-12-FULL-35-15 > 2-12-FULL-35-15. Next base: position 54,787 of record CANJYB010000002.1, on the reverse strand, counting down.
TTTACCCGGCCCTTGGAAATAGTAAGGAGCCAAATTTACACAACCACCGAAAAACCCGGAACAGAAAGCTATTACCTCATTACCCATGACTATGTTATAGAAGTTGATTTTATTTTTCAGAACATTATTGCAAATGTATAATCGAAACCTTCAAGGTTTTAAAAACATGGGTGTACGAAACAATTAATATGCCGTCCCTACGGGACTTTGAGAGGTAACTTGTATATTATTACTACCGATATTTCGTCCTTACAGGACTATTTAAGTATGGATATATGCCCCGTTAGGGGCAAAATATCGGTAGAAAAGAAAATGAAAACAATTTAAAAGTCCCGTAGGGACGATATATAACAAGGGTTTACAAGGTTTCGGACACCCTTGTTTTCAAAACCTTGTTGGTTTAATAAGTAAAAAATCCTGCTCTTTAATAAAGAGTGGGATTTTTTCATTCCCCTATTTTATTACCAAAGCAGGAATATAAGCGCAAACACTCTCCCTTTTTTCATTATTGTACCATCGCGGTCGTTTTCTGTACCATCTCCGTGTAAACTTTATGAACTCGGAAACTTTTTGAGTAAAAAGGTATTGATTGGAGAAAAGTGGAGAATATAAGTTGGAATAAGGATAATTTTTTGACTTTTTTGTAACGGGAGCAAAAAAGCACTAAAAAGCACGAATTCACAAAATTTCAGTTACTTTATTCAGGGAAGTTGAAAGCCAAACCTTCAAGGTTTTGAAAACCTTGAAGGTTTAATAGCAGGAAATGAAAATAGAAAGCGAGGAATGTAAGGCAGAATAAGTATGCTTTTTTGACTTTTTGCGTAAGTGTGTAGGTAAATGTAAAAAAGCAGGTGCTTTTTGCATAAGTGTGCCGGTAATACTATGGCGGAAGAATATAAAGTGAATAATTTTAAATATTAAGGGCTAAACAGTAGATTTTTGTTAATTCAAACCATTTTCTTAAAATTGCTATTTCCTTTTGCACATAAGCCCTGCAGAAGATAATGCACAAAAGCAACTCTGCTTTAAGTCGCTTTTATCCTTTTGGGAACAATAAAATGGTATAATTTAAGGGAGTTCTATTATTGTGGACTTCGTCTTTGCGAGGAACGAAGAAATCCCTAATAATACCCACCACCAATGAGATTGCTTCGTACCTCACAATGACGTGCACTTACAACTCAGCTTTTGCTTTTCGTTTCATTTCGTACATAGAAACAAAAATACTGATTTCGTAAAGAAGGTACAATGGCAAAGCCACCAGCAACTGGGACGTTACATCTGGCGAAGGGGTAATAACTCCGGCAGTAATAAGAATAATAACTATGGCATGTTTCCGGTACTTGCGCATAAACTGTGGAGACATTAACCCGAATTTGGTAAGAAAGAAAACAAGAATCGGCAATTCGAAAATAAGCCCGGTGGCCAGTGTAAGGGTGGTAACGGTGGAAATATAGGAATCAAAAGTAAAGTTGTTTTCTATCAATGCTGATACCTTATAGTTCCCCAGGAAATTGACCATCAATGGTACTATAATATAATAAGAGAAAAGCACACCTGATAAAAACAAACCGGTGGCGGAAACGATAAAAGCTGTGGAAGCTTTTTTCTCCCTGTCTTTAAGAGCAGGCTTTATAAACCGCCATACTTCCCATAATACATAAGGTGCTCCTATTATTAAACCCGCTATTAATGCTATCCACATCTGGCTGGTAAACTGGTCGGCAAGGCCCAGACTTTGAAGATGGAAGGTATAGTTTCCGAAACAAAGATCGTTACCATCTTTAAACAGGCCATGAGCCTGAAGCCAATGCCCTAAATGACAAAAAGCACGGTAAGTAGGGAAGTCGCTTCTTAGCGGACCAAAGATGATTTTATCAAATAATATTTCGGGGAAAAAGAAAGTAACAATGGCAATAATAATGACTACCAGAACGGAACGGAACAAATGTCCCCGCAGGGCATCAATATGCCCCCAGAACGACATTTCGCCTGCCGCATTGGTTTTTTTTCCTGAAAAAAGTCCGAATAATGCCATTTAAGGGGCGCAAAGTTAATAGAATTTAAGAACCGTTAAATCCTAAATTGTAAATGGAAGTTGATAAATTTATTTTATAGGAGCCAACGTCATTGCGAGCTTTTGCGAAGCAATCTTAATTCAGTCCTTTTAGGATAGATTGCTTCGGGCGAAAAGCCCTCGCAATGACGAACTAAGTTGATTAATTTATTTTACCGGGGCAGCTTTCTTTTTTTCGTCCATAGCCCAAGCCAGGTTATTCTTCGCCAACTGGTTGTTGGGCTCAAATTCAATGGCCTTTTTGAACAAAGCAATGGCATCATCTATCTGATTCTTCATCATAAAGGCAGTACCTATATTATTAAGTGCAGTAGTATTCTTTTTATCAAGGTCGCCAATTTTGCTCCATATTTCTATGGCTTTGTCATAGTTTTTCATCCTGAAATAACTCATACCATTATCTATGTAATAGTTTACGTCCTTTTTACTATCCGGAGTTTGTTCCTGCGTTTGAACAGCAGCTTGCAATTTTGCCTTTTCGTCCATTCCCCATTTCAGGTTATTTTTTGCAAGCTGAAAGGTAGCGTCAATGCTCAGTGCTTTGGTGCAGGCATCTATTCCGTCTTGGTATTGTTGCATCATAATATATGCTACTCCCATATTATTATAAGCAATGGCACTATTCGGGTTCAACTGAATGGTTCTTTGCAGATAAGCAATACTCTTTTCAGGTGTTTTATTATTAATATATGCCATGGATAGGTTTACCAGGTTATCAAAAGTAGGGTTGGTATTCACAGCATTCTCCAGCGAAGGAATATCACTTGCAGCCTGGGTAGTAGCGCCTTGCTGAATGGCAGGGTCTTCGGCAGAGTTTTCTACTAAATAAATAATAGGTGCAAGCACCAGCATAAACAATATTACCAACTTCAGCACACGGTAATTTACCAGTGAATCATTGTTTGTAGTTTCATTATTCGTTTCCATTTATTAATCTTTAATTTTATTACAAAATGTATTTTAGTAAAACCGAAAGCTGATTATTCTCCCTTTCGTTCTGTATCATTAATATTATTAGGTATCGGGTTAGGGGCGGTTATTCCTCCTTTAAAATAAATATACCAATGACATTGCATACCATATACAGGTGACGCTTCATCAAATATCTTTTGCATGGCAGGTTCCGGATTTTCTATCATCGGGTTGGGAATTACAGAGGCATTGCCAAAATAATCTGCTACAGGTCGGGCCTGGAAGAAATCATATTTCTTTCGGTAACTCACCAGGTAACCCATTATATATGCATCCGGATTAGCATACGCAACCACTCCTTCAGCCGGAGTCAGAATTCTTGGTCCGCGCAAAGAAGATTGCGGTTGTGTTTTCCAATGTTTATTAATCAGTTCACCGCTTTCGGCAATTATATCCTGGCTGATGATGTAATCATTTAAACTCGTGCGTGGGTAATCCCATGGATTTCTGGAAGGGTTAATAGCCGAATACATAATATGATTGGTCATCCATACATTAAAAACAAGAACCAAAACGGTCAATGCGCCAAAAGAAAAAGTAAAATATTTTGAAATACTGATTCCTTCTTGTTGCTTTACTATTTCAGCAATTAAGAAAGCAAATACAGAAATATAGGGAACAAACATCCGGTATGAAAACATCATGTGTACAGTAGCCGAACCCATTCCGTAAAGGAATATTACATATAAGCCAAAGTAAGCAAACCAGTAATGTCGGAAATGCAAACCTAATTTCCCTCTCAGGTTTTTACTTGCAATACTCCATATTAATAGGATAACAAACATGAGCAGTATTCCTGAACTGATTAAAAAATCGATGATGTAATTTAAGTTTTGAATAAGAAATGGACGGTTGCTGAAGTTAGGATGCTTTTCGTAAAACGAGGTTGGAAAAATATCTCCATAATAGTAGTAGGAAAACAATAACCAAAGAATTGGAATAACGGATGCAAATATTCCCCAGGTAACGGCAGGTTTCCAGCCAAACTTAAAAAACAGGAATGGAAAAATGAGCGCAACAAAAAGAATGGAATCGTAACGGCAAATAAAACATAAACCTGAAAACAATGCCAGGTAAATGATTCGTTTGGAAGTATATTGATTAATCAATTTGGCACATATATATATAAGTATAAATAAAAGTAACGAAAGATAAGGAGATTCTAAGCCTCCCATGGTCCATAACATTACAAATGGAGATGTACTGAAAAACACAATGAACATTACTTGCGAAAGACGGCTTCCCTTATAATGCCGGAAACCAATAATGGAAATAATTATGAATGCAATAAGGGAAACTATTTTATTGGTAATGGGTAATTCTCTTGTTATAAAATAAAGTATGGCTTCCACCATTCCATGAAATGGAGAAGTCATGGCTGTTATGTAATCATTGATATTATAAACCCACTGGCCATGAGTGGTTAAGTTCATGGCGTAACGCATTAATATATATGCATCATCCGCTATGAAATTCCAGAACGAAACACATTCACCCAATACCAATCCAAATGCAACAGCAAGGATACAGGAGTAAAAGGAAGGGAGTTTTGACATAGTTATCTATTAACGGTTCAAATATAAAGGAAATCCAATTATAAGATTTAAAACATTTTACTAATTTTACCTCTATCGAAAAAACACCTATGCTCAAACAACTATTTGAAGATTTACCAAAAACAAAAACCTTACTGTTTTTATCCGTTCTTATTATTGCTGTTACCATTGCCTATTCCAATCATTTTAATAATTCATTCCATTTTGACGATTCGCATACCATCGAGAATAATTTATTTATCCAGGATATTAAAAACATTCCTTTGTTTTTTAAAGATGGAACTACATTTAGCTCCTTACCACAAAATCAATCTTACCGCCCAGTAGTAAGCGCCTCCTTAGCCCTTGATTACTGGATGGGAAAAGGTTATAATTTATTTTATTTTCATTTATCTTCTTTCCTTCTCTATTTGTTGCAAGGCATATTGATGTTCTTTTTGATTTTCAAATTGTTTAATGTCTCCTATAAAAACTCCTGGAACTTTTACATAGCTGCCATTGCCACTTCCTGGTATATGCTTCACCCGGCCAATGCAGAAACCATTAACTATATCATTGCCCGTTCCGATTTGCAGTCCACTTTTTTTGTCGTGCTTGCATTGATGATGTATATATTTTCTCCCTTCTGTAAAAAAACTTTCATCTATTTAATTCCTTTAGCCATTGGAGTCCTGGCAAAACCATCAACTGTTATGTTTGCACCTATTTTATTTTTCTATATTTTATTGTTCGAAGAAAAGAGTTCTCTTTATGGAAACTTAAACAAAGAGTATATCAATAAATGGTGGAAGGCATTGAAAGTTGCATTACCTGCCTTTATATTTTGTGCCATCATGTATAAGTGGGTGGATCATTTTACACCCAAAACATGGCAGTCTGGCGGAGCTTCCACTTATACTTTTTTAATTACCCAGCCATTTGTCATTGTGCATTATTTCACCACCTTCTTTTTCCCTTTTGATTTAAGTGCCGATACTGATTGGCAAGCATTACAAAGTATCTGGAATATTAAATTTTTTCTTGGTTGTGCATTTATTGGCTCCTTGATTTTTACCGCTTTATTGGTTTCTAAAGATGCTCGCCTCCGACCCATTTCATTTGGAATCATTTGGTTTTTTCTTGCCCTTGTTCCTTCATCCAGTGTTATTCCATTTGCAGAAGTGCTGAACGACCATCGGATTTTCTTCCCTTACATTGGTCTTGTTATCAGCATTTGTTGGAGCATTGGGTTAATACTATTGAAGTATGAGAAAACTTTTTCTTTTCCCGATAAAGTGTATTCCAAACTTATTGTTGTTTTTGTATTGGTTATCTTATCAGGCTATGCTTACGGTGTTCGTGAAAGAAATAAAGTATGGAATACGGAAGAAACTTTATGGAAGGATGTAACTATTAAAAGTCCTAAAAATGCACGGGGATTGATGAACTATGGTTTGTCTCAGATGGCAAAAGGAAATTATCCGGAAGCTGAGAAATATTTTTTACAGGCATTGAGTATGTGGTCCAATTATTCTTTTCTTTATGTAAATATGGGCGTATTAAAAGAAGCAACCGGTGATGCAGTAAGTTCAGAAAATTATTTTAAAAGTGGTATCCAATGTGGAGCCAATTATCCTGACACCTGGTATTTTTATGGCAGGTTTCTGGCTAACCAACGGAGATATCCGGAAGCAATTGCCAATCTTACCAAAGCAATAGAACTTTCGTCCGCGCATATTGGTGCACGTTCCATGTTGATGAAAGTGTATAACAATACCGGAGATTGGCATAGGTTGCACGAACTGGCTCAAAACACTTTACAGATTATTCCAAACAACCAAGAAGCCATTAACTACCTGAGTGCTTCTGAAAATAAAAATGTGAAACCTCTTATTAATGAAACGGATGTTAAGAATTCACCTACACCCGAAAAATACCTTGACTTAAGTCTTCAATATTATCAAACAGGAAAATATGCTGAATGCATAAAAGCGTGTGAAGAAGCAATAAAATTAAAACCGGCCTTTGCTGATGCTTATAGCAACATAGCTGCATCATACACACAGTTAAAACAATGGGACAAAGCCATTGAAGCAGCAAACAAAGCATTGCAAATTAATCCCAATCATAAATTGGCTGCAGGAAATCTGAACTGGGCAAAATCTGAAAAGGCTAAAGAACATAAATAAAATACGATGATAATCATTACAGGAATAACAGGTGGAATAGGGAATTATTTATTTAATGCTTTTTTTCGTGAAGGAGAAAATATTATTGGCACCTACCATATCAATAAACCGGAAGGTGAACAATACAAAAATTGTTTGCAATTAGACATTACCAACAATGAGGAAGTGGAAGCTTTTGTGAAAAGAGTCACACCTCAATCAGAAAAAATTACACTTATTAATTGCGCTGGAATTTCCTATAATTCCTTTGCACATAAATCCAATGTGGACGAATGGGCCAATGTTATCAATGTAAATCTTAACGGTACTTTTTATCTTGTAAGAGCCCTTTTACCAATTATGCGCGAACAGAATTTCGGGAGAATAATAAATCTTTCTTCCATCGTAGCACAAACAGGAGTTTTGGGCACTTCAGCCTATGCCGCTTCCAAAGCCGGTCTCAACGGGATGATAAAAAGCATTGCACTTGAAAATGCTCAGAAATCGATTACAATTAACAATATTAATTTAGGTTATTTTAAAGTGGGGATGATTAATACTGTACCTCAGGAATTGCAGGAGAAAATAAAATCTAAAATTGCTTTTAATGAATTTGGTGACCCGAAAAATATTCTCAACACTATTCAATACATCCGAGAAACAGAATACTTAACCGGAACCTGTATAGATTTGAATGGAGGAATGGTGTAACACTACTAATTAAATTCTTAGTGTGTCTTTGTGTTCTTGGTGCCTTAGTGGTAAGAAACTACTTCTTTTCTAATTTCTCTTTCAACAATGCAATGTCCTGCGCTAACTGCTTATTTTGCGAATGAAGCTTGGATACCACCACAGACAGGTGAAGCAGGTAAATAAAAGTTGCAAAAAGGGCTCCTGTAAAAACAAGGTTGGGGGCCTCAAATACTCCTAAGGTATGTGCAATGATTTCCAATCCGTTTCTCCAGAAAGAAAACAAGATTAAAACAACAGTGCAGACTATCCAGACAATAGAATATTCTTCCCTTAGTTTTCCTTTTATAATTAATCGCGCGATGTATAATAAAAACATTACACTCGCTACTATTGCTATAATTTGAATTCTTACCATGGTTATTTAACTTATAATTTATTTTTTAAATTTTACTCTTATAAAAGTAAACAGAATTGCTAAGGTTACTTTAAACATATAATAAACAGATGCAGATTTCCCGATTGATGAAACTCCTCCTTGTCGCTCTTTCATCGTTACAGGAACTTCACCCATTTTTAATCCATTCAACGAATATAATATTATTGCCTCCGGCTCCGGGTATTCATCAGGATAATATTCTGTCACAATCTCCAGGGCCTTTCTGTTTAACAACCTGTAACCGGAGGTACTATCATTAATAGTCACACCAACTAAAAAACGGTTCAGGTTTTTAAAATAATTTATTCCTAACCTGCGTATGGAGGAAGATTGAAAACCTTCATTGGAAATAAATCGTGAACCAATTACTACATCACAATTATTACTTACAGAAAAATTTATCAGTTTGGGAATTTCATCAGCCGGATGCTGCCCGTCTCCGTCTATCTGGATTGCATAGTCATAGCCGTTCTCAAAAGCATATTTAAATCCTGTTTGCACCGCACCACCAATTCCAAGATTGATTGGTAAATTTAACGCTATGCAATTTAATTTCGAAATTATTTCTGAAGTAGAATCTTTTGAACAATCATTAACAACCACCGCATCTATTTCAAAATTATTTTCATTTGCCAAACGATTAATATCATTTACCACCATCGAAATGGATTTCTCTTCGTTATAAGCAGGGACAATAACAGCTACCTTCATTTACCGCAATATACTTTTTGAATTTTAAATTTTTTTACGATGATTTCTTTGAACAATATAAACATTTTTTAAATACAAAATAAATAAAAATACCTTTTTTTGCACCGAAAACATTAGTACTTCGCAAATTTTGTCGTTCATTTTATTCCCTTTATAGCTTTTTTAATATTATGTATAAATAGTTAGATGCTATGACAAATTTTTATTATATATTTACATTGCAAATTTAATTTAAAAACAAATAAAAAAACATTTAAAACAATGCTCGAGGTAGAAACAGCAACACTTCATCAATGCTTACAGAAATTTTTTGGGTTCGATAGCTTTAAAGGACAGCAGGAGGAAATCATTACAAGTTTATTAGCAAAAAAAGACACATTCGTAATTATGCCAACGGGTGGTGGCAAATCATTATGTTACCAGTTACCTGCGCTGGTTAGTGAAGGTACTGCAATTATCATTTCACCACTTATTGCCTTAATGAAAAACCAGGTAGATGCTTTACGAAATTTCGGAAACGAAGAAGGTATTGCTCACTTCCTTAATTCCTCGCTTTCCAAAGCTGAGATATTAAAGGTGAAGAAAGATATTACAGATGGAAAAACTAAATTATTATACGTTGCCCCTGAAAGTTTAACCAAACAGGAAAATGTTGCATTCTTTAATGAAATAAAAATTTCATTCTTTGCCATCGATGAAGCACATTGTATTTCGGAATGGGGGCATGACTTCAGACCTGAGTACAGAAGACTGCGTCCTATTATTGAAGAAATAGGAACTGTTCCTATTATTGCATTAACTGCAACCGCTACACCTAAAGTGCAACAGGATATTCAAAAAAATCTTGGAATGAGCGATGCAAACGTTTATAAATCTTCTTTTAACAGAAGTAATTTATATTACGAAGTGCGTCCTAAAAATAATGCGATTAAAGAAATTATTAAATACGTAAAAACTCAAGCTGGTAAATCAGGAATTATTTATTGCCTTAGCAGAAAAAAAGTGGAAGAGCTTGCTGAAACATTGCGTGTAAACGGTGTTAAAGCACAAGCCTATCACGCAGGATTGGAAGCTAAAGAAAGGGCAACCACTCAGGATGCCTTTTTGATGGAAGATATTGATGTAATTGTTGCAACAATAGCATTTGGTATGGGTATCGACAAACCGGATGTTCGTTTTGTTATTCACCATGACATTCCAAAATCTTTGGAAGGTTATTATCAGGAAACAGGACGTGGCGGAAGAGATGGTGGAGAAGGAAATCTTCTAACATTTTACAGTCATGATGATATTGTTAAATTGGAAAAATTCATGAAAGGCAAACCGGTTGCTGAACAGGAAATCGGAAAGCAATTACTTCATGAAACAGTTTCGTATGCTGAAACTTCAAGCTGCCGCAGAAAATTCCTTTTACATTATTTTGGTGAAGAATTTAACGAAAAAGATTGCAACGGTATGTGCGACAACTGCCGCAACCCAAAACAAAAGTTTGAAGGAATGGAAGATGTCGAGCTGGTGTTGGAGGCTGTTGAAGACGTTAAGGAAAAATTCAAAACCAAAGATATTATTAATGTCTTGATGGGTACAATTACGGCAACCGTAAAGTCATACAAACACAACGACCTTGAATGCTTCGGTAAAGGTGCTGAAGATGATAAGAATGAAAAATACTGGAATGCTGTTATTCGCCAGGCATTAGTTTCTGGTCTTTTGGCTAAAGACGTAGAAAGTTATGGTATACTTAAAATCACAAAAGAAGGTAAGTCATTCATGAAAAAACCTTACTCCATGATGATTACCAAAGATCATGATTACGAAGGAACAGAAGGCGATGATGACGAAGCAGGTGGTGGAGGAGGAAACAAAGGTGGCTCAGGCGCTGACCCTGTTTTATTTGGTGCGTTAAAAGATTTATTGAAACAAACCGCACATAAATTAAAATTGCCTCCTTATGTTATTTTCCAGGAATTATCCATCGAAGAAATGGCTATCCAGTATCCTATTAAAATGGATGAGCTGGTTAATATTACAGGAGTGGGACAAGGAAAAGCACAGAAATTTGGTAAACCATTCCTTGATTTAATTTCTAAATACGTTGAGGAGAACGAAATTGACAGACCATTGGATATGGTTGTTAAATCCATTGTCAACAAATCAGGATTAAAAGTTTACATCATTCAGAGCATTGATAGAAAATTACCTTTGGAAGATGTTGCAAGCGCAAAAGGATTAAGCTTATCTGACTTGATTACCGAAATTGAAAGTATCGTTTCTTCCGGAACCAAAGTAAATATTGGTTACTACATCAATGATATTCTTGATGAAGACAAACAGCAAGAAGCTTTGCAATACTTCAAGGAATCAGAAAGTGATTCGATTGAAGAAGCTTTGAAAGAATTAGGAGAAGAAGAATATTCTGAAGAAGAAATGCGTTTGATGCGAATCAAATTCATGAGTGAGTTCGGAAATTAATTCTCTGAAAAAACAAAATCAAAACACCCAAAGAAATTTCTTTGGGTGTTTTTTTATGAATTTAATTCATTTATAGTCATCCAGGCCATTAGACCGGGACCGATTTTCAGGGCATCTTCATCAATATCAAATGTGGAAGTATGCACTCCACTGGTAATCCCTTTAGATTTATTCCCGGTTCCTAAACGATAAAAACAGGAAGGTATTTCCTGGGAATAAAAAGCAAAATCTTCTGCTGTCATTCTCATTGGCAATTCTTCCACATTTTCTTTCCCAAGGTATTCTTCTGCAGCTACCCTTGCCCTGTTAGTTACAACTTCATCGTTTACCAAAAAAGGATACCCATGTTCTATTCTGAAATCACATTTCCCTCCCATTGTTATTGCAATATCTTCTGCAATCCTTTTCATATTTATATGCGTTTCCGTTCTCCACACTTCATCCATTGTTCTGAAGGTTCCTTCAATCTTAACTTCATCCGGAATAACATTGGTTGCACCCATGCCAATTATTTTTCCAAATGCAAGCACGGTTGGAGCTTTTTGTTTCTCCGTCATAAATACTTTGTTAAGTTCCGTCAATATTGCTGAGGAAATTAAAAGAGGGTTAACATAATCTGCTGGCATCGCAGCATGACCGCCTTTGCCGGTAACCGTCAAATACAACTCATCCGTACTTGCCATATACATTCCATTTCGGAAGCCCACTTTTCCAACTTCCATGCTCGGAAAAACATGCTGTGCAAAAATACTCTCCGGGTGAGGGTTCTCAAGCACGCCTTCTTTTATCATCAGAGATGCTCCTCCCGGAAGCTTCTCTTCTCCAGGTTGAAAAACTAATTTTATTGTCCCTTCGAATTCGTTTCTAAGTTCATTTAATATTCTTGCTGTGGTAAGCAAGGAAGAACTATGAACATCATGCCCACAGGCATGCATTACACCATCACTCTTTGACTTATAATCTATATTGCTGCTTTCTTGAATTGGTAGAGCATCTAAATCTGCACGCAAAGCAATTACTTTTTTGCTTGCATTTCTTCCTTCTACTAATGCAACAATTCCTGTTTTAACCATTCCCTGGGTAAACGGGATGGAATACTCCTTTAACTTTTTTGCTATATAATCTGAAGTATTAAATTCCTGGAAAGATAATTCAGGATGAGAATGTAAATGATGCCGTATTTCTATTGTTTCTGCTAAGTATTGCCTGGAGAGGGATTGGATTTTCTTTTTCAGGTCAGGCATATTATTTTCCAAAAATCATTTTAATAGCAATTAATAGCATCAGGCAACCGAATATTTTTTTTACCATATTTTGATCAAGCCCGATTGAAATCTTTGAACCTATAAATCCACCAATTACAAATGTAGAGGCTATTATTAAAGTGGTTTTTACATCAACATATCCAGCCTTGTAATAATTAAGAACTGCGAAAATTCCAACAGGTAATAAAAGAACCGCAAGCGAAGTCCCTTGTGCTTCGTGCTGACTAATGCTCAAAAAATATACTAGAGCAGGTACAATTATTATTCCTCCTCCTACCCCTACCAATCCGCTTAATATTCCAGCAAACAAGCCAATACAAAGCAAAATAATTAATGTTGTCATATTAAAGATGGGCTGTTTCAAAAATGAATTTTTTAAAAATCAAGACTCAACGACAAATAGGTAATAGGAGTTAAAACCACTCCGTCCTGCACTCCCCATGCCCTGTCCAAACGAATAAAATATCCGAAAAGTCTCGTACGAACACCCCAGCCGTATCCACCGATAATCGGGTTATGCTGTGTATTCAATGTAATTATTACAGTTGACTGGGCATTTCCAATCACAGTAGTGTTCAATGAATTTGTATCATCATATGGTGATTTTCCTGTCCATGCAGTTCCTACATCCAGGAAAGTCATCAATTGGAAATTCTCAATAAAATCAGCTCGTATCGGGCGCTTATATAAATACTTAAAAATCGGGAACCTCAATTCGCTGTTACCAACTATAAAACTATTTCCGTTTCTTGCGTTTTGTATAAACCCTCGCATATTGGTGGCCAATGTTTGGTAAGCGTAATTTTGATCGGTAGCAATATTTGTAGTATAGTCAAAGTTCCTTGGGTTATTAGCACCAAACCAATTATCCACACCGCCCAAATAATAAATCAACCTTTGATTTCCGAATGATGTACTTCCCGCAATTCGGTTAGCCCAGATAAAACAACGATGTATTTTTTTATAGAAACGTGCATCAAAGCCTACCACAAAAAAATCCGTTTTCTCTTTATCTATTTGTCTGTAATATTCCCCGAACAACTTTGCTCTTGTTCCATTATACAAATTAAGTCCCTTTTTTATGGTGTTATCAAACACATATTCCAGCTTTCCCGTTCCCCAGTTTTCATATTTATTCGGTTCTTTCAAATTTGCATCACTGTTTGCAAGATAAATAACCCTGTCATTCCTGTAACTTACCGAAGCTCTCACTCCTGCAACCTCACTGAAAGGGAATTTCCAAATGTATCGGATATCATGTGTATGAATTTTAATCATAGCATTGTCATCCGAAACATTCAGCAACCCTTGACGATGAAGAATAATCTGCCTGTCAATCTTTTGTGCCCTGTTTTCATAACTGATAAAAAACTCATTACTGTTCAAATCTCCCGAAAAACGCATTGCCCCAGTTATACGATAATCTTCAAACAAATCAGTCACCCCTATTTTAAACAAAGCATTAATTCCCGGGTTCAAATAAATAGGTCCGCTTCCACCCGTAAATTTCTGGTACGAAGTATTCGAAAAAGAATTATCCAATTGTGAAACCACATAGTCAACAGAATAATTGGTATTGTAATTTTTTTGTTTCCCTAATAAAAAGTCTTGGTTCAATTTAGCAAATGTTCCTGCAGTATCATTCCCTCCATTCGTTTTAACAGCTTCCTCTGTTTTCTTCTCTTCCTTTCTTTTTTCGTTTTCAAACACATAATTATTTATGTCTATTTCTGTTGTATCTGTTTTTCTTGGTTCATTAACTATCACTTTTACATTTTCCAAAGTAGGTGTTTCATAAAGGTTTTTGTTTTTCGAATCCACCTCTTGTTGTTCCTTTTTCTCAATCCTGTTTTTATAATCTCTGTAAGATGTATTCAGCAAATAAAGTGGTGTTATCGAACTTGCATTTGCTATAGGTGAGATATACATTTTGTATTTCCCGTTTTCATAAATTATTTCCGTTAGTTTATTTGCCATCGCATTCACATCCTGTTCCATTATATTTCTCGAATAATTGGTGACAGGAAAAGAGGAAACCACCGTTTTATAATGTGCCGAAGTATCCACAAAAGCAATCGCACTGTCAAACTGGGCAATGTAACGGTTCCTCACTCCGTTCAAATCGCTCAAGTAAGATATATGCGTACTGTCATAGTCTGCCGGATAGCTCTCATCAATGGTTGGTGTATTGGTAATGCGGGTAAGTACTTTCGATTTTGTTACATTATTAAACATAAATAAATCTTTATGCGATTGCGCATCAGGTATTCTTTTCTTGCTGTCAAAGTTTAAAGTATCAGTCGGACGGTTCGAAGAAAAAACAATTTCTTTTGAATTATGTACAAATCGCGGAGTCATATCATCATAAATATCCTTAGTAATTTGATCGTATGCATTTGATGCAGCCGTAAAAACAAAAATATCCGATTGTCCCTTTTGAACAGCCGACATCACAAATCTTTTTCCATCTGAATTGTAGGAATAATCAAGTACCTTTTCAAATCCAAATATGTTGCGGGAATTTCGTTCCTTGTTCTCAATTTCATAAGTCGTCATCACTTCCCTGTTCTTTTTTTCTATGATATAAGAAAACAACTTACTGCTCGGATGCCACGCCAATAAAGGAAACGAATAATCATTTATTCTATCCAGCTTATGTCCCGATTTCAAAATTCGCTTCGCCTTATTTCTTTCAATATTATATAACCATATTTTATACTGCCCCATTTCATTGGTGGTATACACTATGTATTTCCCATCGGGGCTGACTTTCATCTGGCTGTAAACCCTAGTCGATTTTATTTTCTTCAGCACAGTTGGCTGCTGAGGCAATGTTTTACTATTATCTTTTTCACTATACTTATGCGTATACGATTCAAAACATTCCTTCCACAAACCTTTTACAGATATACCCAATACAAAACTTACCGAATTATCAATATTCCTACTCACTTTGGTCATATACAAAACATTTGAAAACACAGCCTCTCCATAATTATCTGCAATGTACTTCCATAATGCATGACCTGCAAAAACTGCATCCTCTCCTTCCAAACGATTAATGTTCCTGTACTTCCCTCCTAATATTCCATCTTTCACCCGGTTATCAATATCCGAATTCCAATCAGTAGCAACATAACTCGTGAGGCCTTTGGTATACCACTCAGGTAAATTCAAAAGGGTATTATTTTTAAACATTTCGGTTACCTTCCCTCCATACATCATCTGATCCATCAGCACTTCCGCTATTCCGCTTCTTATCTGCGCATCCAGCTTGGCATGGTCTCCTTCAAAATACAAAATAATTTTCGAACCCGCTACCCGGGTTACTCCTCCGGTATTATATTCTTCTGATAAGCCGAGACCAATATTACTTTGCTTAAAATCCGTTTGTTTGTTGTAACAAATGAATTGTATTTTTTCATCAAAAGAATAATCAAACAGCTTCTCTACTTCTTCCATCTGCCTTTTAACAGATTTCGAAACATAGTTCGCTACCTCTTTTCCTTCTTCATAAAAATAAACATCATAACGGTCGTATGAGTAGTAGGTCCAGAAGAAGTCTTCGTACTTCATCCTGTTTTTCCCGAAATCAGTTTGAGAGCCACTATAAAACTGGGCGATGGAAACATTACCTGAAAAAAACAAGCATGCAAAAAATAAAATAAAAACTATCTGACTACATGAAAACCTATTTCTTTTCACTTCTTGCTTAAATTAGGAACGCTAAATTAATAAATATACTCCTACCTTCCATCTATTTTGCTTGATAAGTTTTGTTAATTTTGAAAGAAAATATTTTTATGATTTCTATACACTATTTTACCTTCGGGCCCTTTGACGAAAACACTTATATTCTTTATGATGAAACCAAAGAATGTATCATTATCGACCCGGGCTGTTACGACAATCGCGAGCGGTCCGAGTTAGCAGACTTTATTCAGCAAAACGAGTTAAAACCCGTAAAACTTTTAAATACACACTGCCACCTCGACCATATTTTCGGCAATGGTTTTGTTGCTGATAAATACAATCTTAAACTGGAAATGAATAAAAACGACCAAATAGTTTTAGACTCTTATCTCACAGTAGCGGGTATTTACAACCTGCAGGCACAGCCATCCCCAGCTCCTTCTGTTTACCTCGAAGAAGGCGACATCGTAAATTTCGGAAACTCCTCCCTGCAAATTGTTTTCACACCCGGCCATTCTCCCGGCAGCATTACTTTTTATAATACCGAACAGAAATTCATGATTGCCGGTGATGTTCTTTTCAATGGAAGCATTGGCCGAAGCGACTTACCGGGAGGCAACCACAATGCACTTATTAATAGCATCAAAACAAAATTACTTGCTCTTGGTGATGATTACAAAGTGTACAGCGGGCACGGACCAACAACTAATATTGGCCACGAAAGAAAAACCAATCCTTTCCTTACCTGAAACCAGTGAAATTAAAACCGGGAAAATACAAACACTACAAAGGAAATTTTTACGAGGTAATCGGAATAGCTCGCCACAGCGAAACGTTAGAAGAATTGGTAGTTTACAAAGCCTTATATCAGCCCGAAGGCGAAAACGTTTGGGTGCGTCCATTAAAAATGTTTACTGAAAAAGTAGAAGTGGAAGGAAAATTAATTCCCCGCTTTAATTTTATTAAGGAATAAAAAATCCTGCCTTTAAAAAGCAGGATTTTAAATTCCTTAATTCGAACTATTTTATTGCATCACTATTTTCCGGTTAACCATGTTTTGTGTTTCGTCTTCTATACTCACAAAATATACTCCCTTCGAAAAACCATGCATGTCAAGTACCGATTGATAATCGTTCACTGCCAGTTGTAAAACAACATTTCCGATAATATCTCTTACCAATATACGTTGTAATTTATACTTATTACTTTTTATTATGGTCTGTCCCGAAAAAGGATTAGGATAAATCCCCCATTCTTCATCAGTTTTTTCAAAATCATTAACCGCCACATTTACATTCTGATTGCCCAGGCTATCAGTTTTAATAATATAATAATATAATAATCATCAGTTGCTTGCCCTATATTTTGCGTGTACATGTAAATTCCGCAAACCACAAAACCATTATCATACGTTTGCGCTATCGAACTCCCTTGCTCCAGGTTAGCCGAACCATAATAATGATCCCATTCCACATTCATCAATGTATCTGTTTTCAATATCAGCACCTGTCTGTTAAATGCCAGGTCATAACCCGTTGTTGCAAAAGCAAACTTATTATCTGACGTAACACACATATCAAAATATTTCGTGTTTATGTTTGAACTTACTAACTGGTAACTCAGCGGAATATCCATTACCCTAAGGGTATCCAGGTTATCAAACAGCCACATAATCCTTGAACCCGTACCCGAAAACGAAGCAAGTTCTATTAAATATCCATCCTGAAATGGCAACGCCTTGTAAGCCACATCCGCCAGTGTAGTAGTAACCCCCAAAGGATAAGTGGCATCATCAAGCAAATTGAAAGCAGTATCCAATACCGCCACATAAGCATCATAATTATTTATATAATTTTTTCCTGCTATTAAATATTTCCCCGGATATTTTTCAATACAGGTATGCATCACAGAATTGCTGAAACCACCACCAAGGTATGCCGAATGAAGAACATTACCCGCACTGTCTATCTTAATAGCCTTACCAACAGCAAACCCACCATACTCATAACCCACCATCAAATAACCGCCATCGCTGGTTTGTATACCATCGTATGCAAAATCATTTCCTACCACCCCTTAAGTCTGCGTCCATTGTATATTTCCGTTGGCATCCGTTTTAATAGCATACCAGTTGGCAGAATTAGGTGCATCAATTCCATAACTCGAAGTATTTGCTGTAATAAAAAATCCATTATCTGCCGTTCTAACTATTGCTGCCGGTCCATCACCGTTAATCCCACCAATCGTTTTTAACCACAGGGTATCCCCATATTTATTTAATCGGTAAAAAAATATATCATCATTATTCAGTCCCACCACCGAACCTCCCACAAACACAAAACCCGAATCAGGTAGAGCAAGCACCTGAACTCCATAATCTCTGTTTACTGTTCCGTAGGTTCTCTCAAAAGTAATGCTTTGAGCATTTGCCCACATTGCCATCAAAGCAAAAACTAAACTTAAAAAAACTTGTTTTTTCATTCGCATTTTATCCTTTATTTTAAATAATAGCATTATTCACCCTTTACACCTTTTGGGTCTTTCTTTGCTTCGCCAAAGTTACAAATATTTTATTTATTTGATAATCAAACTATTGAATTTCCGTTTTTCACTTTACTCCTTCCATTCAATACAATCTATCCCCCAAATTACGTGTCGCTCTTTCCCCTTTTTATGTCTCTCTTTCTAATTTTTATGCCTCTCTTTCTAATTTTTCTTTCTCTCCGTCTAAAATTTATCGCCCTCTTTCCTCAATTAGCTCCCTTCTTTCTTCATTTCTTACCTCTCTTTCTTCATTTATTGACTCTCTTTCCCTTGTTTCTTGCTCTCTTTCTTCAATTTACTCCTCCCTTTCTCATTTTATCCCCTCTCCTTTTCATTTTTCTCACCTTCCCTCTGGACGTTTCTTACCCAAAAAACATTTTTTTTCACTCCGTTTGCTCAAGAATGGAGTTTTTAAGTTACCCTTCGTCCTACCCCCTCTCCTTTGGAGAGGGGATTAAGGGGTGAGGCATTGAAAACAGACTTTTTCTTTTTAATCTCCGATACTTTTTTATTTCCCGTAAATAAAAATCAAATACTATCTTCCTACCCCCCCCATTATTTTGCTAGGTTTATATTGTTCATCATTCTTTTTCTGATCTTATTATTTCTTTAAATAATCTTAATCTCCTTCAAAAAAAAATCCCGAATCGCTTCGGGATCTTTCAATTCTAATTATCAATTTTTATTTAATCATATCAAACCCTGTATAAGGAACCAGCACCTTAGGTATTCTGATTCCTTCCGCAGTTTGATTGTTTTCTAATAAACAAGCCACAATTCTTGGCAATGCCAATGCACTTCCGTTTAAGGTATGCGCCAATACAGGCTTTCCATCTCCTTCTTTAAACCTTAACTTCAAACGATTACTTTGGAAAGTTTCAAAATTAGAAACAGAACTCACTTCCAGCCATTTTTCCTGCGCTGCACTATAGGTTTCAAAGTCATAAGTCAAAGCAGATGCAAAACTCATATCCCCCCCGCAAAGTTTTAGTGTACGGAAAGGCAACTCCAACTCTCTTAACAAACCTGCAACGTAAGTCCTCATCTCTTCCAGCGTTTCGTAAGATTTATCAGGATGAGCAATCTGAACAATTTCCACCTTATCAAACTGGTGCAAACGGTTCAATCCACGCACATCCTTACCGTAACTCCCCGCTTCCCTTCTGAAACAAGGTGTATAGCCGCAATTTTTAATTGGCAATTGGTCTGCTTTCACTATTACATCGCGGTATATATTGGTAATAGGCACTTCAGCCGTAGGTATAAGGTATAAATTATCAATTGTTGCATGATACATCTGTCCTTCTTTATCCGGCAATTGTCCGGTAGCATATCCCGAAGCTTCATTCACCAATATAGGTGGTTGAATTTCCAGGTAACCTGCTGCAGTAGCTCTGTCAAGGAAAAAATTAATTAATGCCCGTTGCAGTCTTGCTCCTTTGCCTTTATAAACAGGGAATCCCGCCCCTGTCAGTTTATTTCCCAATTCAAAATCTATCAGGTCGTACTGTGTAGTAAGGTCCCAATGCGGTTTCGCTCCTTCATATAATTTCGGAATCGCACCTTCTTCATACACATTTTCGTTTTCCGCAGGTGTTTTACCTTTCGGAACTGTTAAGTTAGGTGTATTCGGAACAGTCACCAGCAGTTTCTGTTGCTCTTCTTCTATCGACTTCAAGGCTTCTGCAAGCTTATTCGAACTTTCCTTTACAGCAGCGCTTTTGTTTTTCAAATCATCTGCTTCAGCCTTTTTCCCTTGTTTATAAAGGTCGCCCACTTGTTTGGCAATCGTGTTGGCTTCATTCAATAAAGAATCCAACTCATTCTGAGTTCTTCTTCTATCATTATCCAACTCCAGAACCTGCTCCAGGATTGGTTTTGCATCAAAATTTTTAATCGCCAGTCTCGCAATGGCTTCGTCCTTTTTTTCCCTTATATAAGTAAGTTGTAACATAAATTGAAATGTTAAGTGTTAGTATTATAATATTAGCGTTGGTAAAATCCAACATCTAGTATCTAAAATCTTTTACTTCGAAAAATAAAAAATCTCCTAAACTTCTTCAGAAGCTCAGGAGATTTTTTAAAAATTGTGTTGAATAACCTTATGCTTCAGCTGTAAAGGGAACAATCGAAACATACGATTTATCATCGCGTTTCTTTCTGAATTCCACTGTACCATCCACCAAAGCGAACAATGTATGGTCTTTTCCAATTCCTACATTTGCTCCCGGTCTGTGTTTTGTACCTCTCTGACGTACAATAATGTTTCCGGAAATAGCCAATTGCCCTCCGAAGATTTTCACTCCAAGACGTTTACTATGCGATTCGCGACCGTTATCACTACTACCGGCTCCTTTTTTATGTGCCATTTTATTTTAGTTTTTTAATTGTTAATTACTCTGCTTTTTTTGCTGCTTTCTTAGGAGCTGCTTTTTTGGGTGCTGCTGCTTTCTTAGGTGCTGCTGCTTTTTTCGGTGCTGCTGCCTTCTTAGGTGCCGCTTCTTTCACCTCTTCTTTTGCTGGTTTTTCTTTAGGTGCTTTTTTAGCTACAGCTACTTCATCTTTCAATGTTTCACCTTTTCCCAAAATACCTTGCACCAGGATTTGAGTGAATTGCTGACGGTGACCATTTGACTTCTGGTAACCTTTTCTGCGTTTCTTTTTAAATACGATGACTTTGTCACCTTTAACGTGCATAATAACTGTTGCAGCTACTTTTGCTCCGTCAATTGAAGGCGTTCCTATCTGAACTTTTCCGCCATTGTCTATCAACATTACTTTGTCGAATTCAACTTTGGACCCTTCGCTAGCATCTAGGCGGTGAACATAGACTTTATTGCCTCGTTCTACCTTAAATTGTTGCCCGGCTATTTCTACGATTGCGTACATTGTTTAAGTTTTAAATTGTTAATAACTCCCATGTATTTTTTACTTGGGGGCACGAAAGTAGTAAAATATTTTATTCTGACAATACTTTGATGGCTTTTTTCTTGTTTACCAGGTAAACTCCCAACAGAATCAAACCTATCCAGACAAAATGAAGAGGAAATATCGAATCTCCGTCCATTACCCCCCAACCCATTGCTACTATTGGGATTAAGTAAGTTACAGAGGAAGCAAAAAGGGCGCTGGTATTCCGTATTAATACATTAAAAATAATAACCGACAGGGCTGTCCCGAATATTGCCAAAAGGCTGATATAACCCAAACTTTGCAAAGCAATCGGGTTGGTCACCACCCGGGTAGTAAAATCGGTAAACCCGAAAACATAAATCCCTGCCAGCGGGCCGATAAACATCATGGCCCATACCGTTGCGGTTATTGAATTTACTCCTCCCAACTTACTTTTTATAATGTTTACACTCAATCCATACAATATAGTTGCTAATAGTATATAAGAACCATAAACCAGATTACTGTTAATATCAACATCTTTGCCCACCGTCATCAAACCTACCGCCCCAACAAATCCCAATGTCAAACCAGCCACATTTACCCAGCGGGTTTTTGCCTTAAATATAAGTACACCTAATATTAAGGTAAATAATGGAGTTAATGAATTCAGTATCCCTGCAAGCGAACTACTTATACCCGTTTCTGCCTTTGTAAATAAAAATGCAGGAATAAAATTTCCGAATACCCCCATACCCAAAAAGCTTTTCCAGTGTTGCCACAATTCCTTTTTTACGTGCCGGTAAATTAATGGAGAAAGAAAAAGAAAGGAAATAAATATCCGAAGCCCTGCCACCTCATCACTCGAATAAACATCAAGTCCCCTTTTCATCAGGATAAATGAACTTCCCCAAATAAGAGCTAAAATAATTAATATAACCCAGTTAATGAATTTTGTACTCACCGCTCCCTTCTATAACATCCCCACCTTTATCTTCTGACCGGGCATCAGGCTGAATTTATCCCCGAAGTTATTGAGTCGTTTCAATTCTTCTACAGTGGTTTTATTTAACAATGCTATTCTGTATAATGAGTCCCCCTTTTGTACCGTATAAAATTTAAACTCGCCCGAACTTCCTTTGCTTTGAGGTTTCTCTGCGGTTGCAACAGTTTTGGTTTCTGTGGTTGCGGTCACTTTTGTTGAAGCAGGTTTCTTCTCATACCCATAAATAGTAAGCTTTTTTCCAGGTTTCACAGTATTGGAAGTTATCCCGTTCCAAGATTTCAAATCAGCAACAGAACAATTATACTTTTTGGCAATTGTACTTAAGTGTTCCCCGTTTTTTACCACATATACATATTGTACTTCCTGGGTAGCCAGCACCGATTGACTGTTTAAGGTATCTTTTCCGTTAGGATTATATATGGCATCTTCATTATTAACAAAAGCCCCCATTTTATTCGATGGCAAAGTTAATATACTTTGAGTTCCTGCTATCACAGGTATCACCTGCTTGCGATAACATGGGTTCAGGTAATTTAATTCATCCAATGGAATATCAAGTATATTGGAAATTTGCAGAAACGAAAGTTGCTTTTTTACACTCACAGTATCTACCTGCAGAAATGTTTTCTTGGGAATAGCGGAATATAAATTATGTTCAGCTGTATAATTCATCACGTAATTTACGGCAATAAAAGCAGGAACATATCCCTGTGTTTCTCTAGGTAAAAAAGGTCGCACTTCCCAATACGTTTTTTTTCCTCCGCTCCTTCTGATAGCCCTTGCCAAATTCCCTTCCCCGCAATTGTAAGCTGCCAGCACCATTTGCCAGTCGCCAAATAAACTATATAAATATTTCAAATACTCACATGCTGCTTTTGTTGATTTATAAGGATCGCAACGTTCATCCACGTATGAAGTAACTTTCAATCCATAAAGTTTACCGGTTGGATACATAAACTGCCAAAGCCCTGTAGCTCCTGCACGCGAATGAGCCAATGGGTTCAATGCCGATTCACAAATAGCGAGATATTTTAACTCTAAAGGCAAATTATATTTATCCAATTGCTCCTCAAACATCGGAAAATAATATTGGGACAATGCCATCATCCTTGCCACCAGTTCACGTTTCCGAACTGTATACATCTCTATATACCCTTTTACGACACTATTGTATTGCAAGTCAAAAGGAGATTCAGCATCTATTTTTGCCAGACGAGATTCAAAAACACTTTCATCATAGCGAGGAACTGAGTCGGATGCAAAATGATATTTGGAATTTCTTGGGTAATTTATTTTCGCAAAACCCTTTTCAAACAGATTCAATGAATTCAAACTGTCTAATACAGCTGCAACAGGGTCGTCAAACAAAGTATCAGGCGCATAAGCCGATTGTGAATATCCACAAAAAAAGTTCCCCATCCCCGCAATAGCAAAGAACAAAGCAATAACAAAGGATTTCTTTTTTGTTTTTTTCATAAAAATTTATTGTCGGTAAAAGTAGTAAAATTACAGAATTGCCAAAGTGATGTAACATTTTTTAAGAACTATCTTATGTTAGTAAAATTCTTATATCCCTATTTCATGGTTTGGTCTATTATTTAATTTCGTCAAACCTTTAGATAAATTATTTTCAAAATAAATGTTTAAAAAAATTGCTTTTATTATTTTTATTGTTGCCTGTGCCGTTGGTGGCATTTGGTGGCTGATTTATGTAAAAGAAATTAAAACTCCTGTTAGTGCCGGTATAAATGCCATACCTACCAACGCCACAATTATTTTCGAAAGCAAACAGTCCCGTAATGTTTGGAAAAAACTGTCGCAAACCAATATCATGTGGGAAGAATTAATAAGTACCGAAACATTTTCAAAAATGAATGCCACAGCCCGGTATGTTGATTCGATGGTAAACCTGAATATCGAAATGACTGAACTGCTCGACAACCATTCCGTTTTAATTTCTGCTCATGTTTCTTCTGATAATTCCTTTGATTTATTATATATCTATAGCTTGCCCAATATCACTCATCAATCTTCTATCGAAGAGTTTTTCAAAACTATAAATAACAAAACACTTCCAGTCCTTGTGGATTATGCAGGAGTGAATATCGGCACCATTCATCCAAAAGAAAAACCTGAACTCAATTTTGCTTTTTTAAACGGAACCTTAATGATGAGTGCAAAACGCAGTCTGGTGGAAGAATCTATTCGTCAGTTAAAGTCAGGCACTTCGCTTGCAAAGGACAAGTATTTCAGTAAAGTTCTTTCTTCAGCAGGCAAAAATGTGGATGCCAATGTTTATATCAATTATAAAAACTTCCCAAAGCTTCTCAATCATTTTTCTTCGAAAGAGACAACTACCCAGACTTCTTCTTTAGCCCGCTTCGCTGATTGTTCCGGTTGGGACATAACCATAAAGCCGAATGCATTAATGCTTAGCGGATTTACACAGGCCAACGATTCAACAAATACTTTTCTAAGTTTATTCAGCAAACAAAAACCAAGGGAAATAGAACTCACCAAAATAATTCCTTCCAAAACCGCCCTGTTACTGTTCTTTGGAATAAGCGACATTAAAACCTTTCAAACCGATTACAAAAATTATCTCAGCAAAAAACACCAATCTTCTTCTTATACAGGATATGTAAAAGGCATAAATGCAAAGTATAATATCAATATCGAAAACACCATTGTCAATCGAATAACAAATGAAATAGCTCTCGTAATTACAGAACCCAACTCACCCGACTTCGCTCCCAATACCTATGCAGTTTTGCATACGTCCGATGGCAGAAAAGCGGAATCTGCGATGATTGAATTAGCAAACACAATTAACAAAGAAGATGATGAAAAACCTGACTCCACCAGTTTTCGAAACCATAAAATAATGCTTCTCAATTTACCTGGAGTATTACCGCAACTTTTAGGATGGCAGTTCAGCAAAATAAAAACTACCTGGTTTACCACCATCGAAAAGTATATGGTCTTCGCCAATTCGCCCGAAGCATTAAAAAGAATAATCAATGACTTTGAAAACAACAAAACATTGTTCAACAATAAAAATTACAAATCATTTTCCGAAAATATTTCCAGCGAAGCCAGCGTATATCTTTATTCAGCCATTGCCCGTTCTTCCGATTTTTACAGTTCGTTTTTAACCGAAGATTTATCAAAGGAAATTCAGAACAAACTCCTTTTATTTAAAAAGTTCGAAGCTGTTGGCATTCAGTTCACCAATAACAATCATGCATTTTACAGCAGCATTTATTTCAAATACAACCCCGCCCAAAAGCAGGAAACAGGAACCCTTTGGGAAGCCAAACTCGATACCACTGTTAGTTCAAAACCGTTTCTTTTAATCAATCACAACACCAATGCTAAGGAAGTATTAGTGCAGGACGATGCAAATAAAATTTACCTCATCTCCAACACCGGAAAAATAATCTGGACCAAAGAACTACCCGAAAAAATAATCAGCGATGTAGTTCAGATAGATGTCCTCAAAAACAAAAAACTACAAATGCTGTTCAACACCCGCTCGTATATATATATGTACGACCGAAACGGAAACGATATGAAAGGCTTCCCGATAAAATTAAAATCAACCGCCACTAATCCTTTAACAGTGGCTGATTATGATAACAACAAAGACTACAGAATATTTATAGCCACCGAAAACAAACACATCCTCTGCTACAAAGCCGATGGCGAACAAGTCACCACTTTCAAGTTTGATAAAACTGCCAACACCGTATTCCTGCCCCTTCAATATTTTAAATCAAACGGGAAAGACCACCTTTGCATAGTCGACACCAAAGGAAAAATATACATCCTCGACAAACGGGGCGAAACCAAAGTAAAAATCAAAGACCAGTTCAACCAGGGCATACCCGCATTCTTCATCGATGCTGATAATGAATACGCCAAAACCTATATCCTTGCAGCCGACACATTAGGCAACATCACCAAATACAGTTTAACCGGCAAAAAAGAAACCATCCATCTGCAGGAATTCGCCACCTCGCCCTATTTCGATTATCGCGACCTGAACAACGATGCCAAACCCGAATACATATTCCTTACCCGGAACCAACTCAAAGTATATTCACCAAACAAAACAGTCCTCTTCAAATACGACTTTAAAGACACCCTGACCCAACCCAGCCAGTTCTTTCTCTTCCGCGACTGGACCACCAACATTGGAGTCATTTCCGAAAAAAACAACAAACTCTACCTCTTTAATGACACCGGAAACCTGATGGACGGATTCCCCAAAACCGGCAAAACCCCCTTCTGCCTTGACGATTTAAACAACGAAGGCGTCCTCAACCTGATAACCGGCAGTTCGGACGGTAGTATATACGTTTACCAGCTTCAATAACCCACCCTCCAAAATCCAAAATCCAAAATTATTAGGGCAGACACTTTGTCACCTTTTCTAACCATCCTTCCCGCCCACACGCGGTATCTTTTTTTTTCATCACCTCCTCCCTCCGAATCCGGTCCTTTCCGGATTTGGAGGTTAACGCTACTTAATAACTCTCCAACCAAAAAAAAGGATACTTCGCGCGGGTCGGGTGCAGATTGCCAGTGTCATACTTCGTAGCAACTTTTAATTTACTCTCCTCCAAAACCCCAAAACCCACCCCACAAAGCCTTTAAAACCAAGCACACAATTCCATTAATCCCCCAAAAACACCCAAAAGTGAATAAAAAACTATACAAAGTGAACCAAAAACCACCTAAAGTGAACTTTAAACAATCCAAAGTGAACACCAACCAATCAAAGGTGAAAATCAAACAACTCCAAGTTAACAACACACCATCCAAAGAGAACACCAATCAATCCAAAGAGAATACTCAACCATTTAAAGTGAACATCATACCACCCAAAGTTTACTCCCCACCTTCCAATATTCACACCCAACTCCCCAATATTCACACTCAACTCTTAAATAACCCCTCTTTATCTCAAAAAAATCAAAGAAAAAATTTCAAAAGACCACCATTCAATCAACCCAAAATTATTATTTTTGACACAAAACAAATCAAAAATGAAAATACACATAGGAGAACTCATCAAAAACTACGTCTATGACAATAACCTAACTTCAGGCATGTTGGCAAAAGACATAAACTTTCATCCCGGCAGCATCAGCCGAATATACGGATACGCCTCCATCCAAACCGAACAATTACTCCTCATCTCCACTGCACTCCAATACGATTTTTTTGCCATCTATTCCGCCCAACTAAATCTCAAAAAACCAGAACCCATCCCACCACCCGCCAATCAAAAATCAGAATGCGAAATACAGCTCGAACAAAAAATACATGAAATAGAAGCACTAAAAAAAGAAATAGAAACACTTAAAATGGAAGACATCAAAAAAGAAAACGCCTACCTGAAACAAATCAACGACCTTCTCAAAAAAAAACAATAAATATTTAAAATCACTACTAACCCACTAATGAGACTAAAGTCCCTAAATGGAGGTAGTTTCATTTAGTAACCCCAGCCTTAAGGCTGGGGTTATTGAAACCATGCCCAATAAGGGCTTTAGCCCAAGCACCTTTTTTTATTCGGTTTGTAGTAATTTTAAATATAATTAAGCACAAAAAAGTTTTCTTAAAATTTCATTTACTTTTTTATAAAACCCATCCATTCACAAATTATTTTTACTTTTGAAAAGTAAAACGAAACTCAACTATTTTCTTTACATAAAACCTAAAGACAAAAAAATATTATGATAAAACACACACTAATAGCCGCCACCTTATTCCTTATTTCTTTCACTTCCTCCGCCCAGGATTTTATGGGTTATAACAACAGTAATTATTCCGGCATACTCGGCACCGATTTGCAGCCCGCTTCCGTGGTCGATTCCCGCTTAAAAACAGATTTCATTCTCCTTGGCACCAGTGCCGGATTATATAATAACTACATAGGCTTAAAACACGAAGCCCTAGATTACAATTCCAATAAATACAAATGGTACGATTTCAACACCGATAATTATTATGCTTTCAAGGAAGAACCATTTCAAAAACACCTTGGCGTTCGCTCTGGTCACCTGCCAAAATCCGTTTACGTTGCCAATAATATTTACCTGCCATCATTCATGGCCAACATAAATCAAAAAAATGCAATAGCATTAAAGTGGAAAATACGTTCCATAGTAAACGTAGACGGCCTCGATGCAGAACTTGCCGACCTTTTATATAACCAGTTAAATGCCCCTTCCCTCTGGGTACCATTAATAAACAACAAAGACCTCAGCATACAAACAATGACCTGGGTCGAATATGGTTTAACATACGGACACGTATTTAAAGCAGAAGGCGAACATTTTCTAAAAGCCGGAGCAACTGCAAAACTTGTTCAAGGCTTTTCAGCAGCCTATATGTACATCAAAGATTTTCATTACCAGTTCAGCAATGACACTCTTCTTTCCATATCCCATGGTGATGCAGGTTACGGGCATTCGTCCAACTTTAACGGAGGCACCAATGAACTAAGTTACAAAGCATCATCCGAACCTTCCTTCGGCCTCGACCTGGGTTTGGTGTACGAATGGCGTCCCCATTACCAGGATTATAAATATGAAATGAACGGAGAAAAAGATTTAACCCGAAAAGATTTGAATAAATACAAATTACGCATCGGTCTTTCTGTTTTAGATATAGGAAGAGTAAAATACAAAAACGCATTGAATCAAACCTTCAACCCCAGTACTCTTAATTGGAACCTTAATACCATTGATGCCGGCAGCATTACTCAATTAGACACATTACTGCAAACCAAATACTCTTCCTTTCAGGCAAATGATAACTCTTCATTCACCATGAACCTGCCCACCGTATTATCAATGCAAATTGATTATAATATCTGGAAAGATTTTTACATCAACCTTACTCCCCGTTATGCCATTCAGTTTAAAAACAAACCAGCCAAAGTGCACGAAATGTCAATTATTAGTTTAACCCCCCGTTGGGATCATCGCCACTTTGGCGTTTTTGTTCCTGTATCTTACGACCAGATGGGAATGTTTAAGATAGGTTTGGGATTGCGCATCGGCCCATTGATAATAGGGACTTCCAACATTTCTCCTTTCGTAACCACCAATACTATTTACGGAGCTGATATAGAAGCAATGCTCAGAATACCATTATTGTTTCCTCGTGTTCGCGACCGGGATAAAGATCACGTATCAGATGACAGAGACAAATGTATTGATGTTCCCGGAGTTTGGGAGTTCTTAGGATGCCCCGACCGTGATGGCGACCATGTGCAGGATAAAGATGACCTTTGTCCGGACGACAAAGGATTGCCTGAATTCAACGGATGCCCTGACCGAGATGGTGATAAGATAATTGACAAACAGGATGCCTGTCCGGACGTTCCGGGATTACCACAATTCAATGGTTGCCCTGACACAGATGGTGATGGAATTATTGACAAAGAAGACGATTGTCCTAAAGAATTTGGATTAAAGCAATTTAAAGGATGCCCTGATAGAGATAATGACAGCATCCCTGATAAAACTGACCAATGTCCTGACAAGCCAGGGCCGGCAAGCAATAATGGTTGCCCAGAGGTAAAATTAATTTTAGTGGATAGTGCTGGTGCATCTCTGCGTACGGTTGTTCAAAACAAAGATGGTAGTTTCAGTTTTGATGACTTACCAGCTGATGAACTGGTTCGTTTCAAATTGCAGGGCGAACATATCGATACTGTTTTTGATGTAAAAGTTGTAGTTGGTGGCATTGCCAAAAAAGCAATTAAAGATAACCGCGATGGGTACTTACACTTTATTGTTTTAAAAACCGATGCAAGTACATTAGGTCAATTAAAAACACAGGACGTTGCCATTAAATTGGACACAGTGGAAAAAGCTATTGTAGCCAAAGCGTTCAGTAACCTTGAATTTGCAACTGGCAATGATGTTATTAAAAAGGAGTCTTATTCTTCACTTGACGAATTGGCAAAATTACTTGCTAAGAAACCAAAATGGAGATTAAAAATTTCCGGTCATACGGATAATCAAGGTCTGCCGGCTGCCAACTTGAAACTTTCTCAGAAACGTGGAGAAGCTGTTAAGAAATACCTTGTTAAAAAAGGAATTGAGGAAAATCGTTTTAAAGTTGAATGGTTTGGGCAGACACAACCGATTGCAGACAATAAAACTCCAGAAGGAAGGCAGAAAAATAGACGTGTGGAAATGTTGATTATTAAATAAGATTTTTATAAATGAAACTACATACTATAAATACCGGTAATTTTAAATTAGATGGGGGAGCCATGTTTGGTGTTGTTCCAAAATCAATCTGGAACAAAACAAATCCTGCCGATGAAAACAATCTATGCAACTGGGCCATGCGGTGTTTACTTATTGAAGACGAGAATCGCTTAATGTTAATTGATAATGGACTTGGCAACAAACAGGACGCAAAATTTTTAAGTCATTATTTTTTAAATGGAAATGATACACTCGAAAATTCCCTTAAACAATTAGGGTACGGCAAGGATGATATAACCGATATGTTTTTAACTCATCTTCATTTCGACCATTGCGGAGGTAGCATAAAGTACAATGAAGACAAAACAAAATTCCAAACAACTTTTAAAAATGCAACTTACTGGAGTAACAGTGAACATTGGGAATGGGCCACAAAACCAAATCCGCGCGAAAAACCCAGTTTTTTAAAAGAAAATATTTTACCCATCCAGGAAAGCGGGCAACTAAAGTTTATTGATGGAGAAAACACCAGGCAATTCGGAGAAGCTATTTCTGTAACCTATATGCATGGGCATACCGATGCGATGATGCTTCCTCATATCAATTACAAAGGAAACACAATTGTTTTTATGGCCGACCTTATTCCATCCACCGGTCATATTCCTTTAGCATACGTAATGGGTTATGATACCCGTCCATTAATGACCTTGACTGAAAAAGAAAAATTTCTGAATACTGCAGCCGACCATAATTACATTTTATTTCTTGAACACGATTCGGTGAATGAATGTTGCACCGTTCAGCGAACTGAAAAAGGGATAAGACTAAAGGATACCTTTACATTAAAAGAGTTTTTCGGAGAATAACCCCTCCATTTGGCTTCAATAATTTAAACCAGATAAAAATGAGAACTGACCTTTACACAAAGATAGTGCTTACGGTAATAGCCGTTGCACTGGTAGCCATCGTGTTTCAAAATACCAAATAAGTAAACGAAGCAAGAGCAGACAAAACCAACTTTAACCATTTTAGTTCCATTCCAATAAATGATGACGGCTCCATAAATGTAAAACTTGAAAGTGATATGGATTTAAATATAAGGAGTGTTGGAGGAAGCTGCGTTTATGGTACACTCCCTATTAATCTAAAGGAAATCAGTGGTAATAGTTTTTATGGAACCCTACCCGTTAATGTAAAAGAGATTAGCGCAAGTTCTATTAATTCCAGCAATGGTCTGCCAATTAACATCCAAGCTGTAAATGGTGTTAGTGTTTATAGCTCAGTTCCGGTAAAAGAAATAAAATAAACCAAAGCTTAAAAATATTTTTAAAAAACTTGTCCTTTCAAAATTAGTATTACCTTTGCGCCTTATTAACTAAAAAATCATAACACAATGAAAAAAATTTTACTATTAGTTGCTGTTGTTTCTGCTTTGTCAGTTACTTCTTGCAAAAAAGATTACACATGTACTTGTACTTACACTTCCGGAAGTTACAATTATACTTCGGTTTATACAGTGCATAACACAAAGAAGAAAGCAACTGATGCTTGTACTGCTTTGGCAACATCTGGAGAAACTTGTTCAATCAACTAATCCTTGTTGAATCAATAAAAAACGTCCCGCAATTTTGTGGGACGTTTTTTATTTCTACCCAATCGTGTTAAAAAAAACCCTCTTTTCCCTCTTGTGCATCTTCATGGGTGCCATTTTTATTTTTTCCGGTTACACCAAATTGTACCCCATCGAACCATTTGAATTTACTTTTGTTGACTTAGGTTTTAATTGGCAAATTGCTCCTTTTGTTGCCCGTCTGATGATTGCGGTAGAGTTTTTAATTGGAATCTTATTGGTACTTAATGTAAATCTTCGGAAATTCAGTTACAAGCTAGGGATTGGTATTTTGGTATTCTTTTGTGTTTATTTGATTTTATTAATGGCAATTTTAGGGAATAAAGGCAATTGTGGTTGTTTTGGCACCTATCTTCAAATGACTCCTTTACAAGCTTTAATAAAAAACATCATAATGATAGTTGTGTTCTTTATTCTTTACAAGTGCCATCAAGGCTGGGAGTTGAAGAACAAACTTAGGCTATTAATAATTCCGGTCTTTTTAGCGTCTTTCTTAATGCCATTTATTCTTAACCCGGTTGAACTGAATTATTCGGAAGCTTATCTTAACAAGCCAGAAGAAAATTTCAAAATCGAGTTAGATACTTTATATAATAACGCTTCTTTAAATATCCCTCCCAAAACCTTATCTCAGGGAAAACATATCATTGCATTTCTCAGTCTTACCTGTTCGCATTGCAGAATTGCTGCAAAAAAAATTCGCATAATGCACGAACGTAATCCCGAAATTCCTTTTTATTTTGTTTTAGATGGTAAACAAGAAAAACTACAATCCTTTTTTGATGACACACATACGGAAGGTATTCCTCATTGCATGTTAAACGGAAAAAGCTTTTTTTACCTGGCGGGAACTGTTCTTCCTACAATCTATCTTGTAAATAACAGTACTGTAGAACACGATGTCAATTATTTTGTTCTGGATCAGAGTGAAGTAGAAAAATGGCTGGCTGAATAGAAATATTACCAGCTTCCGCTGGCTCCACCTCCGCCTGCACTTCCTCCACCAAAGCCACCAAAACCTCCTGAAGAACCTCCGCCTCCCCAGCCACCTCCACCAAATCCTCGTCCCATCATAGAACCGAGGAAAAAACCGGAACCCATACTCATTCCACCTCTGCCTCCGCCTCCTTTAGAAGAACGAATAATAATAAATATAATCAGGAAAATTATGGGGATAATTAAACCTCTTGGAAATCCCTTTTTTGAATGCTTTTGTCCGTATTGGTCAGAATTATACTCTCCTTTTGCAAGAGACATTAACACATCGGTTGCTTTATCAAAACCTACATACACATCACCATTAGCAAAACTGGAGTTCAGTTCATTATCCACTATTTGTTTTGCGGTCAAATCAGGAATAGCTCCTTCCAGTCCATAACCAACAGAAATGATAGACTTCCGCTGGCCTTTTCCTCCTGTTGGTTTTACAACA
This sequence comes from Bacteroidota bacterium, assembly GCA_947479085.1. Taxonomy (GTDB): domain Bacteria; phylum Bacteroidota; class Bacteroidia; order 2-12-FULL-35-15; family 2-12-FULL-35-15; genus 2-12-FULL-35-15. The sequence goes on along the minus strand of CANJYB010000002.1, from coordinate 21,024 downwards.
ATTACAATTCCATTATCCTGTTTTGCCTGGCCCACTCCCCAGTTATGATGTAAACGTACAGCAAAGTCATAAGGTTCCAAACCTTTTAAATCATCAACAATTACAATTACAATCTGGTTGGAAGTTTGATTTGCGAAATCTTCTAGCTTTTTTTCCAATCGGTCCTCATCAGATGCAGAAAGGAAATCATGCATTTGAACGGAAAGATTATTTACCAGCCTTGGCGGATTTGGTCTTTCCGGGATGCTATCTGTTATTGCTAATAAACCAGAAGTGGAAATGAAAATTATAAATAGAAAGGAAAAGTATTTTTTTAGCATCTAATAAATTGTTGTATTGCTGTCTTATCAAACCGTATTTTAAATCCTCCCCCCTCTCCTTTGGAGAGGGGATTAAGGGGTGAGGTGTTATTTCCCGAAACTTATTTCATCATTCAATTCATTTTTATCATCACTTTGCAAGGGGAAATGAGATTTCAGTTTTTCTCCTGCCATTTCAATTCCTTTACACAAACCTTCCGTAAATTGTTGTTGTTTGAAATGCTGAAGCATCGTATCTTTAATATTGTCCCAGAAATTTTCGGGAACCTTTTGATTGATCCCTTTATCTCCAAGTATTGCAAATTTTCGATTAGATACCGCGAGGTAAAACAAAACCCCATTACGCAGTTCCGTTTTATTCATTTTCAGTTTATGAAAAACATCAGCCGCTACATCCAGCACATCTCCCTTACATTCATCATCAATGTGAACCCGCACCTCTCCCGAAGTGGCACGTTCCGCATCGGCTATTGCTTTTTGAATAGCCAATTGTTGCTCATTAGTAAAGAATTTTTTTGCCGACATTTTTTTGAGTATTAAGTATTAAGTCTGAAGTACTAAGTAGATTAAGTAAAATACTTTGGACTTCATACTTTATACTTTGGTCTTATTTCCCTTCTCTCATACTTTTAATATCTGGTGCTGTATCAGCTCCTGCCTGTGCCTCAAAGTAAGCTCGTTTCTGGAAGCCAAACATACCTGCCCATATATTTCTTGGAAATCTACGAATGGACGTATTCATTTCCTGACATGCTTCATTAAATAATCTGCGTTCCGTAGCAATCCTGTTTTCCATTCCTTCGTATTGAACTTGGAAATCCCTGAATGCTCCCACACTCTGCAATTGCGGATAATTTTCAGCAACAGCCATTAACCTGCCTAAAGAAGAACCAAAAGCACTTTGTGCTTTTTCAAATTCCGCTAACTTTTCAGGAGTTATATTACTTGGGTCAATGGTTATGCTGGTCGCTTTGCTGCGTGCAGCCATCACTTCTTTTAAAGTCCCTTTTTCAAAGTCGGCAGCCGACTGAACTATTTCAAACAGGTTTTTGGTTTTATCCATACGTGCCTGGTAAGCCACTTCCACTTGTTTCCATTGCGCTGTAACACCCTCATCCATGGTTACTATGGAGTTGTATGTACTACAACCATTAAATCCGATCAGTAAGAATATTCCTACTACCACCAGTAAAATTATTGTTCCTCTTTTCATTTTGTTTTGTTGTTTTGGTTTTTGTTGTTTGGTTTTTGTTGTTTGTAAAAGTACTACTGTTTTTTAATTATTAATAAAATATTCTACTACCTCTTTCCACCCCAACCCTCTCCCCTTCGGGGAGAGGATTAAAGAGAGGGGTGTTATATCAATTCTACACTGCGTTTTATAAATTTAGTCAGCTCCTCCCCTTTCAACAGCCCTTGCGAAAGCATTGCTAGGTCAGCCGTTTGTTTAGCTAGCTGTTTTTGTTTACCCGCATCTTTTTCATTTAATATTTTTGAAATCAATGGGTGATTACTATTCACCACCAGGTTATGCATATCAGGCAACGAACCATAAAACTGCATTCCGCCTCCGCCCATTGCGCTCATGTCTTTCATCCTGCGCATAAATTCAGGCTTGGTAATAATCATCGGTGCATCTTTTTCGCTCAGGCTTTCGAATACCACCGAGAATTTTTCTTTCGGAACAACTCCTTCCACTATTGGTTTCAGCGTTTCCTGCTCTTTCTCCGAAAGCTTCGAAGGCTGTGCTTCATCCTTTTTAATTATTTTATCAATCGTATCAGCATCTACCCGCACAAACGAAGTATTCTCCAGCTTCTGTTCCAAATGATTTATATAATGCGAATCAATCGGGCTATCAAATACAATCACATCATAACCCCTATCCTTAGCCGTTTCTATAAAACTATGCTGCTCATCCACATTGGTGGTATATAAATAAATTACCTTCTTGTCTTTATCCGTCTGAACTGGTTTCACCTTCTCTGCATATTCTTCCAGTGTAGCATAAGTACCATCCACACTTTTCAGCAATGCAAACTTTTGTGCCTTATCATAAAATTTATCTTCCGAAAGCATACCATACTGAACAAACACCTTAATGTCTTCCCATTTCGCTTCAAAATCCTTACGGTCATTCTTAAAAATCTCCTCCAGTTTATCCGCCACTTTTTTAGTAATGTGAGCCGAAATCTTTTTCACATTCCCATCACTTTGCAAATAACTACGGCTTACGTTCAGCGGAATATCAGGCGAATCGAGCACACCTTGCAACAATGCCAGGAAGTCCGGAACAATATTTTCCACCGAATCCGTCACAAACACCTGGTTACTGTACAACTGAATTTTATCCTTTTGCAATTCAAACGCCTTTTTCAATTTCGGGAAATACAAAATCCCGGTCAAATTAAACGGATAATCCACATTCAAATGGATATGAAACAAAGGGTCCTCAAAATTCATCGGGTACAATTCCCTGTAGAATTTTTTATAATCCTCATCCGTCAAATCAGCCGGTTTCTTGGTCCAGGCCGGTGAAGGATTATTAATAATATTATCAACCTCTACTTCCTTCTTTTCTTTTTTCTCATCGGTTTTTCCTTCCTCTTCATTTTCATCCTCACCCACAAATTCCTTCTTAGTACCAAACTTTATCGCCACCGGCAAAAACTTACAATACTTCGTCAGCAATTCATTCACCCTGTACTGCTCCAAAAACTCTTCCGAATCTTCCGCAATATGCAACACAATATCAGTCCCAACACCCACCTTAGTCGTCTCCTCCAACTCATAATTCGGGCTTCCATCACACTCCCAGCGCACAGCCACACTACCCTCCTTATGCGACAGCGAAAAAATCTCCACCTTCCTCGCCACCATAAAAGCCGAATAAAAACCCAAACCAAAATGCCCTATAATAGCATTCGTTTCCGCAGCCTTATCCTTATATTTATTCACAAACTCCTCCGCCCCGCTAAAAGCAATCTGCGTAATATACTTCTCAATCTCCTCACCCGTCATCCCAATCCCGTTATCCCTTATCGTCAGCGTCTTTGCCTCCTTGTCTATTATCACCTCCACCATCAGCTTATCCACCGCAGCAGTCGATTCACCCAAAGCAGCCAGCGTCTTCAATTTCTGAGTCGCATCCACCGCATTCGAAACCAACTCCCTCAAAAAAATCTCATGATCACTATAAAGAAACTTTTTAATAATCGGAAAAATATTTTCCGTCTGAACATTTATTTTACCTGTCGACATAGTTTTTTATCAATTAAATTTTTAGAATTATAAAATATAAATTAGCGCACCCCACAATTCAAACCACATGCCAACCCACACCAACTGACAAGATGGCAATATACTCCTCCAGCAACTCCAAACTAAACAAAAGACTCCAACCTTGAAGGTTTGCAAAACCTTCAAGGTTTCTCACCGATGCCATACAACTTTTAAACTTTAAACTATTTTAGAGCGGACTCCTCACCACTTCGCACACACCAGTCTTCCTGTCCTCGCGCGGTATCTTTTTTCATCAACCCCTCCCTCCGAATCCGGTCCTTTCCGGATTTGGAGGTTTCCTAACTCCTTCCCAAAGTACCCCTGTCAGGGTTTCAAACCCTGACAGGGGTAATTGCTCCAAACAAAAAAAACTCTTTACATTTCTGTAAAGAGTTTTAGAAAATAAATAGCTAATAAGACTACATTTTAATATATTCTCTAAATTCATCATCATCCATAGTTTCTACTGCTGGATTCTGCAACAATTCGATGGCTCTAGTTAGTTTTGTTATAACAGCATTGTATTCTATTATCCCATCCATTATAGGTATTACCAGCTCAAAGAAACCACGCTGTAAATCTTGCTTTTGGCAATCTTTTAATATCTCAAGTCCTTTCTTTTTGTTATCAAGATTCGCTTGAAAGATTTTAACATAGGCTTTACGTTCCTTACTACTCATTCTATTCATATTCTTTTTCTTGACTACTTTTTATCGGTTTCGTCTTTTTCCGTTCACTTATTTATTTTAATTAACTGCACAAACCTTTTCATAAATTATGCCATCTAAAAAAATGCTGCAATATTGTCGTTAAAATAAAAACTCCTCACAAAATGTGAGGAGTTTTCTTCGTATAAATTGAAATTAAGAAGTAATTCTATTAAACTTAAATTGCCACTTATAAGCGCTATTAAAGTATCCTGGCATTTCTAATTCTCCAAATAACATCTCCGATTTTGTTGCCTCGAATACAACAAATCTTTGTTTTTCTGTAAAACTTAAAAACTTATTAATCCAATGAGCATTTGATGAAATTGAAACTTCTTCAAAAATTAAATCATCCTTTTTTATGATTATAGATAGTCTGTCTTTAGTGAGATTTATTTTTACACTAATATTTGGATATTTTACAAACGATTCGCTCTCCCACTCACCAAACATATTTTCAATTGTTTCCTTTTTTATTTTATCATACATATTTTATTTACTTTTAACTACTCTTTTATCGGTTTTCGTCTTACCCCGTTTTTACTTATTTTATTATTCGAGGTGCAATTAGTCAGGAATTATACCAATTTTTAATTTCGGTAATATTGTCATTAAAATCTCATTCCAACTCCAATCCCTAATCTATATAAAGTTTTAACATATTCAAAATTACTTAGCCCATGTTGCACCCCAAAGTCCATTGATAATGAAATTAACTTATTAGGTTGATAAACTATTCCTCCATAGGCTGTGCCGCCAAACGAATACAATCTATCAGTCTTATTGTCAGTTTTAATTATTGGATTTTGATAATAAGAAGTAACATTATACGAATGGGTTGTTAAAATATTTAAAATAGAATATTCAAACCCGATTGCAGCAAAGCCACGCAATTTGCCCTCTCCTGTTGGATAATACTTTAAGTGCAATCCTACAGAATTACCACTTAGTATTGTTGAATGATACCTTTCAAATGAATTCAAGTGAAAGGTATCATTCAACTGCCCCTTATAAAAATTATAAGCATAGAAGTATTGGAATGCTGTACTATCATTATTTAATAAACCCTTTGAAGAATATCCCAGATAAAAAGGCAATTTTATAGAAAACTTTTGTTTTGCAAAAAAATGTTCATATGATATATTGAAATCTTTATTTAATAATGGAACCAAGTTAAAACCTATAATATTTCTTCCATAAATATTTTTGAATCGTAGCGTCTCCTTTACTTCCATTCGATAGGTTCTTACTGAATCCTGATATGCATATTTTTTTAATGACATATCCGATTCATAATTGGAAATAATATTTCTCTTTTGTTCCTTTCCCTCAAAACCATTTTTTATTTCTTCCATTTTAAAATTAAAATAATTATCTACCGAAAAAAAACAGTTTTCCAATTTATGCGATTCAAAATTTCGCATTATATATTCGTCATAATAAAATTCTGCGGGCCTATGCCTTATTGTTACATTAGTTATAGAAACTTTACAATTACCATCCTTAATCAAAAAAATTACTAAATATGACATTTGTCGCGTGTGTCCTTTAAATAAATATTCTCCATTATCTGCAATACTTATTATCCCATTTTCTTTATCTTGAGTTTTGATATTCTTATTAATATATTTTAAGTTTGCCCATTGAATAATTTTAACATAGATATCTTCATTCTTCATTCCGCCAAAATTAATATTGGTACTCCACTCCATCTTATTGGTTTGAGTATTATATGGTATTGCTACCTTCCTATAAATAGGAGAGCAAGCACCTAGAAAAGCCACTAAAAAAGCTATAGTTAAAATTTTAATTTTCATTATCTGTGTTTTTAATTCTTCGTAAATATAATTTATTTATTTATTCTATAGAATATAAACCGCACTTTGTAGTATAGAAAACCTATTCCATACCTTAGCAATAGCATTATCATAAGTCAGCACAGCAACACCATAAACCCAAATACCAACCCCATAAATCCCAATAGCAACCCCAAAAACCCAAATACCAACACCAAAAACACCCCCAGCATCCCCAAAAATCAAAATAGCAACACCAAAAACCCCAATACCAACACCAAAAATACCAATAGCAACACCATCCCGACCAATAGCACAAATAGCATAAAATACAACACATTGAAAATAAGCCAAATATGTCAAATAGCATAAATTTTCAAAAAAATTCAAAAAACCACATAAATCAAATAAAAATAAATTTATACATTTGCTTAACAAAAAAATAAAACACTAATATTAATTCAAAACTCTAACAAAATGGCACAACTAAATGACGACCAAACACGCGAACTAAACCGCGACAGCAAACTAATCCAGTTCCTCGACATCGCTGGAAACAGCACCCTCTGGAACGCTTACACACCATTCAAAAACAAAGTAATCGCACTCAAAGCACACAAACAACAACTCCTAGACCTCGCACCCACCAAAGAACAAACAGGCACCGGAATCACACTCAGCAAATCCGAACTCAAAACACAGTTCGCACTCCAGGCAGGAGACATCATGGAAAAAACAAAAGAATACGCCATCGAAATAAACGACTTAGACCTATTAGCACAAGTAAACCACTCACCATCCGAAATCCATAACTTCAAAGACGAAGAAATACTACCCTTCGCCACCAACTTCAGCACCAACATATTCACAGCAACACTAATGGCAAACGTCACCTTCATCACATACGAAGTAACAGCCACTGCCATCTCAGACGCAGTCACCACAGCCACCAGCTTCAACTCCAAAATCGGAGAAGCACAATCAGTCGAAGTAACATCAGACACAGCAAACTCCGACATAAACGACATCATAACCCTAATCCGCAAAGACATCGCATCACTCACCCGCCTATCCTCACATTGGCGCACATCCAACCCCACCTTCTTCAAAGGCTTCGCAACAGCGTCCAAAAGAGACGACATCGGCATCCGCCACATAGGAGCCGATTTCAAAGTAACACAAAGAGGAGTAGGAGTACAAGGAGCAACAGTACAAATAGGCGACAAAACAGTAACCTCAGATTTGGTTGGAAACACACAACCTATTTATGTAACCGCAGGAGACAAAGAAATAATATGCAAACTAGCCGGCCAGCCCGACAAAACACTAATACATCATTTCATCCGCGGCCATGTCGACAACATAACATTCGAATTCTAAAAAAAAATCCCCCGAACCTTCGGGGGATTTTTTTTTTAAAATAAAGTCACAAAAAAAAGGGACAACTTTCGTTATCCCTTTTTTTTCACGCTTATTATTAACTAAATATTAAGCTTCTTCTTCCTGCTCCTGCTCCAAAGCTTCTTTTTTCGAAGCCATCAGCTTATCGTACTCTTCCTGAGAACCAACAATCAGTTTCTCATAAGTTCTTAGTCCGGTACCTGCAGGTATTAAGTGACCCACAATTACGTTTTCCTTCAATCCTAATAAGTAATCAACCTTACCAGCCACAGCTGCTTCGTTCAATACCTTAGTAGTTTCCTGGAACGATGCCGCACTCATAAAGCTTTGAGTTTGTAACGATGCACGGGTGATACCTTGTAATACCTGGTTAGAAGTAGCCGGTACAGCCTCACGTGCTTCAATTATTTTCAAATCTCTGCGTTTCATCGAAGAGTTTTCATCTCTCAGTTTACGTGCGCTGATAATCTGTCCTGCTTTAAACAAGGTAGATTCACCTGCATCAGTAATTACCACTTTTCCGTATAGGTTATCGTTTTCTTCCATAAACGTTGATTTATTAATCAATTGTTTTTCAAGGAATGTAGAATCACCTGCTTCGCTGATGTCCACTTTACGCATCATCTGGCGAACAATTACTTCAAAATGTTTATCATTAATTTTCACACCTTGCAAACGATATACCTCTTGTACCTCGTTTACTAAGTATTCCTGCACCGCGGTTGGCCCTTTGATAGCAAGAATATCAGCCGGAGTAATAGCACCATCGCATAATGGTTCACCAGCTTTTATGAAATCGTTTTCCTGAACCAGGATGTGTTTAGACAACTGAACAAGGTAGGTTTTCTTTTCACCTAATCTTGATTCAACATACACCTCACGGTTACCACGTTTGATTTTACCGAAAGTAACAATACCATCAATTTCGGAAACCACAGCCGGGTTACTTGGGTTACGGGCTTCGAACAACTCTGTTACACGAGGTAAACCACCGGTGATATCACCTGTTTTACCTGACGAACGAGGAATCTTAACCAGGATTTGTCCTGTTTCAATTTTATCTTTATCGTTTACAATAACGTGAGAACCTACAGGAATGTTGTAGGTACGAACCACTTCTTTGTTTACAATAATACGGATAGAAGGATTTTTAGATTTATCACGACTTTCCACAATTACTTTTTCCTTAAATCCGGTTTGCTCATCCGATTCTTCACGGAAAGTAATACCTTCTTCAATATTATCGAATTCCAGTTTACCTGCAAATTCCGAAACAATCACGGCATTATACGGATCCCAATCACACATCAAGGTGCCTTTCTTCACTTTCTCACCATTCTTAACGTACACCTGAGAACCATAAGGAATATTACCGGTAGTTAAAACAATACGGGTAGTAGCATCAATGATACGTACCTCAGCCGAACGACCGATTACCACGTCCATCATTTCTTTACCTGATTTACGTTTTACCGTTTTCAATTCGTCTATTTCAAGGATACCATCGTATTTAGCCTCTAATTTAGAAGAAGCAACAGAGCCACCCGCAACCCCTCCAACGTGGAAGGTACGCAATGTTAACTGAGTTCCCGGCTCACCGATAGACTGCGCAGCAATAACTCCTACAGCCTCTCCGCGCTGAACCATTCTTCCTGTTGCCAGGTTACGTCCGTAACATTTTCCACACACTCCGTTTTTGCTTTCGCAAGTCAATACCGAGCGTATTTCTACTGATTCTATAGGTGATTCAGAAATTGCTTTTGCATCATCTTCTTTCACCTCTTCTCCCGAAGCAATTATTAATTTACCAGTTAACGGGTTATACACATCATGAACAGTAGTTCTACCTAAAATTCTATCGTATAACGATTCAACAACTTCATCATTTTTCTTTAATGGAGTAGCTATCAGTCCACGTAATGTACCACAATCTTCGATGGTGATAATAACATCCTGTGCAACGTCAACAAGTCTTCTTGTCAAGTAACCCGCATCCGCTGTCTTAAGAGCCGTATCCGCAAGTCCTTTACGTGCACCGTGAGTAGAAATAAAATACTCCAAGATGGACAAACCTTCTTTAAAGTTAGAAAGGATAGGGTTTTCGATAATCTCACCTCCACCAGCACCTTTTTGAGGTTTCGCCATCAATCCACGCATCCCGCCCAACTGACGAATTTGTTCTTTCGAACCCCTTGCACCCGAATCAAGCATCATATACACCGGGTTGAATCCTTGACGGTCATTTGTCAACGTGTGCAATACCTTTGCAGTAAGTCGTGCGTTAGTATGTGTCCAGATATCAATAATCTGGTTGTAACGCTCATTGTTAGTAATGAAACCGGCATTGTAGTTTCCTACCACCTCTTCCACCTGTGCATTTGCGTCAGCAATCATTTTCGGTTTATCTTCCGGAATAACAACATCTCCAAGGTTAAACGACAATCCTCCACGGAAAGCGTGCATATAACCTAAGGTTTTTATTTCGTCCAAAAATTTCGCTGTTTTCGCCATACCGGTTTCTTTCACAATATTACCGATAATGTCACGCAACGATTTTTTAGTCAATAATTCATTGATATAACCTACTTCTTCAGGAACTACTTTATTGAATAAAATACGACCTACAGTAGTTTCAATTAATTTATTTACTGTTTTACCACCTTCTTTTACTGCCAAACGAACTTTAACCCATGCATGTAAATCCACACGTTTTTCGTTGTATGCAATAACAGTTTCTTCCGGAGAATAGAATGTTAAGCCTTCGCCTTTCACTTTTTCTTCAGGAGTGGTTTTCTTTCCTTTGGTCATGTAATACAGACCAAGCACCATGTCCTGGGAAGGTACAGCCACCGGAGCACCATTAGCAGGGTTCAAAATGTTATGAGAAGCAAGCATCAATAATTGCGCTTCAAGGATTGCAGCATGTCCCAAGGGAACGTGAACTGCCATCTGATCCCCGTCAAAATCCGCGTTAAACGCAGTACAGGTTAACGGGTGCAATTGAATCGCTTTTCCTTCAATCAATTTAGGTTGGAAAGCCTGGATACCCAATCTGTGCAATGTCGGAGCACGATTTAAAAGAACAGGATGTCCTTTCAATACATTCTCTAAAATATCCCAAACAATTGGTTCTTTTTTATCAACTATTTTCTTTGCTGATTTTACAGTTTTAACAACACCACGCTCAATCATCTTGCGGATGATAAATGGTTTGAATAACTCTGCTGCCATGTCTTTTGGCAATCCGCATTCGTGTAATTTCAATTCTGGTCCTACAACAATTACCGAACGTGCTGAATAATCCACACGTTTCCCAAGTAAGTTCTGACGGAACCGGCCTTGTTTACCTTTCAATGAATCTGATAATGATTTCAACGCACGGTTCGACTCTGTTTTAACAGCATTCGATTTACGTGAGTTATCAAACAATGAATCAACAGACTCCTGTAACATACGTTTTTCGTTACGTAAGATTACTTCCGGAGCTTTAATTTCGATTAATCGTTTCAAACGGTTGTTACGGATAATAACACGTCTGTATAAATCATTTAAGTCGGAAGTCGCAAAACGACCACCATCCAATGGCACCAACGGACGTAATTCCGGTGGAATAACAGGAACAATTTTTACAATCATCCACTCCGGACGATTTTCCACATGCTCATTAGCATGACGGAAACCTTCCACCACCTGTAAACGCTTTAATGCTTCGTTTTTACGTTGCTGAGAAGTTTCAGTATTTGCTTTGTGACGTAAGTCAAAAGACAATGAATCCAAATCAACACGGGCTAACAACGCCTGTAATGCCTCAGCACCCATCTTCGCGATGAACTTATTAGGGTCATCATCATCCAGGTATTGATTTTCTTTTGGTAAAGTTTCTAAAATATTCAGGTATTCTTCTTCAGATAAGAAATCAAGGTAATTGATTCCGTCTACTGCCTTAACACCTGCATTTACTACTACATAGCGCTCGTAGTAAATAATCATGTCTAATCTTTTTGTTGGTAAACCTAACAGGTAACCAATTTTATTCGGTAATGATTTAAAATACCAGATATGAGCAACAGGAACTACCAATGCAATGTGTCCCATACGCTCTCTACGTACTTTCTTTTCGGTTACTTCCACACCACAACGGTCGCAGACAATACCTTTGTAACGAATACGTTTATATTTACCGCAGGCACACTCCCAGTCTTTCACCGGTCCGAAAATACGCTCACAGAACAAACCACCCATTTCAGGTTTGTAAGTTCTGTAATTGATGGTTTCCGGTTTTACTACTTCACCGCTCGAGCGTTCCAGAATTGCTTCAGGTGATGCAAGGCTGATGGTAATTTTGGAGAAATTACTTTTTAATTTATGCTCTTTTTTGTAAGCCATTTTTTTATTTATTTAAAAAATTATTAATAACAAAATAAGTTTGGTGTTCCAGATTTCACTCGCTTTATGCGAACATGAAACCTGGAACTTTAAACTTAATATTAGTCAAGTGCTATGTTCAATCCCAATCCTCTTAACTCGTGCAACAATACGTTGAACGATTCAGGGATTCCCGGAGTTGGCATATTTTCACCTTTAACAATAGCTTCGTACGCTTTTGCACGACCTACCACGTCATCAGACTTGATAGTAAGGATTTCCTGTAGAATGTTGGCAGCACCAAATGCTTCAAGAGCCCAAACCTCCATCTCACCAAAACGCTGACCTCCGAACTGAGCTTTACCGCCCAAAGGTTGTTGCGTAATAAGAGAGTATGGTCCGATAGAACGACTGTGCATTTTATCATCCACCATGTGACCAAGTTTCAGCATGTAGATAATACCTACAGTAGCCGGCTGATCAAATTTCTCACCTGTACCACCATCTGTTAAGAAGGTACGGCCATAGCGAGGTAAACCTGCTTTGTCTGTCCACTCGTTCAACTGATCTGTAGTAGCACCATCAAATATCGGAGTAAAGAATTTTTCACCCAATGTTTTTCCGGCCCATGCAAGAACGGTTTCATAAATTTGTCCAAGGTTCATACGTGAAGGCACACCAAGTGGGTTCAACACGATATCAACAGGAGTTCCGTCATCCAAGAAAGGCATATCCTCATCGCGAACGATACGGGCAACAATACCTTTGTTACCGTGACGACCCGCCATCTTATCTCCAACTTTTAATTTACGTTTTTTAGCAATGTATATTTTTGCCAATTGCATAATACCTGATGGTAACTCATCACCAATAGTTACAGCAAATTTCTTACGTTTAAAAGCACCTAACAAATCGTTGTAACGAATCTGGTAGTTGTGAAGAAGGATTTTAATTTTCTCGTTGATTTCCTTATCTGTTGTCCATTTACCTGGATTAACAGTAGCATAATCAATTTTCTCAAGCATTTTCTGAGTAAACTTAATACTCTTTCCAACCACTTCTTCTTTCAAAAGATTATACACACCTTGTGATGTTTTACCATTCACCAAAGTAGTAAGCTTATCAACTAATTTATTTTTCAAAGCAATCATCTCAGCAGTGTGCTCTTTGTCAATTTTCTCCAACAAAGGTTTTTCTTCTGATTTGGTCTTTTTATCTTTAATTATTCTTGAGAATAATTTTTTATCAATAACAATTCCACGTAATGATGGAGGCGCTTTCAAGGAAGCATCTTTCACGTCACCTGCTTTGTCACCAAAGATAGCACGCAATAGTTTTTCTTCCGGAGATGGGTCAGTCTCTCCTTTCGGAGTGATTTTACCAATTAATATGTCTCCTTCTTTTACTTCAGCACCAATACGAATCAATCCGTTTTCGTCAAGGTCTTTTGTAGCCTCTTCCGAAACGTTAGGAATATCAGCAGTCAATTCTTCCAAACCACGTTTTGTATCACGTACTTCCAAAGAATACTCATCAATATGAACAGATGTAAAAATATCTTCACGGGCAACACGCTCGGAAATTACAATCGCATCCTCAAAATTGTAACCTTTCCATGGCATGAACGCCACTTTCATGTTACGACCTAACGCTAATTCACCATTCTGAGTTGCGTATCCATCGCACAATACCTGTCCTTTTGTAACTCTTTCGCCTTTCTTAACGATTGGTTTCAGGTTGATACAGGTACTCTGGTTGGTTTTACGGAACTTGGTAAGTTTATAACGTTTCACATCATCATCAAAAGAAATCAGTTTTTCTGCTTCCGAACGGCTGTAACGAATTACAATTTCGTTTGAATCAACATACTCAACCACACCTTCACCTTCTGCATTAATCAACACACGGGAATCGCGGGCAACCAATGGTTCCAATCCTGTTCCAACAATAGGAGCTTCAGGACGTAACAAAGGAACTGCCTGACGTTGCATGTTAGAACCCATCAAAGCTCTGTTCGCATCATCATGTTCAAGGAATGGAATTAAAGAAGCTGCAATAGAAGCAATCTGGTTAGGAGCCACATCCATCAAATGTAATTTTTCAGGATCTACTACCGGGAAATCCCCTTCGTAACGAGCTTTAACTTTTGCATCCACAAAGTTTCCTTTTGCATCTATTGGCGCATTTGCCTGTGCAATGGTTTTAGAATCTTCTTCTTCTGCACTTAAATAAATTACATCTTTATCCACATCCACTTTACCGTTTGTAACAGTCATGTATGGTGTTTCAATAAATCCTAATTTATTTATTTTTGCAAATACACACAATGAAGAAATCAAACCAATGTTTGGTCCTTCCGGTGTTTCAATAGTACATAAACGTCCGTAGTGAGTATAGTGAACGTCACGCACCTCAAATCCTGCACGCTCTCTGGATAAACCACCTGGCCCTAGTGCGGAGAGCCTGCGCTTGTGCGTAAGTTCTGCCAAAGGATTGGTTTGATCCATAAACTGAGATAACTGGTTTGTTCCGAAGAACGAGTTGATAACTGAAGACAATGTTTTGGCATTAATCAAATCAGTAGGCGTGAACACCTCATTATCACGAACGTTCATACGCTCACGAATAGTACGGGCCATACGTGCCAAACCAACTCCGAATTGTGAATACAATTGCTCACCAACTGTACGCACACGTCTGTTACTTAAGTGGTCAATATCATCCACATCAGCTTTTGAATTGATAAGCTCAATCAAATACTTGATGATACAGATAATGTCCTCTTTTGTCAATGTTTTATGATCCATTGGCGTTGTCAGGTTCAACTTTTTGTTGATTCTGTAACGACCTACTTCTCCTAAATCATAACGTTTATCCGAGAAAAATAATTTATCGATAATACCACGTGCTGTTTCCTCATCAGGTGGTTCTGCATTACGCAATTGACGATAGATATGCTCCACAGCCTCTTTTTCAGAGTTGGAAGTATCTTTCTGTAATGTGTTATAGATAATTGCATAGTCTCCTGCATTCACGTCTTCTTTGTGAAGAATGATGGATTTAACATTTGCATCAATAATCAATTCAATATGGTTTTCTTCCAAGATGGTTTCGCGGTCAATAATAACCTCGTTACGTTCAATGGAAACAACCTCACCGGTGTCTTCATCCACAAAATCCTCAATCCAGGTTTTTAATACCCTTGCCGCTAACTTACGACCAAGTGCACCTTTTAAAGCAGGTTTGCTAACCTTCACTTCATCAGCCAAACCGAATATTTCAAGGATTTGTTTATCACTTTCAAAACCAATTGCTCTTAACAAAGTGGTTACCGGTAATTTTTTCTTACGGTCAATGTATGCATACATCACACTGTTGATATCGGTAGCAAACTCTATCCACGAACCTTTGAAAGGAATTACACGTGCCGAATAAAGTTTGGTTCCGTTTGCGTGACGGCTCTGACCAAAGAACACCCCTGGTGAACGGTGCAACTGAGAAACAATTACACGTTCTGCTCCATTGATAACAAACGTACCTTTTGGAGTCATATACGGGATAGTACCTAAATACACATCCTGAACGATGGTTTCGAAATCCTCATGTTCAGGGTCGGTACAATACAAACGAACTTTCGCCTTAAGCGGAACGCTGTATGTTAAACCACGCTCAATACACTCTTCAAGGGAGTAACGAGGGGGGTCAATAAAATAATCTAAAAATTCGAGCACGAAATTATTACGTGCATCGGAGATTGGAAAGTTCTCTGCGAAAACTTTATACAATCCTTCGTTCTGACGGTTTTCAGATGTAGTTTCTAACTGAAAAAAGTCTTGAAACGATTTAAGTTGAATATCTAAAAAGTCAGGGTAATCAATTTGACTTTTAATAGATGCAAAACTTATTCTTTGGGTTTTTTTGGTTTGAGCCACGATTTTAAAGATTTAGGCCTGTTCTTACTTTATATTGCAAACAACAAGCTGGTTAATAAGATAAAACAACTTTAAACAACAAAAGGGCATAGACCTAAGCTCATCCCGTTTAGGAAGAACTTAGGTTCCAGACCTTATAATTGTGTATTAGCCGAAAGCTTATTTAATCTCAACCTTCGCTCCTGCTTCTTCTAATTGTTTTTTCATTGATTCAGCTTCTTCTTTAGAAATACCTTCTTTCAATGGTTTTGGAGCTCCATCCACTAAATCTTTAGCTTCTTTCAATCCTAATCCTGTTAAATCTTTTACGATTTTAACAACTCCTAATTTTGCTGCACCTGCTTCAACAAGGATTACATCAAAAGTAGTTTTTTCTGCAACTGCTGCTGCACCTGCACCTCCACCTGCTACAACAACTGCTGCTGCTGCTGCTGGTTCGATACCATACTCATCTTTTAAAATTTGAGCTAATTCATTAACTTCTTTTACAGTTAAGTTTACTAATTGCTCTGCGAATGATTTTAAATCTGCCATTTTTATTTATTGTTTTAATTGTTAATTACTAGTTATTTAATTTTTTATTTAATTGTACTCTTTTATTCCTGTTTTTCCGATAATGTTTTAACGATTCCAGCTAATTTGCCACCGCTCGATTTAAGAGCAGAAATAACATTTTTAGCAGGAGACTGCAACAATCCAATAATATCGCCAATAAGCTCGTTTTTAGATTTAATGCTAGCCAATACATCCAATTGGTTATCGCCAATGTAAGCACACTCTTCAACAAATGCTGCTTTCAAAACAGGCTTATCATTTTTGGAACGGAATTCCTTGATAAGTTTTGCAGGATCACTCCCAACTTCTGAAAACATAATTGCTGTTGAACCTTTTAATGAGCCAAACAACGGTTGATAATCTTTGCCTTCGCTTCTCTCCATTGCTTTTTGAAGCAATGAATTTTTAACTACCAGCATTTTGATGTTTTTGTTAAAACACATTCTTCTCAACTGTGATGTTTTATCAGCAGTTAAAGAAGCAACATCGGTCAAATAGAAATGACTGTTGTTAGCTAATTCCTTAACCAACGAATCTATTACTACTGTTTTATCTTCTTTTTTCATTTCTGTTGTTTTTAATATATCTGTCCAGTGGAAGCCAGTTCAGATAATGTTTTTATTCCTTCAGCACTTATCTCCTTACTGTTAATTACTCTTGTAATCTCTTATTGTCCTAAAAATTTAGCATCAATCTGGATACTCGGGCTCATGGTAGAAGAGATATAAACGCTTCTTACATAAGTTCCTTTAGCAGATGAAGGCTTCAATTTCATAATGGTAGTCAATACTTCATTTGCATTTTCAGCAATTTTATTTGCATCAAAAGAAGCTTTACCAACCAATGCCTGAACGATACCAGCTTTGTCAACTTTAAAATCTATTTTACCACCTTTAGAATCAGTAACTGCTTTACCAACTTCCATAGTAACAGTACCTGTTTTAGGGTTAGGCATTAAACCACGAGGTCCAAGCACACGTCCTAAAGCACCTACTTTACCCATTACTGAAGGCATAGTGATAATAACATCCACATCAGTCCAGCCACCTTTAATTTTCTCAATATATTCATCCAACCCGACAAAATCAGCACCTGCAGCTTTTGCTTCGGCTTCTTTATCCGGTGTTACCAATGCAAGAACACGCATTGTTTTTCCTGAACCATGAGGTAATGTTACTGAACCACGAACCATTTGATTTGCTTTACGCGGATCTACTCCTAAACGTACGCTGATATCGATGGATGCATCAAATTTTACGGTTGTAATGTCTTTGATGATTTTTGATGCTTCGGCTACTGTGTAAGCCTTAGTTGCATCATACTTAGCCAAAGCGGCTTTTCTTTTCTTTGAAATTTTCATTCTTATTAATTTATGATGTTCAAACGCCTTACTTTATTCGGGCTCCACCTGTTAAACTTACTTCTTTAAAGGAGACTCACCTGTTACGGTCAATCCCATACTGCGGGCAGTTCCTGCTACCATGCTCATTGCTGATTCGATGGTAAAACAATTCAAATCCGGCATTTTAGCTTCTGCTACTTCACGTATCTGAGCCCAGGATACATTCCCTACTTTGTTACGGTTCGATTCTTTTGAACCTTGTTTTACTTTTGTAATCTCCAATAACGAAACTGCTACCGGTGGATTTTTAGTAATAAATTCAAATGATTTATCGTTATAAACAGTAATAATTACCGGGATAACTTTACCTGCTTTATCCTGTGTTCTTGCATTGAACTGCTTACAGAACTCCATGATATTTACTCCTTTTGCTCCTAATGCAGGACCAATTGGTGGTGAAGGATTCGCAGCTCCTCCTTTTATCTGCAATTTAATCATTGCACTTATTTCTTTTGCCATTTTCTTTTTTTAGTTTTTAGTTCAAAGTTGGTTCGTTTTAAAGTCGTTTGTTGATGGAAGCTCAACTTCAAACTTTTTAACTTTTAACAGTAAACAGTTTTATTAACTCTCTTTTTCTACTTCAAGGTATCCTAACTCTAACGGAGTTTTTCTACCAAATATTTTAACCATTACTTCCAACTTCTTCTTCTCTTCATTCACTTTTTCAATCGTTCCTGTAAATCCGTTGAATGGTCCGTTTATAACTTTAACAGTTTCGCCAACTATAAAAGGAATGCTTATTTGTGCATCGCTTTCTGCCAGATCATCCACTGTACCTAATATTCTGTTTACTTCAGCCAGTCTCATCGGTACCGGAGAACCTCCTTTGGTTTCTCCCAAAAATCCGATAACACCGGTAACATTTTTAATAGTATGAGGAACTTCCCCTACCAATGCAGCTTCTATTAATATATAACCTCCGTAAAACGGACGTTCCTTTGTAACTTTCTTACCGTTTCTTAATTGGTAAATTTTTTCGGTTGGTATTAATATCTGCGAAACGTGATTTCCCAAACCCAAACGATTAATCTCCACTTCAATCTGGTGCTTTACTTTCTTCTCCTGTCCACTGATGGCACGGATAACATACCATTTTTTAACGTTATCAGTTTTAACAGCTTCCTTTTTTATTTGCTCACTCATTCTTAATTAGTCTTAATACTTTGTAATTAATACTTAATACTCTTTAAAATAAATGATAAATAGCTTCCATTCCTTTGTTGAATGTAAAATCCATAGCAAAAACAATGAGTGCAATGATAATAGATGCAATAGCAACCAATACAGCACTGCTTTGTAATTCACTCCAGGATGGCCAGGTTACTTTATGAAAAAGCTCGTTGGTCGTTTCGTCAATGTATGTTTTGAATTTGCTCATGTTTTTAGCTTGAAACTTTAAACTTATAACTTCTTTCTTTGCACAGGTGGAGAGATTCGAACTCCCATCAAAGGTTTTGGAGACCTCTATTCTACCCTTGAACTACACCTGTAAATTCACTCCAAATAGGTGTCATCCAAACTTGCCAAACCAGTTGTTTCGGCACCACCCTTTATTTAGTAGAAAACAGCGCCCCGAATTTCGGGGCACTGTTACACTAAATTTTGTTTTTTTAATTACTTAAGGATTTCGGTTACCTGACCAGCACCTACTGTTCTTCCACCCTCACGGATAGCGAAACGTAAACCTAAAGTCATTGCCACCGGAACGATTAATTTTACTGTAATAGTTACGTTATCTCCAGGCATAACCATTTCGCGTCCTGCAGGTAATTCAATTTCTCCTGTTACGTCAGTTGTACGTAAGTAAAACTGTGGACGGTATTTGTTATGGAATGGAGTGTGACGTCCACCTTCTTCTTTTTTCAAAACGTAAATCTCAGCTTTGAATTCAGTGTGAGGAGTAATAGTTCCCGGTTTAACAACAACCATACCTCTGCGGATATCTTTCTTGTCAATACCACGTAACAATAAACCTACGTTATCACCTGCTTCACCTCTGTCAAGGATTTTACGGAACATCTCAACACCAGTAATAACTGATTTTAATTTTTCTTCCTGCATCCCGATGATTTCAATCTCATCACCTGTATTGATAACACCTGTTTCAATTTTACCTGTTGCAACAGTTCCACGACCAGTGATAGTGAACACGTCTTCAACCGGCATCAAGAAAGGCTTATCAACCTCACGCTTAGGAATTGGAATGTAGCTATCCACTGCATCCATTAATTCCATGATTTTTGCAGACCATTTCGGGTCTTTATTTAAACCACCTAAGGCAGAACCCTGGATGATTGGAGTAGCTGCTCCATCAAACTGATAGAAAGACAACAACTCACGGATTTCCATTTCAACTAATTCCAACAATTCAGGATCGTCAACCATATCCACTTTGTTCATAAACACAACAATTTTAGGAACGCCAACCTGACGAGCCAAAAGGATATGTTCACGTGTTTGTGGCATAGGACCATCTGTAGCTGCAACAACTAATATAGCACCGTCCATTTGAGCAGCACCTGTAACCATGTTTTTCACATAATCCGCGTGACCCGGACAGTCAACGTGAGCATAGTGACGGTTAGCAGTTGAATACTCAACGTGAGATGTATTGATAGTAATACCTCTTTCTTTTTCTTCAGGAGCATTATCAATTGAAGAGAAATCTCTCACTTCAGATAAACCTTTTTCAGCTAATACAACAGTAATTGCTGCGGTTAAGGTAGTTTTACCGTGGTCAACGTGACCGATTGTACCAATGTTAACATGTGGTTTACTGCGGTCGAATTTTTCTTTTGCCATTGTTATTTATTTATTTATTTGTTGTTTTTTATTTTACTGTATTGTTTTCTTTACTCTTTTTTTTGAATCTTTTCTTTTCAGAGCTGTTGATGAGATTTGAACTCACGACCTCTTCCTTACCAAGGAAGTGCTCTACCCCTGAGCTACAACAGCTGATTTTGTCATCGGTCAGTGGTCAAGTGTCATTAGTTACTGTACTTTTTACTAATGTCTAATGACTAATGACATTCCATTTATTAAGAGCGGAAGACCGGGCTCGAACCGGCCACCCTCAGCTTGGAAGGCTGACGCTCTACCAAATGAGCTACTTCCGCTTAATTATTTTACTTATTTTAAAGAACTATTACTATTTTCTGATTGATGATTCCGGCTTCCAATCCGTTATCTTTTATTCAATCTCTTTTACTATTTTTACTCTATCAATCGCAAATTCTACATCCGCAATCCCGTTTTGTGGGGAGA
>CANJYB010000001.1 GCA_947479085.1 Bacteroidota bacterium | reverse complement strand
TTTCCATTATCCATTTGTAATAAGTTGGTCACCATTACATTTGAATTGATAGTTAATCCCGTTGCGCTTGAATTATTGGTATATAAATTATCAAAAGTATTGGTTGCACCTCCGCCAAGGGTTTGTGCTATGGCTGCTCCAAAGGTTACTATTCCGTCTCCCGGAGTAAATGTTCCATTGTTGTTCCAGTTACCGAACAAAGTTAATTCTCCGGTGCTGGTCATGGTTAAGCTGGTTCCGCTGGTTATGTTCAGGTTACGACATACTGCTCCCGGTGCATTGATAACCGGCATGTTCACAGCTGTATTTATTATTACTGCATTGGTGGTGCTTGTGGGTACTCCTCCGCACCAGTTACTTGCATCAAACCAGTCGGTGCTGGTTACTCCTATCCATGAGCCTGCTGTGGTTACATGTATTACTAATCCTCCCGGGCCGGTTGCGTTTGCTGCGCATGGGCTGGTTGTTCCTTCTGCTCTTAAATAATAAGTGGTTACTGCTGTTGGCGATACAGATAATGCTGCATCGCTACTGCTTAATTGTCCTCCTATTGCAAAAGCAGGTGCATAGCTCGGGTTGGTGTACCATTGCCAATAAGCTCCTGTTCCCAGACTTCCTCCGGTCTGAGTGATCGTAACATTGTCACCACTACAAATAATACTTTGGCCGTTTAATGATGTCGGTGCCACAGAGGCCTGATTCACAGACATGGTGTAAGTTGCTGTGGCCGTTGCCGGGTTGCAGGCATTGTTGCTGGTTACAGTTAGTAATAAGGATACGGTAGTTCCGCCATCTGCTGCAACTGCGTTATAAGTTGGAGTTAAACTTGTAGCATTGGTCAATGTTCCGCCACCACTTGTTATAGTCCATAACCTGGTTCCATTAGAAGAACTTGCTCCACTAACCGTTCCACTTCCGCTCGAGCAAATTGTTTGGCTTCCACCTGCTGATGCGGTTGGAGATGCTTCTACGTTTACAGTGTAGTTGGCTGTTGCTGTTGCCGCACCGCAAGTGTTGTTACTTGTAACAGTCATCAATAAGTTGACGGCCACCCCTGCATCTGCCGCCACAGCGTTATATGTTGGTGTTAATGTTGTTCCTCCTGTTATGGTTCCATTGCCGTTGGTAGTAGTCCATGCAATAGTTCCGTTTGATGACGATGCACCACTTACTGTTGTATTTCCTGTCTGGCAAATAGTTTGACTTCCTCCTGCTGATGCAGTTGGTAAGGCATCTATAGTAATCGTTGTATTAGCAGTCGCAATAAATCCATTTCCATCTCTTATGGTAACAGTATAGGTAGTAGTTGCAGTTGGTGCTGTAACCACAGGGTTAGCAATGGTTGTGCTACTTAAGAAAGTAGCTGGCGACCAACTGTAAGTAACGGTTGGGTCATCACCTGCAGTATTGGTTCCTAAACTTACATTTGTCCCACTACAAACCGTAACTCCTCCTCCTGTAATCGAAACAGTAGGATTAGCTCCTGTAACTCCTGTTATAGCAGTGGTTTGTCCTGTCGTTACGGTTGCACTTGCAGTAGTAAGGGTATTACTGCCTAAAGTACCATATTTTGTCCAGGGATTGGTAGATTGATTAAATGTGCCATTTAACCCTGCCGCAGAAATACTTGTTTCCGTTCCGGAAACATCTGCATTAGTATATGTTGCCGATGCCGATGCCGCACAACCGGCAATTCCTGATTGTGTTACACTCCAGTAACGATTCAAATAATTGGTAGCGCTTGAATTGTTAGGATGTTTTGCATTTGTTAATGTAACACCTACATAAGCACTTGAATAGCTGCTACCTGATACAGTCAGAGTTATAGGAGAATATTCTGCCGTTGCGGTATGGTCACCAATCGGAAAAGTATAAGATCCGTTAGCAGTAAAAGTTCTTCTTAATTCTCCTCCAAATTCACCATCAATCATATTCGCGGTAGTAAATGGGCCACCTGCAACTGCAGCTGAACCCAGAGTTAGGTTTGTAAATAATCTTACATATCCCGCTGTTAATGTTAGCGTACCGGTTATAGTTTTATCCGAAGCGGAAATTGAAATTTGATTACCAGGATTGTTAATAACAACATTATTAAAAGTGGTAGGTGAAACACCTCCAATACCTTGATTACCTGTTCCGTTAAAAGTAATGGTTTCTGCTCCTTTTGTGTAAGTACCTGAATTAGTAAAGTTGCCTTTTACATTAAAGTTTTTGCCATTAGTTAAATCTGATAAAGTAGCGGAAGGACTTATAACAATGTGGTTAAAATTATAAGTTCCATTACCTGTTCCAAAAGCAGTGGTACCTGTAAATGTTACGATTCCGGTGTTACCTGTAAAAACACCACTTGCATTGCTTATGTCAATACTTGTACCTCCTACAGAAAAATTATGAGAACCGGCATCAACAGTGTGAGCACCACTGATAACCAAGGACCCAAAAGTTGTTGCTCCTGAACCTGATAAATTTTGTGTTGTCGTTCCATTAAATGTGGTGGTTAACCCGGTAGCTTGTGTAAAGGAAGTACCATTGTTGGTATAGGAACCTTTTATTGTAATATTTCCACCTGTTGTATTAGTAATTACAGCACCGCTATTAATTTGAAGGTTGTTAAAATTCTTTGCATTAGCACCTGTTATGGAACCTGCAGAACCTGTAAAAATAACAGTAGAAGTACTGGCTACCATTGTACCGGATGAAACAGAAAGTGTATTCGCGATAGTAGTGGTGGCTGAACCAAAGTCATAAGAGGTGCTGGCTGCACTGCAGGTAAGATTATAAAAAGTAGTTGTTCCGCTTATCAGCTGATTAGCAGTTGCTCCTCCGTTGTTAAATGTTACAGTACCCGTACGGCCGTTAAATGCACCGTTGTTGGTCCAATTGGTACCCACACCCATTGCATAATTAGTTGCAGTTACATCCAGCGAACCTCCTCCGCTGTTAATCAATACATTTCCGTTTACCACCACTGCGGCAGTTAAACTTACGGCACCGCTTGTATTGGAAATAGTAAGATTATTCATGGTGGTATTTCCAAAATTGGTGGTTTGTGCACCAGCCCTGTTAAATTCATAATTAGTAGCTGAATTAAAAGAAGTTCCTATTGCAAATGTATTCGCATTTGAAATGGTACCGGTTGTTCCTGTAAATACTCCATTTGCATTTGCAGTTTTGAATGTACTGCCGCTGGCCGTAGAAAAAGTATTACCCGCACTGGTTGAACTTATCGTAAATGTACCGCAATCAAGTGTACCGTTAACCGTAAAAGCTGAATTGGGTGCACCGGAAGTGCCCATTACAAAGTTTGTTGATAATTGAACGGTAGAACCACTTGCTATAGTATATCCTGAATACTGCGGTGCAGCACCGGAATTACTTAATGTTTGTGTACCGGTTCCGTTAAAGTTAAATCCGGTGGGTGCCGAAGTAGAAGTTACATAAATAGTCCCCGTGGCAGTGTTGGTATAGTTTCCTTTAATGTTACATACATTTCCTGCAATTGCCCCTCCTCCAAAATCAAAAATATGTCCTGTTCCGGGACCTGCACCTGCTAAACTAAAATTACTGTTCGCGGTCATAACAGCAGTTGCTGCAGTACCACTATTTTCCATTATAATCTCGCCTGTTCCGGAAACCGACACTGCCCCGGTTACGGTAACAGTTGCAGTTCCTGTTGCAGTTGTGCCATTAATAATTATAAAGAATCCATCGGATACGCTCATTGTTCCACCAATTGTTAAGTTATAGCAGGTAGCACTGTTGGTTACACTATAGGTTCCCGAAGTTTCACTGAAGTTAGTCGTCACAGTGGTACTTATCGCCTGTGTAATTGTTCCTGTAATAGTTAAGTTTGGAAAGGTAGTGGAACTTGATCCGCCTATTACACCAGTTGAGCTACTCATAGTTACTGTTCCTGTTCCTGAAACGGTTGAACCATTATTGGTCCAGTTTCCACTAACTCCTAATGTACTATTTATAGCTAAAGTAGTTCCACTGTTTAAGGTAATGCTATTACAAACAGCTGCTGCACTAATTACCGGCTGAAAAGTACCTGTACCAATGGTAATATTATCAGTAGCGGTAGGCACAGTTCCCGTATTCCAGTTTGAGCCGGTAGCCCAATTCGTACTCGTTCCTCCCGTCCAGGTAAAAGCAGAAGTAGTGACAGCAGATGATGAACCTGGGGTTTTATAACATGTTAAGGTGGTATTGTATTCATAAACAGTAAATGTATAATTTGTTCCTCCTGAAAGCCCTGTTACACTTACGTTGGTGCCTGTTCCATTATATACCACAAAATTTCCGGAACCCGTTGTTGCACCAGACCCAAAAACAGTATTTGCAGCATAAGATGTAGCACTTGAAGGGTCAACATTTGTAGTTGAAGTTAGTCTTGCCACCACAACAACACCTGCAGTTCCATTACCTCTTGTCCAGTTTACAGTTGTACCGGTTGCACTTGTAGAAGTATAAGAACCAATAGTAGCTTGTGTTGTTGGAGGGGTGCAGGCAACAGGGGGAGCAAACAAATAAGTTCTTCTTGAACCATTAGTCCCATTGTTTAAGTCTGTAATTGTTCCAACTGAATAATTATTAACATTAGCAGCAGCTATGGAAGAAGGTGATTGATAAGTTGTTTGTGTTATTACAGTACGAATATCAGTTGTGCCGCTTGAAAAACCGATTCTTGCACCCGGTATAGTAAACGCAAATACGGAAGCTACAGCCATTGGACCATAAACAAATTCAATTCTATTGGTTGTTTCATATAATCTTAATTGAAAAGTAGCATCATTTGTTGTGGAATTAAAGTTCACAGAAACATTGTTCCATTCAATTACCATACAACGATTGGGAGACGAACCAACTGTTTTAACTCTGTTAAAACCATTCAGGTACAAATCTTCTCCAAAAGGAGTTATTAAAGGTGAGGCTCCTATTGCCAAATCCCTTGTTGTAGCAACAATTCTGGTAGCGCCAAGTTGGCAGTAACCATTTGAATTGGTTGAAAACTGAGTATAACCTGTTCCAGCAAAAGTAAAAGTAAATGGAATGGTCTGAACTGTAGAACGAGTATCGTCCCCTATTCCTGCCAAAGCTGTAGTACCCGTTGTCATGTCAATGGCATTTCCATTTAAGTCCAAAATTAATGAACCGGTTGTAGTTCTCGAATTTGAATAGCTGGCAGCAGTTTGGGCAGTTGAAATTCCCGCCATTCCAATAATAACAATAGCAGCAAACAACCAACGCATCATATTTTTGCCGGTCTTTTTAAAGTTTGTAATTTTTCTCATAATTTAATTGATTTAGGGTTACTTTTTCTATTTTAGTTTGTTTGTGTTTTTTATTTTTATTCTCTCTTTGTTTTATTATAGATGCTTTTTTTACTCAAAAGGTTGCATCGGTTCTGTATTAACACATCACTGTCACATAAGTTTCCAATTATTTTCGCCAGCAGGAGTAAACAGCTTCTATTACCAGTCAATTAACTTGTTTTTTCATTCAAAACAGAAATAAAAAAAGTTTATCTTAACAGGCTTTGCTCTTTATTTCGCAAAGAAAAATCAATCATTTTCCTTTACATAATAAAATGCATTTAGCAATATTAGTGATAAATTTCAGAACAGCAAAAAAATTAAACCTTTAAGCCTCTTATTTAAGATAAACGTAATAATAAAGACACTTTGGGTCTTCTATTTTATTTCCCGGTAAAGGCTCCTGACGGTATACTATTACACAGTCTTATTTTATATAACGCCTGATTCAGGAAATCAAAAAGCACTTTATCCTCTCTCCCAAACGTTTTAACCTCTCTCCGGGTGGCTTGGAAAGACCTCCCAGTGCCTTGGAGGTCTGGCAAAGTGATTAGGAGGTCCGGCAAAGTTGATTTGACAAACAGCAAAGTCGATTGGAGCAAGAACAAACTCAATATGATAATCAGCAAAGTGATTAGGAGACACAGCAAAGTGATTGGGAGCAAGGTCAAACTCAATGGGTGATGTATAATAACCTTCGGGAGGCTGGTTAAAGACTCCGGGAGAGACATTCCATGATTTATTAGCTTTCTGAAGTATCATTTTTGAATCATCGCACCCTCGCAGGACCGATACTGTTAAACTCGTCCTGTTATTGAGTGGCGTCCGACCACCAGATATTATAGTTATAAACTTCCGATATCCTCCCCTTACTTCATCTTCGCTTCGTTATTTACCTCCGCTTGTACTCGCTCGCGCATAACTTGATGACGGTTCAGACCAACTTAATAGCAGTTCAGTACCGCTTGTCGGTAATTCAGCACCGCTTGATGGCAGTCTAGCGCAACTTGATGGCAGTCTAGCGCAACTTGATGGCAGTCTAGCACAACTTGATGGCAGTCTAGCATAACTTGATGGCAGTCTAGCGCAACTTGACGGCAGTCTAGCACAACTTGATGGCAGTCTAGCACAACTTGACGGCAGTCTAGCCCAACTTGATGGCAGTTTTACGCCACTTTGTCACATTTTCGTCACCATCATAAATAATTCACCACTATTCCCATAAAAACCATCTTCAGTTAAAAAAAGATACCCAACCTCCCACGTTCACCTATTTAAAAAGTAAAAAGGTAATTAAAAGCCACACATTATCCATCTAAACCCGATTGCAGTGGAAATCCTTTTTCTTTTATCCTTCATAAAAGAAAAAGATTGGATACTTCGACAAGCTCTGCAAAGGCTGCAAGCGGGAAGACAGTTTAATACAAAGCGATAAATTACCTTTTCAAAAAAATAATAATCAAAACTGAATATTAAACAAAGGCTAAGTTGTTTAAAGCACCCTCCCTTACAAAAAATAAAATAAAACTAACTGAACCGGATGGCTTTAACAGGAGTAATCCGGGAAATAATAAAACTTGGGATAATGAGCATAAGCATACAGCAGGCAAGGGTACCGATGTTTAAAAGCAGGATGGTGATAATATTAATATCGATGGGTACCTGCGACATGTAATACTGAGTTTTATCGAGCTTAAACAGGCCAAGGTATTTTTGAAGAACGGCTACCCCAATGCCGATAATGTTTCCCCAGAGCAGGCCTTTTGAAATTAAATAACCGGCATTGTACAAAAATATTTTCTGAATACTGCCGTTACTGGCTCCCAGTGCTTTTAAAATACCAATCATATTGGTGCGTTCGAGTATCAATACCAGTAAGGCCGAAATCATATTGATGCCTGCCACCAGGATGATGAATACAATAACAATGATGGCATTCACATCAAACAAATCGAGCCAGGCAAACACGGCAGGGCTGGTTTCCTTAATGGTTTGCGATGATAGCCCCTGCCCTATCAGGTCGTTTACTGCTGCATTTACTTCGTCCAGTTTTTTAATGTCACGAATGGAAATCTCCATGCCGCCCACTTGCTGAGGGGTCCAGTAGTTTAATTTCTGAATTTGGCGAATGTCTACAAAAGCCAGCTTGTCGTCAATCTCCGAAAAACCGGTTTCGTATATGCCGGTAATAAAAAACACCCTGGCCCTTTGTTCGTATCCCCCACCGGAAATGCTGTCGGGTTTTTTAATCAGGAAATACACCACCATCTTATCGTTCAGCTTCAGCTCCAGTTTGTCGGATAAACTTTTTGAAACCACCACATCGCGCGACAAGCCGGTATCGCTTAGCTGCAGGGGTTTGCCTGAAACCATGTTGTCATTAATAAATTTCCAGTCGTAATCTTCTCCCACTCCTTTCAGCAATACTTCTTCGTTTACTGTTTTGGTTTTAATAATGCCCACCTTGGTGGTATATACCTGTAGGTGTTTTATTTCGGGATTAGCGTTCAGTTCGGTTAAAAAAGGTTGTTCCTTGCTGATGGGTTGTGGTTCGTTGCTTTCGTTGTTATCATAGTTGGTAATGGTAATGTGCGAACCAAAGCCGATAACCTTCTTTTTTATTTCATTTTGAAAACCTACTACTATGCAGAGGGTGAGTATCATCACGGCCAGCCCCAGGGCAATGCCAAGCACCGAAATACGGACAATAGGTCGGGAAAACTTATTGGAGTTTCCATTACCTTTTATGATTCGCCTGGCGATAAAACGCTCTGTGTTCAAAATTTATTAGCTTTGCGATGAATTGAAAAAGTCGGTACGCAGATTTTTATTATTCGAAATGATACAAAATGATTTATGGTTTGATTTATGATTGTTACTTTCAGCAATGGTGATGTTTGTAAAGCTTACATCTGTATTTATCTTAATTCCAATCATAAAAAAACAATCATTTTCTATCCTAATTTAAACTTAATTAATCAGCGTACTTATTAATTACTAAGGGTACAAAAATACTATTTTACAGTGAAGATAAAGAGTTATAAAATTTGTTTGTTGCTGTTAGCCGTTCTGTTTGCAGGTACACTTAATGCACAGGGCATTACAGCCATTGATAACAAAACAAAAACGGATACTGATATCAAATCGGGTGCTTACCAGTTGGAGCAATACCTTCCGTTATTAAAAGGTAAATCGGTGGCGGTGGTGGCCAACCAGGCTTCTATGGTTAAAAACACGCACGTGTTGGATACCTTAATTACTTCCGGAATAAAAATCAAAAAAGTATTTTGTCCTGAACATGGTTTTCGTGGATTGGTGGATGCTGGCGAACGGGTGAAATCGGAAACGGATGATAAAACAGGTTTGCGCATTATCACCTTATACGGTAAAAACAAAAAGCCTACACCAGCTGATTTAAAGGATGTGGACATAGTGGTGTTTGATATACAGGATGTAGGAGTCCGGTTTTACACTTACATTTCCACATTGCATTATGTAATGGAAGCCTGTGCAGAAAACAACAAACAACTGATAGTGCTCGACAGGCCCAATCCGAATGGTTATTTTATAGATGGCCCGGTGATGGAAGAAAAGTATAAATCCTTCCTTGGCATGCATTCTGTTCCTATAGTGTATGGAATGACCATAGGTGAATTTGCAGAAATGATAAACGGGGAAGGCTGGCTGAAAGGTGACATTAAATGCAACCTGAAAGTAATTAAATTAGTTGGTTACGACCACAAAGATTTATACCAGCTACCTGTAAAACCTTCGCCCAACCTGCCAAACATGTCATCCGTTTATTTATATCCAAGTCTTGGTTTGTTTGAAGGAACAATAGTAGCGGTGGGCAGAGGTACTGATATGCCTTTCCAGGTAATTGGTTTCCCTAACCTGCCAAAAGCAAATTTTACCTTCACGCCTCAGCCCAAGCCGGGAGCCATGGACCCTAAGTACAAAGGGGAAGTATGTAAAGGTTATAACCTGACTGATTTTGGAAAAGAGTTTATGAAAGATTATAAAAAGCTATACCTCTACTGGCTGATTGGTACCTATAAAAATGCTCCTGATAAATCTATTTACTTTGATGATAATTTTAATTATCATGCGGGAAATGCCACCCTGAAAGAGCAAATCATTGCAGGGAAATCGGAAGATGAAATACGCGCTACCTGGCAGGAGGGAATTAAAAAATTTAAAGTAATCCGCAAAAAGTATTTATTGTACAAGGATTTTGAATAATTGCTGATTATAGATGACATCCACTTCCTTCCTAAGAAAAACAATCTCACTGTTTATTATTTTCCTCTTATTTGTTTCATTTTCGTCTGCTCAAAAGTTAACGAGGGTAAGGCATTTTGGCAAAAACAAAGGACACCTTAAGATGTATGTTCATCTTCCTGCGGCTGCAGATAAAACAAAACCAATGCCGATGGTTGTGGTGCTGCATGGTTGCCTGCAATGTGCCAGGAAAGTATCGGAACAAAGCGGCTGGAGCAAGCTGGGTGATGAAAACAATTTTTATGTGTTGTATCCTCAGCAACGAAGGATAAATAACCCGATGCGGTGTTTCAAATTTTATAAGAGAAGACATACCAATAAAAACAGGGGAGAAAATTATTCGATTGCAAAAATGATTGAGTACATGAAAGCGAATTATACCATCGACTCCAAACAGGTTTATATCACAGGGCTTTCGGCAGGTGCTGCCATGAGTGTGGTGATGATGGCAGATTATCCTGAAACATTTAATTCTGGAGCCATATTTGCCGGAGGTGCGTATAAAATAGGTAACGGATACATTGCTACGGCCATGGGTTTATTGGGCTGGAGGGTTAAGTCGGCTGAAAAGTGGGGAAAAATAGTAAGAAAACAAAACCCTGATTTTAAAGGCGAATATCCGCAACTTATCATTTACCAGGGGAACAACGATTGGGTGGTGAACAAACGAAACGGTGTGGAACTGATGAAACAATGGACCAACGTGCGGC
Organism: Bacteroidota bacterium; assembly: GCA_947479085.1. GTDB lineage: Bacteria > Bacteroidota > Bacteroidia > 2-12-FULL-35-15 > 2-12-FULL-35-15 > 2-12-FULL-35-15. The sequence goes on along the minus strand of CANJYB010000001.1, from coordinate 314,956 downwards.
ATATCTCCACTACTCCAAGCGAGACCATTGAAGGGTTTGTGAACGTTAACGATATTCAAAGGAATGTTTATCGGGATGCAAATAAAAAAGATGCTGTAATCTACTACAAGATAAACAAACTTAGCCATGCCTTGCTGGTAGACCCCGGCACCTGCCCTACACAAGGCGGAAAAAGAGGATTCTTTTCGAAAGATAAAAATTACTTTTCCACTTTATGGACAGCTTATGATTTCGGATTAATTCCAACCCCATTAATTATAGGCAAGACTGAAGTAAACAAACAGGAACAAAATGTAACCTTTACTGTTCCTTCCACTCCCAACTGCAAGTACGAATGGACCTATCCTTCAGGATGCACGGTAGTAAAAAATGATTTTTCCAACTCCATTACTTTAAACTGGGGAGATGCTCCGGGAAATATTAATGTTTCAGAAGTTGATTTTTCGAATTGCAAAAAACAATTCAAGACCTTATTGGTGAATGTTATTGGTGCTAAATAATTGAAGTAAAAACCCCTGTCAGGGTTCTAAACCAAGGTGATAATAAACCTTGTAAATCCTTGTTATATATCGTCCCTACGGGACTTTGATAGAGATGTGGTGATTATTTCTACCGATATTTTGTCCCTACGGGACATTTCAAGAAAGATTGTATGCTCCGTTAGGAGCAAAATATCGGTAGAAAAGAAAAAAGAAAGAAGTAAAAGTCCCGTAGGGACGACATATTTATTGTTTCGTACACCCTTGGTTCTAAACCCTGACAGGGGTAACATTTAACCCAAAAGAAATTATTTAATTTGCATGCGCCAAATGAGCTACTCTTCCATTATGACGTTCTCCAATCTGCTGACGCCACATAGCATAATACAAACCTTTCTGAGCAAGTAATTCATCATGTTTACCATTTTCAATAATGGTTCCTTTTTCCAGTACAAATATTTTATCCGCATGCATAATGGTACTCAACCTATGCGCAATAATAATAGTTACCTGGTCAGTTCCTTTCGATAATTCACGAATGGTCTTGCTTATTTCTTCTTCAGTTATTGAATCGAGTGAAGAGGTTGCTTCATCAAAAACCAGTAACGATGGTTTACGAAGCAATGCTCGGGCTATAGACAAACGTTGTTTTTCTCCACCCGAAACTTTTACTCCTCCTTCGCCTATCATGGTATCTATTCCATTATCAGCTCTTGCCAATAAGGTTTGGCAGGCTGCTTTATTTAATACGTCCAGGCATTCGGCATCCGTGGCATTGGGTGCAACAAATAATAAATTCTCCTTAATGGTTCCTGCAAACAATTGTGTATCCTGAGTTACAAATCCAATCTGAGAACGCAACTGGTCAAGGTCTATTTTTCTTCCGCTGGTTCCGTTGTAAAGAATTTCTCCATCCTGTGGATGATACAAACCAACAAGTAATTTAACCAAGGTGGTTTTACCCGAGCCTGAAGGTCCTACAAATGCAATGGTTTCACCGTTCTTGGTTGTAAATGAAATATTGTCCAATGCTTTGTTGCTGGCGGTCTGGTGCTTGAAACTTACTTTTTCAAACTCAAGTGTCTGAATGCCATTAACAATAATAGGATTAACCGGTTTCTCCTCCTTAGGTGTATCTAATATGGCCTGGAAATTATCCAACGAAACTTCTGCCTCTCTGTACACATTAATAATATTGCCCAATTCCTGGAGAGGACCAAAAATAAAGAAAGAATAAATTTGTAAAGAGAATAAATCACCCAATGTTAAGGTATCGGCAAAAATGAGGAACAACAATAAAAACAGGATACAGCTGCGTAATAAATTAACAAACGTACCTTGTATAAAACTGATGCTTCGGATATAACGAACTTTCTTAAGCTCCAATCCAAGTATCTTTAGCGTAGTTCCGTTCAGGCGGTTGATTTCCTGGTCAGCCAAACCAAGACTTTTAACCAGTTCAATATTTCTTAATGATTCGGTGGTAGAACCTGCCAATGCGGTAGTTTCCCCAACTATCTTTTTCTGAATGATTTTAATTCTTTTACTTAAAACAGAAGTAACAAATCCAAGTATGGGTACAGCCGCAAAGTAAACCACTGCAATCAACCAATGGATGCGGATAGCATATACCATTACAAACACTACCCCTACCAGAGAAGTAAACAGGATGCTTACAAAAGCCATGATGAGTTTTTCAACATCTGTCCTTACCTTTTGCAATTTACCTAATGTTTCACCGCTTCGTTGGTCTTCAAACACCTGGTATGGAAGTTCAAGCGAATGTTTCAGTCCGTCAGAATAAATCTGGGCACCTAACTTTTGTGTAATTACATTTACATAATAATCCTGGAAGTTCTTGGCAATACGGGATACCATGGCAAACCCCATGGAAAGTAAAATAAGCAAGCCTACACCCTTAATAAATTCCTGTTTGGTAAAGTCCTTATAATGAGTTGCGTATTTATCGACAATATGACGGAACAGCAAAGGGTCCATCAATGAAAACAGTTGGTTGATAGCAGCCAACAGTAAAGCCAGCCCTATCAGTGATTTATATCGTTTGAGGTAATTTACGAGTAGTTTCATTTAAAAAAATTTTTGCAAAAGTACATTATTATACGTTCATCTGATTTCCTTTTTTTTCATCATTTATACTTCAAAAATCTTTTATATTTGCTTATTAATTCAATAATCAATTTATCATTCACTCTAAATTAAAAACATGAAAGTACTTAAGAAAATTTTAAAAGGATTAGGGATATTTATTCTGCTCCTAATCATCTTATCGTTCTTCTTGCCATCCAAGACACATCTTGAACGTTCACTTGTAATTAACGCACCAGCCGAAGTCATTTTTGGCCAGGTTAATAATTTAAAAAACTGGGGTCAATGGTCTGCATGGCATAAAAAAGACCCCAACATGCAGATCACTTTTACTGATGCCTCAGAAGGTGTAGGTGCATCCTATACTTGGAAAGGCAATAACGATGTAGGTGAAGGCACTTTATCCATTTCTGCTTCCGTTCCAAATGATTCCATTCAGACCACCATGCAGTTTGGCGGAATGGGAAAATCATACGGTTCATTCAAATTCAATAAAGAAGACGCAGGGACAAAAGTAATTTGGGCTATGGATTCCAAAGGCGAAGATATGCCATGGTACATGCGCGTTCCTTCCAAATACTTCAGCTTATTTATGGATAAACTCGTAGGTCCGGATTTTGAAAAAGGATTGGCAGATTTAAAAACCGTTTCCGAGAAAAAAGCAATGGAAACGCCACCTGCCGGTCAAACCGAAATGAAAATTGAAGCCACCACCACACCTTCTCAAATTATCGCTTCGTATAGGATGATGACTTCAGAGAAAACGATTTCAGGAGATATTGGCAACAGTTACGGACGCATAGGAATGTTCATGAAGAAAAACAATTTAAAACAAAACGGTGCGGTACTGGCCATTTATCATAGCTATGCTCCCGCAAAAATTGATATGGAATGCGCAGTACCATTAGAAAAATCAATAAAAGGAGAAGGCGAGATTAAAGTAAGTGAATTAAAAGCAGGTAATGCGGTAGTAGGCCACTATTATGGAGCTTACGAAAAGACAAACACCGCACATGAAGCATTGCATAAATGGATGGATGAGAATCATAAAAAAACAACCGGCTCCCCATGGGAAGTATACGTTACTGACCCGATGAATGAAAAGGATACAGCTAAATGGCTGACCGAAATTTATTATCCGGTTGAATAAAGCACCTCACCCCTTAATCCCCTCTCCAAAGGAGAGGGGGAACTTATTAAAATTAATTAAAACAAAAAATCCTGTTCTAAAAGAACAGGATTTTTGTTTTCAGTACTTCGCACTCAATACTCAATACTCAATACTCAATACTCTTTTACTCAACAACAATAACAAGATATTTAGAAGCACTCCAGAAATCTTCTGAATTAAGAATAGTTAATTTCTCTGCTTTTCCATCTGCACCTTCTATTTTATAAGAACCACTTGGATGTGTAGTTATCAGTTTTGCTTTTTTGGCACCTAATACAATAGATGTAGTGGTTGAAACATCCACTTTGGTAAAATATTCTTTATTGAAATCTTCTTTCAGTTTCTGGTTTTTTCCTATTCCAATAAAACCACCTTCCTTAGTCAATACATTGTTTTTTATCAATTCTTTAGCAGAACCAAAAGCATAGAATGCAGTGTTTAATTTCTCAGTTTTTATTGAAGATTGTTGTTTTTCCTCCTCGTAATTGGTATTTAAAGTAGCCATGGCCACATTCATTTGCTCCAATTGAGTTTTCAATTCTTCTATCTGGATGTTTTTTGCATCAAGGTCAGCAGTTAGGCGGGTAATGAATTTTTCAAGCACCTCATTCTTTTTACCGGCATCAGCAAATTTAGCTTTCATGGCAGCAAGACGTTGCTTATTTTTATTCATCATATCATACATAGCCTGTATATCGTCCACAATTTGCTCTTGTTTCGATTTACGCATTTCAGCACTTTTGCTGTTCACGGTCACCATTTTCTCCTTTTCCTTAATTACATCCAGGTTATCCTGAATTTCGTTAAAGCCACGTATAAATGATTGAATACTTGAATCCTGGTCGTGAATACGAACAGTTTGTCCACCAGAAACAGCTCTTAAACTGTCTTCAGCAGTTATTACTCCTTCTTTTTTACCACCACCGCAGCCAAATGCGAATGGCATAAGCAGTATTAAATAAATTAATTTTTTCATTTTGATTTTTTATTGGTTTTTAAATTATTTCGCAAAGATAGGTTAAAATATTTTAAGGGAAATCTGGAGGTCGAAATCCGAAATACAATTCAAAAGCAATTAGTCAAATCGCTTCATTCTAAAATCTAAAAAAAAACCTTTTAATCCCCTCCTCCTATATCGAACGCTTCGGTGCTGCTGGTAAGTATTGGTAGTACATCTTTAATCTGGTAGGCCATCCGGTTATCGCGGTTCGACAGAATAATAATTGAAGTCTGGTCGTTCAGCCTTCTGAAAAACTCGCTGTTATACCCATGCCACCAACCGTTATGGTAAACTATTTTATTCCCGTTTCCATTGTCTATCATCCTCCAACCATAGCCATAGTTACGCTTACCTTTATGCTCATTGCTATAACCGGTAAAACATTGCTCAATGGTTTCCTTCTTCAATAACTTTTCTGTATACAATGCCTGATCCCATTTAAACATATCTTCCGCGGTCGAATAAATTCCTTTATCTCCTACCACATCATCAGCAAATACCACCTTTTCCAAACTTCCCGAAGCATTATGACCCACCGTTAAATTTTTACGGGTCGAATCTGTTTTAGGATCATGCACCCAGGTATCTTTCATCCCTAGCGGTTGGAAAATATTTTTCTGCATATATGCTGCAAAGTCCATCCCGGTTACCTTTTCAATTATTAACGGAAGCAGCGCATAATTAGTATTGCAGTATTCAAATTTTTTGTTCGGGAGACAATATATTTTAGGTTTATTAATAATAAGAATATCCAGCATCGATTTATTATTAAATGCGCAACCATTATACATATTTGGTTTCTGGCAATACGGTTCGCAGTCATAAACATAATTACTCAATCCCGAACGATGCGTGAGCAGCATTTTTATAGTAATATGATGATAAGGAAAGTTAGGAAGATACTGTTGTATACTATCGGTCAGTTTCAGTTTACCCTGTTCTGCCAGCAACATAATAGCTGCTGCTGTAAGTGTTTTGGAAGAAGAGGAAAGTTGAAAAACAGAATTTAATTTCAAAGAATCCTTCTTTTTAAAATTGGAATAACCAAATGCCTTTTCGTAAATCACTTGCCCCCGCTGGGCTATAAGTACTACTCCATTAAATCCTTTTAATTTAGCTTCATCCGTAAAAACTGCATTTAATAATTTTGCTTTACCAACTGCATTAATCTCTTTTCTTATCTTGTTAATACTATCTCTGTTTTCCGAAGCAAGCACAGGGTCTGTAATGCCCCATTTTGATTTCGCAGAAGTATCGGTGCAACTATCCAATAGCCCAATAAAAATAAGTGCAAATAAATAAAGAAAAGAAAAAAACAATCTACGGTTCGCCATACGCATTCCTCCTGCTATGTTAAAAATTCATTTTATTATCTTGGTTTATCCACCGCAATTTCCACACTTAGTACCCGCCCTTTCAACTCTTTTCCGTTCAATGCGTCAATTGCTTTATAAGCCTCTGTCTTTTTTGCCATTTCCAAAAAAGCAAAACCTTTGCTCTCCCAGGTAATTTTATCATATACTATCTTGGTCGATATCACTTCTCCATATTGAGCAAAAAGGCTTTCCAGCTGCAGTTCATTAATATCGCGGTCAATGTTTTTAACAAATAATTTCATAAGTCAAGGTATTAAAAATGCAAAATTACGAATAACGAACCGTAAAGTAAACCCACTTTACAATTAATTGTGTTTTTCACTTTTTACAAAAGTATTTGATTAATCTATTTTTATTTACCTTTGTAAAACAATTTATCAAGAATGAAAAAGTTAATAACCTCGCTTAGTTTTTTATTTTGTGTTTCCATTGTTGTTTCACAAACCATTACAGATGATTATTACACACCTGCAAAAAAGAAATCTTTTTCTGCCGACAGAGTAGTCACTTCCTTAAGCATGGGAACAAGCATGAGTTTTTTAAATTCTTCCAAAAACCCTTCTGTCTGTACTTTTATAGCACCCAAAATTGGATATCAGTTCAATAATAAATTTCAATTAAACATCGGTTTACTGCATTATAATTTAGCAGGAAACACCTTTATGCCATTAAATTCAGGCGAAGCACTTTACAACGGGAAAAGACAAAATGTTTCAGGAAATTTAATTTTTGTAGAAGGCCAGTATCAATTAAACAAACGATGGATGATGAGCGGGGCTGTGATGGCTGATGCCAATTCATTGAACAACAAACAAAATAATTACAAAGCCATTTCACTTGGTATGAATTATAAAGTTGCCGAACATTCTTACATTGGAATAAGTGCAACGGTAGAGTCCGGACAAGGAAACTACTTTAATCCGAACGATAAAACAAATCCGTACTATTACGGAACAGGAAACAATGATATGTTCAGAAGCATTAACGTTGGCGGAGTTGGCCAGTTGGGAGCTCAAGTGCTGAATGGCATTGTCAGATAATTACTTTCATACAGAGGGCATACCCTATCTCTGTGAAACTCTTTTTTCTCTGCTAACTCTGTGTTGAAAACGGAGTTGGCCCGGTCGGATCTCAATCCTTAAACAATATTATCAGATAATTATATTATACAGAGGGCATACCCTATCTCTGTGAAACTCTTTTTTCTCTGCGAACTCTGTGTTGAAAACGGAGTTGGCCAGGTCGGATCTCAATCCTTAAACAATATTATCAGATAATTGCTTTTTATAGAGGGCACACCCTTACTCGGTGAAACTCTTTTTCCTCTGCGGACTCTGTGTTGAAAACCTAAAACTCCTGGTCAAAATAAATTTTATAAAACTTTCTTCCATCCTGCTCCACTCCTTTTTCAATCAACTCCCTATCCCCATGAATATAAATATGAAAGTTCTTATCCAGTTTTAAAACAGACTTAAACATACGCGCCTGTTTCTTCACCGCCTGTGTCGAAATATCAAAATTATCATCCAGCTCTATTTCGTTTTCCTCACGGTAAATAGTATCAAAATCCTGAAACGATTTAATCATGTTCTTATCCTGGAACACTTCCTGCTCAAAATCATTCTTATCAAACGTTTCATGCGATTTAAAATAAGCCACCGACCTGTTCAGCAAATCAATTTTATCAGCTTTACTTACTTCAAAATCTTCCGAAAGTTTTTCGGTAACATAGTTTTTGGTAATGTTTAAAAACTCTTTTGTAAAATGATAATCATCGTTGCATACTTTTAATTGCAGAAACGAATCTTTCCAATATTGCGCCTCCCCTGCCCTGTTCGACTTGTCTACAATGCAAACTTTAAATCCTTTTTTCCTGTCGGTATTAAATATCAAACAACCCTTATCCAGTTTTTCAACATTAATTCCATCTTCGTAATGCAATGCAAAATCCTCTGCACCGGCATCCACCTTTAAAAAGTCCTGCCTGTTTTCCGATTTAAAAATACCAATAGCATCCGTCATTTCATCCATCACCTGTATATTCGAAAAATAAGCAACGAATAAATCACCTGATTTAATATTAGGATGAACGGACAGTTCAAATAAATGTTTTGCTATATTAATAGTATTGGGATGAAACAACTTCGGGCTATCAAACACCTGCCTGGCATAACCGTAAAGAGGATTTTGTTCAAAATCTTCATTCGAAAAAGTAAAGTTATAAAACTCAGGGGTAACAAATGGGTTCAAAAAAAACTTGCGCAACAGGCTATGCAATTTATCATCCGAAACATCCAAGGTAGATTTCGAAAATTTTAGTTGTTCACCATTGGTTTTATTTCCCACCTGGTGAACAGAAACTTTTTGAATAGAAGTATTAGAATAATCAAGCATAATTAAAATTATTTGGTCAGTAAATATAGTTTTAAAAGAGAAAGGAAATAAAATAATGGCATAATTTTTCCTTTCTCCTTAATAATTTACCAATTCAACAATTAAATTTACCTTTGTTTCATCAAAATGAAAAAACTTCTTTCCATACTATTCTTTACTTCTCTTTGCATTTTATTGCCTGCACAGGAAAAAGAAGATGAATTTAAAGGAACTTTTAAGATTCAAAAGACCGGGCATTTGCATAAAGTGGTTTTTGATGATGTAAACTATCGCCTGGTAGGAATAGATGAATATGGAAACATACTTGATACTGCTGTAGTAGAGTTCCAGATGGGCGTTACCATCAAAGGAATTTACTCTCAGGAATTTACAGCAGGTTATAAACTGTCACCTGCAATGGAAAAACTCCTTGGCCGCTCCGACCAATCCACCAAAATATTTTTTGATAAAATAAAAGCCAAAGACCGTTACGGTACCATTATAGAAATGCCTAAGTTTACTTATACCTTAGGGTCGGTAAATAAAGATTACGATAATTAGTTTTTTACCACTAAGTCACTAAGAACATTAAGTTTCACTAAGTGTTTCTCCGTGTTCTTAGTGTCTTAGTGGTAAATTTCCCTCTCAAAAGAAATCCTTGTTAAAATTAACCAGGTATAATTTATTCTTTGCTCTGGAAACAGCAGTATATAACCACCTCATGTATTCCGTGTTTATCATTTCATCCGTTAAATAACCCTGTTCCACAAATACACAATCCCATTGCCCTCCCTGCGCTTTATGGCAGGTAACCGCATAGGCAAACTTCACCTGCAAGGCATTAAAAAAACCATCCTCCTTCACTTTCTTTAACCGTAGTTTACGGTCCGGAATATCGCTATAGTCTTCCGAAACACTTGCATATAGCTTCTTATTATCTTCGTTGGATAAAGAAGGAGAATCACTCATAATGGTATCCAGCAGCAGTCTGGTTTCCATTTCAGGTTCATCAGGGTAATCAATCATTTTCATTCGTACATCTGCAAACCGGAACCCATGCATCTCCTGTATCCTGCCCACACTGGTCAATTGAATAATATCACCATTGGCAATAAACCCCGCTTTTGATTCATCTTTCAGCCAGAAATAATTATTCTTTACCACCATCATATAATCTCCTGTAGACAGTTCATCTTCCTGCCAGCGAATTCGAGCACGGATCTGCTGGTTAAAAATATTCGCCCTTTTATTCGAACGGCAAATCACCATTGTATCCTCTGCCCCATACTTACTGTATGCCGAATTTAAAGCATCTTCCAGCTCATCTCCGCCTAAGCGAATAATATCTTTAAAACTGTTTAATGTAAAATGTGGCTTGGCCTCTTTATCCGTTTTTATTTGGTTTCGGATAATGGTGGCATTGGTCAATATCCCTGAGTTCTCCGTCTGTCTTACAACCTCTGTTAATTCATACCAGTTGACTTTGAAGGAATAAGAAGCTTTTAAGTACTCAAAATCCAAAGCCGGACTCACATCCAACCCCACAGGCGGCAACTGTGCCGTATCTCCAATAAAAATAAGTTTGCAATTATTTCCGTTAAATACATACGAAATCAAATCGTCCAGCAGGCTGCCTCCACCAAACATACTGCTGCCTCCCAGCCCACCTGTATTCGAAATCATGGATGCTTCATCAATAATAAAAACAGTATCGGCATGCAAATTTTGTTGCAAAGTAAATCCGAAACCACCATCCGTATTGGCCTGCCGGTAATAAATCTTTTTATGAATAGTGTATGCGGCTTTCTCAGTATAGTTGGAAAGGACTTTGGCGGCTCGTCCTGTAGGTGCCAGCAAAACAGTTTTACCATTTACGGCAGGCATACTTTTTACCAGCGAACGAACAATGGTGGTTTTACCCGTACCGGCATATCCCTTAATAACAAAGATATTTTCCAGGTTAGCCCCCAGGATAAATTCTGAAAGCTTGCTAAGCAAAGTCCTTTGTCCGCTGGTGGTTTCAAAAGGAAACTGCTGTAATAATATGTTTGAAAATTCTTCGGGTTTCAACGGTTACGAATTAGGAATAAATACGAATTTACAAATCTATGTAATTTTGACAAGGAGACAGAGTAAACAATTCAACAATAAAGCAATTTAACAATTAAAGAAAAATATATCTTTGCGACATGCCAACCGAGACCAAAAATAAAATAACACAGGCAACTTCATTTATTGATGAAGCATTTAATCCTGCCTATACTTCTACCTTTCAATTGACACTTCAAATCAGTATGGATAACATATTGATAGCAGTGCATGAAAAAGCGGGGAACAAATACATTGCTTTCGAAAATTATACCTTTCAGAACATTTATAATTTTGATGGGGTAGCCGAAGTATTGGAATCTGTTATGAAAGACAGTAAATTGATTAAACATAAATACAAATCAGTATCAGCTGTTATAGTGAACGGCCTTTCTACATTAGTTCCCTCTGCCTTGTTTGAAGACGACCGAAAAAAAATGTATTTAAAATTCAATACTTCCCTGGAAGGAGATGAAATGGTAATGGTGGATAATTTAAAAAGCATGGATACAAAAAATGTTTTTGCCATTCACCTCAGCATTAAAACCAAACTGGATTACCAGTTTCCAAATATTACTTATCATCATGCTTCCAGCGCATTGATTGACACTCTTGTATTGCAAAATAAAAACCAGACCGATAAAAAATTATTTGTGCATGTGCAGCAATCGCATTTTGAAGCCATTGTGATTGATGGTAAAAATCTTTTGTTTTACAACACTTTCAATTATCATACGGCAGAAGATTTTGTGTATTACCTGTTATTTGTTTGCGAGCAATTGCAACTCAACCCGGAAACCACCGAAGTTATTTTGCTTGGCGAACTGGAGCGCAATTCTACTATTTATACCCTTACTCAAAAGTACGTTCGTAAGTTAAAATTTGGCGAACGCAATGATGGAGCACAATACAGCTATCAGTTGCAAACATTGCCAACTCATTATTATTTCACCCTGTTTAATAACTATTATCTATAATGCGTATTGTTAGCGGAACGCACAGGGGCAGGGTCATTCATCCTCCAAAGAACCTGGATGTTAGGCCGACTACGGACTTTGCAAAAGAAAGTATTTTTAATATTCTGAACAACTATTTTGAACTGGATGGTTTAAAAGTGCTGGACCTTTTTTGCGGAACAGGAAACATGTCGTACGAGTTTGCTTCTCGCGGTTGCGGAGAAATAACCAGTGTGGATGCCAGTTACGCCTGCAGCGAATTTGTAAAAAGAACGGCCACAGAATTTAAAATGAAGGCCATAAAAGCAGTAAAGTCGGATGCATTTGCTTTTTTAAAAAGAGCCACCACACCTTATCATATTATTTTTTGTGACCCTCCTTATGATTTGGAAAACATTAAAACAATTCCCGAACTTGTATTTCAGAACAACCTGTTAAAACCTCAGGGCTGGCTTATTGTGGAACATGGAGAGTTGACTGATTTATCCAAAATGGAACATTTTAATCAGCACAGAAAATACGGGAATGTAAATTTTTCGGTGTTTATTGCAGGCGAAGCTTTACTTGGAAAGTAAATCAATTAACCATTTTAATTCTTCATCTGAAATATTTACCTGCTCAGACTTATCATAAATATCCATTAGATATACGGTACTTTTCACTATACGAACATAAGTAATTATTCTTGCCCCTCCGCTTTTTCCTTTTCCCTTTGAAGAAATTGCAAATCTAATTTTATAACAATCTCTACCGATTGAAGTTCCCATAGTAGGGTTTTCCGCAAGGTCCCCAAATAATTTAGTTAGGTCCTTTTGAAGTGATTTATATTTTTTTGCGAGTCGTTTAAGTTTTCTTTCAAAGGGCTCTGTCGCAATAATATCAAAGCTCATTCAATAAATCTTTTGCAGATTTTAGTTTTTTCCTGCCTTTCTCGTATTCCTTAACATCACTAAATGCTTCCGCCAGATCACTAACGAATACGCTTTTGCGTTTGTCTTTAACCTCTTTTATAATATCTATATAATCAAGGCTTTTTATTAATTCCATAAAAAAAGGAACACGATTATCTTTTATATCAATAATTAACTTCATGATTTTTTTAATTTAGTTAAACAAAATTACATAATAATTATGAAAGACTAAAATGCTCACTCGCCATCATCTCAATAGCAGTACCTATAGCTAATGATGAAGTAGCGGCAGGAGAAGGCGCATTCAACACGTGAATGGCGTTTCCGTTCACTTCAATTTTAAAATCATCAATCATCTCTCCTTCGGGAGCTAATGCCATTGCGCGAACTCCCGCACGGCCCGGTTTTAAATCATCCATCTGCAAGTCGGGAATTAATTTACGAAGGCGCTTTAAGAAAAATGTTTTTGAAAAAGCCCCACGGTATTCATCTAAACCAAACTTCATGTTCTTGGCAAAGAACTTCCAGGTACCACCAAAACCAAGTGCTTCAGCAGTGTCTTTTAAAGAGAAATCGGTTTTACCATACCCTTCTCTTTTGAAAACAAATACTGCATTGGGCCCGCATTCCGTTCCTCCATGTATCATGCGCGTAAAGTGAACCCCAAGGAAAGGATATTTGGGATTCGGTACAGGGTAAATTAAATTCCTCACTTTACTCATTCCCTTCTCCGTCAAATCAAAATAATCGCCACGGAAACCAACAATAGCAGTATCTATCCTGGCTCCTTCTTTTTTTGCAATTCTATCCGATTGCAAACCGGCACAGGTAATAATGTATTTTCCGGTAAATTTTCCTTTCGGAGTAATGACATGTGTATGTCCATCATGTTTTTCAAAAGCAGTCACTTCATGTTCGCAGAGCACTTTGCTTCCCGAAAATTTTGTTTGAATCAGTTCCACATACTTTCTCGAAACATCAGCATAATCAATAATTCCGGTACAGGGCACCCATAAACCTTCGATGCCGACACAATAAGGTTCTATTTCCTTTATTCGTTTTGCATCTATTTTCTCCACACCTTCCACACCATTTGCAAGTCCGTTATTAAATACCTTGTTCATGTGCGCCAGCTCCGAAACATCAGTAGCTACAACCACTTTACCGCAAATGTCGTGTTGAATTTTATGCTCCTTTGCAAAAGCCACCAGTTCTCTTCTTCCATCCACACAGTTTTTTGCCTTGTACGAACCGGGCTTGTAATACAGTCCCGAATGGATAACCCCGGAGTTATGACCTGTTTGGTGAGCCGCTACTTCTTTTTCCTTTTCAAGAACAAGAATTTTTTTGGAAGGATATTTTAAATTAATTTTATAAGCCGAAGCCAGACCTACTATGCCGCCTCCTACTATAATAATGTCGTATTGATTGTTTTCCACAGAAAATTATTTCGGACAAAAGTACTATAAAATGTTTCTCGCAAAGACGCAAAGTTCGCAAAGGGGTTATCTCAAATTATATTCATTGCGACTTTATAAGAAACCTTTTGTTAACCCAATTTCACCATCACTGGTTCCGAAAGTTTCCCTTCTTCACCGGTCGGACTGATGTAATACACTTTAATATACATGTCCATTCCGGCCTTATCCGCAGGGGTTAGCACTTCAAAAATGGTTTTCTTTTCCGGGTTCGCTTTTTTGTACTCTTTCTCGTTTGGTTGTTCTCCTCCCCTTGTTACATAAGCCAACAGGATGCCAATATTTGCAGCACCTTCCGGTTTGCGTTTAGTACCGAGGTGCTTTGGGTCCATTGCAAAAAATTTGCAACACGCTTTGGTTATTTCCACGCAAACTAAATTAGGGGCATAATCAGTCACAGGTATTCTTCCTCTTTTTTTGGTATTGGTATTCAGTTCCAAAAATCCCCAGTCTTCCGAGGTAAGATTCATCATAGAATTGGCAGCACGTATCTTTAATGACGTTACCAGTTTATAACATTGCGGATATAAATCATTCATTGCCTGAGTACTTAAATCGCCATAAGAACTTGGATGAGTATATTTTCTAAAAACTCTTCCCCATTCGTCCCATAGCCCATTCAGCAATTCCATTTCTTCGTCTTTGTAACCAAACCGTTCCCGGTTCTCATTAAAATATTCCACTAAGTATGTAAACCGAACATGGAAGTTCAGAATTTCGGTTGAAAATATCATTGTCATGGTTTCAGGTATTTTTAGTTTTCTACTACAAATATATTGGGTTTTTGATTATGTTTTCAAAATATATTAATCAGGAAGATAAAATGAGAACTGCCGTTATCAGTTCAAAAACAAGTATTTTGAGCATCCGGAAACGTGATTCTAAAAAATTAGCAATTGTTTACAAAAGTTGGGAATTTTATATAATAAAAAGTACTTTAGATTACAAAAGTTGGGAATTTTATCAAATAAAAAGTACTTAAGATTACAAAAGTTTGGAATTTTATTTAATGCAAAGCAGGTTAGATTACAAAAGTTGGGAATTTTATTAAAGATAAAGTACTTCAGATTACAAAAGTTTGGAGTTTTATTTAATAAAAAGTGCTTTAGATTACAAAAGTTGGGAATTTTATTAAATAAAATCCCCGATTTTTCAAAAAAAAATTCCAGACTCTAAAAACAACCGAATTAATTGTTCAAAAGTTAACTTTCACTTTCCTTTTATATCCTTATTGCTTTATAAATTTACTTCTCAACCTGGCTGTTTCAGAGGTCGTTTCTATAAAATACATTCCGTTTTTAAGGTCGCTTACATCAATTATGCAAGATGAAGGATGACCGGGGATGGATGATTGTTTTACTAATTCACCTAATACATTATATATATGTAGTTCTTTTAGTTTTAAATCCTGGGTTTGAATTGTTAATTGAGATGTGGTGGGGTTGGGGGAAAGAAGTAAGATTGAAGAGGGATTGAAATGTTCAGAAATTGATGCAGGTACTGATGTGCATATAGTATTTGTTAAGCAGCCGCTATATGTACTTGGAATTAATAAAGTTTCAGTAAAACTTGATGTCCCTATAAGAATTGTTGGTGAAGTTTCCGCAAGTACAATAATGCTATCATAAAAACTACCATTGTTTTGATAACAGCCGCTATTTCCATTTGCATCTGTTTTTATTAAATATATGTCGTTTGGGCCAGCAACCATAGTACTACCGGCCATAATGTAGCCATTGTCGATTGTTTGGATAATGTCATTTGCACCCCAATCTCCATTCATTCCATAGGTTTTAGACCAATTAATGACCCCATTACTATCTGTTTTTATTAAATAGGAGGAGCACGGACATCCCGTAGGCGTGCCGGTTAAAACATACCCTCCATCATTTGTTTTTCTGCCAAATTTACATCCGTCATTAACTGCAAGTACAAATTCTCCAAACCTTCTTGCCCAAATTAAATTACCATTTTTATCTACTTTAACTAAATCAAATTTTGAATATAAACTGGGTACAAATGTGATATCATATATTTGGGTAGTTGAAATAATTGAGTAACCACCAACTTCCTGCTGAACAGATATTCCATTATCATCATATATACTTCCAATTTTTTTATTCCAAATCAGGTTACCATTGCTATCTGTTTTTATTAATAATATATCCATTGGACTTGCACCTGTATCTACCACATACCCCGACAAAATAAATCCATTATCAGTTGTTTGCTCCACATAAAAACCCGATTCATTAAAAATACTACCGTATGTCCTTTGCCATTGAATAGTTCCGGTTGCATCTGTTTTTATCAAACAAGCATCTCGTTGACCCGCCCCAAAACTGCTTGTATATCCACACAGTATATATCCTCCATCTGTAGTTTGTTGAACGGAATTACTTTCTTCTTGACTAGTTCCATAATATCTTTTGCTCCATTGTAAATTTCCATTACCATCTACTTTTAGCAAACAAATATGCCTTATGTAAGAACCTGTATCAATAATATTCCCAGTTAAAATAAATCCATCATCTGCGGTTTGTTTCATTCTCGTAACCAAAAAATTAAAACCAGAATGGTTATAGGCTCTTGACCAAAGTGTGTCACCTAAAGGGTTAGTTTTAATTAGCAAAATTGATTCCGTTACCCCAAAACCGTTTGTGTAGCCTGCAAATACATAATTTCCTTCCTGAGTTTGAATTATGGACTTTCCTTCTTCACTTGAGATTCCGTATGTCTTTTGAAACTTGACTTGGCTCATTACCTTAAATCCAATATGAAAAAGTAAATAAATTAATATAATTTTTTTCAAAGCAAAATATTTTATTCCCCAAATATAAGAAATAAGAAAAGCCAACCAACTATTTTCTTCTCTGTGAAACTCTTTTCCTTCTCCGTGCTCTCTGTGTTGAAAAAAATCTCCGTATAGAAAAAAACTTTACATTTGCATTTCAAAAAAAAATAAAAAAATAATGAGGACACTTGAATTCAGAGAAGCATTGCGCGAAGCATTAAATGAAGAAATGCGAAGAGATGAAAAAATATTTCTGATTGGCGAAGAAGTTGCCGAATATAACGGTGCTTATAAAGTGAGTAAAGGAATGCTTGCCGAGTTTGGCGAAAAAAGAATTATAGATACTCCTATTGCAGAACTTGGTTTTGCAGGTATTGCCGTAGGTGCTGCCATGAACGGCTTGCGCCCCAT
The DNA here is from genome assembly GCA_947479085.1 of Bacteroidota bacterium. Lineage (GTDB taxonomy): Bacteria > Bacteroidota > Bacteroidia > 2-12-FULL-35-15 > 2-12-FULL-35-15 > 2-12-FULL-35-15. The sequence continues at coordinate 297,813 of CANJYB010000001.1, read as the reverse complement.
TGTAGAGTTTATGACTTTTAACTTTTCATTGGTTGCCATCGACCAGATAATAAATAGTGCAGCAAAAATGATGAGCATGAGTGGCGGACAATTCAGCTGCCCTATGGTATTTCGTGGCCCTACTGCTTCTGCAGGTATGTTGAGTTCTCAGCATTCACAAGCGTTTGAAAACTGGTATGCCAACTGTCCCGGATTAAAGGTGGTGGTTCCTAGTAATCCTGCTGATGCGAAGGGGCTTTTGAAAGCGTCTATACGCGATAACGACCCTGTAATATTTATGGAAAGCGAGCAGATGTATGGTGATAAAGGAGAGGTGCCTGACGGGGAATACATTATCCCTATTGGTGTTGCGGATATTAAACGCGAAGGAAAAGATGTTACCATTGTTTCTTTCGGAAAAATAATGAAACAGGCATTGGGTGCTGCCGCTGAACTGGAAAAAGAAGGTATCAGTGCCGAAGTGATTGATTTACGTACCGTTCGCCCTATTGATTATGCAACCGTTATTAATTCGGTAAAGAAAACAAATCGCCTGGTTATTGTGGAAGAAGCATGGCCATTGGCTTCCATCTCTTCCGAACTTAGCTTTAAAGTTCAGAAAGATGCATTTGATTACCTGGACGCACCTATACTTCGTGTTACAGCTGCTGATGTTCCATTGCCTTACGCTCCTACTTTGATTGAAGCTTCATTGCCTAATATTGCGCGTGTGGTGAAAGCGGTGAAGGAATTGATGTATGTTGCGAAATAAGTATTTAGTCTTGAGTACTAAGTATTAAGTACACAGTTCATAATACATTTATTTCTTACATAGTATGTCATCCTTAAGACTTATTGCTTTCTACTTAATACTTCTTACTTAATACTTTCTACTTTTTTTAGGGCGTGCCCCCCGATGAAGAATCGGGGGTCGGGCTTTCCGCTTCAATCTTTTTTGATGAAAAATCAAAAAAGGATTTGCGCTGCAATCCCTCACGCAGCGCTTCGTAGAAAGATGGTTAAGCAAATAGAGTTTTTTGTTTCATAGAAATAACCCCTGTCAGGGTTTTGAACCCTGACAGGGGTATTACTTTCCCATATTTAATTAACTATTTCTTCTCCCCTTTGGGTAGAGATAGAGAGGGGTGTTTTTTTATTTCACTAAAGATACACTACCAATGTATTTATGTTCTTCATTCATGTTGTCTTTAATTTTTACAACATAAACATATACATCCTGCTGTGCAATTTCATTTCCTCCATTCACCAGTCCCCGCCAATGTTTAGTGATGTCATCTCCATAAAAAAGTAAATTACCCCATCGGTCGTAAATGGTCATTTCAAAATCCTTAATGTTCTCCCCTTTACCAAAAAACTCATCGTTTATTCCATCTCCATTAGGTGAAAATGCATTAGGAATATAGAACGTAAACAGAGGATTAATTATCAGGCAAAGCGTGGTACTATCAATACAAAGACCGTTTGAAACCGTAAGGTTAATACAATAATTACCCACGGCACTGTAGGTATGGTTCGGATTCCTCAAAATGCTGGTATTGGTTGAAGGAGAAGCCGGGTCACCAAAACTCCATAACCAGGAAGTGGCCCCAAACGAATGGTCAGTAAACTGTACCACCGGGTTTTCGATACTGGTAGTGGCTGGTGCAAAGAAACTGGCAATTGGCAAAGGGGAAACAATTACAGAAATAAAAGTTCTCGGTCCTTCGCATCCGTTAATGGTTTGCGATACATAATAATCTGTTGTGCCTGCAGTTGAAGTAGAAGGGAATGGTGCATTCGGATCACCTACTCCACCGGTAGCAGAAGTGTACCAGAGTATATTACTTCCTGTTGCTGAAAGCGGACCAGCGAATTCAAACTGGCAATAATTTATCGGGGAAATAACTACAGGGACAGCCGGAACGGGAGTTGCATTAATAGTTACCTGGCTGGTAGAAGGCGGACAGGTTGCACTGCTTATGGACCATTGAAAAACATTGGCCCCCGTACTTAAGCCGGTAACTGTTGAATTAGGGGAAGATGGATTGGCAATTATTCCATTGCCACTTATTAAACTCCAGGTACCTGTTCCCACCAATGCTATATTACCTGCCAGTGTAGTGGTAGTTCCGCAAATTGTTTGGTTAATACCTGCATTGGCAACAGTAGTAGGAGTCCCCACATTTATTGTTACCTGGCTCGAACTTGCAGGACAAGGAGCATTTGAAATGGTCCATTCAAAAACATCTGTTCCGGGAGTTAAGCCGGTAACCCCTGATGTTGGTGAAGACGGGGTAGTAATAATACCCGAACCACTTATAACTGTCCAAGCTCCGGTACCAGAAGTAGCTGCATTTGCAGCCAAGGTACAAGTGGTGGCACAAATGGTTTGATTTGGGCCAGCAACAGAAACAGTTGGAGGTGTAACACTTGTAATGGTTACCTGGCTGGAGGTAGAAGGACAAATACCGTTAGAGATGGTCCATTCAAAAACGTTGGCACCTGCACCTAAAGCTGTAACTGCCGATGTTGCAGAAGTATTGTTTGTAAATGTTCCTGCTCCGCTGATAACAGTCCAAGCTCCGGTGCCCACTGCCGGTGTGTTTCCTGCAAGAGTGGCATTAGTACCACATACTGTCTGGTTAGGGCCTGCTGCTGCTACAGTAGGCACTGCAACACCTGTAATGGTTACCTGGCTGGAAGTGAAAGGACAGGGAGGATTTGAAATGGTCCATTCAAAAACATTTGGGCCTGCTCCCAAACCCGTAATTCCGGATGTTTCAGAAGAAGGAGTGGTAATAGTTCCACTACCTGAAATTAATGTCCATAAACCTGTCCCTACTGTTGCCGTATTTCCGGCAAGTGTGGCTGTAGTTCCGCATACTGTTTGGTTAGGACCTGCTGCTGCAACTGTAGGTATAGCCACAGAAGTAATAGTAACCTGACTGGTTGTGGCAGGGCAAGGTAATAAATCTATTTGCCACTGAAAAACATTGGCACCCGGCCCCAGAGCTGTTACAGTTGAATTTTCTAAAGCTGTATTTGTGATTGTTCCAGCACCACTTATTAATGACCAGGTACCCGTTCCTGAAGTAGCCTGGTTACCTGCCAATGTAGCCGATGTGCCACATACGGTTTGATTCGGACCAGCTGCTGCCACCGTAGGAATTAAACCAACATTAATGGTAACTTGTGAGGAAGAAGATGGACAAGGAGCATTTGATATGGTCCAGTCGAATGTATTTGCACCAGCAGCAAGGCCAGTGATTCCAGATGATTCAGAAGAAGGAATTGTAATAGTTCCACTTCCACTCACTAAAGTCCAAAGGCCAGTTCCTGTAGTTACCAGGTTTCCTGCAAGATTAGCCGTTGTTCCACAGATATTTTGGTTTGGTCCTGCTACCGATACCGTAGGAACATTAACAGCAGTAATGGTTACCTGGCTGGTGGAAGGAGGGCAAGGTAAATTATCTATTTCCCATTGAAACACGTTTGCGCCAAATCCTAAACTTGTCAATCCCGAATTGGGAAGAGAAGGATTAGTAATGGTACCTGCACCGGAAACCAATGTCCAGTTGCCTGCTCCTGCTGCAGGAGCATTTCCTGCTAAAGTAGCTGTGGTTCCGCAAACGGTCTGGTTCGGTCCGGCATTGGCAACAGTTGAAGGATTCCCTCCCGTAATGGTTATTTGGTCGGAAGTGGAAGGACATGGAGCATTAGCTATAGTCCAATCAAAAACGTTAGCTCCTATTCCAAGAGCGGTTATTCCTGATGATTCTGAAGAAGGAGTGGTTATAGTTCCTGCCCCGCTTACCAATGTCCATAAACCTGAACCTATGGCTGCAATATTTCCTGCAAGTGTGGCTGCAGTGGCACATACTGTCTGATCTGGTCCGGCTACAGCAACTGTTGGGACTGGGACACTGGTAATGGTTACCTGGCTGGTAGAAGGTGGACATGGTAAATTATCTATCTCCCATTGAAATACATTAGCTCCTACTCCCAGACCTGTAACTCCTGAATTCTCAAGTACAGGATTGGTAATGGTTCCGCTTCCACTTACTAAGGTCCAGGTGCCTGTCCCTGTAACTGCAGGGTTTCCTGCAAGTGTTGCTGTAGTTCCGCAAACGGTTTGGTTAGGTCCTGCATTAGAAACTGTAGGAGGTGCCCCTGCTGTAATTGTTACCTGGTCGGAGGTAGAAGGACATGGTGCATTACTTATGGTCCAGTCAAAAACATTAACACCTGCTCCCAATGCTGTGATTCCCGATGTTTCAGAAGATGGAGTTGTAATAGTTCCCGACCCGCTTACAACGGTCCATATTCCTGTTCCAATTGTTGCTGCCGTTCCGACAAGAGTTGCGGTAGTTCCGCATATCGTCTGGTCAGGTCCGGCAACAGCCACCGTTGGAACCGCAACTGAAGTGATGGTTACCTGACTGGAAGTATTCGGGCAGGGTAAAAGGTCTATGGTCCATTGAAATACATTGGCTCCCGGCCCAAGACCGGTAATGGTTGTTATTTCTGAATTTGGTAAAGAGATATTTCCTGATCCCGAAACCAAGGTCCAGGTGCCTACGCCTGCAGATGCTGTGTTTGCCGCCATAGTGGCAGTTGTTCCGCATACGGTCTGATTGGTACCTGCATTGGCAACAGTAGGAACAGCCCCGCTGGTTATAGTAACTTGACTGGTAGTTGGCGCACAGGGTGGATTTGCAATGGTCCATTCAAAAATATTGGCACCAACACCAAGACCTGTTATTCCTGATGATTCTGAATTAGGTGAAGTGATGGTTCCTGCTCCGCTTACCAAGGTCCAGGTGCCAGTTCCTATCACAGCTACATTTCCTGCTAATGTAGCAGTGTTGCCACAGACGGTCTGATTAGGTCCGGCAGCTGCCACAGTTGTGGTATTACTGGAAGTAATGGTTACCTGGCTGGAAGAGGAAGCGCAGGGAGGATTAGTTATGGTCCATTGAAAAACATTTGCCCCTGCCCCTAATGCTGTAATTCCGGTTGTTGGCGAATTAGGAGAAGTAATGGTTCCTGCCCCGCTAACCAATGTCCATAGTCCAGTTCCTACTGTTGCTACATTGGCAGCCATGGTAGCATTGGTAGCACATACGTTCTGTGCCGGACCGGCATTCGCCACTGTAGGAGCGGGAGTTACGGTTATGGTATAATTAACAGGTGTTCCTGCACAACCATTCTCGGTTGGAGTGACAGTGATGGTGGAAACAATAGTAGCAGTAGTATTATTTACCGCAATAAAAGCAGGAGTATTTCCGTTACCATTAGCAGCAAGACCAATGGCTGGATTTGAATTAGTCCAAGCAAAAGTGGCACCTGTAGGGTTACTAACAAAATTGCTTATCGGGATATTGGTACCTGCACAAACAGCTATATTAGGTGGTTGATTCATGGTTGGTGTTGCATTTACCGTAACACTTCCTGAGGAAATATTGACACAACCATTGGCTGCAGTAGTTGTGAGAGAAATTAAATAGGTGCCCGGTGTTGGATAATTATGAGCAGGGGGATTGTGAAGAACTGATGTAGTTCCATCTCCGAAATTCCATGAAGATGCAGCAGCAACAGGTAAACTATTATTCACAAAATTAGCAACAGCTGAATTGCAGGCGTTGGTCGGATTTACAGTAAATGCAGAGCTGGACATTTGAAAAGTACTGCCAGCCCAAGAAAAATTGAACCCTATATTATTGGCATCGAAATTATCTATCACTATAAGGTAAGTGTTTCCGGCAGTGACTGTAATGGAAGGACACATTTCATCCAAAGCGGAAAACGAGAGTGAACTGGTAGGACAAATGGTAGGTGAACCAGGAGACATTCCAATAGGGTCGCCAACGCCAAAATCATAATCGTAATTACAGGCTACTTCGCTACCAGGGCAACCGGCAGTGATATTATACATTGCCCAGTCATACTCTACAGCGCCAAGCGGAGTGGCAGACCATGCACAGGTTCCGGTAACACCTACTGTGAACTGATAAAAAACAGGCTGCTGAAGATTAACCAAAAAGCAGGAAGGTAAAAGTGCAGTTGAATTGGACGGTAAAGGATTTAAGGTAAAATTATTCATATTACAAAGGCTGGAAGCGGTTGAACAGGAACCTCCCGGAACTGGAGGAGGAGTAACCGAGGTAACACATACCTGGAATGTTCCATCTGCACCATTGGTTTCAACAGAAAATAAAATCTGGGAGCCGGGAGTATAGCTATAAGTAACGGTTGCCACCCCTCCATTAGTTGCACTTGCATTACAAACGTTATATGAACCCGATGCACAATTAGTATTTTGCATAGAAACAACCACCTGTTGAGCCGGAGTCGCTCCATTGGGAGTAATGGTAACTGTGTTCTGAGTGCCGGTGGCAACAAATGCAAACCAGACTTCATCACCTGGAACACCAGTATCGCAAGTGTTTAAAAAACCATCGCTAGTAGCGTTAATATTAGTTGAATTGATACAGATGTTTCCAGCTACAGGAATTACGATTACCTGTGGCGTAATACAATTATCATTAGGCGGAGCCTGACCAAATGCATAATTGAAAACCATTAAGGAAAGAAAAAGAATTATTTTTTTCATACAATTACAATTAACATTATTCAACTAAAACAAAATTATTTTGCCACATGAGCTATTTGTTTTAATGGTTTAAAATCAGGTTTGTTTATTTCAGATAACGGTAAAACCATAATACGGACTTCGGCACCCAAAGTGACGTATTTTACCTGTGTGGCATCTCTGTTATCGAGTACCAGTTGATTAAGATTGTAAGGAATGTAAGGATGGTTTCGGGAATTAACTACCTGAATCTGGTAGGTCCCTTCTATGTTAGTGGTGTTTTTTGCTGTGTTATCTGTGTTTGTTTGTCCTTTGGAAATTATTGAAAACATTAGGAACAAAACAAATAAAGAAATTACTTTCTTCATATACTATTTAATTTAAAGTTTAAATGACTACTCAAGAACTATATTTTCTTTAAGCTAAAAAAAGATTTCTATATATAATGATGTTAGGAATACAAAAATGGTTGCACTAAAATTATGCTTTTTTTTAAAACAATGGTTCATAAATGGAAAATATTTATTGACGAATGATATGTTTATAATAATAAAGGTCTATTTTTAATACATGAACACAATCGCCCAGGAAAGTAAATAGTTTTTAAATTTTCAATAGTTATGGTAAATAAGAATCAGATATTTGAGAATTTCAAAAAAGAGAATTTTCATTTGAAAGCATCTTTTCTCCTTTAAATGCTAATTTTGCCATCGAAAAAAAACAGTACTAACTTAAATCAATAATAAATGAAAAAACTTTTACTAACTACTTCCGTTGTTTTAACAATGGGTGCAACCCTTTTCGCTCAAAATGGTGTTTTGTCGAACAGGGGTAAACATGTGTCTGTTCCTGTAAAAACGCCTCACCGTCATTCGCAGGAAAAAAACATGTCATGTGGAAACGATACTATTCTTTACACTTTATTAAAGGAAGAAGCCTTGGGAACAAGTACTTACGGTCCTGAATTTATGTATGCAGGAGCTGCAACATTAACAGGTTATTCTCAAAGTTTTTACAATACCGGTGGTATTACGGTGCATGGAATTTCGTTTTTTGGAGGGGTGGTGGATGCTATGAATCCAAATCAAACGGTAAATGCAACAGCTGTATTGATGAATGCTGATGCTTTTGGTAGACCTACCACTGTAATTGCAACAAAACCAATTCAGATGGATACATCATTTACTTTCAGAACAGCTATGTTTATAACTCCGCAGGCGGTTACGGGTAATTATGCAGTTGCAATTAGAAATAACAGCCCAAGTGATACCATTGCCATTGTAACTAATGATGCAACGGTATTAACCTATTCTGAAAACCTGGCTTACCTGAATGTGCCGATATTAGGTGGATGGGTTCGTGCCGATTCTCTTTATGCATTGGCTGGAGGAACGAATGGAGAAGCTTTTGAAGCTATTATTGCCCCGGTGATTACTTATAACCTGGCTACTGATTTTACCGTAACTCCAAATCCTGTTTGTGTTGGACAGGCCATATCTTTAACTAATACAACAGGCCCGGTTGATATAATTGAAAACTCAATGTACAGTTACTATGCCTTTAATTATCAATGGGGACTAACACCTGATTCTACTTATTTGTGGAGTTTGGGTGATGGTTCACCGATTCAATGGGTGCATGATGTTCCTTCATACACCTATGCTTCTCCGGGTACAGATACCGTTACATTAGTTACACTTGGTGGCTTTTTCACTTCATGCGTTGATACCAAACAGGTGGTGGTAACGGTTACAGGAACTGCAATTTCTAATTATACCATTGATGCTACCAATTCACCAGTGATTTCGTTTATCAATACTTCTGCGGATGCAACCAGCTATTCATGGAATTTTGGAGATGGGTCCCCTCTTGATACTTCACCAAACCCTACCCATACATATACTTCGAATGGAAACTTTACGGTAGTGCTAACTGCCACAAATAGTTGCAATTCGAGTACAAATTCACAAACTGTTAACATTGCTACTGTTGGTATTGCCGATTTGAACACAAGTGGTATAAGTATTTATCCTAATCCTTCTGCTACAGGTATGTTTGAAATAAGTGCAGGAAATGCAGATAAAAAAGTGGTTACAGTTTTTAATATTGTAGGAGAACAACTAATGGAAAAGGAATTTTCTTCTTCCCGTTCTGTTATTGATTTGAGTAATTATACTGCAGGGTTATATTTTGTAAGTATTGTTTCGGATAATAAAAAAATAGTTAAACAGGTTACTATTACCAGATAGATTTTAGTTAGTTTTTAAAATTAAGCCCTCGTATAAATTGCGAGGGCTTTTTTGTCATTAAATAATTGAATTCTAATTATTAGTGTAAAAATGTCACTTTAAATTTGCCGTAGTAAATGAGTTAGTTTGAATTGTTGTTGAGCAAGAAGGCATTGTTGATGACTTACTTGCGATTGTTGATGTCTTATCTGGTACTGTTGATGACTTACCTGCCATTATTGAAGTCTTACCTGGTACTGTTGATGACTTACCTGCCATTATTGATGTCTTACCTGATACTGTTGATGACTTACCTGGTACTGTTGATGGCTTACCTGCCATTGTTGATGTCATACATGGCATTGTTGATGACTTAGATGGCATTGTTGATGAGCTAGAAGGTGCTGTTGAGATTCAGTTGGCTATTATCTAACTTTTCGCAAAAAAGATTTTCGTATTCAGATTTTCTGATTTCCCTTAATCAAATTAAAGACAAGTAATAAAAATATGATTAGAAGCTTTAAGGTACTATTATAATTCCTTTTTTATTTTTTCAGCAATTAGAGAAAGTTCCTCGGGGGTGGGCTTTAATTTGGGTTGGGTAAAGTTAATATCATTTGCAGTATTCATAGGAACCAAATGAATATGAGCATGAGGTACCTCCAGCCCTATGATGGCAACTCCTATTCGCTTGCATGGAACAGCAGCCTTTGTGGCTTTTGCAATTTGTTTGGCAAATACCATCATTTCAGCCAAATCCGGATCAGAAATATCAAAAACATAATCGGTTTCTGTTTTAGGAACAACCAGCACATGCCCATGAACAAGTGGAAATACATCTAAAAAGGCAAAGAATTTTTCATTCTCTGCAATTTTATAACATGGGATTTCTCCACTAATTATTTTACTGAATATACTTGCCATTACTTAGCGCGATATTTCAAGAATTTCAAACTTCATTATACCCGCGGGCACAGTAATATCTGCCACTTCTCCTTTCTTTTTACCAAGTAAACCTTTCCCTATCGGGGAATCAATAGAGATTTTCCCTTCTTTAAAATTCGCTTCATTTTCAGCCACCAGAGTATAAGTCATCATAGCACCATTAGACTGGTTTTTAATTTTAACTTTTGAAAGAATCAGCACTTTGGATAAATCCATATTTGTTTCGTCCACAAGTCTGGCATTTTTCAAAACCGCTTCCAACTTGGATATTCTCATTTCCAATAAACCTTGCGCTTCTTTCGCAGCATCGTATTCTGCATTTTCAGATAAATCGCCTTTGTCACGAGCTTCTGCTATTTGTTTTGAAATAGAAGGTCGCTCTATTGCCTTTAATTGATGTAATTCGTCCTGAAGTTTTTTTAATCCTTCTTCGGTAAAATAAGAGATGTTTGACATATTTCTTTACGATTAATTGAGTACTGATAAAAACAGAAAGAGAATCCCGCTTGTGCGGGACTCTCCTTATGAATGCAAATATATATATTATTTACTTACAAATTTATTCTTGCTCCCAAAGAATGGGTTCCTCCAAAAGTATTGGTAGCTCGGTAGGAATAATCAATTCCAAAAGTAGATTTATTTTTTCCAAAAGGAACTTCAAAAGTAAATCCTGCACTTGGGCCTTTCATTGCAGAAGTAAGGCTTGTGGAAGAAGATGCAGAAGAATAATCCAAATCTTTCAACATTCCCTTTTGAATGGTATACCCTACACGTAACATTAACATGTTTTTCCATGCATATTCCAATCCTAATTTAAATTGATTCTTGTCAAACGCGCATGAAGTGAATGTTCCCATTGCTGTAATTCTATGAATTTTCATAGATGCACTGTCCTTTTTCAAATAAAAATCATAACCAGCTCCAATACTAAGTAAAGAGGGTAATTCAAATGATTCAGCGCGTTGCTCCACAGTCATGGTTTGGGAAGAAGTGGTTGCAGGAACAGCTGTTTTAAAGGCTAAACCATCACCTGTATATTTCATTTTCGGCCCCCAGTTTTGTAAAGTAATACCAAATTTCATTTGGTCGTGCTTTCCGGCAACGTATTGAATCCCTGCATCCAAAGCAATACCTCTTGCACTGATATTTGCTATCTTTTCAGTTATTACTTTTACTGCTAATCCTCCGTAAATATTATCTGAAAAACCTTTTGCATAAGATACAGCAATATTTAAAAACTGAGGAGAAAAAGTACCTAAGCCCCCTCCTTCAGGAACATCTGTAGTTGTAATTGGAATATCACCAAAACGCATAGACATAATTGATAACCCAATTGCTCCTGTTTCGCCCACATGCTGGGTTAATCCGAAAGAATTTAAATTTATGTCAGAACCTTTTAACCATTGCGTACGTGCAAAAATCAATTCCGTTTTTTTAGTGAATGCAGTTCCTGCAACATTTAAAAACATAGATTCCAACCCTCTGCATCCGGCAACATTGCTACCCGACCATCCTGAACTTCTGGCCCATGGATTAATTAGTAATTCGGTTGCTCCCGCCTGCCCAACACGGTCAGGATTTCCTGCCTTTGAATATTTACAAGGAATAACTATTAAACCTGCAATGGCAAAGAAAGTTACTATTTTATACTGTTTTTTCATATCTGTCTTTTTTTCGTAATTCTTTATTACTTTTTCAAATTATTGAATGAACTCTATTAGTTTAATATGCCTCTAAATCTATTGGACGCATAACACCAAACCATTTAATCGTTCTCTCCCCAACATCAGGAACATCAATATGAATAATATATAATCCACTTGAAATAGGAATTCTAACCTGATTTTTCAAATCCCACTCAAGAGAAGTAACAGCAACACCCATTTTATCTCTTGCATAAGAAGGTTGATCTACTTTAAATGCTCTTACCAATGTTCCATTTAATGTATAAATAGTAACTGTACACTGCTCCGGAAGGTTAGTTATTTTTACTTTAACTTCTGCTGCAGACAATTCATATCCTGAATAAGCATAGTATGGATTAGGAACAACATTTATAAGATCCAGAGCATTTGCTGCTGCATCAGCGTCATTCTTCTTAGTGCCTATATCACCAGTATTGAAATCATACATTGGCAAATTATGATTTACTGCACTGGTTGAAGTATCAACTATAGGAGTAGAAAGTCCAGCATAACCAAATTGGTAAGATTTTGCCACTCTTAACCTGATTTTAACATCTGTTTCCAACAAACTATGACCTGGAGCTAATAACGGTATACTTACCCACATTGCATCACCATAAACAGCGCGTGCGTAAACATCAGAAATATTAGATACGCTCGCTACAGCTAACATATTATGGGCAAAAGCACCACCATCGTATCTTGGCATACTTTTTAAACCATTTGGAAAATGAGGGTCAGTGTTTGCAAAAACTTTATTACTATTATGTCCAAAAACATATATATAATGTTTTCCACCAAAAATTGGGGTTCTATCCGGGGAAAGATCGGATGATGTAGGATTCCAAATCATATCGGCTCCGTGATCAGAAACTAACCACGAATCCTCTCCAAACGCCATATTAAGACGCTCACCTGTTTCAAGATTAACTGCATAGCCAGGGAACCAACCCATTCCTGTATGACCATTTAAATGTCCCTCAGCAGCATTGAAACCTGCTTTAGTAGAATCCAAACCATTTTTATCGACAGAGGCGGAACTTCTCATTTTCATTTTTGGCGTAGCTCCGATTGCTAAACTTGATGCATCTTCCAATTCAATTACCGGGCATCTTGTCCATTTTGATCTGTCGCTCGTGATGATTACATCTGTACTTGCCAGATTGGATAATAGATCCTGTGCCATAGCAAATGAACTGTTCCATGCCGGACTTGCCGAATATAAAACAGGGTTACTTCCTGCTGTTGAAACAATCGAAGAAGCTAAACGATATGGAGCCCAAGTTCCTCCTATCATTTTTTCATAAAACTGCTGGTCATCTACTCCTGAATAATCATCAAAGCCTAATGGATTTGGGGAAGTAAACGCCCCTGAACGAATCCAGTTATGATAATCCAATCCATCAGCATCGGGAATACCAGTTAACCACTGCTTAACAGGGTCTGCGAAAGACATTGTTGCTTCTAGGTACCCATTATCAATACAACCTGCAATTCTAGGATCATAAGTGTATAAAACATTAACAGACATTCCCCATTTAGGTATGGTGTTAGTAAAAGAACCTGAAGGTTGCCCATTTATTATCTGTTCGTTAGGTAAAGAAATATTGGTTTCAGAATTAACTGAAATATGGTTATCCATATCAATCAACTCCCAAGTTGAAGTATTAGGAACAGTTGAGTTATTTACGGTTGTTTTTCCATGAAGAATAAATCTGAAATTTCTGTTTTCCGGAACGTTTAACGGATCAATTACCTGAATGTTAACCGGACCGTGTGCATTTTCATATTGAGGATGAATTGAACGCCATCCAGAAGATGGATTCATAATTTCGTCCATTGTAGAAGAAGTAAAATCCAAAACCATTCCACCGTTACCTTGTCCCTCTATTCTAGTCAATTTGGGACCTCCACCATATGAAGATTGTGCTAAAGTCCCATTAGCCTCAGAAGACGGAATATGAGGAATAGCACTATGAAAGAAAGTTGCATCCATTGTTCTTCTTCCTGCAATAAATGGTTTATAATCCTGTAATTGATTTAAATTGGAAGGAACCTGAGTAGGGCTGTAACCGTATGCGATAACTGCAAAATAATAGGTTTTATGATTAATTAAAACATCATTACCTGTTGCAAATTTATCTGAAGTAACCTTAAGGGAGTGTAGAATTCCTTTATCTGCACCGTTAACCATCTCCTGCGGAACTAAAGCTGTAATAGTTACATCATTTGAATAATTAATTATTTGTGTTGCCCCATTATTATTATTAGCATCCTTTTTGTCACATTGAAAAATCAAACGGGCTTTGTCTATATTGTATAAATCAGTAGAACTAACCGAAGCATCTTTTAACTGGTAAACCATATACCCCTGAAAACGATAAAGAGAATCTGCTCCAGATGACTTATCGTAATCTTCTGAATATTTTTCATTCGCATTATTGGAGTTAGATGGATTTGACCAATATAAAATCAACTCTTTATCCAATTCCTGAATTGTTAAATTAGGAGCATCTGGACCGTTTAAAGAAGAAAAACAGTTGTTAAATAATTGTTGTACCTTTGAATCCGCACCCTTTAGAAGGGCAACAGATGCCAAAGGTCCGCCTTGAGTGGCTCGTGCCCAAGGCACACCAATCGTAATATAGTTAACAGCTCCCGGGTATAATGTAAAAGGACCCGCACTTTGAATAAATCGTCTGTCATCAGGGGTATTTCCTGTTTCATCCCAAGGCGGTTGAGCTACATGATTTGTTCCGAAAAAATCCGGAGCATCTGAGGTCCCTGGAAACATGTACTTACAAGGAATACTTCCTGTTGTTCCATTTCCTCCATAAGTAATAGGTGTTCCATTTTTCCATGTTCCTGCAAGGTATTGGTAATAGTCATCTGTAGCTTCAGGATTTCCATTTACTGCATTAAAGTCATTATTAAAGTACATAAACCTGCACATTCCAAGACGCTCATCATAAACAGAATCGTTTCCATAATTAATGAAACTTGCAGGCACAGAAGCTGCTGGTCTATCCTGTCCATTAGCTCCGGAGGTATCTGCTTTTGGTCCTTCAAAAAAGTCGACTCCTACTGCAGGAGGATTAGCGCCATAAGCTGTAGTTTGACCCGTTCCATCAACAGAAAGACCATTGTAAAGAATTCCAAGCCCTAAATCAACATCGCAACCAACAAAGTCATCCTTAAAATAACCCAAATCCGCATCGTCCCAAAGACCAAAGAAAGTACTATCCAATTGAAAAGAACCTTTGTTAATCAATTTGTACTTATAAAACGTAGCATTATTAATTTCATCGTTAGATTTAAAAGCAAAAGCCTGTGCTTGAACTTCCAATCCAATTGCTTCCCCTCCAGTCTCAGTATGAATATTACCTTTGTCATTAAACACCCAAAAAATACTTTGGTCGCCATAAAGCTGAGCATTACATCCTCTAGTTCCGGTAACATCAAAATCCGGGACATCTCCAGTAGTTGGATCGTATTGGTTATCTCCATTTACATCATAATAAGGTGCTAAAGGTTGACCCTCCGGACCCACAGCTGGCCAATTATTAATATTATCCATTGCATCGGATAAATATGTTGGTGCGCCAGCTAAAACAGGATTTGGACCAACCGCTACTCCATTTGTATAAGTTCCATTAATCCAGTCAAAATAAGTTTGAACATCAAACCTGTTTAATTTATAAAACTTATCCCATGCTAAACATCTTCCTGCATCAGTAGTAGCATCTGGTTTTAATGGTCCTGGCCAATAATCATTACCACTTTGACGATAAGTTTGAGCAGCTACTTTTAATTGCCCTCCTGCATCATATCCTCCAACCCAAACGGAACTGGCAAATTGGGAACTAGGTCCAATAGGCGAATTTGGAGGTGGCTTTGGTACCTGATACCTTGCATTGGTAGATGCAAAAATATCCCACCACATATCACCGCCATTCAATATCTTGGCTTGTACATTGTTAATGTCCAAATCAATTTGTGCAGTGGCATTCACACATTGTGCATTTACCGACCGCGTTAAGTTGTTACTTGATGTGGTAGGATTATTACCAACACCACCTAAATTTTCTCTAGCAATTGCATTGAATGCGAAAACCAAAAAAACAGATGCAACGATTAAGTGTAAACATTTCTTTTTCATATTTTTATTTTTATTCGTTATAGGGGATATTTTTAATATTTTTTATTTATTTTTGATTAGAAGTTAAGAACCAAACCCAAGCGAATTACTCTTGGGCGGCTATAGTTCCCTGGGTTATTAATTTTTATGTCATATAAATCAGTGAATGAAGTTGCATTGTTTCTTCCCGCCAAAGAAGCTTGTCCCGAAGTAGAAGCTAAGTAACCATCATCATCTGGATTACCGGTCGCACGGTAAACAGAATTGATATTTTTAGTATTCAATACATTCAATACTTGCAAATATATGTTAAGCATGGCTGTTTTCTTTTCTTCGCCTTCTTTCTTTCCGCCCCACGTAAGCTCCAAATCTTTATCTACCCTTAAATCAATCCTAAATGTCCATGGAAGGTTAGAACCATTAATTTTTCCTTTTAAGATTCTTCTATCAGCAATTCCAAATGCTCCATCCTGAGTAACATTTGATTGTTTGCTATAAGGTGTGCCAGAACCTGCTCTTAAAGTAAGATTGGCCCCAACATTTTCCAATAATTTAATAACTTTTTCAGAATCTCCCTTTTTGCGTGTCCAGGTTGGTCCTTTGTAATCTTTAGAACCACCAAAACGATAATCCACATTTAATACTACAGTATGACGTTGGTCAAAATCCAAAGGATGTGGATTTCTTAAATTAGGTTCTCCAGCACCTACTAAACCAGCTCCATCAGAAGTAGAAGACCCTGTTCCATCAGCAAATTGCAAAGTATAAGAAGCCGTAAGTGCTACCCCTGTTGCCATTCTTCTCAAATCATATTGTAAAGACAATCCTTTTACAGTACCAAAATCAATATTATCGAATGTGTTGTAAGTGGTAGGATAAGCCTGAAATACCTGCACCGCTTGTACCATATTTCTTAATTCACGATAAAATGCAGAAATTTTTAATACTGAATTTTTCTTTTCATTTAAAACCTCCTGAAATCCAATTTCATAATCAGTTGTTCTTTCAGGTTTCAAATTCGGGTTATTGATAAAACCTCCACTTAAATTTTCAATTTGAAGGTAATTGTTCGGATCCATTCTGTTTCCTCCCGGTGGACGTTGAGTTAACACATCATAGTGAGCAAAGAAACTTGCTACATCTGATATCGGGAAAGAAAAAGCAACACGAGGCATTAAGTTAATCTGCGGTTTGTAGTCTTCAAATACCTTTGTATTGATAATTTTCTTTTTAGCAGAAGCCGGATCAACCAAATAAGGATTAATTGCCCCATCTACAGTATTGGACCCAGTAAGGGCAGAAGGATTGGTAATGGAAGTTCCTTGAACATTATACCATGTATCACCATCCCTGTAACCAACAATTCTACTCGGATTATCCTTATTATCAACATAAACAACAAAGTCATCACCAATATTAGAAGGGTGAGTTATTGCATTTCCCGCTAAAGAGGTAACCTCTCCTGCAGTTTTTGCTTCGTATAACAAATACTTATCTTTTAGAACTTTTTGATTCGCATCAAATCTATCAACACGAAGCCCAACATTGAATTTTAAATCTTTAAAATCAAATCTATCCTGAATGTACCCGGCTATATAAATTGGCTGATAAGCACCAATTTGTCTGGTATAATTTCCTTTCTCATCCTTCGCAGTAAAAAAATCATCCAAACTCGGTTTTCCTGTTAATTTTTTTCCCGTATGATCGTATCCGTAATATCCCACATAGGATGATCCATTATTTAATAAATCATCCGCACTAAACATATCAATGGAGAATTTGGAAGGGTCATAAGAGTCAACATCTATATAATCATTACCATTTACATCTAACCCTAAACTTTCTCTAAAATTTCTGTCGAAAGCATTTTGTGTGCCGTCATTTTTACGTTCATATAGAAATGCATCAAAACCATTAGAGCTATATTGAGTAGCCACAGAATCATAATTTTTTAAATGATAATTAGCCAATTGACGCATTAAGCTCCATAAACCAATTGGACTAAGAGAATAAGCTCTTTGAGTTCTTTGCTCGTACTCAAATCCCAACTGAATAGCATGCTTTTTAATATCAGCAGAAAAATTTGCGAACACCCTAAATTGAGTTTGATCATTATAACTATAACCACCATATTGTCTTCCTGTATTATACCAAAGTGAATAAATATTAGAAGGTCTGTCTCCGTTTAGAAGTCCCAAACCACCTTGAACGTCAGCGCCACTTTGAACCTCTAGCCCCTGATTATACGCATTTGCATAATATTCATTTGTATAAGCCGAACCATTGGGGTTTACATCCGCAGGCGTATAAGCCAAATTTGTATTATCATACCCGTTCATTATGGCACCAGTTACAGTGTCCAAATAAACATTCCCATTCGCATCTCTTAAATAAATAGGAGTCTCTGCTTTAAAATCAAAATGAGGTACCTTTGTTTGAACAAATTTACCGATATACCCATAATCAAAAATATTATCCTTATGCGTATCGTCCCATGTTTTGCTATGGTCTTTTGCGTAGCTTCCCTGTATAGTAAAATAAGCATTTTTAATAACAGAGGCTGACTTCTCTTCTTCTTTTGAAGTTGCAGAATTAAACTTCTGAGTTATTTTTGCGTAAGCTCTCCAGGTACTTGCAATGGTTTGAGGGTTATTGCTTGGATTAAAAAGTGCATACTCATATACAAAGTCATGGCGCTTGTTATAACTAAGAGAACCACCAATAGTAATTCCCAAATTGGTAGTTGGTTGATAAATTATTTTACCATTCAATAATAACGTATTTGAACCCACATTTGATTTTGCTTTTACTTTGGTCAAATCATCTTTTGTTACAAATTCAGCATTTGGAATTAACCCACCTGTTGAGTTAGGGCGAAGTGGATTAGCCTCTAATTCTGCCAATTTATCACTATTAACTTTGTAAAACCCCCCCGCAGATGGACTAGGGTCCTTCTCTGTTTCTGCTTGGCCTGAAATGGAAAAACCTAAAACTGATTTTTTACTGCTACTTGCGGAATCCTTTTTAGTCAGTAAGGGACCGTTAACGGAAAAACCAATAAAGTTGTATCCGTAAGCATCTAAACCTTTCTTTTCTCCTACTCCTGAAGTTATCAACTCAACACTTCCTGTATATTTACTAGCAGGACCTCTTGTAGTAATAGCAACTATACCTCCCGTTTCATCACCATATTCCGCTGGGGTACCTCCAACAATTGTAGTCACCTGCTCAACTCCTCCCTGCGGAACACCTGAACTTCCAATTACTTTCTGACCATCTACATAATAAGCAGTACCATTATCTCTCGCACCGCGCATATTTAATGCCCCTCCCTCATCTTTCTGATAAACACCAGCTGTAGTAGCAGCCACCGAATTAATGTTTTTTGAAGCCATGTTTTCATATTCTTCTCTGGTAACTGTTCCTCCTGACTTGGTATCCGGATCAATTAATGGTTCTTTCCATTCTGTTATTTCAACTACCTTTAATTCCTGACCTGCTGTCATCTCTATATTAAGGTATACTGTTTTCCCAACGGCAACAGTAATGTTTGAAACTGCAGCAGTTTGATACCCTACATAAGTTGCTCTCACATCGTACCTTCCCGGATTTAAAGGCTTTATCATTGCCTCACCATCTATATTTGTAGTACCAATTCCAGCCTGAATTCCTCCATTTTCTACTATTACGTTAGCAAACGGAATGGTTTCATGACTATTTTTATCAGTTAGCTTTATTTTAATTGCTGATTCATTTTGCGCAATCATCCAACCAGATGTTGCAACAATAATTGATAAGGTAGATAGTAATTTTCGTAGCATATTCTATGTATTAATTTTATTATTTAAACCCGTGCAAAATTTAAAAGTGCGTAAATATATGATTTTTTAATTTTCATAAACAAATATATTTTTTTAAATCTTTTTCTAAAGATTTTTTTGTTTTTTAATCGACTAAAATTCAATTGAATTAATGAAAATAGAGTTAAAAAATAACAATTAACAATTAACTAACAATACTATATTTGGGAAACTTGTAAAACGATAATCGCTTCACTATTTAAACTAATTTGGGGATGTCGTTTAAATTACTTGTTGCAAATTTACAACAATATTTTTTAATATCAAGCATAATAAACAAATATTTTTAAATTAAATTTTGCAAATAAATCACAAAATACCCGTCAATGCTTGTATCTGAACCATCGAACTAAAAAGAATTCTCGCTTATTATCCCTCATTCTATCACTCTTCTTTTTCTGCTGTTTCATGCTTTTCAAAGTTTTTTTACTTTGAAGTCGCTTATGATGTGCCTCTACAGCCTTTTTCTGAGCTCTTTCCAGTTTTCGTTGATCTTTCCATTTTTGTTTTGCTGCCCTTCGTTGCATCTTTGACGATATAGCACCTTTGTTCTCCGGCTTTTTGTCCTGTGCTACCATAGCTAACGGTAACAGGCAAAACATTAGTAAAATTATCTTTTTAAAAGTGTTTTTCATTTGCAGTTATTGAGAATGCAAATTTAATAATATATTAAGCAATGGTGGATTATTAAGCCCGATTAAATATATTTGTTTAATTTTGTTTCGTTAAATCAATTTGTTGATGAAATTCATTTTAAAAATAGCATTACCTCTTTTTATTATTGTTTATGCTTTGAGTTGCAAAAAACAACAGGATAACGGGGTTCCACTTACCAATGTGGACATTTATTTATATTCGAGTAATCCAAGTTTTATTGATTTAAATGCAGTTGGTGGACATACCTATATTACAGGTGGTGTAAGGGGTATACTGCTATATAGAAAATCATCCACAGAATTTATGGCATACGATAGAAACTGCACCTATCAATCTTCTCAACCATGTGCTACTGTAGTGGTGGATGCTACGCAGATTTTAGCTGTGGATACCTGTTGCCATTCAAAATTTTCACTTTATGATGGAAGTGTTACTAACGGACCTGCGTCAACCCCTTTAAAAGCATACAACACGACCTTTGATGGGACTGTGTTGCATATCTATAATTAATTATCCATTTTCATTTAAAGCCTACTGCCGGACTCGCTCATTACGCATTAAACCTTCGTTAATAAGTTGTTTCTTTCACTATTGAGTTCTTTTTATTGACTCTTGTATCCATTTTCATAACTCTTGGTCCTGTTCTCATGAATCTGGGTCCAGCTTTCATGAATCCGAGTTCCGCTTTCATAACTCTGGGTCCTGTTCTCATGAATCCGGGTTCCGCTTTCATAACTCTGGGTCCCGTTCTCATGACTCTTGGTCCCATTCTCATGACTCCAGGTCCAGCTTTCATGAATCCGGGTCCCATTCTCATGAATCTTGGTCCAATCCTTATGACTCCGGGTCCCGTTCTCATGAATCCGCGTCCCATTCTCACTTTTTGTAAAACAAATAGGTATCCTTAATATATAGAATAGGGGAATTCTATAAAAAAGAAGGGCAAAATTAGTAGCTAAGGAGTTACTTGTTTTGTAAACGAAAGCAATATTTGTTAAAATAAAAAACTCCCTGCAAAAAAACAGGGAGTTTTTTATTTAAAATGATTCTACTTGCTAAAAAAAGCAGGTAACAATCAGCTTAGTATCTGTATGCGTCTGATTTAAATGGTCCTTCAACAGTTACCCCGATGTAGGCAGCTTGCTCAGGACTAAGCACATCCAACTCGCAATTAATTTTGGCCAAATGAAGACGGGCTACTTTTTCATCCAAATGTTTTGGCAAAGTATAAACCTTGTTTTCATATTTATCTGCATTATTCCATAATTCCAATTGTGCCAATGTTTGATTAGTAAATGAATTACTCATAACAAAGGAAGGATGACCTGTTCCACAACCTAAGTTTACTAATCGGCCTTCAGCTAATACAATAATATCTTTTTTATCAATAGTATATTTATCCACCTGTGGCTTAATCACATCTTTGGAAGTACCATAATTTTTATTCAACCAGGCCATGTCTATTTCATTATCAAAGTGGCCAATATTACAAACGATAGCATTATGTTTCATAGCACGGAAATGTCTTTCGCTGATAATATTTTTATTTCCTGTTGCTGTAACTATGATATCCGCTTCTTTAACACCGTTATCCATTTTCATAACCTGATAACCATCCATTGCAGCCTGCAATGCACAAATCGGGTCAATTTCGGTAACAATAACTCTTACCCCTTGTGAAGATAAAGACTCCGCTGAACCTTTTCCAACATCACCATAACCTGCCACCACAGCTACTTTACCTGCAAGCATCAAATCAGTAGCTCTGCGTATTGCATCTACTAATGATTCTCTGCATCCATATTTGTTATCAAATTTAGATTTAGTAACAGAATCATTTACGTTAATGGCAGGAACATGTAACGTTCCATTTTTCATACGTTCGTACAAACGGTGAACGCCTGTAGTTGTTTCTTCGGAAAGACCTTTTATTTCTTTTATCAATTCAGGGAATCTATCGAACACCATATTGGTCAAATCTCCACCATCATCCAAAATCATGTTTAATGGTTTGCGATCTTCGCCAAAGAATAGAGTTTGTTCGATACACCAATCGAATTCCTGTTCGTTCATTCCTTTCCAGGCATAAACCTGTATTCCTGCAGCAGCAATAGCAGCAGCGGCATGATCCTGGGTAGAAAAAATATTACAAGATGACCAGGTAACTTCTGCACCCAATTCCACAAGGGTTTCAATTAGTACTGCTGTTTGTATCGTCATGTGCAAACAACCTGCAATACGAGCGTTCTTTAGCGGCTTCGATGCACCAAACTCCTCACGTAATGACATTAGGCCAGGCATTTCTGCTTCTGCCAATTTAATTTCTTTACGCCCCCATTCTGCTAAGGACATATCTTTTACTTTGTATTTTTCAAATTTCTCCACGGATGTATTTGACATTTTATTTATTATTTATTGATTATTATTAAAATTAAAAAGAAAGTGCAAAATTAGTTGTTATGTCTATAACAACAAAACTTTGCACTTGTTTAAATTGCTGACTATTTATTTTTTATCGGAAGCTGTCCAAACGACCTTACCTGTTTTGTCAATGTAGTTCAATTGCCCGTCATAGCTAACATAGGCCATGCCTTTATCGAAATGAGAAACGAAATCGGAACCTCGTGACACAACAATTTTTCCTGCTTTATCTATGTATTGCCATTTAGCATCTTTTAAAGTTCCTCCGGATAATGGAGAGGTGCTTATACAGGCAAGCCCCTCATAAAAAGAGTCACAACCTGTAAAATTTGCAGGGATAACCACTTTACCGGTTTTATCAATAAACCCAAATTTTCCTGTTTTAAAATCTCCAACCCGTATGCAAGCCATACCATCATTAAAAGCATATGCCTTGTCAAAAGGACCTTCAATAACTAATTTTCCTGTTTTGTCAATATAACCCCACTTACCTGATTTTTCATCCCCGGTTCTTACATTAGCTAGACCCTCGCAAAATTCAAATGTTTCATCATATTTAAAATCAATTACCACCTTTCCGGTCTTATCTATGAAACCCCATTTACCATTTTTCTTAACTCTTGCCAATCCATCTTTAAAATCCCAACCACCTTCAAATTGAAGTTTAATAACCTGATTTCCGGTTTTGTCAATGTAAGCGAATTTATTATCTATTTGAACTCTCGCCATACCCTCAGAAAACTTATACGCAAAATCACATTTTGGTTCAAGGACTGTTTTCCCTGTTTTATCTATGTAAGTAAATTTGGCACCCTGTTTAACACAAGCTAAAACATCCGAAAAATATCCGTCTACTTTAGAATCATATTGTGCAGGAATTACCAATTTTCCGGTAATATCAACAAAACCACGTTTACCATTTTGTTTAACTACAGCCATTCCTTCGTAAAATTTTTCTGCATAATCAAATCCTGCTGGAATAACAATCTTCCCGCTTTTACTAACATAACCATATTTCCCTTTATCAGAGAATGGATA
Source organism: Bacteroidota bacterium (assembly GCA_947479085.1). Classification (GTDB taxonomy): domain Bacteria; phylum Bacteroidota; class Bacteroidia; order 2-12-FULL-35-15; family 2-12-FULL-35-15; genus 2-12-FULL-35-15. Next base: position 274,270 of record CANJYB010000001.1, on the reverse strand, counting down.
GGGCGCTTCTTGTGATTTCAATGTTGATTGACATAACAATCCAACTAAAACTAATAATGCTACTTTAATGTTAAGATTAATTGACTTCATAATAATGTGTCTTAAATTTTTTGTAAATATCTAAAATATTTCGAACTCAAATTGTATTTTTCAAAATAAAAATAACTTTTTTAATATAATTTTCTTTGGTGCTCGAATGAATTAATTAATATTGCGGTGTAAATATATAAAATTTGATGATACCGAAATCTATATATTCTTCAATTTTAAAAAGCAAAAAATCAGGTAAGAAACAATTTGCTCTTTTAATTGACCCGGATAAATTTAAAAAATCGAAAATACTTGCACTTGCGGAACGTGCTGGTGTTGATTTTATCATGGTAGGTGGGAGCCTTATTACCAATGGGAATATTGAAGATTGCATAAAAAAAATAAAAGCAGAAACTAATATTCCTGTTATTATTTTTCCGGGAAACAATTTACAGATAAGTCAGCAAGCTGATGCAATTTTATTGTTATCGCTGATTTCGGGAAGAAATGCCAATTTATTAATTGGCGACCATGTAATAGCGGCACCTTCTTTAAAGTCCTCTAATCTTGAAATAATTTCAACCGGTTATATGCTAATTGAAAGTGGCAACCACACGGCTGCCGCCTATATGAGTAACACATCACCCATCCCTTCAGACAAATATGACATTGCCATGTGCACAGCTATGGCAGGAGAAATGTTGGGACTGAAATTAATTTATCTTGATGCAGGCAGTGGTGCAGCCAAAACTATACACGAATCTATGATTCACAAAGTATCTTCATCTGTTTCTATTCCCGTTATTGCAGGAGGAGGTATAAATACTGTAGCAAAAGCTATTGCATCCTGTAAGGCTGGTGCTGATATAATAGTTGTGGGAAATGCGATTGAAAAGGATGCCTCATTGATAAAAAAAATTGCAGCAGCAGTGCACAAACTATAAAACAAACCAACACTATATGAAATTAATTGTCATTTCAAGCTCTAAAACCATAGAAAACGAAGCATCCATTATTACTAAACTTTTTGAATCAGGATTAGAAACTTTTCATTTGCGAAAGCATAAATTTTCTACATACACCATGAAACAGTTCATCAAAAGTATTCCTCCTCATTTTCATAATCGAATTGTTATTCATTCGCATCATAATTTGGCTAGAAAATTTAAACTAAAAGGAATACATCTTACCAAGTCGCACCAAAAAGATGCGGTTAAAACCTGGCTTACGGTTAAAATTCTTCGCTTTTCAAATCCTGAAATCGAAATTACTACATCGTTTAATAATATCGGACAGTTGCTTGACAAAAAATCGGATTATGAATATACTTACGTTTTTTTAAGCCCGGTGTTTGACAGTTTGAGTAGCAAATTTCAAAGTGGTTTTACGGAGCATAGTTTAGCTTCAGCTCTGAAAAAATCAAGATATAAAGTCATCGCGCGTGGTGGTGTAGATATGGAAGCAATTGAAAAAGGTGAGAAAATTGGATTTCATGGATTAGCTTTTTATAGTGCAATGTGGAAGAAAAAAGACCCTCTTGTAGAATTCAATAAAATAGTTGATCGATTTAAGGAATTAAATATTCCGATTGAATAAAACAGATGTAGCAGATTTAAGGATAAAATTGATTAAGTAAATCGCATATCTGTTGCATCTTATTTTTAAAGCCCGACAATGATTTTATCCTTCTTTTCCGATTCTTTACTTTCTGCATTTTATCAAACCAGTGTTACCGAATGGCTCATTTTTATTACTGCTGTAATTTATGTAATATTAGCTGCTATTGAAAATGTCTGGTGCTGGCTATTCGGAATCATTTCCAGTGCTTTGTTGGTTTACCTTTGTTTTACCGGCCATCTGTTTTTGGAAAGTGGATTAAATATTTTTTATGTTATTATTGGTGTATATGGCTGGTACCAATGGTTGCATGGCTCGGAAGAAAAAACTGAATTATCCATTTCATCTTTTTCAATTCAAAAAAACATATTCCTTATTTTTATCGGAATGATTATATGGCTACCGTTTGGATACATGGCCCATCATTATTCCACACAGGTGCTGCCTTATCTTGATGCTTTTATTACCGCTTTCAGCATTATTGCTACCTGGATGCAAGCTAAAAAAATACTAGAAAACTGGTTATACTGGATTATACTGAATGGCCTTAGTATTGCGTTGTATGCTTACAGGGGTTTTTATTTAATTGCCCTTCTTTCTGTTATTTATACTTTGCTTTCTGTTACCGGATATTTATCGTGGAGAAAAAAAACAACATAAAACGTATTGCATTAATAGGCCCTGAAAGTACCGCCAAAAGCACACTTTCGGAAGCGCTTGCAAAGTATTTTAACACGACCTGGGTACCGGAATATGCACGCCCTTATCTTTCCACCATAAACAGAAAATACACTTTGGATGATATTATTGCAATTGCCAAACATCAACTTGAGGAAGAAAATAATTTACTTGCCAATTCCAGTAAATTCATTTTTGCCGATACCGAACTTATCATTTCTAAAGTTTGGTGTCTTGATGTTTTTAATACTTGCCCAGATTGGATTGAGGAGAACATTATTACTTTCAAATATGATTTTTATTTACTCACTTCGCCTGATTTACCTTGGCAGGAAGACCCACTGAGAGAAAATCCGCATAGAAGAACTTTCTTTTTCAATTGGTATGAAGATGAATTAAGAAAAATTAATGCAGATTATTTTATTATTAAAGGTTCGGGAGACGAACGATTGAAAAATTGTATCAGGGTTATTAACCTGAAATTCAAATAAAAAATTTATTGTTTTACAAATCTTTTTCTACTGGTACTATTTCCAGCCGTTACCTCTGCAAAATAAATTCCTTTTGAAATACCCTGCAAATTGAATATTTCAGAATATTCGCCTACTGGCTGAGTAGCCATTCTTTTTGAAATTATTTTTTCTCCTAAACTATTTACAATTGATATTTCTATTGAATTTGCTGTTTTCAAAACATACTCGAGGGTAATACTATTTGTCGCAGGATTTGGAAATAAATTAGTGGTTATCCCCATTTCATTTTCTTCTGAAATACCTACAGCACCAGATAAATACTGACACATGGCAACCGGACTTCCGTTTACGGTATCACTTAAAATAGATAAAACAGGCTGATGAACTCCTGCAACATACCAAAAATAAGCACTTCCAGAAAAGGTCTGATAAGTGGTAGCACCAATGGTTTGAACATAATGAATGTTTTGACGAACACGTAATGCATTATAAAAAGTAGCTGTTGGTGTGGTCACTGTACCCCATGATTCAGCAGTAGTTGTAACTATCCCAGACTGATTATATACAGACGGTCCGATGGTTTGGATTCCTGCAAAAGAATCTGTAAACGAAGAACCATAAGTAAAAGGATAAATCATCAAGGTCATAGAATTGGAATAAATAGTACTATTATTTGAAAGGCTTTTGCGACCTAATGATAAAAATGATGACGAATTAGTTAAATAATAGTCGAAATTGCTTCCTATCGTATCGCAAAGAGTTGCTAAGGGGAATACTGAAGAATATGGAGTAGAAGCTGGCATTACTTCTCCTCTTGTGTAGTTTCCTGAAGCAGCTAACGAGCTGAAGTTCCAGACAACATTGGCTCCCGAAGGACTTACTGTTCCTGAATAAACGGAACTAACAATATGAAACACGTCTCCCGTAATAGGGTTAGTGGCAGCGGCTGTTAATACAGGTTGTGCCATTGAAGTGCCCGAAACAACAAAAATAAATAAAAGAAATAACCAGTGATTTTTTTTCATTTCCCTTTTTGTAAAAAGTTTATAATACCTGTGTTAATTTTTAGAAATAAAAAAGTAATTTATTTTAATTTGTCAAAGATAGAAGAATAAAAATTTCAAAATAAAAAAAATCAAAATCACGACAAAAAAAATCCCGAATTGCTTCAGGATTTTTTTTAAAATGGAGATGTTGATTTTAGAAATCAGAATTTTACGCCAATGGTTCCCATAAAGCTGGAAGTTCGATAATCAGTGCTTACAGGCATAAGGTCGGGAGAATCGTATAGGTAATTTTTTTCGCTATACATGCTGAACACATAGGCGATATCCATAAATATTTTTTTGTATCGATAGCCTACACCGGCAGTATAGCTGCTTCTGGTGGCATTTTTATTATCACCCGTTTTAAACGGACTCCCATACAAAGCATACCCGAGACGAAAAGCAATCGGATCCAGCCTTACCTCTCCTCCTACTCTCAGGTTTCCGGTGGCGGTGTACTTGCTTCGAATAGCGGTATTTACATCGCTGAACACATTAGGATGGGAATTAAGCGAGGCATAACTATAATCTACGTATTCGTAATCTATATTTAATAAAGCTATTTTTTTAATCACAAATCCAACACTAAACATCGCCCGGTAAGGAGTGGTGATTGAATAACTAAATTTGCCTTTTACTGTATCTGTGATATGTTTAGCCGTATCTAAATCAGAATACATAGAACTCGTATATTCATCTTTAAAATTAATTTTAGTAGGTGTATGAACAGAAAGGCCTAAGCGCAACCAATCCGTAGGTTTTACAATTACCCCAAGCTTAAAATTTATCCCGTTAAAATAATTACTGCCTCTTGAATTTAATGTTTGATAATAAGTAAATGAATTGAAGCCATCGATTGAATCGCTGTTCGATACTTCTTCATATTTGCTTTCTTCAGAATATGCCGCATGAACAATACCTAGCGACCCTCCTAAAAATAATTTATCTTTGTAATTAGCCCCAAAACTCAGAAACATTTCTCCCATAGAACCTTTGCTTTCCACCGATTTTTTTTGTTGTGCATTATAATTTCTTATTACGCTTTGGTATTGGTTGGTGCCACCTGCCGGATTGAATAAATATGCCTGATAAGCCTGGTCGGTTGTAAATAAATCAAAATCAGCCGGAACATGACCATTAGCAGAAGCCACAAAATTGTCTAATAAAGAACTTGTTTTGTTATCGCCAGCAATACTTATCCGATTATGAAAGTTGTTAGTCCGATTATATCCCCAGCCAATATTAACCGATTGCCATCCACCTTTATTTTCTCCATCAAGCTTAATAGTTCCTACCAATCCAATGTTTCCAAGGTTTACATTTAATTTGGTATCTCCTGAATTGTTGCCCATGTAGGTAGAAGAAGAACTTCCTGAATAGAACGATGGAGTAATTGAAATTTCACTTTTGCGAAACACTGCAATACCGGCAGGATTAAAACTGATGGTTGAAATATCACCACCCAATGCACCCATAGAACCAGCCATGGAAGCAAATCTTGCTGTTCCTCCAAAGGTAAGTTGGGAGTATCGCATTGCATCAATGTCGTTTTGCGCAATTGCTGCAACTGAACACACTGCTCCAATGCCCGCTATTATTAGCTTTTTCATTTTATTGAAATTTAAAAATTATCTTCTCTTTCCGCTACCGGAACTATGAGAGGGCGCGCTACTGCCACCCGATGAAGGAGAACTGCTTCTCATACTGCCGCCTCCGCTGTTTCCGTTTGAAGGTTGAGTATTGCTTCTAGGTTCGGAATAATGTTGCTGAACAGCCTGGGAATTATTTTCTCTTGGTCGTTCTGTTCGAGGTTGCGACTGCTGGTTTCTTGGCACCGATTGTTCGTTTCTCGGCTGTTCATTTCGTGGCTGCACTTGCTCGTTACGTGGTTGAGTTTGTTCATTTCTTGGCTGCTCGTATCGCGGTTTCTCATTTCTGGGTTGTGCCTGCTGGTTGTTGGGCTTTTGTTCGTTATACTGGATAGCATTATTAGAGTTTTGTCCTCGCACAGGCTTACCCTGATAATAGTCCTGGGCATGTTCTCTTGGTTTATCAGTATTTACATTATTAACGGGTTTGCTGTTATCTCTGATTTCAGAAACACTATTTGTTGGTTTTGAATATTCAGAGTAATTAATACGATTAGGTTTAGATATATAATCATTTACCGTAGTGTTTTGCAAATGAGGATTAGTCGTTCTTCCTTTAGTTTCTGCAAACGGCTTATGGGTTTCTGCTTCCACTGTTGCAATATACTTACTTGCTAAAGTAGGTTGAACGGTAGCACGTCCGCTTCCGCCAGCACCACTGTTGTTCCCTCTTGGTCCATAATGATAGCTGTTTCCATCATAACTGTTGAAATAATTATTACTGTAACCACCACCGCAATATCCACCATTACCATACCCGTATGAGTTATAACCGTAAGGGTTATATCCATAATACCCATAAGGATTGTAAGCATTGTAACCGTAATATCCATAAGGGCTGTAATAAGGGTCGTATCCCCAACCCATGCTCGAATACATATACATGCTTGGATAATAGGAATAGGCATAATAACTAGGTCCCCAGAAATTATAACCCATATACACAGAAGAACCATAATAATAATGGTTGCTATTATACCAATAGGAATTGGTGTAATAATCATCATAATACCCATAACTGTTAACAGGGTTATGGAAACGTCTTAAACGAACCGCATACTCATCATCATAATAATCATCGTAATTAAACGGTTTATCATAATAATTGTTGGTTGTATTATTGTAAGTAGTTCCATTTCCATCAGCAGTAGTGGAAGAAGATGAATTGCTTTGATTAGGGTCGTAATAATCATAGTCATCTGGATTACTGCTTTTTCCTTGAGGAGCAGTTTTTACAGTCTTTGTTTTATTTTCTGAACCCTGATCATTATTACTTTGATTTCTTGCATATTCTTCTAGTTGAGCTGATTTTCGCTCATTTTCTTCTCTTAGCTTTTTATTCTCCGCTTCCAGTTTTTGCTTTTCTTTATCCGCAGCAGCATCTTTTGAAGAGTAATAAATATCATCGTTATACTTAGTAGAAGCGCCATCTTTAGATGTGCTGCACGAAGCTAAAGCGATAATTGCAAGGGCTGAAATTACTAATGTGGTTTTCATTTTATTTATTTTTTTGTAAGCTGATTTTTATATTCCTTTGACAAACCGATAAACAAAAGGTTTATTTTCTAATTTTGTCCATTATTAATGCAAAATTACAAATACTATACCACAAAAATTAGATTATGAGCAAGGAATTATCAACCCGTGAGGAGAATTATTCAGAATGGTACAACGAATTGGTTGTAAAAGCTGATTTGGCGGAACATTCTGCGGTTAAAGGGTGTATGGTTATTAAACCTTATGGATATGCTATCTGGGAAAAAATGCAGCAGGCTTTGGACAAGATGTTTAAGGACACTGGCCACGTAAATGCTTACTTCCCTTTGTTTATACCTAAATCTTTTTTCAGTAAAGAAGCCAGCCATGTAGAAGGATTCGCAAAGGAATGTGCTGTTGTAACCCATTATCGGCTAAAAACTGCGCCTGATGGAAGTGTTGTAGTAGATGAAACAGCCAAACTGGATGAAGAATTAATAGTTCGCCCTACTTCCGAAACCATTATATGGAATACTTACAGAGGTTGGATACAATCTTACCGTGACTTACCATTGCTTATTAATCAGTGGGCCAATGTAGTTCGTTGGGAAATGCGGACGCGATTATTTTTAAGAACCACCGAATTTTTATGGCAGGAAGGACATACTGCACACGCTACTCCTCAAGAAGCAGTTTCCGAAACAGAACAAATGTTAAATGTATATGCTGATTTTGCTGAACAATTTATGGCTATGCCGGTGATAAAAGGAATAAAAACAGCCAACGAGCGCTTTGCGGGAGCAATAGAAACTTATTGCATAGAAGCATTAATGCAGGATGGCAAAGCTTTACAAGCTGGAACTTCTCATTTCCTTGGACAGAATTTCGCTAAAGCATTTGACGTAAAGTTTGCAAACAAAGAAGGGAAACAAGATTTTGTCTGGGCCACTTCCTGGGGTGTTTCCACCCGTTTGATGGGGGCTTTAATTATGTCCCATTCAGATGATAAAGGATTAGTTTTACCTCCAAAGTTAGCACCTTTTCAGGTAGTTATTGTTCCTATATATAAAGGAGAGGAACAATTAGCCCAAATTAACGAAGTGGTAGCAAAAATGAAAAAGGCTATGGAAGCAAAGGGTATTTCAGTAAAATATGATAACAGGGACAACCAACGTCCAGGTTGGAAATTTGCTGAATACGAATTAAAAGGAGTGCCTGTTCGAATTGCAATTGGTGCAAGGGACCTTGAAAATGGAACTGTTGAAGTTGCAAGAAGAGATACCATGGAGAAAGAAACCCTTCAACAGGCTGATATTGAAAACAAGATAGAACATCTGCTTCAGCAAATACAGGATAACCTGTTTCAAAAAGCATTGGCCATGCGCGAAACAAAAACATACAATGCTGACACTTTCGATGAATTTAAGAGAATTCTTGAAGAAACTCCAGGTTTTGTTATGGCTCATTGGGATGGAACAAGCGAAACAGAGCAAAAAATTAAAGAAGAAACGAAAGCGACCATACGATGTATTCCTTTAAGTAATAAACAGGAACAAGGAACCTGCATATATAGCGGCAAACCTTCAGTACAAAAAGTTGTTTTTGCCAGAGCATATTAAACGAAAATTATAATGGAAAAATTAACGCCCAGAGAGTTGATAATAAAAACTCTTAAAGAAAAATCAAGTCTCAAGCAGGATGTATATGCCAATACACTTCATGCTTTTAATCTATTCAAGTCAACAGCAAAACAAGTAGCGGCTGATTTAAAGAAAGAAGCCACGGCTATTGATAAACGAGTAATAATTGATTATAAAGAAAAGGGGGCCTTTGAATTTGAGTTGCGCGTGGCAGGTGACCTTCTTATTTTTAATATGCATACAAACATTTTTGAATTTGATAAATCTCATAACATTTGGAAAAGTTCTTATGTAAAAGAGGAACATATGAGGTCATTTTGCGGAATTATTAATATCTACAACTTTCTGAATGATTCCTTTACGTATAATAGAGTGAACGATTCCGGATATGTAATCGGTCGAATTTTTGTTAATAATGAGAACCATTATTTTGTTGAAGGCAAAAGACAATTAGGTTTTTTATATAATGATTTCATTCACTCAATAATTGATGAAGAAGCAATAAAATCAGTACTTGAGTCGACTATTCTATATTGTCTAAATTTCGATTTATTTACTCCTCCATTTGATTCAATTAAAGAAATATCGGTGGCAGATATGCAAACTGCAAGTGAAGGAATGCAGATAAAAACAGGAAAAAGGTTAGGTTTCCGTTTTCAGGCCGATAATGACGATTTTGCTTAAAATTGAGGAAATAGTGAAAAAAGTTTTGCTACATTCAAATTTTAATCTACATTTGCACTCCCAAAAAATAAGGGGACACATTTGGGCCCGTTCGTCTAGGGGTTAGGACGCCAGGTTTTCATCCTGGAAAGAGGGGTTCGATTCCCCTACGGGCTACTAAAAGTAGTAGATACAAGGGCTAATCGAAAAATAATTTGATTAACTTTTTTTAATAAAAACAAATAAAATACAATGGCAAATCACAAATCGAGTATCAAAAGAATTCGTTCTAACGATGCTAAAAGACTTACAAATCGTTACCAGGCAAAAACAATGCGTAATGCAATGAAAGATTTAAGAGAAGACGAAAGTAAAAAATCTGCTTCTACTAAACTTCCTAAAGTTATTGCTATGGTTGATAAATTGGCTAAGAAAAATGTTATTCACAAAAACAAAGCAGCTAATTTGAAATCAAAATTGACAAAAAGAGTAAATGCACTTAAAAAATAATTAAGTAGCAATTATAAAAATTCATAAAAAAAGTCCCCCGATGATTCGGGGGACTTTTTTTATGAATTTTTATTACCTTTATAAACTCTAAAACTATGGAAGATAATAAACAACCTTTCGGAATAAAATCATGGGCGGAAGAAGACAGACCCCGTGAAAAACTATTGGGTAAAGGAAGGCATGTTCTTACCGAAGCCGAGTTGATAGCCATTTTAATTGGATCCGGAAGCAAGGACGAAACTGCAGTAGAATTATCAAAACGCATATTATCAAGCACAGGAAATAACCTGAATGAATTAGGAAAATTATCCGTTCAGGAATTAATAAAGTTCAAAGGAATAGGAGAAGCAAAGGCAATAAGCATTATAGCTGCATTGGAGTTAGGAAGAAGAAGGAAAGAAACGGAAACTTTAAAACGCGAAAAAATCATAACAAGTAAAGATGCTTTTGAAATAATGAAGTCTTCCTTTTTAGATTTACCCCATGAAGAGTTCTGGATGCTGATTTTAAACAGGGCAAATGCTGTAATTAAGAAAGAATTAATAAGTCGCGGAGGAGTTACAGGTACGGTAGTGGACACAAAAATAATTTTCAAAACGGCTATTGAACATTATGCAAGTACCATAATAATTTGTCACAATCATCCATCCGGAAACATGAAACCAAGTGAGGCAGATATAAAAATTACAAGAAGTATAAAAGAGGCTGGTAAAATAATGGAAATACCATTGGTTGACCATTTGATTATCACAGATTCGGGATATTATAGTTTTGCAGATGAAGGAATATTATAAGTAAAGAAAAGGGCTAAAATGCATAAACTAAAAATACTGACCATAATAGGAGCTCGTCCACAAATTATCAAGGCTGCCGCAATAAGCAGATCGATTAAAAATAAATTTGCTGATAAGATAAATGAAGTAATAATTCATACCAACCAACATTATGATGATAATATGTCTCAGGTATTTTTTGATGAATTAGAGATTCCTAATCCAAATTATCATTTGAATGTTGGCTCCGGAACTCATGGAAAACAAACAGCTTCAATGATTGAAGGAATTGAAGAAATCTTGTTAAAGGAAAAACCAAAATGTGTTATTGTTTATGGAGATACGAATTCAACTTTGGCGGGAGCAATAGCTGCATCTAAAGTTCATATACCCATTATTCATATCGAAGCAGGTTTGCGGTCATTTAATAAATCCATGCCGGAGGAAATTAATCGGATTATGTGCGATCATGTTTCAACACTTCTTTTTTCACCTACAAAAACCGGATATAACAATTTGTTAAAAGAAGGCTTTCCTGAAAATAATATCCCCCCATATTCAATTGATAATCCAAGGATTTTTCATTGTGGAGATGTGATGTATGATAACAGTCTTTTTTTCTCAACCCTTTCAGAAAAAAAGACAACTTTTTTAAAAGACAACAATTTAGAGAATTCTGATTTTATTCTTGCTACTATTCATCGAAATAATAATACTGATGAACCCTTAAGGTTAAATAAATTATTCAATGCAATGAATACTATTGCAACCGAAAACAAAATAAAAATAATTATTCCATTACATCCCAGAACATCAAAGTTGTTAGCTCAAAATCTTTTTCCTGAATTATACAGCAAAATTAAAACAAGCGAATACATAAAGATTATTGCCCCTGTTTCATTTTTGGAAATGATAGAATTAGAAAAAAATGCTACCCTGATAATGACGGACTCTGGCGGGGTTCAAAAAGAAGCTTTCTTTTTTCATAAACCATGCATTATTCTGCGTACTGAAACCGAATGGAGTGAACTTGTTGCCTGTGGTTCGGCAATACTGGCCGATGCCGATGAAAATAAAATTGTTGAAGCGTTTAATCACTTTTCCCAAAAAAACAAACTTGATTTTCCAGACCTATTTGGTGATGGAAAAGCTGCAGAATTTATTTGTGAACAAATAATAGAGAACATTAAATAAACATGCTCCTAATCTATACACATAAAATTACTCACCGTAATAAGTACATCTTTAACTTAATATTCAAGGATATTCTGGGAATTGATTTTGCTTTAACAAATGATGCAGATGAATTTAAAAAACATGGAAGTGCCAAACTGAGTTATACCAACAACCCATTAGAGGATGAATTGTTTTTCATTTCAAGAAATCTTTTATTCGAAACGGGCATTAATGAGCAAAACATTTCTGTTTTTGAATTCAATTCAAATAAAGTATTTTATGCTACCGGTAAAGCTTCGGGCTTACCATTTGATGTATTTGCTGCTTCATTTTACCTTGTATCCCGTTATGAAGAGTACCTTCCCCACATCAGGGATGAACACGATCGTTTTGAGGCAAAAGACAGCTTGGCCTTTTTAAATAATTTTTTAAGTAAACCTGTAGTGAATATCTGGGCAGGATGGGTAAAAGATTTACTTCTGAAAAAGTACCCTGATTTATTTTTTCCTCAGAAAAAGTATGAATTCATTTCCACAATAGATATTGACAATGCATATGCCTATCGTGAAAAGGGTTTTACACGTAGTATCGGTGGCTATTTAAAATCTCTTTCTACTTTCGATTTTAAGGAAATTAAAGAAAGAAACAGGGTATTAATGGGATTAGAAAAAGACCCTTATGATACTTACGATTTCCAGTTAGCTATTTTAAAAAAATATAATTTCAAGAGTATTTACTTTTTTCTGCTTGGTGATTACGGGGTTAACGACAAAAATTTACCTATTGAAAGTAAACGTTTTCAGTCGTTAATTAAAATGCTTGGTGACTATGCCGAAATCGGAATTCATCCATCTTATGGCTCCAATAAAAGCAAAGCACAATTAAAAAAAGAAGTAAACCGGCTTGCAAAAGTATTACATCGGGAAGTAACAAAAAGTCGTCAACACTTTTTAAAATTAACTTTACCTGAAACTTACCGAAATCTAATAGATATAGACATTACTGATGATTACACAATGGGGTTTGCTTCCCAAGTTGGATTCAGGGCAAGTATTTGCACACCATTTAATTTTTATGATTTAGATATGGAGATGGAAACAAAACTTAAAATCCATCCGTTCGCAATTATGGAAGGCACACTAAAATATTATATGAAGGTACATCCTGAAGATGCCATGCTGAAAATAAAACCATTAATTGATGAAGTAAAAGCGGTGAATGGTGTATTTATGAGTTTATGGCATAATGACACGATTAACAATCAGAAACTATGGTTAGGTTGGCGTGCGGTGTACGAGGAGATGGTTGAGTATGCAGTAAAATAATATGTCTAAGAAATAATGATTAAACAATTTATTTTAAAGTATTCTCCTGAATTTTTGTTGGAATGGGGGAAAAAAGTAAAAAAGAAACAAAGAAAAAAACAATTACAAGACCAACAGAAGAATGACTTAGGAATTTCCAAACAAACACTAGTTGATGATTTTAAAAAAATTGGAATTAAAAATGGTGATTCCGTTTTAGTTCACAGTAGTATGAGTAAGATTGGATTTGTGGAAGGGGGCGCTGAAACTGTTATAAACGCACTATCTGAAACTGTTGGTGAAGGTGGAACTCTTTTGTTTCCATCATTTAGTGCAAAGGGAAGGAATAAAACCTACCTTGAAGAACATCCTTACTTTGATATTAAAAATACTCCATCACAAATGGGAATAATTACAGAATGTTTCAGGAAATCAACCAATGTATTTCGTAGCTTTCATCCTACTGATTCTGTTTGTGCTAAAGGAAGGCTGGCCGAATATTATACTAATACTCATTATGATCAGTTGACACCCTACAATGAAAATTCACCTTTCAGGAAATTATGCTCAATGAATGGAAAGATATTAATGCTTGGGACAACATTAAATGGAGCATGTACCAATCTTCATACATTGGAAGATGCAGTAGATTTTAAGTTTCCTGTTTACGATGCAAAAATATTTGAAATAGAAATGACTGATGAAAAAGGAAATAAATCATTAGTAAAAACAAAAGTACACAACCCGGAATATTCGGCTAAACGCAATTGCGATGCATTAAAACCGATGTTTGAAAAAGAAGGAGTTTTAGTAAACGGATTAATTGGCGAAGCTCAAAGTATGTTAATTGATGCCAATATAATGCTTGAAGTAATGATAAAAAATTATAATGAAAAAGGTATTACCATGTATACACCTTTCGGAAATTAGAAAATAAGCATGAACATTTATATTACCCTGGATTATGAAATTTACTTTGGTGAAAACCATGGAACAGTAGATAAATGTATCCTCTACCCTACTTCTGAACTAATTCGAATCGCAGAAAAACATGATGTTCGATTTTGCTTTTTTGTTGATTGTGGTTTTATTTTAAAGCTTGATGAATACCGAAAACAATTTCCTCAATTAGAGAAAGACTATACTGCCATAACTGACCAAATAAAATATTTATCTCATTCAGGCCATGATGTGCAATTGCATATTCACCCGCATTGGGAGGATAGTTATTACAATGGAGAGAGATGGATAATTGATGTAAGAAGATATAAGCTAATAGATTTTAACGAACCGGAAATAGAAGCTATAGTTACTAAATACAAAAAAGTATTGACTGACTTAACCGGTAAAGAAATTTTTACTTATCGTGCAGGTGGATGGTGTTTGCAACCTTTCCGTAAACTTAAAAAGGCTTTTCAGAAAAATAATATTACTGTTGATAGTAGTGTTTTCAGAAAAGGTTTTTATGTTTCAGAAAACTATAGTTACGATTTCAGAAATGCTCCTGATAAAGATATCTACCAATTTGAAGATGAGCCCGAAATTGAAAACACCAATGGATACTTTACTGAAGTGCCGATAAGCTCAATCAGAAATTCTCCTTTGTTTTTCTGGAAGCTTTTTTTGCTTGGAAGGAAAAATCCTTATTTGCATAAACCCTTAGGTGATGGAAGAGCAATGCCCGCACCGGGTCAAAGAAAAAAGATGCTGACACAATACACTGATTGCACTGTATGTGTAGATGGGTATAATGCACATCTTTTAGACAGGGCGGTCAGGAAATTGAAAAAGAAGAAGTTTGACAACATGGTTGTAATAGGTCATCCAAAAGCCCTATCCAGGTATTCTATTCAGAAACTGGAAGAGTTTGTTGAAAAGAATAAAATGAAACATAACTTTACCACCTATTCAAAAATGTTTCAAAAGAACAAATGATAACATACACCGAACATAAAAACATTAATAAACAAAAATGGGACAAATGCATTGACAACAGTTCAAATGCCTGTATATTTATTTATTCATGGTATTTAGATGTAGTGGCAGATGATTGGTCGGCATTAATATTAAATGATTATGAAGCTGTTTTTCCATTAGCAACCAAATCAAAATATAAAATCAATTATATCTATCAGCCTTTTTTTACACGTTACTTTGGTGTTTATACAAATCTTAAAATTACCTCCAAACTGGTAAATGATTTTTTTGATTCTATTCCTTCCAAATTCAAATACATTGAATTCTGTTTGCATGAAACAAATTCCTTTGAGGTTAATGGAATTGAGAAGAAAGAAAAACGATTTCAGTTATTAGACCTGAAAACTTCTTATGAAACAATTGTAAAAAACTACTCGGAGAATACCCGGAGGAATATTAAAAAAGCAATTAAATCGGGTTTAAAAATACGCCCTGATATAGAGCCTGAAAAAATTGTGAACCTATTTAAAACAACTAAAGGAGGCGAATTGGAAATATTTAAACCGAATGATTATGTCCTATTAATTAAGCTAATGAATGCCTGCCTTAAAAACAAAAAAGGTCAATCGTTTGCAGTGTATGATGGCGATGAATTATGTGCTGCTGCATTTTTTATGTTTAATGATTCCACCTTTACTTACCTGAAAAACGGGTTAACTGATAATGGAAAAGCGAAAGGGGCAATGTATTTGTTAATTGATTATTTTATATTACAGAATTCACAGAAAAAGTATCAACTTGACTTTGGTGGCTCGTCTGTAGACTCAGTTGCACAATTTTATAATAAGTTCGGAGCAAAAGATTATGTATATTTACAGGTGAAAAAAAACAACCTGCCCACGGTGGCAAAATGGATAAAAAAAATAAAAGAATAAAAGTATGGTACACATTTTAGGAGCAACAAATTCAATTTTCAATCATTTTATTGCAGAGATTCGCGATGAGAACATTCAAAAAGACAGCATGCGTTTTCGCAGAAATCTGGAACGGATGGGAGAAGTGATGGCGTATGAAATAAGTAAAACATTAAGTTACGAATCGAAGGAGGTAACTACTCCTCTTGGCATTGCGAATGTTTCGCAATTAAAAGAACAACCGGTAATTGCTACTATATTGAGAGCAGGTTTGCCACTTCATCATGGGTTATTAAATTATTTTGACAAAGCAGAGAATGGATTTATTTCTGCTTACAGAAAGCACCATAAAGATGGTAGTTTTGATGTTCAGGTTGAGTATTTGGCTTGCCCCGATATAAATAATAAAGTTTTGATTCTTTGCGACCCTATGCTTGCTTCGGGTATGTCAATGGTTTTAACTTATAAAGCGCTGATGAACCGTGGTAAACCTTTGCATACTCATATTGTTTCTATAATTGCTTCGGTGGAAGGTGTGGAATATGCAAAGAAACATTTGCCGGAGAACGTTACTCTATGGTGCGGTGCTGTGGACGATGAATTAACAGCTCAGTCGTATATTGTTCCCGGACTGGGGGATGCGGGTGATTTATCATACGGAACAAAACTTTAAATTAACTATTTTGGAATCCTGGTGGGAAATAATTTCTGTATTTTTAGTTAGTACTATCAAATTTGTTTTTGGTGGTATGCCGATGGCTTTGGGAATGGGCTTTTCATTTTTTGAAGCCGTTACCGTTACTTCGCTGGGCGGATTTACGGGGGTTGTTGTTTTTGTTTTTTTCAGCGATACGCTTATTTTAAATTACAAAAAACGCCAGGCACAAAAGAAAATTACACATCCTGATCTTCCTCCTAAAAAAATATTCTCCGGAAAGAAAAGACTTATTATCAGAATAAAAAAGAAATTCGGGCTTACGGGCATTGCATTGCTTACCCCGTTATTGTTATCGATTCCGCTTGGATGCTTTCTGGCGGTTCGTTATTTTAAAAATAAACAGAAAGTAATTATTTACATGTTTACTTCTGTTTTAATCTGGTCGGCTTCTTCTTATTACTTATACAAACCGCTGATTAATGCTATACGAACATATCTTTTTTGATTTAGACCATACGCTCTGGGACCTTGAAACCAACTCCCGGGAAACTCTTAACGAACTTTTTACTGAACATGAATTGACTGAAAAGGGAATAGCTTCTCCGGAAGATTTCATTAAAGAATATCACCATATCAATGAGCGGATGTGGGAGGAATACCGAAAGGGTTTGATAGACAAGGAAACTTTGCGGTATGCCCGCTTTCATGAGGCTTTTCAATTGTTTGGTATTAATGATAAACCATTGGCTGAGCGGTTTGGAAAGGATTATGTGGAGAACGGACCGCTTAAAACGAATCTTTTTCCGCATACTATTGAGGTGCTGGAGTATCTTCAAAAAAAATATTCGTTGCATATTATAACGAACGGTTTTGAGGAGGTTCAACATATTAAAATGAAACATTCGGGGATTGAGGGTTATTTTTTAAACACGATTACTTCGGAAGCTGCGGGCTTTAAAAAGCCTGATATACGAATATTTGAGTATGCTTTGAAAACGGCTGATGCGAGGGTGGAAAACAGCCTGATGATAGGTGATAACCTGGAGGCGGACATTATAGGTGCGCGGGAAGCGGGGCTGCATCAATTACTTTTTAACCCGAAAGGGGAAAGCCATGGGGAGGAAATTACGTACGAAATAAAAAGCCTGAAGGAGCTTTTTGATTTGCTTTAAATGGGGTTTTGATAAATGGTTTTGAGGGGATGGGGATTTGAAAGAAGAGGCTGATAAAATGAAGGGATTGATTTAATGGGTTGGAAGGAATGATGGTGAGGGGTTTTGGTTTTTGGATGGAAGGAGAAAAAAATTGAAGAAGCCAAGGAAAAGAAAAAGGAGAAAGTTTATGGATTGATAATGAATCTTATCTTGTCTCAAAATAAACCAAAATAGTTTAAATACATTTATCCTACCTTTGGTTCTTTCCACCAAAAAACTATATTTTTAAAATAAATTACCTAATAGATAATCTTTTTCACTTCATTTCTTTTGATAACATTTTTTCTTATTTCAATTGTAAATAATATTGATTGATTAATATTTAGATGTTGTTGGGGCTAATTAAAAAGCAATTTTTATACCTTCCTTATAAATTTCTACTTTAAACAACTTCACTTTAAAAATATATTTATATTTGTTTTAATTAATAACCATATCAAATACACTATGCAATTTGGAAAAGTAGATGATACAAATGGAATAGATTTTAATCAACCAAAAGATCATCCTGAAACAAAAAAAGTTCTTGGAGGAAAAGAAGCCAAGAAATTGAACATCTATATTGGTTGCGCCAAATGGAATAAAACGGATTTGAAAAATTTCTATCCCAAAGGAACTAAAGATTTAGCACTTTACTATTCCTCACAATTTAATAGTATTGAATTTAATGCCAGTTTTTACGGAAACTATTCAAAGTCTGACTTTGAAAAATGGAGAGAAAAAACGGATAGTGATTTTAAGTTTTTTCCAAAAGTAAGAAATACTATTAGTCACCTTAAACGGTTAAACGATGTAAAAAATCTTACTGAGGAATTTTGTAATTCTGTTTCAGGTTTGGAAGAAAAACTAGGGATGGTATTTTTACAAATGATTGATAATTTTAAACCCAAAGATTATGATCGGTTGGAAAAGTTTGTACTGGAATTTCCAAAGGAAACCCCTTTAGCAATTGAATTAAGAAATGAAGAATGGTTCAGTGATAAAACTGTTTCGGATAAGGTTTGTAAACTATTCAGAGAAAATAAGGTAACCAATATAATTGTTGATACTGCGGGAAGAAGAGATATTATTCACATGCGGCTTACTACCCCTGTTGCCTTTGTTCGTTATGTTGGAGCTAATAACGAAACTGATTACACCCGATTGGATACATGGGTGGAAAGGATAAATGCTTGGAAAAAGCAAGGATTAAAAGAATTGTATTTTTTTATTCATCAAAATGAAGAAGTAGAATCTCCTTTGATTGCAGCTGATTTTATAAAGAAGCTAAATAAAAAACTAAAAGTTAATTTAAAAATACCAAAGTCTATTGAGCCTAAAAAAAATACCAAACAGGCTAATCTTTTTGAATAAAGAATTTTAATTTTCCACTATATTTTCTTCTTTGAACTGAAGTTCGAAAAGTTTTTTGTATTGTCCGTTTTGGCGGAGGAGGGACTGGTGAGTTCCGGATTCGATGATTTGACCTTTTTCCATGACGATGATGAGGTCGGCTTTTTGGATGGTGGCGAGGCGATGGGCGATGATGATGGAAGTACGGCCGCGGGTGATGACCTGGATGGCGGCCTGGATAAGTTTTTCGGTTTCGGTGTCGATGGACGAGGTGGCTTCGTCAAGCACGAGGATGCGGGGGTTATAGACATAGGCCCGGATGAAGGAGATGAGCTGGCGCTGGCCTACGGAGAGCATGGCTCCGCGTTCCATGGCATTATAATCGTACCCTCCGGGGAGGGCGGAAATGAAGGGATGGGCGCCTACGGCTGTGGCGGCAGCGATGATTTGCTGGCGGGTGATGTTGGGATTATGGAGTGAAATATTATTGGCGAGGGTGTCGGAAAAAAGAAAGACGTCCTGGAGGACTACGCCTATGTTTTGACGGAGTGAGGAGAGCTGGTAGGAGCGGATGTCGGTATTATCAATGGTGATGGTGCCGGAATTGAACTCGTAAAACCGGTTAAGAAGATTGATGATGGAGGACTTGCCTGCTCCGGTGGCGCCAACGAGGGCGACTGTCTGGCCGGGTGATACGCTGAAGGAGATGTCGCGGAGGACAAAATCGAGATCGTTGTAAGCAAAGTAAAGGTTTTTGAATTCGACACGGCCCTGTATGTTGGTGGTGGGAAGGGTGCCTGTGTCGGGTATGGTTTCGTCAGTATCAAGCACTTTGAAAACGCGTTCGGAAGAGACCATGCCCATTTGAAGGGTGTTGAACCTATCGGCCAGTTGGCGGATGGGGCGGAACATCATATTGAGGAACATGATGAATTCGACCAGTTGGCCCATGGTGGTGTATTGCCGGAGGATTTCCTTGCCTCCCCACCAAACGAGGAGGGCGAGGGAGATGGATGAGAGGATTTCGACTACGGGAAAAAAGATGGAGTATGCCTTGATGGAGCGGATGTTTGCATCGCGGTGTTTGGTGTTTATTTCGTCAAACTTCTGGCTTTCGGCTTTTTGGCGGTTGAATATCTGGACGATGTTCATGCCGGTGATGTGTTCCTGAACGAAGGCATTGAGCCGGGCGACCTGTGTGCGGACGTCCTGGAAGGAGGCGGCTACGGCTTTTTTGAAGATATAGGTAGCAAGGAGCAAGACCGGTATGGGGATGAGGATGATGAGGGTGAGACGGTAATTAAGAAAGAGCATGACGCCAAGGATGACGAAGAGTTTGAGCAAATCGCCAATGATGGAGATGAGTCCGTCTGAAAACATGTCGGCTACTACTTCGATATCGGAAACGGCCCGGGTGACAAGGGTGCCGATGGGTGTGTGGTCGTAATATTTTAAACGAAGGTTGGTAACGTGTTTATAAAGCTGGACGCGAAGGTCCTTAATGATGTTCTGGCCGAGGCGATTGGTAAGGTATGAGTCGGCAAACTGCATGAATGCTTCGAGGATAAGAAGGGCGATGAGTATGATGGTCATGATGAGCAGCATGTGTGCATTGGGGATGGCTACATAATGGTCGAAGGTATATTGTATAAGTATGGGCCGGATGGGGGAAATGAATGCAAAGGTGATGGTGGTGATGATGGCCAATGCAAAATTTCCCCGGTATGCACGGGCATAGGAGATGATGCGTTTGAGTATGGACAGGTCGACTGCTTTGCCTGTTATTTTTGATTTTGTTTGTTTTGGCATAATGGTATGGCCTCACCCCCGGCCCCTCTGGAAGGAGAGGGGGGCCAGAGCGTAGGGCATTTTGTGTGTTTTACTTTTATTAAGTTTGAATTAACTTTAATTTACAAAAAACTACCTTCTTTATATTCTATTTTAATCAGGTAAAGTCCGCAGGCAGGTGCTGAAAGCCCTGCCTCGCTGCGGGTTTTGCTGTTAATTATTTCCTGAAACCGTTCGAGGCTCATTCTTCCTCTGCCTACTTCGAGGGTGGTGCCTACTATAGCGCGCACCATATCCCTCAAAAACCGGTTAGCCGAAATGGTAAACACTATCACATCCTCCCGTTCCACCCATTCCGCCTTGTATAAGGTACATATATTGGTTTTATTCTGCGTATTTGATTTCGCGAAAGCAGAAAAGTCACTATGGGCAAACAGCAGGGCAGCGGCCTTGTTCATCATTTCTACATCCAGCTTGCCATATAAAAAATAAGCCTTATCAATTTCAAACGGGTTCTTCCGTTTGGTAATAATATATTCATACGTTCTCTTCACAGCGTTGTATCGGGCATTCGCTTTCTCGTCCACCTTTATTATTCGCTGTATGGCTATATCCTTCGGCAGGGCATGGTTAAACTTGAGTATCCAATGTCCTTCGTTTTCTATCAGGTCTTCCCTGCTCGTATCAAAATGTGCAAAATACTCCCTCGCATGCACTCCCGTATCCGTTCGTCCGCAGCCCGTAACGGTTATTGGCTCATTCAGCAGCCGGCTCAGCATTTCATTCACCACCTGTTGCACCGTGTTCGGGGAGTTTTTCTGAATCTGCCAGCCGCTATAGGCGGTGCCGTTATAAGATAACTGAATAAAAAAACGCTTTTGCAACATCTTATTTGAGCAGTTCCACTATTCGTTTTATTGCTTCTTTGTTTTCGGGCAGGTAAAGGCTGGCCATCACTTTTCTTTTTTCTTTATTAGTAAGGTGCCAGCTCAGCGAGATATGGTCGGTTTTATCGTTCCGCAGTTGCAAATCCACAATCTCTATCTTGCTCTTGCACCAAAGGTCCGCAGCCATTATCTGTTGGTTCTGGTTATAATCCTGCACCTCAAAAAGATTTCCGTAAAAGCTACCCAGCGGTCGGCTAAGCGCCTGCACCAGCGTTTGCGAAGGGTTTTCATCTATCGGTACATTCTTATGTTTATCCCTTATCTGTATTATAACAATGCCGCTGGTGTTTTGTTCAATCCAATCGTTAAATGTTTTAATAAACCGCAAAGTTGTTTCCAATCCGTAATTATCCCTCAGTCCCGCATCCACTATTTCTATACGAGGGTCGGAAGGCAGGGACACAACAGGAGAGATATAGGGAAAAGTAGCACTCATACGAAGCACACTGGTAAACAACGTTTTTTCGGAACCCTGCTTTTTGAAAAACCGGGAATACTCCACCGCATCAAACAGGCGGTTGTAAACCGTTTTGGCTGTTCTCGTATTTTGAGTAAGATAGGAAATGCCAATAGGCGAAATCATCAATTTTCTTCCATCGTTAACTATAGAAGGCGAAAACACCATCATCGGTATATAGCTGTTCTCCTCAGCCAGTTTATAATCTCCCAGTTCTTTGTGAAACACATTACCAAGGTTTTCTTCCAGCTTTTGTTCAAACGAATAAGCCCGGTCCTTAGGATAACGATTGCCATTCAGCGTAAAACTCTGCATGGGGAACAACCATTCGCTGGTAGCCACTTTAAAAGCAATAGGGTTAAGGAGGTCTTTTGAAATATTGGTCAGATAAGTTTTAGTAGCATACTGCTCCAGCTTTGCCTTTTGCTTCTGAAGATACAATTCGCGTAAATAAGCAGCACCAATCATCCCTCCCGAAGAACCCGTAATCAGCTGCGTTTGCGCCAGCAGTTTCCCGTCACTCAAACTATCGGCATACATTAAAGTGTACATGGTCCATAACGAAGAACGCAAACCACCACCGCTTGTATTGATAAAAAAAAGTTTCGGTTTCTTTTGCGGGTCATCAGCAGAAGCGTTTTTTATTTTCCATTTATTTAAAATACTGATGGTATTATTAAAATCTGTTTTAAATAAATTGTACTGGCGGTCTATTCTTTTAAAATTATCGTAACTGTAATTCGCCTTACTGGTGTTATAATTTAAACCAAAAGCATGGTCAGAAGAAAGGAATTCTATTTTATGAATATAATTAAAACCAATTAAAAATAAAATAAACACCGGGGTGGACCAGCCCCTGAACCACCTGTAAAATGAACTAAAAATCATGATAAACATGGTGAACAATAAAAACAAACTGGCACTGGCAGGAATCTGGAATACATTCATATCACCCAAAAGGCCAAGCCCAAGAATAGTAATAATGACAATCAGCTGAAACCAGAAAGCAGAATGTTGATTCTGACGAATAACATCTTTCAGCATTTCCTTTTTATAATGATGTACCGAACGAACTAACCGAACATGAAACGGTTTGCTCAGGTAGGTTTCCACATACCAGTCCCGCGACTCCTTAATTAATTTCAAATTCCTTTCACCCGTTATAGGGCTTTCAGAGTCAAGGCTCAATTCTTCACGGTGTTTATGCCCGAAGAGTTTAAACATATCTTTATTCCTTAAATAAAAATAGGTAAGTGAGATAGACATGAAAATAAGAATACCACTGAGAAAGGAAAGGATCATCAGCATAATACTTCCATATCCCATGATGTCTTCGCTTTTAAGGAAAAAGAAAATCTGGAAACAATAAAGAATAATAAAGGTTAAAGAGATAATAAAATTATTCAGACAGTATTTCATAAACGGAAACCGCAGCGAGGCAAGGAAAGGAAAACGAAAAGCATTCTTTATAAAGCTCCCGATATTATAGGCCATGATAAAACCACCGCACGAGAAACCTAAAATGAAATAAGAAAGAAAGTTTAATTTATCTAAATATTCAGGGCCCCAGAACAAAAATGCCACTCCATACGAAGGCGATATTCCGTTCATAAGAATAGCAAAGAAGAACAGCCAGAAAAGAACGAGGATGGAATTCTTCTTCATATCCAACAGCAAAAGCCGGAAAGGAAATGAATAAAAGATTCTCCTGAAAAGCCGGTGTTTCTTAATTTTTCTGGTCAACAATGAACTGAAGGTCATCTATTGAATTTTAGAGTTAACTAATTTTAGTATTTCTGTTTCCAAAGCCTGTGTTTTGTTTTCTATTTCGTTTCCTTTCAAGATAATTTCTGCAGAAAAGTTTTTGTCTGTTAATCCGGCAGCATTTATTTTTACATTTAAAAATGCACCCATCACAGCAGTTCGCGCGCATAATGCACCTACTCCGGCATCAGTCACCGAGTTAGGATTACCCGTTTCAGCCATTGCTTTTATTACCTCCATCGAATCAAAACAAATCTGCATTACTTTAAATGGAACTTTGGTAGCGTACTTTGTGGCATCCTGTATGGATTCTGTCCTTGCTTTCTTTTCTTCGTCAGTTGATTTAGGTAAACCAAATGCAGCCATAATTTTATTAAACGCATTGGTATCTTCATCCACCAGTTTTAATAATTCGTTTTTAAAGTGTTGTCCTTTCTCCGCCCAATCCGAAAACTCTTTCCATCGCTCATCCCAGCCCGGCTTATGAGAAGAAAGGTTAGCCACCATAGTTCCCAACGAAATTCCTAATGCGCCCACATAAGCAGATATAGAACCTCCTCCCGGTGCAGGGCTTTCACTTGCCGTTTCGTTGGCAAATTCAACAAGGTTCATTTTAATTAAACGGGCTGTCAAGTCATCCTTTAATAAATACTCAATGATTCTTTCTTCCGGTTTAAAAGGAGCTAATTCATCCAGTCCAAGCGACTTTACAGCAATCTTAATTAATTCTTTTTCCGACACACCGGTTGAGCGGTTTTGTTTCTCAAGGAAATACCTGCCTGCATCCAGCATGGCTTTTAATGGAATTAAACCAACCAATTCAGAACCCGTAACGCGTATTCCCCGCTCATTTGCTTTTTTGCATACTTCGTCAAATGCAATGTGAACAGGAGTAATATTGATGTTGGTTAAATTCATTGATATCTGAGCAATCCCATACTCTTCAATATACCAACCAATCGCTTTTACTGACTTTAAAGAACCGGGAATATTCACCGGGTTTCCTTTTTCATCCGTTACTATCTTGCCTGTTACCGGGTTCCCTTCGCGTTTTACCCTTCCAGCTTCTCTCGCATCAAAAGCAATGGAATTAGCTCTCCTGGTAGAAGTGGTATTCAGGTTCACATTATAAGCAACTAAAAAATCCCTTGCTCCGATTACGGTAGAGCCCGATTTTACAGAGTGTTCAGCAGGACCGAAATCCGGTTTCCATTCAGGCAGTTTAATTTTTTTGAAAAAGCCTTCGTACTCCCCGCCTCTTATCACGGAAAGATTAGCTCTCTTTTTATCAGCCTGTGCAGCTTCATATAAATAAACAGCAATGTTCAATTCCTTACCCACTCTTGCGCCCAGTTTCTTTGCATATTCTGCGGTTTCTTCCATAGTTATACCGGCAATGGGTATCAGAGGGCACACATCAGTGGCCCCCATCCGTGGGTGTTCCCCGTTGTGTTTACTCATGTCGATTAATTCACCTGCTTTTTTAATCGCAAGAAATGCAGCGTTAACAACCGCTTCAGGATTGCCTACAAATGTAACCACCGTTCTGTTGGTTGCCTTGCCCGGGTCAACATTCAATAATTTAACACCTTCCACCGATTCTATTTCGTTGGTGATTTGTTTGATAATGTTCATATCGTTCCCCTCCGAAAAGTTAGGAACACATTCTATTAACTGATTCATTAGATATTTATATTTTTAATTAATTATTTTTCCGTTTAAAATTACCTGCTCTATTAAATTACTTCCAAAAGAATAAGGAATAAAATTATAAGAAGAAATTTCCTTTGTAATAAAAACATTCGCAAGCTTGCCAATAGCAATACTTCCATGCGTTTCACTTAAATTCATTGCATAAGAACTGTTTATAGTTGTTGCATTTATCGCCTCTTCCGGGGTCATTTTATAATTAATGCAACATAAAGAAAGAAGAAAGTTCATATTTCCACTCGGACTGCTCCCCGGGTTATAATCGCTAGCTATAGCAATGGCCAATCCTGCATCAATCATCTGTCGCGCAGGGGGCAAAGGTAAACCAAGAAAGAATTGTGCGCCAGGTAATATCGTTGGCATCGTTTCAGAGTTAAGTAATGCATCTATTTCAGCATCTCCAACAAACTCAAGGTGGTCCACACTTATAGCACCTGCTTTAATTCCTGCAAGTGTTCCTCCGAAATTACTTAATTGTTCCGCATGTACTTTAGGAGTCATGCCATATTTCTTCCCGGCAAGGAGTATTTCAATGGTTTCTTCCTTTGTAAAATAATTTTGCTCGCAGAAAACATCACAATAGTCCGCCAGTTTTTCTTCTGCAATTAGTGGCATCATTTCATTTATTAATAAATCAATGTATGCCCGTTTATTGTTTTTATATTCTGATGGCACTGCATGTGCCCCAAGAAATGTAGCTTTGATGGTGAGCGGTGAAAGGGCCTTTAGTTTCTTAATAACCCTTAGCATTTTAAGTTCAGACTGGGTACTTAATCCATAACCGGATTTTATTTCTATTGCACCGGTACCCAGCATCATTACTTCATTCAATCTTTTTAACGCACTTTCTATTAATTCTTCTTCAGTTGCTTCATGCAATTTTTTAGCAGAGTTTAATATGCCACCACCTCTTGAAAATATTTCTTCATAAGTAAGCCCATTTATTCTATCCACAAATTCGCTTTCACGTGTTCCTGCATATACGATATGGGTATGACTGTCGCAATAACAAGGTAAGACAAGTTTATCAGTTGCATCAATAATAGTGAGGTTAGTCCAGTCAGCAATCCCTTCCCAATCCTCCATCTTGCCGAATCCTGCAATTTTATCGTCTTCAATAGCTAGCCATGCATCATTAATGCAAGGAAGTTGATTCATTTCCTTTCCCGAAATTTTCAATTTCGGATGTTCTTCGGTCTGGACTAACTGCTTAATGTTTTTTATCAGGATTCTCATATAAAATTTACAAGGGCGAAAGATACGAAATTGTTAAAGAATGAATCGCCTCAAAGTTTTGGAAAGTGTTATTTCTTTTAATTTCTATGCATTAAGAATGATGTGTCTTTTATTTATTAACGTTTGAAATTTAACAAATATATTATCTTAATTTTGCATTTCATTTTTTGAAGGTAAAAACAATAAATTTATTAGGAAAATATGTCCGGTAACACTTTCGGAAAACTATTCACAGTAACCACTTTTGGCGAATCGCATGGGGAAGCTATGGGGGGAATAATTGACGGCTGTCCAGCCGGATTGACTATTGATTTTAATTTTGTCCAAAGTGAGTTGGACAGAAGAAAGCCGGGACAATCGTCAATAGTTACTCAACGAAAGGAATCAGATAAAGTTGAATTTCTTTCCGGATTAATGGAAGGGAAAACTACAGGGACATCGATTGGTTTTATTATTAAGAATGAAAACCAAAAGCCCAAAGATTACGAACATATCAAAGATGTGTATCGCCCATCTCATTCTGATTATACTTACGAAGCGAAATATGGGATAAGGGATTATCGTGGAGGAGGCCGTTCATCAGCAAGAGAAACAGTGAGCAGGGTTGTAGCAGGTGCAATCGCTAAACTGATTTTGAAACAAGAGGGAATTACTATCAATGCTTTTACTTCCCAGGTTGGGGATATTAAATTACTCAAAGATTATCATGATTTGGATTTAAGCAAAACAGAGGCGAATGAAGTGCGTTGCCCGGATGAACTGATTGCTGAGACCATGATTCATTATATAGAGCAAATAAAAAAGGCTGGAGATACCATTGGGGGAATTATCAGTTGTGTTATAAATGGAGTTCCTGCTGGCCTAGGTGAACCCGTGTTTGATAAGCTTCATGCTGATATGGGAAAAGCCATGCTGAGCATTAATGCGGTGAAAGGTTTTGAATACGGAAGCGGGTTTGAAGGAGTTAAGATGAAAGGAAGTGAACATAATGATGTCTTTACAGGGACAAAGGATGAGGGACGAAAGACTTCTCATGTGCATACCAAAACGAATCATAGCGGAGGAATACAAGGTGGGATTAGTAATGGAGAAGATATTTATTTTAAAGTTGCATTTAAACCTGTGGCTACCATTATGCAAAAGCAGGATACTATAAATACCAAAGGTGAAGCAGTTGAGATGCAGGGAAAAGGTCGGCACGATGCTTGTGTATTGCCACGGGCTGTTCCTATAGTGGAAGCAATGGCAGCATTGGTGTTAGTGGATTTTTTATTAAGAGCAAAGACGAACAAGATGTAAATAAACGTAATTAAACCTTCAAGGTTTAGAATACACAAACTATAAACAAACAACTAAATCATCATGACAAAAGAACCTAAAAAGAAAAAAAGTTTACTCCGCAGAATACTTAAATGGACAGGAATTACCTTATTGGTATTAATTATTTTAATAATCATTGCTCCGTTTATTTTTAAGAAGCAGATTATCCAGTTTGTAAAAGATGAAGCAAACAAAAGTTTGAATGCCAAAGTTAATTTCGGGCAATTTGATTTGACCTTGCTTTCTACATTTCCGAATTTTACTTTATCAATTGATAGCGTTAGTGTTGCTAACATTGGCGACTTTGAAGGGGACACCTTATTATATACCAAAAATCTGAATGTAGGATTGGATTTGATGAGTGTTATAAAAGGAGATAATTATAAAATTAATTCTATTGTATTGGACCATCCTCGCATTCATGCATTGGTGATGAAAAATGGTAAAGCAAATTGGGATGTAACAAAACCATCAGCAGATACTACTAAAGCAGCTCCCGCTGAACCATCAAAATTTAAAATGACTTTAAAGAAGTTTGAAATTAAAGGAGGATACATAATGTATGATGATGCTTCTTTGGGCTTTAAAGCAGAGCTATATAATATGGATCATAATTTAAGCGGAGATTTTACGGCTGATAATTTCCTTTTGGAAACTTTGACAGAGATTGAAAAATTCACCATGAGTTATGGAGGCATTAGCTATATGAATAAAGTAAAAACCCGTTTAAAGGTAGATTTGGATGCCGACATGCCGAACTTTAAATTCACATTCAAAGAAAATGAATTTTCGTTTAATGAGTTAACCTTGGGTCTGGATGGATACTTTGCAATGCCTAAAAAAGACATGGATTTGGATTTGAAATTCAAAGCCAATCAAACGGAGTTTAAAAACATACTTTCACTCGTCCCGGGAGTTTATACCAAGGACTTTAAAGATGTAAAAACGTCAGGAACATTATCGCTTGATGGATTTGCAAAAGGAATTTATAACGATAAATCTTTACCCGCTTTTGGGGTAAAATTGTTGATTGCTAATGCGAAGTTTCAATATCCTTCCTTACCAAAAGCAGCTACCAATATCCAGGTGGATTTGAATGTGGATAATAAAACAGGGGTAACAGATGCTACAATAATTGATTTAAATAAATTCCATGTTGAGTTAGGAGGAAACCCGATTGATGCTAAGATGCATGTATCCACTCCAGTTTCGGATGCAAATATTATTGCAGAAGTGGTTGCAAAAATTAACCTTGCAAGTATGCGTGACATTATTCCGTTGGAAAAGGGTGATGATTTGAACGGAAATGTGGATGCAGATGTTAAAATGAAAGGACGTATGAGTGCTATTGAAAAGCAACAATACGAGAACTTTGATGCTAAAGGTCATATAACAATCACTGACATGAACTATAAATCAACTACTTTAAATTATCCGACACAGATAAAAAAACTTGCCTTGGAGTTTACTCCAAAGTATGTTGACCTAACGCAATTGGATGCTAAGGTTGGCAAGAGTGATTTTAAAGTAGATGGAAAGATTGAAAATTTTCTTCAATATGCTATGAAAGGTGAATTGCTGAAAGGTTCATTTAACTTAAAGTCTAATATGATTGATATTAATCAGTTTATGACAACTGATACTACCAAACCTACAACGGCAACCGACACAACAAAGATGAGCGTGGTAGAAGTGCCTTCCAACCTGGATGTACATTTGAATGTGGATATTGCCAGAATGTTGTATGATAACCTGGATATCTCTGCTGTTTCAGGCGGAGTTGGAGTAAAGGATAGCAGACTATCACTTAGTAATTTGAAAATGGACATGAAAGAACTCGAAGGAACAATGAAGCTTAGTGGTGTTTACTCTACTCAAAATATTAAAAAACCAACTGTTGACTTTGATGTAGACATTGCCAACTTTGATATTCCAAAAACATTTAAAGCATTCAATAGTGTTCAAAAACTGGCACCTATTGGTAAATATGCAAGGGGCAAATTTGGTACACAATTGAAATTTACAACTTCTCTTGACCAACACATGTCGCCTGATATGAAAACACTGACGGGAGGTGGGCGACTGGAAACAAAAAGTGTAACTGTAGAAGGGTTTGAACCAATTAACAAACTGGCAGATGCATTAAAGCAAGAGAAATATAAAAAGTTAAGCTTTGAAAATATAAATGCAACCTATGAATTTAAAGATGGAAGAGTACAGGTGCAGGAAATGCCAATAAAATCGGGTAATATTACAGGAAAAGTAAAAGGTTCAACTGGATTTGACCAGACGATTGACTATACATGGAACCTTGAAATTCCCCGTTCAGAGTTTGGCTCACAAGCTAATGCGGTTGCTGGTGGATTATTGGATCAGTTAAATAAACAAGCAGGCACAAACATTAAAATGAGCGATAAAGTAAAAATCAATGTTGTATTTGGAGGAACTATAACTAAACCCACGATAAAAACAGGATTGTTTGGTGGAGACCAGACACCTAAAGAACAGGTAAAAGACCTTGTAAATAAAGGTGTGGATATGGCAAAGGAAAAAGCAAGAGAAGAAGCAGAGAAAATAATGAAAGATGCCCAGGCCCAGGCAGACAAAATAAAGGCAGATGCCAAAGTTTTAGCAGACAAAACAAAAACGGAAGGTTATGCAGCAATCGATAAAAACATTGATGATATTAAAAACCCTATTGCTAAAATGACCGCTAAAGCGGCTGCCCCTGCAGCTAAGAAAGAAGTGGATAAAAAAGCTGACCAGATTTTAAACGAAGCAAACAAAAAGGCTGACGATATTTTGGTGAAAGCAAAAGCAGAGTCGGATAAGAAATTAGCTAAGTAGCATTATCCCCAGTCAGGTTTTTAAACCCTGACTGGGGATAAAGAAAAAAATGTATCTTTTTAAATATATTACGTTATAATAAATATGAATTTTAAATTACTTATTGTATTAGTTTTTATTTCCACTTATTCATTTTCGCAAGATGAAAAGAAATGCCAGACCATTGACAATGAAAAAGCGGTCAAGCTCTATCAGCAGGGAATGGATAAAAAGAACAAAAAAGAAGAGCGTCTTGATTTCTTAAAAAAGGCATTGGATTTAGAGGCGGATTATGTGGATGCTAATTTTGCCTATGCAGAAGAAAAAATCAAAACATTTATTTATGCCAATTCTTCTTTTAAACCTACAGAGCCTTATTTTAAAAAGGTTGTACAACTTTGTCCTAACTACCATTCAGACCCTTCTTATTACTTAGGATTTATTTATTACGAGGAAGAAAGCTGGGATAGTTGTACTAAATACCTGAAGTTGTTTCTGAATTTCAAGTCGGATGAAGATACGAAGTTCAATAAAAATTATCCTGCCTTTTTATCCCAGGCAAAAGACATGTTGAAATACGCAAAAGCTTTTAGCGAATTGCTAGGACACCCTGTTCCGTTTGACCCCAAAGCGGTTTCCGGCATTTGTACTGACAAAGACGAATACCTTCCTATAATTGCTCCTGATGACGAAGCAATGCTGTTTACCAGGAAGATGGCTTTTAAAGATAGGAATTCAACTTTTCAGGCGGAAGATAATGAGCATGATGTATTCAGCATTAGTAAACGAAATATGACCACAGGGCTTTTTGATAAAGGAGGTGCAATGCCTTTTCCCTTTAACCAGGGGGACAATGAAGGAGGAGCAACTATCAGTATTGACAATAAGCATTTGTATTTTACCATTGGTAAAAATGAGGGTGGTTCTATTCCCAATTTTGATATTTATTATTCCGATTATGCAGATGGAGAATGGACAAAGCCTAAAAAGGTGGAAGGCATAAATGACCCTGTACGTTGGGATTCTCAACCTACTTTAGCATCCGATGGTAAGACATTATATTTTGCATCCGACCGGTTAGGTGGATATGGAGGTGTGGATTTATATGTTACCACTAAAGATGAAGTAACAGGGCAATGGAGCAAACCAGCCAACCTGGGAAGAACAATAAATACAAATGGTGATGAAAAATGCCCGTTCATTCACTCCGATTTCCAAACCCTTTATTTTTGTTCCAATGGTTTGCCGGGTGTAGGTGGTTTTGATATATTTCTTGCACGTAAAAATGAAAAAGGAGAATGGTTGGAACCTAAAAATATTGGTGTTCCTATTAATTCAAACACTGATGACCTTGGCTTTTTTGTAAGTACCGATGGTCACCTGGGTTATTTTACTTCAAATGCAAATGGAAGGGTGAAGGGAAAATCTGTAGGAGGATTGGATATTTATTCTTTTGAACTATATAAAGAAGCGAGACCGGATGAGGTGGCTTTCCTTAAAGGTAAAATAGAGGATAAAGGAAACAGTGAGTCAAAAAAATTCACAGTTGAAGTGAAAGACGCAGTTACAAAAAAGGTTAGTAAGGCGATGGTCGATACCTTAACAGGAAGCTATGCTGTTGTTGTAAATACAAAAGAAAAACATGACCTGATAGTAACTGTTAAAAAGGATAATTATGCTTTCAGTTCTCAATTGATTTCGAAGGACTCCATTAAAAATGCTAAACCTGCAAAGGTAAATATGATGGCTGACACCATAAAAGTTGGTCAAACCTATACCATTAACGATATTTATTACCCTTCCAACTCTTCCGTGCTGGAGCCTCGTTCACAAATCGTTTTAGATGAGTTTATTGATTTTCTTCGTGCTCATCCTTCATTGAAAATTGAAATTTACGGACATACCGATAATTTAGGTAATGATAAAGCTAACCTTGCTTTATCTACCGACAGAGCTTTTACTGTCCGTGATATATTAATAGCCAAAGGAATTAATGAAAGCAGGTTAGTTGCTTTTAAAGGTTTCGGATCTTCCAAACCCGTTGCAGATAATTCCACCCCGGCTGGCAGGGCAAAAAACAGGAGGACAGAGTTTAAAATTGTAGAAAAGTAAACCATTTTCACTGTTTCTTTATCCCCAATTTTGCCAATTCTTGCCATGAAATTATTGTTACCTTTGCGCCCTTAAATTTTAGATTTTCAATAAATAAAAATGGATAAGAATTCGGTAATAGGTCTTGTAATAATTGGTAGTATTTTAATTGGTTGGATGTTCCTGTCTAAACCCTCTGCTCAGGAACAGGCAAGAGTAAAGCACATGCAGGACTCAGTAGTGCAGTTTGATTCTTTGCAAAAAGTAAAACTTGCGGCTACTCTTTTAAATAAAAAAAACAATAAAGGCGGATTATCATCCGATTCTACTGTTGCATTGACAGACTCTGCAAAAGCTATCATTCAAAAGTCTGCTTACGGTGATTTTGTTGAAGCTTCAAAAGGTGAAAACAAGATTATTACTATCGAAAATGATGTAATGAAAGTAAATGTTTCCACCAAAGGAGGGCGCATTGCTTCGGTTCAGTTAAAAAGTTACAAACGTTTTGATGGTTCACCTTTAATACTGTTTGATGCAGATTCTTCTACTCAGAACATTGCCTTTTCTGCTTATGGCAAGCCTTTTACTACTGATTCATTATACTTTACACCTGATGGTGATGCATTTAATGTAACCGGTGCTAACTCCAAAAGTTTGTCCATGCGCCTGTATGCAGGAAGCAAAGGTAAATACATCGAATATGTATACACCCTTACCGATAGCGAATACATGATGAGTTGCCGCATAAATACTGCCGGAATGCAGGATATTATTGCCAACACTTCTTCTGACCTGAAATTTAACTGGCAAATGAGAACGCCAATGCAGGAGCAGAATAAACAGACACAACAACGCGCTTCTACTGTCTACTATAATAATATGGAAAATGATGTTGATAGAATCAGTGAAGGTACTGAAGAAAAAAAATCATTTGATACTAAAGTAAAATGGGTGGCTTTCAAGCAACAGTTTTTTACTTCCATACTTATTGCTGATAATTCGTTTGACAAACATACAGATGTGGAATCGGCAATGGAACATACCTCGGCAAAGTATGTGAAAAATTATACTGCACAATTGTCTATTCCTTATAACCCACAACAAAATGGTTCTTTTGGAATGCGTTTTTATTTTGGTCCGAACCATTATAAAACGTTAAAGAAATACGATTTGCACTTAGAAAAACAAATTGCATTGGGCTGGAAAATATTCGGTTGGATAAATCGTTTTTTGGTAATTCCTATCTTTAATTTCCTTGACAGTTTCCACATGAATTATGGTATTATCATTTTAATATTAACCATTATTCTTAAATTGTTATTATTACCTATCGCTTATAAAACAGTGCTTTCTTCTGCAAAGATGAAAGTATTAAAACCCGAAATAGATGAAATAAATGAGAAGTTTAAGAACGAAGATGCTGTTAAGAAACAACAAGCTACCATGGCTTTATACAAGCAAGCTGGTGTTAACCCAATGGCTGGTTGTATTCCGGTATTGCTGCAGATGCCAATATTAATTGCCTTGTTCAACTTTTTCCCTGCTTCTATTGAACTTCGTCAGCAAGGTTTCCTTTGGGCACATGATTTATCAACCTATGATTCTATTTATAATTTTGGTTTTGATGTGCCATGGTATGGCGATCACGTGAGTTTATTTGCATTATTGATGACTGTTTCTACTTTGCTTTATACCTGGAGCAACAGTCAATTGATGGGTACTCAAAACCAAATGCCGGGTATGAAATGGATGATGTACCTGATGCCGATTTTGTTTCTTGGATTCATGAATAGTTATTCTGCCGGATTAAGCTGGTATTATTTCCTTGCCAACATGATTACTTTTGGTCAAACATGGGTAATGCAGAAATATGTTATTGACCATGATAAACTTCACGCTAAAATTCAGGAGAATAAAAAGAAACCGGTTTCTCAATCTAAGTTTCAGCAACGGTTAGAACAAATGACCAAGGAACGCCAAGTACAGGCAGGCAAGAAGAAGTAAGATTTTTTAAGGAAAGAGTTTAAAGCAGCGGATATTTTTTATTAAAGTCCGCTGCTTTGTTTTCGGTAGAAATTGATTTTTCGTAAACAATTACCACATCCAGGTTTTTATCTTTCAGCAATTCGGAATTGTCTTTATGCAAATCCAAATCCTCCAGACTTTTATAATCATGCTTTGGGGTTGCCTTGTCAGCATTAGCAATTATTTCGCATAGGTGAACATGTTTGATAGTAATTACTTCCTTATGTTCTTCGATGTGTAATTGTTTTCCAATAAAGCCCGAGTACTTTTTGATAGTTTCGATTGCGGTTTTGTAGTCCATATTATTTTTATTTAATTCTAACTTAAACTTTTGGAAGTACAAGTGTATGAATTATTTTATTGATAAACAATTTTCTCCACTTTTAATCCTTGTTCGTTTTCAATTTTAACAAAATAAATTCCTTTTGATTGTGAA
This sequence comes from Bacteroidota bacterium, assembly GCA_947479085.1. Classification (GTDB taxonomy): domain Bacteria; phylum Bacteroidota; class Bacteroidia; order 2-12-FULL-35-15; family 2-12-FULL-35-15; genus 2-12-FULL-35-15. Next base: position 238,600 of record CANJYB010000001.1, on the reverse strand, counting down.
CTTAAATCAATAACAATGGTGTTGGTTTTCATTTCTATGGTCTCTACCAATTTGCCCAGCACGTTATAAATACTAATGTGTAAATGATTAGTAAATGTTGCAGGGGAAACGGAAATGGTAACCTTTCCGTTGGTTGGATTTGGATAAGAACTTATAGTCGTTTCTATATTATTTCCATTTATTCCTGTGGGATTATTTACTTTCCAGGTTTCCTTTAATCGCGTATTTGCCTGGTTGATGCCGGTGGTATAATACAGCGTGGTGGTGTTATTAAAACAGATGCCTCCTCTGCGACCTCCGGAAGGGATGGGAGTCAACTGTTGCCAGGTTAAGGTAGCAGGGTTTATTCTCCACATATCGTTATAGGAATTCCCAAGAGAATCGAGACCGGCTACCACCACTAAATCTCCGGAGATGGATTTCATGGCTGCATATATTCTTCCTGGATTAGGGAATGTACTTACTTGTGTCCATGTGTTTGTGATTGGACTAAATTCTTCGAGTTCCTGGCAACGATGGGCATTTGCATTCATTCCAAAAAGTAAATAGCCTTTGTTGTTAAGTGTGGTTGCAGATGCCCGCCAGCGTTCACCAAAGGGTAAATTGTTCTTCTGGGTCCAGGTATCGGTACTGAAACAATAGGCCCAAACATCGCTGATGGAAGTGGCAAGGGATGTTCTTCCTCCTATAATATAAGCGGTATCGTTGATTACAAAAACGGAAGAACCGGCCCTGCCTGCGGCAGGCAATGCTGCTTTGGTCTGCCAGCTATTGGTGCCTGCATCGTATTGCCATACATCATTAAAATAATTGCTTCCATTTACTCCTCCAAAAACATATCCATATACATTATTTGAAAACCCGGTTGCATACTGCCGTTCCATGCCTGAAGGCAGGGAAGCGATGGTGTCCCAGGTTTCGGTGGTCATATCGAAGGAGTAGAAATCTCTGGAAGGAACGAAAAAATCCTGCAGGCCTGTACCGCAATAGGCTTTGTTGGCAATGGTAAAACCGGTGCCATCATCGCGCTGGGGAGCGGGGAAGTCTGTTATCTGTTGCCAGAACTGTGCAAAGGAAATATGTTGAAGGAGGATGAATAGAAAAAGAAAGGAGTGTTTTTTTAAGAACATGGTTTTATGAGTTATAAAACAAATGTAGTTATTTATTGTAATATGGTAGTTTTTTTGTGAATTTAAGGTAATAATACCCCATAAAAGAACCTTATTAGGACTACAAAGGGACGCAAGACCTAAATATGCCAAATTTACAGTAAAAATAACGCCAAATCGGCACGAAATGAGGTAAGCATAGTGTAACAAGGCTTTCCAAAGGAAAAAAAAGGGTATCGGAGGTACATGGTACACAAGCGGAGATACATGGTACACAAGCGGAGGTACATGGTACACAATCGGAGGTACATGGTACACAAACGGAGGTACATGGTACACAAACGGAGGTACATGGTACACAAGCGGAGGTACATGGTACACAAGCGGAGATACATGGTACACAAGCGGAGGTACATGGTAAACAATCGGAGGTACTCAAACCTCAATCGGAAGGTGAAATGGACTTGGATTTACCATCCCGTATGAAGGACGGGACATGCTCCGGCACATAGAAATATAGGAAAACACACAGGTGAGAGTTGGTGGCAGGCACTTCGGCAAGCTCAGTGAACAGGACCGAATAATACGCACGAGCAGAATGATCGCGCGAGCGGGTATTAATATTCAACTTTTTCGGAGTTGTGATAATCATTCATTGTTTCAAAACCCCGAATTTCATTGGGGGCTATTCACATTCAATCCTTGCAGGATTGTTAACTAAAATCCTTAACTTAATGAGATTGTGCTCGCGCGAGCGAAGAAAATTGATTTTTTTAAGAGCTTACTTAAACGAAAATAAAAGTGATACACTACCCCAATGCACCTGACCCGCGCGAAGTATCCTTTTTTATCTGGCTGTGAGGGGAATTAGGGGTAAAGACCTCCAAATCCGGAAAGGACCGGATTCGGAGGGTGGAGGTGGCAGATAAAAAAGATACCGCGTGTGGGCAGGAAGACAGGTTGATAGAAGTGATAAGGTGTCTGCCCAAATTATTTTATTTGAAAGTAAGATGTTCGCCCCCTGCCATTATTATTATATTTGCAAAGAATAAATTTTAAAAGAAAATGACAATACATAAGGAAGGTTATCCGTCAATAGTAATTACAGTAGTAATAGTAGCTATAATAAATGCTATAACGCATTATTCGTTTCACGATTATGCTATTGTGCTTTGGCTGGGGTATTCGCTGTCGGCTTTTTTGCTGATTATTATTTTGCAATTTTTCAGGAGTCCGAGCCGGACTGTTATTATTAATGATAATAATATAATAGCACCTGCTGACGGGAAAGTGGTGGTGATAGAGGAGGTGAGGGAGCATGAATATTTCAAAAGCGAAAAGCGGTTACAGATTTCTATTTTTATGTCTCCGCTTAATGTACACGTTAACAGGTTCCCTATTTCGGGAATAATAAAGTATGTAAAGTATCATCCGGGCTTGTTTTTGGTGGCCTGGCATCCTAAATCTTCTACGGATAATGAACGTACGACTATAGTGGTAAAGCATGATAACGGAAAGGAAGTAATGTTCAGGCAAATAGCCGGTGCTGTGGCCAGGAGGATAGTAAATAATGCTGCGCATGGCAATGATGCTGTGCAGGGTGAGGAGTTTGGCTTTATAAAGTTTGGTTCGCGGGTAGATTTGTTGTTACCTACTTCGGTAAAGGTGAAAGTGAAGCTGGAGGAAAAGGTGAAAGGGTCACAAACGGTGATTGCTACATTTGAATAGATTTAACGAAACTTAACACCAAATTTGTGAGGTGTTTGGTTTTTTGGTATCTTTGTTGCAATAGTAAAGCATAAATAAACCAATTAATACTAAATCAAAATGAAAAAATTATTTTTATTGCTTGCCTTCGCAGGAATTGTTGGAGCAGCATCAGCAAACACATTAGTTACATTGTCTAAAGGTACTATCGTATTTTTAGGAGATGACAAAAAAGGAGACGACAAAAAGAAAGAAGGAAAATCTTGCAGCAAGGAAGAAAAAGCGGGTTGCAAAAAAGGGGAAGGAAAAGCATGTTGTCATGCAAAAGCAGAAGGCGGAGCTACAGGTGATGCATCAAAATCATCAACTGAAACAAAAACAGCTGCAACTCCTGCTAAAAAGTAATAACTACTTAAGTGTTTAAAAGAAACCCTGCCATAGAAATATGGCGGGGTTTTTTTGTTTGTTTTTCTCAGGGTTTCGTTATTGGTTGTTCGTGGTGTATAATAGCAAGAGTATTAGTAAGACTCAAGAGGATGATTTTTCTCGTTCAATAGTATTAACAATATTCTTTAGGGATATTTATAACTTCCCTTTCAAATACTCTCCCGTATAGCTTTCTTTGCACTTCACTAAATCTTCGGGCACTCCCTCAAAAACAAGATTACCCCCGTTACTTCCTCCTTCCGGCCCCAGGTCTATTATCCAGTCGGCACATTTAATTATCTCGGCATTATGCTCAATTATTATTAACGAATGTCCCTGCTTTATAAGGGCATTAAAAGCATACAGCAACTTACTGATGTCGTGAAAGTGAAGCCCAGTAGTTGGTTCGTCAAAAATAAAAAGTGTAGGGTTTACACTGTTTTGGCCAATGCCAAGGAAACTGGCCAGTTTTATCCGTTGCGCCTCTCCCCCGCTTAGCGTGCTGGAACTTTGCCCCAAATGAACATACCCCAATCCGACATCACTCAGCGGCCTCAGTTTCTGAACTATCTTTTTTTCATTATTACTTGGTTTTTCGGAAGCATCAAAAAAGGCAATCGCATCATCCACCGTCATATCCAGTATATCTGCTATATTTTTACCGTTAAAGTCTATCTCCAGTATTTCCTGTTTAAACCGTTTACCACCACAAGCCTCGCAGACCAGGTGAATATCTGCCATAAACTGCATCTCTATCTGCACCTCTCCTTCCCCTTCGCATACCTCGCATCTTCCGCCATCGACATTAAAGGAAAAGCTCGAAGGTTTGTATCCGCGGTGCTTTGCAAGTCCCTGGTCGGCATACAGTGCTCGTATCTCATCATAGGCTTTTACATACGTCACCGGGTTTGAGCGCGTAGAACGGCCAATGGGGTTTTGGTCAATCATCTCTACCGAAGTAATACTGGTATAATCACCCGAAAGTTTATCAAAGCTTCCGGTTTGTTCACCAAATCCTCCATGTATTTTTTTCAATGCAGGATACAACACACGTTTTACAAGGGATGTTTTCCCGCTGCCTGAAACACCCGTCACCACAGTCATTGTATTCAACGGAAATTTTACGTTCAATCCTTTCAGGTTGTTTTCGCGCACCCCTTCCAGCTGAATAAAACGGTTCCAGTTTCTTCGGCTGGTTGGTACTTCTATTTTCTCTTTACCGTTAAGGTATAGTGCGGTGAGGCTTCGTTCCTCGGTTTCCAGTTCTGCATGGTTGCCCTGGAAAACCAGTTCTCCCCCATGTGTTCCCGCCAGCGGACCAATATCTATCAACTGGTCAGCAGCCCGCATTATTTCTTCATCATGCTCCACTACTATCACCGTATTGCCTATATCGCGCAACGAAAACAATACTTTTATCAATCGCGAGGTATCTCTCGAATGTAGCCCGATGCTTGGTTCATCAAGGATGTACATAGAACCTACCAAACTGCTTCCAAGAGAAGTAGCCAGGTTTATCCGCTGCGATTCACCTCCAGATAAAGTATTCGACAAACGGTTCAAGGTTAGATAACCTAATCCTACTTCGTTCAGAAACCGCAAACGGTTGGTAATTTCCACTACTATTCGTTTGGCAACTTCTGTATCGAATTTATTTAATTTAATTTTCTGAAAAAATTCAAGTGAATCACTCACCGGCATCAGCACTATATCGTTGATGGACTTTTCGGCCACCTTCACATAAGTAGCATCCTTTCTCAGTCTTGTTCCATTGCATTCAGGGCAAACCGTTTTGCCCCTGTAACGGGATAACATCACTCTATATTGAATCTTATAGGCTTGCTCTTCCAGGTGTTTAAAAAAAGCAGTAAGCCCTGCAAAATATTTATTGCCCGTCCACAGCAGTTTTTTTTCCTTTGCTGATAAATCATAATACGGGCGGTGTATAGGGAAATCAAACTTGTGTGAATTATTCACCAGCATGTTTTTCCATTCGCTCATCTTATCACCCTTCCAGCAAACTATGGCTTCTTCGAACACCGAAAGGTTTTTATTTGGAATTACCAAATCTTCATCTATGCCAATTACGCTTCCAAAACCTTCACAATTTTTACAAGCACCTATGGGATTGTTAAAGCTAAAGAAATGCGTACTCGGCTCTTCAAAAGTCATCCCATCCAGTTCAAACTTATTGGAGAAAGTTCTATAGTTTCCCGCTGGCAGTTTATTCACTGGTGTTGCTGCCTTTTTTACTTTCCCTTTAGGTTTCTGAGCTTCCTCTTTAGTTGTTTCAGCAACTTTCTTTTTTGCCGAATCTTCATCTATCACTTCTATAAGGCATTCCCCATCACCCTCATAAAAGGCAGTTTGCACCGAATCTGAAATCCTGTTTTCATTATCTTCATCTTCCGGGCGAACCACCAAACGGTCCACAACAATGTAAATCTGCTCGTCTTCCGAAAATTTGCCTGCAATAAAATCATCTATCTTATGTACTTCACCGTTTTGCTCAATACGTGTAAATCCTTGTTGTGACAGCAATTCCAGTTGCTTGGCCATGGTCTTATCTTTTTGCCTTTTTACAGGAGATAAAATCATGAATTTGGTTTCCGGTTTTAATGCATTTACATATTCCGCAACATCGGTCACTTTATCACGCTTCACTTGATTTCCTGATATGGGAGAAAATGTTTTTCCTATTCTTGCATACAATAACTTCAGGTAATCATATATCTCTGTTGATGTACCTACTGTAGAACGTGGGTTGCGGGAGTTAACTTTTTGTTCAATAGCAATAGCCGGTGAAATACCTTTAATGTAATCCACTTCCGGTTTATCTATTCTTCCTAGGAACTGGCGTGCATACGAAGAAAGGCTTTCCACATACCTCCGCTGTCCTTCTGCATACAAGGTATCGAAAGCGAGTGAAGACTTCCCCGAGCCAGACAAGCCCGTTATCACCACCAGTTTATTGCGCGGAATAGCCACGTCAATATTCTTAAGGTTATGAACTCTTGCGCCTTTTATAATGATGTATTCTTTTGAATCGAGGTCTTCTATGTGTTTGGGCTTTGCCATGCTGAATTTTAAAAGTTTGCAAAATTACTCAAATTGTACTTAGTAATTATCAATTGGCATTCTATATTTAAAATTATAATGTTTTGCTTCTTCTTTTTGAAAATTGTAATTTTGAAAAAACAAAAAAGCCTGTTGAAATATCAACAGGCTTCTCTTTACAATAATTTTTTAATTAAACTTTTGCTGCTTTCAACTTTCCTGTTAGGATTTCTGCATCTACAAGGATTCTTCCGCAGTGTTCGCAAACAATAATCTTTTTATGCGTTTTAATATCTAAATGTCTTTGTGGTGGTATTCTGTTAAAACAACCTCCGCAAGCATCACGCTCAACGGTAACCACTCCCATTCCATTCATTACATTCGTACGGATACGTTTGTAAGCATTAAGCAAACGGTCATCAATAATTGCTTCCGCAGCTTTTGATTTTTTATTTAAAGCTATTTCTTCTTTTTCAGTTTCTTCTACTATCTCATCCAACTCCTTTTTCTTCAACTTCAAATCTTTTTTTCTGTCAACCAATTCCTGTTCGGATATCTCAGCAATTTCTTTTTTAGCAATAATGTTTGCTTTAAATTCTTTAATGCGTTTTTCAGCCAACTGGATTTCCAGGTTTTGAAATTCAATTTCCTTGGTTATTGAATCGTACTCACGATTGTTACGAACCTTACCTTGTTGGGTTTCGTATTTTTTAATTAATGCCTGAGAATCTTTAATCACATTTTTCTTTTCTAAAATAGAATCTTCAAATGCTTGTAATTCTGCATTAAACTTTTCGATACGGGTTTCCAAACCAGCTACCATATCTTCCAAATCTCTTACTTCAAGAGGTAATTCTCCTCTCACCGTTTTTATTTTATCAATTTTCGAATCAATGAGTTGCAGTTCATACAAGGCTTTCAAGCGTTCTTCTACCGATACTTCATCAGTTTTTGTCTTAGTCATCTTATAAATAATTTATTGGATTTGTATTAATTTTTGATAAATGGAGTGCAAATGTACTAAATTTTTCCTTTAACAGGTCATAAAATAATTCCCCGGTGTATTGTTCACTCTCATAATGTCCGATATCAGCTATAACAATACGATTTTCAGCATCAAAAAACTGATGGTATTTAAAATCAGCCGTCACAAAAATATCAGCCCCGTTTTTGATAGCATCCCCGAGTAAAAAGCTACCGGAACCACCACAAACAGCTACCTTTTTAATCTTTTTTCCCTTTAAGGAGGTGTATCTTATTCCTTCCGCTTTCATTGTTCCTTTTAGCAACTTCAAAAATTCCATTTCATCACTCTCTTTAACCAATTCACCTATTAACCCAGCCCCGATTCGGTTAGCCACATTGCTCAGATTATATAAATCATACGCCACTTCCTCATAAGGATGAGCAGCGAATAACGCTTTCAGCACTTTCGATTCAAAATTTGCTGGATATATGGTTTCAATACGAATTTCCTTTTCTACATGTCTCTTACCTTGCTCTCCAACAAAAGGGGCTGCTCCATCTCCTGCCCTGAAAGTTCCAAAACCTTCATTATTAAAACTACATTCGTCATAATTGCTGATGTTACCAGCACCGGCAGCAAATAAAGCGTTTCTAATCTCATCTGCCTTATCCACCGGGCAATAAGTAACAAGCTTTTTAAGAGTATTTTTTTGAGGAGAAAGAACTTTACAATTCACCAGCCCAAGGTTTTCAGCAATCCTGGCATTCACACCATTATAAACATTATCCAGGTTGGTATGGGCTGCATAAATGGCGATATTATTTTGAATGGCTTTAATTATTACCCTTTCCACGTAATTACTTCCATTGAACTTTTTTAATCCCGAAAAAACGATGGGATGATGTGCGATTACAAGGTTACAACCTATGGCAATAGCCTCATCAATAACCGCCTCCACGCTATCCAGGCAAATTAATGCTCCTGTAATTTCCATTTCCTTGTTTCCTGTAATCAAACCGGAATTATCATAGCTCTCCTGGTAAGCAAGGGGCGCGTAACTTTCCAGAAAATCAGTTATCTCTTTTAGTTTCATTCGTTATTCATTATAAATTTTGCCAAAGATAGCAATCATAAACAAAACTTATTTGCTTCAAATTTACCTACTCCTGATATGTTTATTATTCAATTCATATCAAATTTGTATTTTTAGCCAATGAAGTTTTTGAAAATTCTCCTTTTCCCTTTCGCCATTTTATACGGATGCCTTACCTGGGTGAGGAATAGACTATACGATGCACATTTACTTTCTTCGACTTCATTCGACATTCCGTTAATTGTAGTCGGAAATCTTTCCATGGGGGGCACCGGCAAATCTCCTCATATTGAATATTTAATAAGATTACTGAAAAATGAATTTAAAATTACGACTCTAAGCCTTGGGTATGGCAGAAATTCTGAAGGTTTTATTCTTGCTCAAGATACCTCCACAGCAAACGAGATAGGTGACGAGCCCTTGCAATTCAAAACTAAGTTTCCCGAAATAAAAGTAGCAGTGGATGCTAAACGTGTGAATGGAATAAATAAATTGCTTCAATATCCACCTGCCCCAAATGTTATTTTATTAGACGATGCCTTTCAGCACCGGGCGGTAAAGGCAGGTTTTTATGTCCTCTTAACCGATTATCAAAAATTATATGTTAACGACTTCATGTTTCCAACAGGCACATTAAGAGAATTCAGAAGTGGAGCTAAACGTGCAGACATTATCATTGTAACCAAATGTCCCGTTAATCTCTCTGAAGAAAAAAAGAAAGATATCATCAATCGACTTCATCCATCACCAAATCAAAAGATATACTTTTCATTTATTAAATATGGAGAATTGGTTCAGGTTAAACCATCAACCAATAATAATAATTTAATTAATCAAATCAATATCCTGAATAAAGATATTTCTATTCTCCTGCTTACCGGAATTGCAAACCCAAAGCCAATAGAAAGCCATTTAGAAGGGAAAGTAAAAAGCATTGTTCCCGCAACTTTTTCAGATCATCATCAGTTCAGTGAAAAAGATATGATGGCTATTTTAAATTTATTTAATACTATTGCATCCGAAAATAAAATTTTAGTTACAACCGAAAAAGATTGGATGCGTTTAAAAAGTTCTGTTCATCTTAATTTATTAAGCAATCTGCCTCTTTTTTATTTACCAATTGAAATTGATTTTAATAACAACGACAAACAACAATTTAATAACCAGATTTTAAAATATGTTAGAGGAAATTAAAAAAACAGCAGCCGATATTCAGAACAAAATTTCATTTACTCCGGAAGTGGGAATCATTCTTGGAACAGGTCTTGGAGGCCTGGTGAAAGAAATAGTTATTAAACACGAATTACCTTATGGGGAAATACCAAACTTTCCGGTTTCAACCGTTGAAGGCCACTCAGGCAAACTGATATTCGGAGAACTTGGCGGGAAAAATGTAATCGCCATGCAGGGAAGGTTTCATTATTACGAAGGTTATTCCATGAAACAGGTTACTTTCCCTGTTCGGGTGATGAAAATGCTGGGTATTAAAACCCTGATTGTTTCTAATGCCTCGGGGGGAGTGAATGCCGGTTTTGAAATAGGTGATTTGATGATAATCAATGACCATATTAATTTTTTTCCTGAACACCCTTTGAACGGAAAAAACATTGCTGAACTTGGTCCGCGTTTTCCTGACATGAGCGAGGCGTATGATAAAAAGTTAATTGCTAAAGCAAAAAAAGTAGCTGTAGCAAATGATATTAAAGTTCAGGAAGGTGTCTACCTTGGTTTATCCGGTCCTACCTTCGAAACGCCTGCTGAATATAGAATGGTGAAAGTGCTGGGAGCAGATGCTGTAGGAATGAGTACCGTTCCCGAAGTTATCGTTGCTCGCCACATGGGACTTCCCTGCTTTGCAATGTCCATAATTACCGATTTAGGAGTGGAAGGAAAAATAGTAGAGGTAACGCACGCAGAAGTTCAGGAAGTGGCATCTCATGCAGAAAAGAAGATGACACTTATTATTAAAGAAATGATGAAAGAGTTGTAGATTTTTTATACAACAGCGTTAGCGGTCTTTAGCCTCCACAATCTTTGCATTTCTAAGCATCCTGTCAATTCGAATTAATTTCATCAGCATTCGAAATCGTTCGGTATAAGTACGATTCATTGCTATTTCTTTACTCTCTTCTTCAGTGATAAAAACCTTTTTATCCGGATTCATTTCATTTTTATTTTTACCAAAATTACTAAAAAAAATAACGTTTAACATTTCTCCATCCGTACAGGTAAAACTACCCGCTCCAAAACAAATAATTCGTACTTTCGCATCTTTAAAAAATGAACCATTAATAAATGAGCATTTACGATAAGTACGAAGCCGTAATAGGTTTAGAAGTTCACGCACAATTATCCACCAATAGCAAAGCCTACTCAAGCGATTCTGCAGAGTTTGGTGTATTGCCTAATACCAATGTTAGCCCGATTTCTCTGGGCCATCCGGGAACATTGCCCAAAACAAATAAAAAAGTTATTGAGTATGCAGTTCGCCTTGGGCTTGCCTGCAAAAGCAATATTCGTGAAGTTAATGAATATGCACGTAAAAATTATTTTTATGCCGATTTGCCAAAAGGATACCAGGTAACGCAAGACAAAACACCTATTTGCACTGGTGGTTATATAACCATTAAATTAAATGACGGTTCCGAAAAAGACATCAACCTGACCAGGATACACATGGAGGAAGATGCCGGAAAAAGTATCCACGACATTGACCCTTTTGATTCATTAATTGACCTTAATCGTGCCGGTGTGGCATTGTTGGAAATTGTTAGTGAACCGGAAATAAAGAACGGTGATGAAGCTTACCAGTATTTAACCGAAGTTAGAAAACTGGTTCGTTACCTCGATATTTGTGATGGAAACATGGAAGAAGGAAGTTTGCGTTGCGATGCAAATATTTCTGTGATGCTGAAAGGCTCGAAAAAGTTCGGGCAACGGAATGAAGTAAAAAACATGAACTCCATCCGTAACGTACAGCGCGCTATTGAATACGAAATAAAACGCCAGATTGAAGCCATTGAAAATGGAGAGGAGATACAACAGGACACCAGAAGTTTTGATGCCGTAGCCGGTACTACTTTTATTTTGCGAAGCAAGGAAATGGCCAATGATTACCGCTATTTCCCTGAACCCGATTTACAACCTGTGGTGGTTTCGCAGGAATACATTGCTAAGGTAAAATCAGTGTTGCCTCCATTGCCAAATGATTTGTTTAAAAAATATACTTCTCTTGGTCTTTCCACTTATGATGCCGGTGTATTGACAGATTCCAAGGAAATTGCTTTGTTTTTTGAAGAGATTATTACACAAACTAAAAATATTAAAGCAGCTTCTAACTGGCTGACAGTGCAGGTGAAGTCTTACTTAAACAGTAATGCCTTGCACATTTCGCAGTTTCCTGTTTCGGCTGGCCGTATTGCTGAACTGGTTAATTTTATTGACACCGGAAAAGTAAGTCATGCTATTGCCACTCAAAAAATATTCCCGATGATGCTGGAAAACCCTGCTAAATCAGCTTCGCAGATAGCAGAAGAAAACAACTGGATACAGGAAAGCGACAGTGGTGCGTTAACCGAGTTTGTTAAACAGGCCATTGCTAAGTATCCTGAAAAAGTAATAGAATACAAGAATGGTAAAGTATCCTTACTTGGCTTGTTTATGGGAGAAGTGATGAAACTATCGAAAGGAAAAGCTGACCCGAAAATGACCACGGAATTGGTTAAACAGGAACTGGAAAAATAAACAGCGAATAACGAATCTTATCGAATAACGAATAAATTAATACAATAATGAAATTAAAAAACACGCTTTTACTGTTGCCATTTGTTTTTGGAATGGCTTGTTCAACATCCAATTCGGCAACTGCAGGGTTTGAATTAAAAGGGAAACTAAGTAATCCCCACAATGAAAACCTGGTGCTTGAACAAATGTCGACTGATGGCATTAAGAAAATTGACTCGGTGACATTGGATGAAAGCGGATCGTTTAAACTTACCTCTGCAATTAAAGAAATCGGGTTTTATCGTTTACGTATTTCCGAAAGAAATTTCGCCACCTTTATTTTCAGCCCTGACGAAAAAGTAACTATTACCGGTGATGCCGGTAATTTAGGGAATACCTATACCGTATCCGGTTCGCCCGATTCAAAACTGTTTTGGGATGTGAACCAGGCATCGATGAAAAATTACATGAAACTGGATTCCATTCAAAAGGCGTTTCAGCTTTTTATGAGTGTGGTGAAAGATTCTAACCGGGTTGATTCGATGAGCAAAGCTTTGCAAGGACCTTATGAAGGAATGGTGGCTGCTCATAACAAATACCTGATTCATTTTGTGGAAAGCAATACTACTTCGTTTGCGGCTTTGGCAGCTGTGCAACAATTGCAAGGTGATGAGTTTATTCCTACTTATGTTAAGCTGGACGAAGGCCTGTTTAAGAAATACCCGACTTCTCCTTATATCAAGTCCTTTCATGAATCGGTAGCGCAACAAAAACAAAAAGGGGAAGCAGAAAAGAAAGTAGCCATCGGACAACCTGCTCCTGAAATAACGATGAATACTCCCGAAGGCAAACCCTTATCTTTATCTTCACTGAAAGGAAAAGTGGTGCTGGTTGATTTCTGGGCTTCCTGGTGCGGCCCATGCAGGAAGGAAAACCCGAATGTGGTAAGGGCTTATAACAAATACAAATCGAAAGGCTTTGATATTTTCAGTGTATCGTTAGACAAGGAAGCAACCAACTGGAAAGCGGCTATCGCTAAAGATGGTTTATCGTGGACCAACCATGTTTGTGATTTCCAGTTCTGGCAATCGCCCGTGGTGAAACTTTATAACTTTAACGGCATTCCAACCAATGTGCTGATTGACCGAAACGGAATCATCATTGCCAAGAGTTTAAGAGGCGAAGACCTTGAAAATAAGTTAGCAGAGATTTTTAAATAATTATATTACTTTTGCACACCTTAAAATTAATTCATAATTCATAATTTTTAATTCTTAATTTAATAAATGGGATATTTATTTACATCGGAATCAGTGTCGGAAGGGCACCCGGACAAAGTAGCAGATCAGATTTCTGACGCATTAATTGATAACTTTTTAGCATTCGACCCTCAGAGTAAAGTGGCGTGCGAAACGTTGGTGACTACAGGACAGGTGATACTGGCCGGTGAGGTAAAATCGAGCGCATACCTTGATGTGCAAACCATTGCCCGCGATGTGATAAAAAAGATTGGGTATACCAAAAGTGAATACATGTTTGAAGCTAACTCCTGCGGGGTGCTTTCGGCTATTCACGAACAGTCTGCTGATATTAACCAGGGTGTTGACAAAAAGAAAAAAGAAGAACAGGGTGCCGGTGACCAGGGAATGATGTTTGGTTATGCAAGTAACGAAACGGAAGATTATATGCCGCTTGCTTTGGACCTTGCTCATAAAATATTGATTGAACTTGCTGCTTTGCGCAGAGAAGATAAACAGATTAAATACCTTCGCCCGGATGCCAAATCGCAGGTGACATTGGAGTATGATGACAACAATGTTCCGGTACGTATCGATGCTATTGTGGTTTCTACACAGCACGATGATTTTGATAAGAACGATGCTAAAATGCTTGCGAAGATAAAATCGGATATTATTTCCATTTTGATTCCGAGAGTAAAAACGAAATACAAAAAGTTTGCGCATTTATTTAACGATAAAATTAAATACCATATTAACCCTACCGGCAAGTTTGTTATTGGTGGGCCACATGGCGATACCGGCTTGACCGGAAGAAAGATTATAGTGGATACTTACGGTGGTAAAGGTGCACACGGTGGTGGTGCTTTTTCGGGTAAAGACCCTTCTAAGGTAGACCGTTCGGCTGCTTATGCCACCCGCCATATTGCGAAGAACCTCGTAGCTGCCGGTGTTTGTTCGGAAGTATTGGTGCAGGTGAGTTATGCTATAGGTGTGGCGCAACCGATGGGTATTTATATTAATACCTATGGCACTGCCAAGGTGGGCATGAATGACGGGCAGATTTCGAAAGTGGTGGAAAAAGTATTTGACATGCGTCCTTACTTTATCGAACAACGTTTAAAACTGCGTAACCCTATATACAGCGAAACTGCTGCTTACGGACACATGGGCCGCAAAAACGAAACAGTAACCAAAACCTTTACTCAGCCTGACGGAAAAAAGAAGGTGATGAAAGTGGAACTGTTTACATGGGAAAAACTGGATTATGTAGGTAAAGTAAAAACAGCTTTTAAAATTAAATAAAACAGTTACAGAATTGACCTTATAAAGTCCCGCTACGGAAATGTGGCGGGACTTTTTTTGTTTAACCATACCCCCATTTCTAAATCCATTAAAAATAATCAGGGCAGACACCTCACCACTTCACATCACCTGTCCTCCCGCTTTCCGTTTCAAGTCCGCCCCCCCGCGTACTCATTCCCCTCTGTGCGTTGGAATTGGCGTTAGCGAGAGGGGGTAGGGGGTGTGTCCTTTTATTTCTTATTACCTCCACACTTCGGGCTTTTCACTGCAATCGGGTGCAGCTTGATACCGTATCGCTTTGTCGAACCTTTAAATAAGTTTCTAAAAAACAACCGCTCTCGCTCGCGCGAGCATTCTGCTCGTGCGCATTATTCGGTGGCGTTTCGCCACCACACAAAGCATTTCCCCCTTCCCCAACTCCGGTCACTGAGCGAAGCCGAAGTGTCAAATCTTAATAGCCCACGGTTGATACCTGAGCTTGTCGAAGGTGCATTCCGGGGGTAAGTTCCGCTGCAGAAATGTGGCGGGACTTTTTTTTGTTTAATTTTAGGGAGAAATTTTAATAAGATAGCTCATGAAAAGAACAGGTGTATTGTTTGCGGCATTTAGTTTTTCTTGTTCGGTGGTATTTGCACAGGAAGAAAAACATGGTACTATTAAAGTGAAAAAGGAAACCGATAGTATTGTAAGGGAACTGACCCCTAATGGAGATGGAAGAAATGATACATTTATTTTTAATGGGAATAATATAGTGGAGATGAAAGCGCGAATAGTGGATGAAAAGGGAAACGTGATTTTTGAAACTAATAAGGTAGGTGATAAATGGGATGGGAAAAACAAGAAGGGGGAAAAGATGAAAGCAGGATTATACTATTATATACAGGAGGCTATGGGTAGAGATGGCAGGGTATATGAAGCGAAGGGAACGATTAAATTGACATGGTAATAGTGGTTTAATAATCAAAGAATCTATCCAACACAATTAAAATTAAAATAATTAGGGCAGGCAGTTTACCACTTCGTTCGTTCCTGTCTTCCCGCCCTTCACGCGGTATCTTTTTTTATCTGCCACCTCTTCCCTCCGAATCCGGTCACTGAGCGAAGCCGAAGTGCCACTTCTTCATACCCTCACAGCCAGATAAAAAAAGGATACTCACGCGGGTCGGGTGCAGATTGATAGTGTACCACTTTTATTCACCTTTAAGTAAGCACTAAAAACAAACCAGTCCCAATAGTCCCCAACGTCACCCCTCGCAAAGCACTTATCAAATCCCCCGACTCCAGAGGAGTCAAATCTCAATAACCCCCGGTGAAACCGGGGGTAATAACAAACATCCACCCCTCCTCAACTCCGTTAGGAGTTGAATATTTAATCAAAAAAAAAACTCCTCACATTTTTGTGAGGAGTTTTTTAAAATATTACTTACTAAAGTTTCATTCTTACTTTTAAAATGAAAAAAAATAATAATTTATTCTTCCAAATCATATAAAGAAATATAATCATCCCCAATAATTTCCAAAGTCTTAAGAGATAAAATTATTGTTGCTTTTGAGGTTTTTCCCTTATTAGGAAAAAAGACTATTTCATTTTTCTCAGTTGATAGTTCATATTTACCACTTGAATTAATAGTTTCTCCATTTTCCAAATTCTTCGAAATAGATATATAAGTTCCATCAGGATAAAATCTATTTCTAACATCGAATTTCAATTTAGAACTTTCTCCTCCATTAGCAGAAACCAATTTCCATTTTTTATTAATAGATAATGTTGAATCATCATCAGGCGCAATTGAACTAACACTATTTGCATTAAAACTATTTCCGTCAGTATTAATTTTAATTGCCTTCCCTTTACATTCAAAACAACCATACTTATTATATGCTTTCATTAAATGTCTTTTTGCTGCTTCTGGTTTATTTTGGGCTAACAGCACATCCGCAATTTGAATATAATATCTGTCATCTACTTTTCCCATATGCGACCATTGGTCTAAATAATAAAGAGCCTTTTCATATTCCCTATCATCTAAAGCTTTTTGAGCTTCAGCACTAAAATGGTCAGCGGTTTTATACTTCCGTTCTGTTTCCGCTGAATTATCTTTCTCTTTTTTAAAAATATTAGGTTCATTATTTATAATCACCGTTTGCGAATACAATGGGTAAGCTAACGTGAAAAATAAAACGAATAATATTTTTTTCATCTTTCTTTAATTAAATTTAGTTGTAAAAGTAATATTTATTTTTTGCAATTTTTTGCTATTCAAGAAGAAGGAGATATTTTGTTGATAAAGCTTTCATCTCGTCTAGCCAATCCATACCCGGGAATTTTATAGATAGTTGCATAGAGTCAAGACAAGAAGGACAAAGGGCCTTATAAACATATTCTTTAGTTGAAAAATTTATTTTATCTTTTGTTATTAATTCCCAGTTATATTGGACATTACATCTTAAACAGTTGTTTGGCATATTTTAAATTTTAGTTGTTGGAACTTTTATTTAGTTAATATATTTTTATTTTTACTATATATACTATTTGTAAAAACTAAAAACAATTGCGGCAACAGATACTATTACACCTATTATTGCAATAATATAATTTTTTCTATCGTAATTTTTATTTCCCTTTCTCAATTTATCATAACCACCATTTGCCATAAAAGCAATTCCATGTTCAGAAATAACAACCGGTGGATTATTTCTAATATTTTCATCTACTAATAATACTTTAAATAACTCATTAGATAAGGTTGTGGATGTATGAAATTTATCTTTTAGCTTTTGATAAATTATTCCTTTTTTACTATTATTAAAATCTTGTATTTCCATTGCGTGTTCTCCTGGTTCACCCCATCCAGCAGCCTCAAATGGATAAGGCGAATTCTCAATATTTCTCTTTAATAGAATTAATTCATTAAGAATAAAGTCTAATTCTTTATAGTTAGTTTTTCTCATATTTGTTTATTTTAGATTATATGTTTTCTTTTGATACTTGTTTTTTCTATTGTTTAGTTTAGTCCATCATATAGATTGGATTAGTTTTATCTTCTTTCTATTTGCAAAATTACTTCCCAATCCTATCAACTTAACAAATGTGAATAAAGATTCCCTGCTTTTACCTTGGCACCCCTCCCCTTCCTTCAAGGGGAGGGGCCGGGGGTGAGGTCTTGCACAAAAAAAAATCCCGCAACACCTGCAGGATTTTTTTCGGTTGCTGAGCTTGCCGAAGCATCACTCATAATTCATAACTCATAATTCATAACTATGAAAGCTGAACATTCTGCTCAAGATGTACCCTTGTCACCACAGTAATAGCAATAATTTTTACCATAGTACCAAACGTTACCACCATGTTATAATCAGTAGCCCTCATACCCGTAATTTTAAAATTACCACCTTTATCAGTGTATCCGGTTTTCGTTCTACCACCATCCACAGGTATCAGTTTCACCTTAGCCCTGCTTATAGTTGCATTATTTACATCAGTCACTTTTCCAAATACCCATGTCTCTTTTTCATCAGCCCTTATCCTTCCCTTCAGTGCAGAAATGGTATATTCTTTAGCCTTACTTTTATTAGTAACTTTAAAAATCAATTTCCCTGTTAAGCAAACAGGTCCTACGTATGTACTCCAGAAATTATTATAAAGTACCATGTTAGTAACAGCAAGATCTATCTTTTGTTCGTAAAGTGTATTTTGAATATTATTATCACGAAACAAATTTCCCGCAGTAGTCACCAGGGCATTCTGTTTTATCAACGTAAACCCTTTCGCAATCAAAGCATTACTATTACTTGCTATCAATTGATTCATACCAATCATTGCAGTAACAAGTGCTTCCACATCGCCCCTGTTTACTGCCCTTCTCACTGCACTCTGCCCCATATCCTTAGGGCTTACGTTCAGCGTGCTGCCTGCATTAAAAAAATAAATTTCTGCATCATTCACCTTTGCCCGAACTCCATACATATCCGTTAGCAAATTAAAAGTTACTTGCTTCATTTGATTATTGAGTACAACAGGAAGCGCTGCTGCCCTCACACCGTTTAAGGCGGACAAAAAGTTAGCTGGAAAAGGAGCATCATAGTCCGTATACGGAGCAAATGCTGAAGTATCCCTTCCAAACGAACTGTAGACGAAGTTACCAATTATAGGTACTTCCTCAATTCTGCAATTGAAAACTGGTTTAGCCATAATTTCGTTTTTTTAAAGATTAATACTGTTTATTTAATTATCAATAGCAAAATTATTACATTTTTTTAAATAAACAAAATAATTATCATTATTTTCATTTTTTATACGTATCTGAAAACCGGTTTTTGTACCATTCTTTTTCCATATACTATATATTATAATGTCATTTTTCAGCTACATAATATTTCAGCTATTATTTAACCCATTGTTGCCCTCCTTTTTCAAAAAACCTAAAATAGCCTTCGATTGCTTACTGAGGTCGTACGATTGGAGTTTGACATCTGTCAATTGAAGTTTGAGGTCTGTCAATTGAAGTTTGACACCTTACGATTGAAGTTTTACATCTTACGATTGAAGTTTTACATCTGTCAATTGGAGTTTTACATCTTACGATTGAGGTTTGACATCTTACGATTGAAGTTTTACATCTGTCAATTGGAGTTTTACATCTTACGATTGAAGTTTTACATCTGTCAATTGAAGTTTTACATCTTACGACAGCCTTTTTTTTCCTTTGGAAACCCTTGTCCCACTAAGCGCAGCTCATTTCATGCCGATTTGGCGTTATTTTTACTGCATTTTTGACATATTTGGGTCTTGCCTGCCCATGTAGTCCTATTAAGGTTCTTTTTTAGGGTTATTTTGCCTTTTTAACCCTATTCAGGCAGGTAACTAGGCAAATTAAGTTGACTTGTTTCGTTTATTTAAGAACACAAAGACCGATGAAAATTAAATACCGGGTGTCTGCCCATAATTCTCACCCCCCAATCACCAAATATCGTTTGCTTATTTTATTAGTTTACCTTTGCCGCTCATTAAAAATAAATTATCGTGTCGTTCGAAAAACTAAACTTAAGCAAACCTTTGCTGAATGCATTAAATGAACTGGGTTATATAGAGCCAACTCCTATACAGGTGGAGGCGTTCCCCATAATTATGTCGGGGCGGGATGTGATAGGCATAGCGCAAACGGGTACGGGTAAAACGTTTGCTTACCTGCTGCCCATACTGAGGCAGCTGAAGTATTCGGAAAAGCGCCACCCGAGGGTGCTGGTGGTGGTGCCTACCAGGGAGCTGGTGCTGCAGATAGTGAGGGAGATAGAGAAGCTGAGCACTTACATGAGTGTGCGCTTTGTGGCGATATACGGGGGCACCAACATGGCTACGCAAAAGCAACTGGTGTATGACGGGGTGGATATTATAGTGGCTACTCCGGGCCGGCTGGTGGACCTTTCGCTGACAGGGATTTTGAGATTGAAAGATATTAAACAACTGGTGATAGATGAAGTGGACCAGATGCTGAGCCTGGGGTTCAGGCAGCAGCTGCTGAGTTTCCTGGAGTCGCTGCCGAACAAAAGGCAGAACCTGCTGTTTTCGGCCACGATGAATGAGGAGATAGAAGGAGTGATTGGAAAATATTTTTACGAACCGCATAAGATAGAAGTGACTCCACATGGTACCCCGCTTGAAAAAATTATACAGGTATGTTATCATGTTCCGAACTTTAATACCAAGGTAAATTTGCTGGAGTATTTGCTGAAGAATGATGAGAGCCTGGTGAAGGTGCTGGTGTTTACGGGTACCAAGAAACTCGCGGATAGTTTGTTTGATACGCTGAAGATGCGGTTTCCGGAGGAAGTGGTGGTGATACATTCCAACCTTTCGCAAACGGCAAGGATTAATGCGCTGAAGCAGTTTCATGAGGGAACCAAAAGAGTGCTGGTGGCTACGGACATTGTGGCCCGCGGGCTTGACATAACGGATGTGACGCATGTGGTGAACTTTGATACGCCTGAAACGCCCGAAGATTACATACACCGAATAGGCCGTACCGGAAGGGCAAACAAGGATGGTGTGGCGATTACGTTTATAAGCGAAGCAGAACTGGATTACCAGGTGGAGATAGAAACCGTGATGAATAAAGCGATTCCGTATGAGCCATTGCCGGAAGGTGTGGTGATTTCGAAAGTGCTGACGGATGATGAACTGCCGAAGATGGTGGATAAGATAAAGCAGAAGAAGGGCAAGGATACGTATGTTCCCGGTCCTGCTTTTCATGAAAAGAAAGAGAAGAATAAAAAAGTAAACCTTGGCGGACCTGCACAGAAAGAAAAACTGAAAGGCAAGGATGCTAAAATAAGAACGTACAGAAGAAATTAAACCGGGATATTTTTCCGGATGAAGTGCAGGTGTTTCCCCTTGTTTTTTTGGTATAAAAAAAGCAAATAAATGCGCCAAGTTTGCCGCGCTATGAAATGGCTGAAACCCCTATGGCTATTGATTTCTTAAAAAGTCCTAAATCGGGAGAGCGTTAACAATTTTTAACAAGCAGTGCAATGAGCAGTGGTGGCATTGTGGTTACTTTTGTGCACGTTAAAAAACGTTAGGTATTATCTCAAAAAAAAAACTAAAAACGATGACTGATATTAAAGAATTAAACGAACGCATTCAACGCGAATCTGCATTTGTTGACCTGCTTACTTTGGAAATGGATAAAGTAATAGTAGGTCAGAAATACATGGTAGAACGTCTGTTAATAGGACTGTTGAGCAACGGACACATTCTGCTGGAAGGAGTTCCGGGACTGGCAAAAACCCTTGCGATTAAATCGCTTGCCAATACCATTCATGCTAACTTCAGCCGTATTCAATTTACACCCGACTTGTTACCAGCCGATTTGATTGGTACCATGATTTATAGTCAAAAGAAAGAAGAGTTTACCGTAAAGCATGGTCCCATCTTCGCTAATTTTATATTGGCCGATGAGATTAACCGTGCCCCTGCAAAAGTGCAGTCAGCTTTGCTTGAAGCGATGCAGGAGAAACAAGTGACCATAGGTGAGCAAACGTTTAAACTTCCTAATCCTTTCCTGGTATTGGCTACTCAAAACCCGATTGAACAGGAAGGTACGTATCCATTGCCGGAAGCGCAGGTGGATCGTTTTATGCTGAAAGTAGTTATAGGATATCCTAACAAGGAAGATGAGCGTAAAATCATCCGCCAGAACCTTGCTTCGGAATACCCTTCTGTAAATCAAATATTAAAAACAGACGACATTCTGAACGCACGTAAGGTGGTGAAGGATGTGTACATGGATGAGAAAATTGAAAAATACATAGTGGACATTGTGTTTGCAACACGTTTCCCGGCTGAATATAAACTGAATAAATTTGCAGGGTTGATTAGCTTCGGTGGTTCGCCACGTGCAAGTATTAACCTGGCAATGGCTGCCAAAGCATACGCATTTATTAAACGCAGAGGGTATGTTATTCCGGAAGATGTGCGTGCCATCTGTACAGATGTGTTGCGCCACCGTATCGGCCTTACCTACGAAGCCGAAGCGGAGAACATTACTTCGGAGATGATAGTGAATGAGATTTTAAATACGATTGAGGTACCTTAAGGGGGACGAGGGACGGAAGAAGGGACGAGGGGCGGAAGAAGGGACGAGGGACGATAATAGGGACGAGGGACGGAAAAGGGACGTGGGACGATAGTAGGGACGAGGGGCGGAAGAAGGGACGAGGGACGAGAGTAGGGACGAGGGACGGAAGATGGGACGAGGGACGGAAGAGGAGACGTGGGACGAGGGACGGAAAAGGGGCGTGGGGCAAGGGAGCGCTAACTAAAACAAATGGAATAGAATGAAAGATAGATTGGATGAAATCAGGTTTTATCAGCTTTCTTTGGAACTATGGGATGAGTGCTGGGGAGATTCGGAAGTTTTACTAAAAGACGTAAGAGGTAAAGAATTAACAAAACAATTAATCCGATGTGTCGGCTCAATATCCGCGAATATTGAAGAAGGTTATGGAAGAGGATTTGGAAAAGAATATCCTCAGTTTTTAAGAATCTCAAGAGGTTCGGCACGTGAAAGCAAAGGTTGGTATAGAAAGAGTAAATTTCTATTAAATGAAACTTTGATAACACAACGAACTGAAAAACTGGATGCAATTATTTCAATGTTGACAAAATCAATACAGACATTGGAGGAAAAGAAAAAGGAAGGGAAATAAAGGGACGAAAGAAGGGACGAGGGACGGAAAAAAGGGACGAGGGACGGAAAAAGGGACGAGGGACGAAAAAAGGGACGAGGGGCGAGGAGTTATAATTAGGTATTAATAACAATAAACACTAAAGAATAAAATTAAATGAAAATGGGATTGAGTAATTCATCACTTATTACTTCAGGGAGCGTATCGTCCCTCGCCCCGTTTTTGCGTCCTTCGTCCCAATAATATGGAAACAAGCGAACTATTAAAGAAAGTCAGAAAGATTGAGATTAAAACACGTGGTCTCTCGAACCAGATATTTTCGGGAGAGTACCATAGTGCTTTTAAGGGAAGAGGGATGACGTTCAGCGAGGTGAGGGAATACCAGCCCGGTGATGATATTCGTTCGATTGACTGGAATGTGACTGCGAGGTTTAATACTCCGTTTGTAAAAGTGTTTGAAGAAGAGCGCGAAATGACGGTGATGCTGCTGGTGGATGTTAGTGCTTCGGGAGAGTTTGGAACACAGAAGCAACTGAAACATGAATTGATTACCGAGTTATGTGCAGTGCTTGCTTTTTCTTCTATTCAGAATAATGATAAAATTGGTATTATTTTCTTTACCGATAAAATAGAAAAGTTTATTCCGCCTAAAAAAGGAAAGAGTCACGTGTTGCGCATTATTCGCGATTTGATAGAGTTTGAGCCGGATCATAAAAAAACCAATATTGAACTTGCACTGAAATACCTTACCGGTGTGATTAAAAAAAGAAGTATCGCTTTTTTGATTTCCGATTTTATGGATGATAAATTTTCTGATGCTTTAAAGATTGCAAACAAAAAGCATGACCTGGTGGCACTTCGCATTTATGATAAACGCGAACAGGAATTGCCTAATGTAGGTTTGGTGAAATTTATTGATGCTGAAACCGGAACAATAAAATGGGTGGACACTTCGGATAAAAAAGTAAGAACTCATTTTGCGGCAACAGCCAAAAGAAGAGAAGATAGTTTAAAGGAAATGTTTAGCCGGTCCGGTGTGGATACTGCCAATATTAATACAGCAGAATCGTATGTGCAGCCGTTGACTAATTTGTTTAAGAGAAGATAGGTTCGGATAACGAATCCCTCAAGGGGAACGAATTTACGAATCTGTGCGCATCTGTGCAATCTGTGGTAAAACTAAAAGAATGAAATTTAAAATGAAAAATATAAAGTTAATTCAAACAACATTATTGTTGTGTGCAACGCTTTTTATTTCATTTGCATCTTTTGCCCAGGATATTAAAGCTACTGCTACTCTCGACAGTAATAATATTAAAATAGGGCAGCAGGTAAAACTGAAACTCAGCATACAATACAAAGCTGATAACGGAAAACATATTAAGATTCAATGGCCGGAAATACCTGATACATTGCGTAAGGAAGTGGAAGTGGCTGGTCAGTCGAAATTAGATACCATTATTCCTGATAAAAATAATCCTGTTCAGTTTATTCAATCCAAAACACTTTACATTACTTCATTTGACTCCGGTTACTGGGCCATTCCTCCATTTAAGTTTATGGTGAACGGAGACACCAACGGTATTTTAACCGAACCATTGTTATTGCAGGTTGGCGGAATGACTGTGGATACAACTATTGCCATTAAAGATATTAAGCCACCTTACGAACAAAGCTATACTTTCCTTGACTGGTTAAAAGACAATATGTATGTGGTATGGGGAACGTTGATTGCATTAATTGTAACCCTTGTTATTATTTACATTGTAAGAAGATTCAGGAAAGTGAAACCGGAAGTGATAATGGTGGAAGTGCCTAAAATACCTGCTCACGTAATTGCTTATGAAAAACTGGAAAAACTGAAGAGTGATAAACTATGGCAGGAAGGAAAGCTGAAGTTATATTACAGTTCGCTTACTGATATTGTCCGTGAATATATTGAGAACCGTTTTAAGATACAGGCATTGGAACAAACCACTGATGAAATATTATACGGCTTCAGAAATGTGGCGGTGGATGAAGACAGCAAAGCAAAATTAAAACAGGTATTGATATTATCCGATTTGGTAAAGTTTGCTAAAGAGCAACCTACGCCAACTGAAAACGAAGACAGCCTTGCAAATAGTTATGCGTTTATTAACGGCACAAAGAAAGAGGAAGAAGAAAAAAGTAAACAAGCTATAGCAAACAGTAAACAGGGATAAACTTATGTTTGATTTTTTTAATGATATAACTTTTGCGAACAAGGAATTGCTTTGGCTGTTGCTGCTGATACCTGCCATAATCGCATGGTACATCTGGAAAAACAAAACCTATTCTGCCGAGTTAAAAGTATCAACCATATCAGGGTTTGACGGAATAAAAAGGTCGTTTAAACAATACCTGCGTCATGCAGGAATTGTATTAAGAGTAATGGCAATTGCTTTGATGATAGTTGTTCTGGCTCGTCCTCAATCGCGTTCGAGTTATAAAGATGTAAAAACGGAAGGAATTGACATTGTAATGTGCCTTGATATTTCGGGAAGTATGTTGGCAAAGGATTTTAAACCAAACCGGATAGAGGCTGCAAAGGAAGTGGCACAGGATTTTATTGACAGCCGCCCTAATGACAGGATAGGATTGGTAATATTCAGTGGAGAAAGTTTTACGCAATGTCCGCTTACCACAGACCATGCGGTAATAAAAAATCTTTTCCAGGGAATACATACCGGGATGGTGGCTGATGGAACAGCCATCGGAAATGGTTTGGCAACAGCAGTTTCGAGGGTAAAAGACAGTAAAGCAAAAAGCAAAGTAGTGATTCTATTAACGGATGGGGTAAATAACCAGGGTTCGGTGGCGCCATTAACAGCAGCTGAAATTGCAAAAGCATTTGGAGTCCGTGTTTATACGGTTGGTGTGGGAACTATCGGTAAAGCACTTGCCCCGGTTGCAATGTACCCCGATGGGAGTTACCAGTACGGTTATGTGGATGTAAATATTGATGAAAAGACATTGGGTGAAATAGCGGATGGAACAGGAGGGAAATATTTTCGTGCTACAGATAATGACAAGCTAAAAAATATTTACAAAGAGATTGACCGACTTGAAAAAACAATTTTTGAAGAAAAGAATTTTACTAATAAAGCAGAACATTTTTTACCATTTGCAATCAGTGCTGCTTTGTTATTGTTAATTGAATTTTTATTAAAAAACACTTATTTAAAAAGTATACCATAGCACCCCTCCTAACCTCTCGAAAAAGGAGAAAGGTTTCAGGTGGGTTGCTTAAAGAAAAAAATTAAATGTTTCAGTTAGAACATAAAATATATTTATACGCTTTAGGTTTAATTCCTTTGTTCATTGTCATTTACATGGTGGTGAATATCTGGAGAAAAAGGGCTTTGAAGAACTACGGTGATATGGCTGTGATTCAAAGGCTATTCCCTGACGTATCCAGATCAAAACGGTTCTGGAAGTTTATTTTATTTTCCGTTGCATTTGCTTTTTTAATTATTGGTATTGTTAATCCACAGGTCGGAACCAAGCTGGAAGAAGTAAAAAGGAAAGGAGCTGATTTAATGATTTGTCTGGATGTATCGAACAGTATGAAAGCAGAAGATTTGCAGCCTAACCGTTTGGAAAGAGCAAAACAGGCCATCTCCAAACTGCTTGACAAACTGGAAGGAGACCGTATAGGTATTATAGTATTTGCAGGACAGGCATACGTTCAGTTACCTATTACAACAGATTATTCAGCAGGGAAATTATTTTTGGAAAGCATCAATACCGATTTAATTCCTACACAGGGAACAGACATAGGTGCGGCAATAGATTTAGCATTGGAATCATTTGGAAAGGATGAAGGGAAAAATAAAGCAATTGTAATTATTACAGATGGAGAAGATAATGAGGCAGGAGCTGTAAAGTCTGCTGAAGCAGCAGCAGAAAAAGGAATTACAATTCATACTATCGGAATGGGCTCAGCAGAAGGCACTCCAATACCCATGTTCAGAGGAAATGTGAGGGAAGGATTCAGGAAAGACAAAGAGGGAAACACAGTGGTAACCAAACTGAATGAACAAACGCTACAGGAAATTGCTTCGGCCGGAAACGGAATTTATGTTCATGCTTCCAATTCGGATGCAGGATTAAATAATGTATTGGATGCTATAAACAAATTAGAGAAAAAACAATTTGACAGTAAAATGTACAGTGATTATGAAGACCGTTTTCAGTGGTTTGTTTCGGCTGCATTACTGCTTTTATTAATTGAAACCTTTTTATCAGAACGAAAAAGTAAATTGTACCAACGTTTAAATTTATTTGGAAATGGTAAATAGTATTAAGTATAGAGTCTTTAGTATTGAGTACAGAGCATTTGCTTTGTTCCTTGTACTTTTACTTTTATCTTTAAATTCATTTTCTCAACAGGAGAAGAAGTACATCCGGGATGGTAACAAGGAATATGAAAACAAGAAATATTCGGAAGCAGAGAAAAATTACAGTAAGGCATTAAACAAAAACAAAGATTCTTACAAAGGTGCTTTTAACCTTGGGGATGCTTACTATAAACAAAAAAAATATGAAGAAGCGGCTGAACAGTTTCAGTCGGTAACTCATAAGGCAACTTCGAAAGATACGTTAGCAAAAGCGTATCATAATTTAGGGAATTCATTATTACAATCAAAAAAATACCAGGATGCATTGGATGCATACAAGAATGCTTTGAAAAACAACCCTAATGATGAGGATACACGTTATAATTATTCGTATGCCCAACAAATGCTGAAACAACAACAGCAACAACAAAAGCAGGATAAGGATAAAAAAGACAAGGATAAAAAGGACGATAAGAAAAAAGACCAGAAGGATAAAGACAAGGGAGACAAAGATAAAAAGGACAAAGACCAGAAAGATAAAGAGAATAAAGACAAACAGGAAAAACCGAAAGAAGACAAAGAGAAAAAAGAGCAACAGCAGATTTCTAAAGAAGATGCAAAACGATTATTAGATGCTTTGCAAAATGATGAGAAAAATCTTCAGGATAAAATGAAGAAAGCAAAAGTGAGAGGTACCAAAGGAAATATTGAAAAGGATTGGTAATTTTGTTTCAGGTTTAAAATCATAGATTTGTAGTCGAAAAGAGTGAAAAAAATAGCTTACATATTACTTATATTTGTTGTGATTGCCCATACTGCAATTGCGCAAAAGTTTTCTGCATCGGCCAGCAAAACGAAAGTGGCAGTTGGTGAAACCTTCCAGGTTACTTTTTCATTAAATGCAAACGGCACAAATTTCAAAATGCCTGCATTGAATGAATTTGATGTGTATTCCGGTCCTAACCAAAGTACAAGCATGTCGTTTGTTAATGGAGCAATGAGTCAATCCATTACTTTATCTTATATCATTGCTGCAAAAAAAGAAGGGAAGTTTACTATTGCTCCTGCAAGTGTAACTGTTAACGGGGCAAGCGTTCAGTCCAATTCTATTAGTGTTGAAGTGGTAAAAGGTTCGGCCTCTTCCAATCAAAACCAGGGAAATCAGAATCAACAGCAAAGTACCACAGCTCCATCCAGCCAGGATATAGGAGATAATTTATTTGTAAAAACTTCCGTAAACAAAACAAAAGTATACCAGGGTGAACAGATAACTGTTACTCATAAAGTATATACCCGCTATCAGCTTAGAGGATTCCAGGATATTAAATTTCCTGACTATACCGGATTCTGGTCACAGGATGTACCTTCCAACAACCAGCAAATTCAGCTTACCAATGAAAACATAGATGGGGTAGTATACAGTGTTGCGGAATTAAAAAAGACTTACCTGTTTCCTCAAAGAAGCGGTAAATTGCTGATTGAACCGATGAAAGTGGAAGTAGTGGTAAGAAAACAATCGAATAAAAAACCACGCGATGTTTTTGAACAATTTTTTGGAGGAGGTTATGAGGATGCTACTTATTCTGTAAAGAGTAAACCTATTACCATTGATGTTACCCCATTGCCGGAAGCCAATAAACCCGCAGGATTTGCAGGTGCCGTAGGAGATTATTCTTTTAAAGCAGAAATAAATAAGGATAAAGTAAAAGCCAACGATGCAATTAACTTAACAATTACTATTAACGGAAAAGGAAATATTAAATTAGTTGACCCTTTAAAAATTAATTTCCCTGAGGACTTTGAAACCTACGACCCGAAAACAAAAGATAATGTAACAACCGGGGCAACCGGTGTGAGCGGAAGCAAAACATTTGATTACCTTGTTATTCCCCGTCACGAGGGTGATTACAAAATTGACCAGATTAATTTCAGTTACTTTGATCCGGAGAAAAAACAATACATCACCTTGCCTTCGCCTGAGTTCAATATTCATGTTGATAAAGGAAAAGACAGTGATGGTGGTGCAAATGTATTTAACCCAAGAAGTAAGGAAGATGTAAAGGTTTTAGGAAACGACATTCGTTATATTAAAACAAATGCAATTCAGTTGACTCCCAAAGAAAATTATTTCTTTGGTTCCGGATTATTCTTCATTGGACTGATATTGCCCATTCTTCTTTTTGTTCTTTTCATCTTTTTAATCAGAAAACGCAGAGAAGAAAATAAAGATGTAGTAGCAGTGAAGAGCAGGAAAGCTACAAAAATGGCTAAAAAACAATTGTTACTTGCAGAAAAGCATTTGAAGTCAAATAACAAGGAGCAATTTTATGTTGAGATATTTAAAGCACTTTACGGATATGTAAGTAATAAGTTGAATATCCCAACAGCTAATCTGAATAAGGAAACCATTACTGATTCGTTAAGAATAAAAGGCGTCTCAGAGTCTACTATTCAACAATTGATTACAACACTTGACAATTGTGAGTTTGCTCATTATGCTCCAAGTGCGGTGTCAGGAGATTTGCAGAATATTTATAATAATACAGTAGAATTAATTACTAAAATAGAACATGAAATTAAATAGGTTGTTCATATTATTTCTATTCTTATTTTCCTTGTCTTTAAAGGCATCCGAAAACACAATTGCTTTAGATAGTGCAAATGCAGCCTATTCAAAAGGTAATTACGAAAAGGCCATAAAGTTATATGAGAGTATCATCAATAAAGGAGAAGTGGCGGCAGAGCTATATTTTAACCTTGGAAATGCCTATTACAAATCAAATAATATAGGGCACGCCATATTAAATTACGAGAAAGCAAAAAAACTCTCTCCTGATGATGATGATATTGCTGCCAATTTAAAATTAGCGAATCAGAAAACAGAAGATAAAATAGAAGCCGCTCCTCAATTATTCCTGACGACCTGGAAAAATGGAATAGTGGATATGATGGATGAAAAAAGCTGGTCGGAGTTTTGCATTTTACTTCTTATAATTTCG
The DNA here is from genome assembly GCA_947479085.1 of Bacteroidota bacterium. GTDB lineage: Bacteria > Bacteroidota > Bacteroidia > 2-12-FULL-35-15 > 2-12-FULL-35-15 > 2-12-FULL-35-15. The sequence continues at coordinate 208,428 of CANJYB010000001.1, read as the reverse complement.
CTGGTGCTTTTTGGAATTTATATTTTTACTGCCAGCAGGGTTTTGAAACAAATCGGTTTTTTTGGTGGAAGTGTTTTAGTTATTTCTTCTGTTATTGTTTTCTTTATTGCAAAACATAAATATGAACTTACCAAATCGAGCAGCGAAGCAATAATTACCTCAGCCACGGTAACAGTTTATGGTTCCCCGAATGAAAAAGGAACCAAACTATTTATTCTTCATGAAGGAACTAAGGTGAACATCACAGAAGATGAAGGAAACTGGACGGAAATAAAAATAGCGAATGGCAATGTAGGTTGGCTGCCTAATAAAAGTTTATCTCCCATTTAATTCTTTTCAATTCTTACCTTTGCAGAAACCATTTGTTACATGCAGAGGATTGCTTTACTCTCCGACACACATAATTATTTAGACCCTAAACTCTTTAAGTATTTTGAATCCTGCGACCAGATATGGCATGCAGGGGATATAGGTACGATAAGTGTTATGGAAGAGTTGAGGAGAATAAAACCGGTAGTGGCTGTTTACGGAAACATTGACGGGCAGGATGTGAGGAAAGAGTATAAAAAAAACGAACGCTGGATGTGCGAAAAGGTGGATGTGCTGATGACGCATATTGGGGGCTACCCAAATCGTTACTCTGCCGAAGCACTTGAGTTAATAAGACAGAAACCACCTCAATTGTTTATTTGCGGACATTCTCACATATTGAAAGTGATGTTTGATAAACAGTATGATTTATTACATATTAATCCGGGAGCTGCGGGGATACATGGTTTTCATAAAGTTAAAACCCTGGTAAGGTTCACCATCGATGCGGAAAAAATAAAGGACCTGGAGGTAATTGAACTCGGAGAAAGGGGATAAATAAAATTAAAAAAAAAGTTGCAGGTTAAAAATTCTTCGTATTATTGCAAAGCGTTTCCGCTGTTATGTATTCATATAACAAAACACAACCAAAAAAAACTATCTTTATTTCATCATTATAACATCAAAAAATAAATTCATTTTTTTATCCTATCTTAACTATCAATCATCCGAATTGATTTATTAACCTAACAAACTACCTTATGTACGACATTATCGAATTAAACAACAAGCTTGTTGGAGAGCTTAAAGACATTGCAAAAAGTTTGAATATTCCTAAATGGGATATTCTGAAAAAACAGGAATTAATCTATAAAATCCTGGATCACCAGGCTATTAACCCATCGGCTGCCAGTGAGGAAAAACCACATACAGAAGAAAGAGTGCTTCGTCCAAGAAAACCAAGACCTGAAAATACTGAGTCGGAACCTAAAAAGGAGGAATCTGCACCAAAATCTTTTTTCAATGATGACGACTTTTCAACCAATGAAGAGAAACCGAAAGAGGAAGCAGAAATACCTGCTGTTGAAGCTGCTGCCCCTTCACCGGAACCAACCATCAATAAATCTTCCAACGGAAATGAATCTTCTCATTCACAGGAAAACGAACAAGCTAATGATGGTTATAATGAAAATGATAACCGTGGAAATGAAAGAAGAGAAAGCAGAAACCGCTACAGCAATACCCGCCCTTCAGAGCAATTTAACTTTGATGGAATTATTTCGAGTGAGGGTGTTTTAGAAACCATGCCTGATGGTTATGGATTTCTTCGTTCGGCAGATTATAACTATTTGAACTCCCCTGATGATATTTATGTTTCTCAGTCTCAAATAAAATTATTCGGATTAAAAACAGGGGATTTGGTTCGCGGAACTATTCGTCCACCAAAAGAAGGAGAAAAATATTTCCCATTAATTAAAGTAGAAAAGATAAATGGTCGCGAGCCTGCTTTTGTAAGAGACAGAGTTCCTTTTGATTATTTAACTCCTTTATTTCCTTATGAGAAATTCAAATTAACCGGACATGCACAACAAAATTTATCTTCCCGTGTGTTTGATTTAATTACTCCAATTGGAAAAGGTCAGCGTGCATTAATTGTTGCCCAGCCTAAAACAGGTAAAACTGTTTTACTAAAAGATATTGCAAATGCCATTGCTGCCAACCATCCTGAAACCTATTTAATTATTCTTTTAATTGATGAACGTCCGGAAGAGGTAACAGATATGGCAAGAAGTGTAAAAGCGGAAGTTATTGCTTCTACTTTTGATGAACCGGCCGACCGTCACGTAAGAATCGCCAATATTGTGCTTGAAAAAGCAAAACGTATGGTGGAATGCGGACATGATGTTTGTATTCTATTGGATTCTATCACCCGTTTGGCACGTGCTTACAATACAGTACAACCAGCATCCGGAAAAGTGTTGAGCGGTGGTGTGGATGCAAATGCTTTACACAAACCAAAACGCTTTTTTGGAGCTGCCCGTAAAATTGAAAATGGCGGTTCGCTTACTATAATTGCTACTGCATTGACAGATACAGGTTCAAAAATGGACGAGGTTATCTTTGAAGAATTTAAAGGAACAGGTAACTCGGAAATTCAACTTGACCGTAAACTGGCTAACAAACGTGTTTATCCTGCTATTGACATTGTTGCTTCCAGCACCCGTAGAGATGATTTATTGGTGGATAAGGAAACACAACAACGTGTATGGATTCTTCGTAAACATTTATCGGATATGAACCCGGTAGAAGCGATGGAGTTTATGAGAGACAGAATGAAGAATACTCAAACCAACGAGGAGTTTCTGATTTCTATGAACGGTTAAAATTTAGTTATTTGTTGTTAGTAGTTTGTTGTTAGAAGAACCGTTATGAAGCTTTCATTAAATGTAAAATTAGGAATTGTTGCCGGGCTGATAAATTGTATAGCCTGGTATGCTTTTGCAAGAATTTTTGGTTACTATACCATTGCTGTTGATCAATACCGCTATTATGTAACCCTGTTACTTTTGCTTACCGGAATTTTTATTTCCATTTATTTTGAGAGAAAAAATCTAAACGGATACATTCATTTTAAAGAAGGATTAAAAACAGGTTTTCTTTATACCATAGTACTTGCTTTATTCCTCGGGGTTTTCAATTTCCTTTACTACAAGTTTATTGCTGTTGATGCGATAGATTATTTCCTGAACGAAGCAAGGAAAACAATGCAAGAAGGGAAAGTAAAAGAAGAAGATATCGGAAAGAACCTTGAAGTAATCAGAAGTTATTTTGGTGCGTTCCGTATGTTTATGTCCACAGTAATAATGGGAGTGATATTATCTTTACTCTCTTCTGCAATATTCAGAAGAAAGGCACCTGCAGAGACTTTCAGCGAAAACTAATATTACTTTACTACCTGTTCTCCCAGGTCTTTAAAATCAATTCCATCAAAATTACCGGAACTCATCATTAATAAGTTTCGGTTTTCGAAATTCATTTTCAGTAAATCTTCGAGCAATGCTTTTGAGTTGGTATATACTTTTATATTATCACCACCAAATGCTTTTTTCACCTGTTCTTCGGTGATAGCCTTTAGCTTTTTATGTTCAATGGTATGCGGATTAAAATATACTATGGCCTGGTCTGCCAACTCCATTGAACCTTTGTATTGATTCAAAAAATCCTCATTCAAACTACTGAAGGTATGCAGTTCCATACAAGCTATTAATTCACGATTGGGGAATTGTTTTTTTACGGCCTGTGTAGTAGCTTTCAGCTTTGATGGGGAATGTGCAAAATCTTTATATACTGCTGTCTCATTATTTTTTTTAACCAACTCCAAACGTTTTGCTGCACCTTTAAAACTTTGAATTGCCTGGTAAAACTGTTCGTCACTAACAGCAATTTGATTACAAACCAATCGGGCACCTGTTAAGTTCATCAGGTTATGATCTCCAAAAATAGCAAGAGAAACATCTTCCGGTTTTACATTCAATATTGTTGTTCCATTTTCTATTCTATGTTCGGGAACTGCGTAAGGAAATTTCTTAATGTCTGCCCTTGCTGTTTCACATACTTTTTTCACTTCCTCGTCCAGGGCACAATACACAAGGCTTCCCTCCTGCTCTATTAAATCAATAAAGATTTTAAACTGGTGAATGTAATTTTCGAAAGTGGGAAAAACATTGATATGGTCCCATGCAATGCCACTGAGGATAGCAATATTGGGTTTATACAAATGAAATTTGGGTCTTCTGTCTATAGGAGAAGAAAGGTATTCATCACCTTCAATCACCGCTATCTTTGATTCTTTGGTAAGTTTTACCATGGTGTCAAATCCTTCTAGCTGTGCACCTACCAAATAATCACAATCGATGTGATGGTAATTCAATACGTGCAAAATCATAGCAGTAATAGTAGTTTTACCATGACTTCCTCCTACTACAATTCGTGTTTTATCTTTTGTCTGTTCGTAAATGTATTCAGGATAGGAATAAATTTTTACTCCCAGCTCCTGTGCCTTCAGCAATTCAGGATTATCAGCGCGGGCATGCATTCCCAATATAACAGCGTCTAAGCCCTTATGGATTTTATTTGTATCCCAGCCAATTGTTTCGGGTAATAAATTATAGTTTGCCAAGCGGCTTTTGGAAGGTTCAAGAATTTCATCGTCAGAACCTGTAACGGTAAATCCTTTTTTATGCATGGCAATGGCCATGTTGTGCATGGCGCTTCCGCCTATAGCTATAAGATGAACTTTCATTCCGAATTATGAATTATAAATGATGAATTATGAATTGTTGTTTCCTAATTACCATTCGCTTTTAACTATTTACTTATTTCTTTATTTACTAATTTCAATAATGCTTTTGCATCCGTTTCGCTTAACTGAATACCAAATTTTATTTCTCTCCCGTAATAATCGAATGCCAATCGTTCTCCAGCTATTACCCAATAGGAATTATTAATATTTTCAAAAAAAGAATTCTCCTTTGGTTCGATGTAACGTGGTGCTTTTATAAAATCAAACTCATAAGTTTTTACTTTTCCCTTGCCTGCCCTGTCGCGTTTGTACAAAAACTTTCCATTTCTGAGTTTTATTTTTTCCACTCCGTATTTTCTCCACATGTAAGCTTTAAATATTTTAAATTCAAAATAGGCCCAGAAAGCCATCCAAACAAGCAATGCAAGCCTGGTATTGGGATCAGGGATAACAAGATATTGCGAAAAAACAATGATGCCACTCAGCGACCACAAGGCAAGATAAATGGTTAATAAAATATTTTTTGTTTTTTCCTTTAACGAAATAATCACGATGCTTACTTCGTTTTCCATTCGTTTTATACTGATACGCTCGCCTATAAATTCCATTGAGGTAATTAAAAATTATGAATTATAAATTATGAATGTACGTTTTCCATTATTTATGAATGTTGGCAAAATTATTAAATATCACCACAGATTCACTGATTTGTTTTTATTTGTTTTCAATATTAATCTGTGAATCTCCGGCAAACTTTTTTGTTCTTACATTTGCAGCAATTTAATATAAGATGAAAAAGAAAGAAGAAAATGAATTGGGTTTTGGAAGTAAAACGTCCACTCAAAAATCAAGGTTGATAAACAAGGATGGGTCTTTCAATATTAACCGCATCGAACAGTCCAACTGGGGCTCTACAAGTGTTTACCATGCATTGATTTCCATGCCGTGGAGACGGTTCAACCTTATTGTTTTTGCCTATTTTATTGCCATTAATTTAATTTTTGCCTGTTGCTATTATTTTTCAGGAATGGAGGGACTAAAAGGATGGGAAGCCTATTCGGAAAGAGATAAATTTCTGGAAGCTTTTTTCTTTAGCACACAAACGTTCAGCACGGTAGGTTTCGGCAGGATAAGCCCCGGCAACAACCTTTCGAGCAGCATTGCCGCTGTTGAATCATTGGTTGGCTTACTCGGATTTGCATTGGCTACCGGTTTGCTTTACGGCCGCTTTTCACGACCTGTGGCAAGAATGATTTTCAGTAAAAATGCCATTATTGCTCCTTTTAAAGAAGGTAAAGCCTTCCAGTTCCGGCTGGCTAACAAAATGCGCAACTCGCAAATTACGGATGTTACCTGTAGGGTAACCGTAGCTTTGTTTGAAACTGAAAACGGGGTAAAGGTGAGGAGATTCCGACCACTGGAGCTGGAAATAAAAAACATCATTTTCTTTCCGATGACCTGGACCATCAATCATCTTATTAATGAAGACAGCCCTCTCTGGGGCATGAACCAACAGGATATGGTGGAAGCCGATGTGGAGTTCCTGATTATGCTTAGCGGTTTTGACGATACATTTTCTCAAACCGTAAACCTCCGTCATTCCTTTACGCACGAAGAATTAATTTACGGAGCCAAATTTGTTTCTGTGTTTGGGCTTAATTCCGAAGGACAAACCACCCAGGATTTGAGAAAGATAAGTGAGTATGAAGTGGTGAAGTTTTAAACTAAAGATATAGATGATGTAAATTTACTTTAAGGTGGCGGTATATTAAAAAATAATTTATCACAAACCAACGCCAGCAAGGGCATTTCAATATTTGGTACTTTTGCAGAATAAAAATAAAGTAAAAATTAAACTACAAAATTAAATGAATTCAATAATACAATATATAAGTTGCAATTATGGTATTAAGAATGATACTGCGGCAACAATTACAATTACATTATTTGTATTTGTAACTGGTTTTCTAATTAATGCAATTTTAAAAAATATTGGTAATTATTTCGAAAGAAAAAAAACTAAACGAATTTTTGAAATTGCCTTAGAGAGTTTCTTAAAACAAATAGAAAAGCAAAGTGAAGCTTTTTTAAAATCTTCTGAATCTTTTACTTTTAAAAATGAAGGGAATTTTGTTTCTAAACGAATACAAATTTTACCCCTAAGTTCTATAAGCGAAATTGGATATAAAAATACATACGAGGCATACTTTTTAAATATTAGAAGTAATATCCTTTTCGTTTTTTGCAAAAAGAAAATGAATTTAAAATTAGAAGCATTCAACAAAATTTGGGAGGCAATTCATTCTATTGAATTTTGGCATAACAAATCCTTTGAAAACATGGACTTCTTTAATACTACATATAATTTACATAACGAAAGAAGGAATGATGCAATAGAAAATTATCGCTTATACTTTGAAAAGATGATGACTGCAACAAAACAAAACGCGCAAAATGTATCACAAGAAATAATAGATTATGTAAAGAAGGTAGATAATATTACTGCTGACTGGCATAATTTGCCAAAAGCAACAAATGAACTTGTTGCACACGAAAAACTTATTATGCCTTTGCGTGAATTAAATCGTAAAAATCAAAATTTATTTCTTGCAAATGAAATGAACGGAATATTATTAAAAGCTACACAAGAATTTAAAAACCAACAGAATTTACTAGCTACTTTTAAGGAACAATTTAAGAGCTCTTCTGATTTATTTAGTAATTATCATAAATCTACTTTAAAATCGCTGAAAATGTTAAAACCTTTTCCCTTTTAGGCTTGTATTTTCGTTTTTCTTTCTCGGTTTAGGATTTCAAATTTCATTAGTTAGTTTCAATTATATAAGTAAAATTTCTTATAATTTTCACTTGTTCGGAAAGTGACTTCCCTGAAAGAACGCTTACAGTTTGTAATTTAAGAGGTGTAGCTAATGTATTAAGTAAATTAATTAAGTAGGGTGTTTTTATAGCATAGGAAACATTTTCAGCACCTAAATGCTTGGCATTAACAATGCCTATTAAGTTTCCTTTATCATCAAATAAAGGTCCTCCGCTATTCCCAGGTTGAATAGGTGCGGTTATTTGATATGTTGTAACATCTCCCTGGAATCCAGATTTAGAACTAATAATTCCATTAGTTAATTTTACTTCATCACCCATTGTTGCACGAAGGGGATAACCCAAGCAATATATTGAACACCCTACATCATTGGATTTATTTGATATAACATAAGGTATTGCTCGAATTGAAGTAAAAGAGTTATCATCAATTTTAATTATTGCAAGGTCATTATTTTTATCATCTACTAATACTTTTGCTTTGTAAACTTTTGAAAAATCACCATTTATACCCCTTACATTAATACTATTTGCATCGCTAATAACGTGATGATTTGTAACTATGACACCATTTGAGTTTATCGCAAAACCACTACCAGATGAAGGTGAATATTTTTTAATGTCTTCAATAGTTGGAAATATTTTTATCATTTTTATTTCTTCGGTTGAAGTAAAAATTGCATTATCGCCCTTACTTCCAATATTTTTAGCTAATTCGTAAGGTACCTCATAACTGTATTCAATAATACCAGCGTTCGAAATTATTGCATTCGCTTTTACGTAAGCGTCCTTTTTAGTATAATATATATCCCATATATAAACACCTTGAGTAGCTGTTTTTTTAAATTGTTGAATAATAGAGTTCGGGTCTGAAGAAGTTAAACTCCAGGCATTATATCCTCCTGTATTAAAGGAATTACCTTTTATTGCAACTTGGTCGTTGTCTATGTTTGACCCGCTTGTAAAGAATTCTCCATTTCGATATATTTTAAAATAACGATTTTCTGACCAAATACCTTCAATTGGGTCAAGCGTTGAGATGTTTTTCTTAAAATATTCTTTATATTCATATTCGCTAGCAAGAGCTTGTCCATAACTATTGATAGCTATAAAAATAGAAATAATTATTGTTAAAAGTTTTTTCATTTCGTTTGGTTGGTTAAAGTTCTACTGTTTATATTTTCATGGTCGTCAAATAGCATTGTTAATAACATCCAGACTTACCCTCCTTTTTACTAACCTTTTACTTTATTATCAATAATGCACTTAGATATACCCTATCCGAATACAATAATACAAATTTATTCCCTATTATTTTCAATAAAAAAAACCTAGTTCTATTCAGGGTTTTGTTTTTTTTGTGTTACCGCTTTTAACTATAATATCTCTGTATTTTTTGCCTAAATCAGCTTCAGCTTCAAATGATGGTACATGTACTTTGCCGCCCGGCAAAAGGGAGTATTCAACATCGGTAGGGTCGTCATTAATTACAGTGCGCAGAATAAGTTCTTTGTGAACCATATTGCCTAATATCCTTTTTAAAGAACGCCCGTTTATATCGGGAATATCGTTTCTTATTTCGCAGGGCTTCTTTTTCCCAAAGCTAAGGTAATACAACAATGGCAAAATCCATTTGCAGGATTTAACATCATAGGTATCAAAATACTGCTTAACATTTGTACTAAATACTTTTTCATCAAACGGTAGAGGTGTAGGAGTTTTTTTCATGGTATTTGTTTTTTTTATACAAAAATAAAAAATTGCAACAATTTTACCCCTGACATCGATGTCACCCCTGACACCGGTGTCGGAGGTAAGTTTTGAAAACAAGTACGCTTTACTTTTGTGCCGTTAAAATTTTAATGACATCATAAAAAAATGAACTATTACCCTACTATTAAATATTCAACAAAACAGGAAAATTTTGTTTGCCGGTTCCCACACATCCGGGATAGGGCAAACAAGCGTGTGCGTCATAACACAGAAGTCCGGGATACGACAAACGAGTTTAGTTTAAGCATCCCCGACTTCGGCAACACGACAAACAGGCACGTTCGCAGTAACACAGACATCGGTAACCTGACATTGGGACATGCTTTCTGCACTCCCGACTTCTGTGTTACCAAAAGTAAACACGTTTTACATATCCCGGACTTACGGGTAACGACAACTAAAATTAATAATCAATATATAAACCAATAAATTTAATAACCAATGGCTTTAGACAGAAGATGGCTCTTTTCGAGCAACCCGTTTATCGTTGCTGCAAGAGACAGCGATGAAAATGCAATGAAACAAATATTTTTTCATGATGCGGCTTTAAAATCATGGAAAGATGCGTATTCCACCGATACGGATTATTCGGCATGGTACACACGATTTCACACGCTGAGAGATGCGGCTGAACTGAAATACAATGCGTACTATAATATAGAAGCAGCACAGGAAGGACTGACAGTGAACGTGAACGACCGCCTGAAAGCCATTAAGGGCAAGCGCGGAAAGGCGCGCGACTGGTATAACCGCATAGCAGCCATATATGCCATCAGCAACCCTGCAAGGTTCAAGGCCATTTATTCTGATGGGTTAAAACCTTTTTATAAAAACGGGAAAGACAATATTATAGCGGCTTTAAGAACGCTGAGCCTTAATATAGGTGCTGATGATAATGAGTTGATGGTGGCTATAAAAGACGAAGTGGATGCGGAATACAATATTATAAAGCCGGGCCGAAGCACCCAGAAATCGGCCATAGTAACCACCGGAATAACACGCGGGGCGTTGGACGAAGCTATAACAGCTGCACTGGAAATGCAGTTTGGTGATTTGGGTTTGGAAATAAATAAGTTCCGAAGCGACCCTGAAAAGGAACGAAAAATAAAATCGTTTCACGACCTGGAGGTGATACAGGCCCGTCAGCAAAAAACATTTAACCTTACTTTGCACAATCCTGAAACGAGGGATATAGCCACACGCACCATGGTTTTCAATAGTAAACTAAGGGTAAAAGCGGTGGGAGGTGATGTAAAAATGTTTTTGGCAAGCACCCCGGGAGGTAGCGATAGCACTCCGGTTATCATTCTGGATGGACAGAATCATAAATTTACAGCTGCTGATTTTCATGTGGTTGATTATGGGGTAAACCGCCACTTAACAGTGGTTACCACCAGTGGTGAGGACATCAGTTTTACTTTGCAATTGTATTAGGGCCTCTTTTTTTGAAAGACTAAACCTGACAGGTTTTAAAAACCTGTCAGGTTTTTTTGCTTGCTGGTGGTATATTTAAAAAGTTTTGAAAACCAACCCGCTCTCCATCTAAACCCGATTGAAACGGAAATCCTTTTTCTTTTTTTATTTCAAAAAAAGAAAAAGATTGGAGTGTAAAGCGGGAAGACCGTTTATTAATAAACAGGGAGTATCTTTTCAAATAAAAAAAAGCAATTGTTGATGGGGGAAGTTTGTTGGTGAAAATAACAACAAAGGCGGAAAAATCAAATATTGATGGCATAATCTTTTAGTTAACAGATTGCTTTGCCCTGCGAAGGAGCAGGGCTCGCAATGACGGGATGGATGGCTTAGGTGGGTTGGTGAAAACATTAACAAAGGCGGATGCTTTGTGTGGTGGCGAGACGCCACCTAATAATGCGCACGAGCAAAATGCTCGCGCGAGCGGAGTGGTATATAAAGCTTACTTCACCACATTATACTTCCCCTGCTTATCAATACTAACCTTAGGTACTTGTTTATGCAGTTCGAAATAATCATAAACAGGTTTGAGGTTGTTCCAGAAATCAAGTAAACTTTTCTTTTCAGTAAAATTTTCCGCAAGGTATTTCATTCCTTTATCGTTCATCCGGGTGGGAAAAATATGAACCGGAATAGTTTGCTGACCGCTGTTACGGGCTTCCACAGCCAGTACGTATACTTCTTTGATATACTTATCGGTAAGCGGAATGCAGCCAATGGTAACACAGTTTCCATGTATCATAATGTCGCCACCGGGGTTGGTTTTGCCAATTATTTTATCGGACTGGTTAGGATAACTTACGCCTAAAGAAAGGTAATAATTACTGTAAGGATTAAAAACAGAAACCGAATACGCACCTTCCGGCACCTGCCCGTCTCCCTGGTGGCGCTTGGGCCCCAGCTCGCCCGAAGAACTGCAAATGGAATAGGTTTTGAATAATTTATATTCTTTTTCTCCCTGAGATTTTAACCATACTTCCGTTGTTTTATCCTGCTTAAAAACACGAATAAAAAGTTCGAAATTATCTTTATTAATTTTTTGTTTTGTCATTTCCGCTTTCAATGTCTCCCATTTTTCGGAATAAGCCGTTTTAACGCGTTGGTTTTTCAGCTGCCCGGATTTAAAGGATTGGGAATAAACGGAGAGATGGAGAAATACCGCAAACGAAAGGAAAACGTGTTTTAACATGTGTTGGTTGATAAAGTATTTACGCGAAATTAATTATTAATAAAAAACCATTTACCTTTACTGTGTTAATTAATTAAAAAGTGAAAAAGATATTTTCAGTACTGAAAAACAAATACCTGCTTACCACTGTCGGATTGGTGGTATGGATACTATTTTTTGATAAGAATGATGTTCCCACCCAGATTGACCTGAGAAAGCAGGTAAGGGAACTGCAGGACGAACGAAATTATTATGCTAACGAAATAAACGGCATTTCTTCAGATTTAAGAGAACTGAGCACCAATCCTAAAACGTTGGAAAAATTTGCCCGCGAAAAATATTACATGAAACGTGATAACGAGGATATTTTTGTTCTTGTAGAAAAGAAATAATTTCCTTTTTTTTGATTTAGTACCCCGAAAGAAAATCGGGACTGTAAGCGCTGATTAATATGTTTTGAATTATGATGAAAAATGATTTATCTCTTATTAATTGGAGTTATGAAAAAAAAAAGATGTTACGTTCAAATGAGAAACACAGTAAGTGCAAACGTATTTATATAAACTCCAATCTTAAATCATTCTTTATCCTTACTAATCATTATTATCTGCGTACCATTTTAAAATTCAACAGTCCTTTATGCTTTGGAAAGCAGGAAGTTTATTTTTTCTTTCGTTTAATGTCTTCTCGGCTAACGTGCAGTTAACAAAATTCAATTCCTTACATTTGTCTAAATTTTATTTTTTATGAAAAAGCTACTATTATTCATTTCACTTGCTATTTGTTCGTCCGGATTGTATTCTCAAAAAACAGGCGAAGATTATTTACCTGAAAAGTCGGCAACCATGCCCGATTGGATGAATCTTTTTTTCAACGGAGTTTCCAATGCTCATCAACTGGAAGATGCATTCAATAGTTATTACGCAAATCATCCGTTCGAAAAAAACATTTACACTCAGTATTACAAAAGATGGATGATGGAGAACGAACGGTATGCGCAGGATGATGGAACCATTGTAAAACCGGAAAGAAACATGAAGGAGAAATCACTTTCGCCAGCCATGCGCAGCCCCACCAGTGCCTGGTCGTTGATAGGTCCGGTAGAAACTTTCCAGGCATCGTGGAATGATGCTGCACAACCGGCAGTGCCATGGCAGGTTAATTTATATGCATTTGATGTTGCGCCTTCCAACCCCGATATTTTATACGCTGCACCTGAAACAGGTGGCATTTTTAAAACCGTTGACAAAGGATTGAACTGGGTTTCTGTTTCTGACAATATACGACTGGGAACAATCACAGCCATTGCCATACATCCCACCAATCCTGACATTGTATATGCCGCACAGGGAAATGTAATTTATCAAACCACAGATGGTGGAGTAACCTGGGCAACCATATTTACTGCCGCAGGTTTGGCATGTAATGACATTGCTATCTTTTCGAACGACCCTAATATTATTTTTCTTGCAGGCAATAATGGATTGTATAAATCTGTCAACGCAGGAGCAAATTTCGCTCTGGTTACAGGCATTACAGGTATTATTGATGACATAGAAACAAATGCGTTAAGAGACAGTTCGATGTATGTTTTACGGAAAGCAGTTGGAGATACCTTATTCAGGGTATATCGTTCATTCAATGCAGGCACCACATTTATTGCACAAAATAACGGCTGGTATATTCGCACATCTACCTCCGGAAGAATGACAGTAACACCAGCGGATACCAATTTTATTTATGCGGTTTTGCTGATGGGCAGCAACATTCAGGCACCTGCCATTATGCGTAGTATGGATGCCGGAAATACCTGGACACATACCTGCACCGGAATTCAGAACAGCTTAACCGGCAATACCAGTAGCCCTCTTGGAATGAGTATAGGGCAAGGTTATTATGACTTAAGCATCATGGCTTCTACCACCAATCCTGATGAGCTGATTGTTGGAACAACTTCTACTTACAAATCAACCGATAGTGCTGTTACCTTTACCGCAGTAGGCGGATATGTAGGAGGTTTCACCCTTCATCCGGATGTACAGGAAATGAAAATGATTGGCAATGATGCATGGATATCAACAGATGGAGGATTAAATTATTCTACCGACTTTTATTCCACCACCGCCAATGCTTCTGCAAGAAACAAGGGTATTTACGGATCAGACTATTGGGGATACGGACAGGGCTGGAACGAAGATATACTGACCGGTGGCAGGTATCACAATGGCGATGCAGCGATGTATGACGGTTACCCGGCAGGAGAAGCCTTACGTTTGGGAGGTGGAGAAGCAGGTACAGGTTATGGAAGCGTTGGGCGTGATATGTATGTGGCGCATTCGGATATTGGTGCTTATGTAATGCCGAGAACATTCAGCGGAGATAAAAGTAATTTTACTTTTAATTTATATCCTAACGAAGATGGTTATGGATGGGATGCCAGTGAAGTTGAATTTTATCCTGAATGTTATAACCATATATTTATTGGCAAGGACAGCAGTTTATGGAAATCTACAGATGGTGGAGTTTCTTATGTGCAGGTGTATAATTTTCATCAACGCGTAAAGAAATTTGAAATTTGCAGAAGCAATCCATTGGTGATGTATCTGGCCACAAATATTAAATTATACAAAACTATTGATGGCGGTGTCACCTGGAATATACTGACATTGCCGGCAGGCCAATCGCTTAATCAGTTATCACTTTCGGTAAGTTATACTGACGAAAATATTTTATGGATTACATCTAAAAACAATAGCAGCAACAACAAAATTTTTAAAACCATCAATGGCGGAACTTCCTGGATAAACCTTACCACACCAACCATTAATACTTACAGTTTTCAGATTATAAATCACCAGGCCGGAACGGATGGCGGAGTCTATATTACTTCTTTTGACCTTGCAAAAGTATTTTACAGAAATAATACATTAACCGATTGGGTAGATTTTTCAGCCAGCCTGCCGAAGGAATACAAACCGCTTACTACAAAACCTTTTTACAAAAAAAGCAAACTGAGAACAGCCGGAAACAGGGGGATATGGGAAGTAGATTTTTATGAAGATGGTTTACCCGTTGCTCAACCTACAGTTGATAAACTTGAATCTTCCTGCGTAAGAGATACTTTTTATTTTGATGATTTTTCTGCTGTTAATCATGCATTGGTTACCTGGCAATGGAACTTTCCGGGCGCATCGTATGTAAGTGCAACTAACATTAGAAATCCAAAAGTCACCTACTCTGCTATTGGTCCTCATACGGCAACATTAACGGTAACACAAAATGGAAACATCAGCACAAAATCGGTTACAGTAAATGTTTTGGCAAATGCCTGTGCTGCTGATACCATTCCGGGCAATGCTCTGAAATTAACTGCGGATGGAGACATTGCCAGTGGGCCATCGTTAAATCTCAATTCGAATACAGTTACTATTTCGGCCTGGATAAAACCGGATGCTACTCAGAATGATTGGGCTGGAGTGGTGTTTTGCAGGGGAGGAACATCCTGTTCAGGAATAAGTTTACGAAGTAATAATGAATTGAGATACCATTGGGATGGAAATTTTTATGGCTTTTCTTCGGGATTATCTGTTATTCCTAATCAATGGAATCATGTGGCAATTGTAATTACTCCAACTGATGCAACAGTATATTTGAATGGTGTGGCAGCAGTTGATAACGGAGCGCATAGCCCTGAAGCGTTTGATGCTCCAACCATAATAGGAGAAGATGCATACGGGCCATCACGCACTTATCATGGATTGATAGATGAAGTATGTATCTGGAACAGGGCTTTATCAATGGACGAGTTGAGAGCCATGCGCCACCTTACCAAAATACCAACAACAGACACCAGTTTGGTTTTATACTACCAGTTCAACGAACCAAACGGTTTGATTTTAGACAGAGCCGGTAACCAACATGCAACAATGACTTCAGGTGCTTCAAGAGTAATTTCCACTGGACCTTTTGCAGGTGGAACAAGTACCAAATTAAATATTAATGCAGGTGGAGTATACAGTTTTCCAGGCACAGATGTAAAAATGGGTTTCCCTTCTTCAGGAGGTTCTACTTACCCAAATGGAGATGTTTGGGTATCCAAATTAAATTATCATCCCGACCAGAATGCCAATCCTTTTCCAATGGTAAATAAGTATTGGGTAATTAATAATTACGGAACTCAAAATTTCAGTACACTGGATAGTATAGCATTTACGAGATTACCACAACTAACACTGACCAATCCTAACAGTTTCTTTATGTATAAAAGAGGAGAAAATGCAGATGGAAACACCTGGGGAAATTCACAGGATACAGCAGATGTGTATACGTTGAATGGAAATAATTCTCAATTAAAATTCAGTACTGCCAATAACATTACTTCTTTCGGGCAGCTCACTTTAAATGCAGTGACAGGGCCAGGTGCCGGAATTCATGATCATAATGCAAACGGAAATTTCGAGGTAAATGCTTACCCCAATCCTGCTGAAAATGAATTGTTCCTTGAGTTGAATTCAACAAAAGAAAGCACAGGAAGTATCGTTACCATATATGATATGATTGGGAAACAGGTGTTAACTTCGAAACAAAATATAAAGATTGGAAAAAACATCATCCTCTTAAATATGGCATCTCTTTCAAATGGTATTTATACTGTCAGCATCGAAATTGACGGAAGCAAAAAAACACAACGAATAATAGTTAACAGATAAAACAAATGACACATAAAGCAGGTTTCGTAAATATTATTGGAAGTCCTAATGTAGGCAAGTCCACATTAATGAATGTACTGGTGGGAGAACGACTTTCCATTATTACTTCCAAGGCACAAACCACCCGTCATCGGATAATGGGGATAGTGAATGGTGAAGATTTCCAGATTGTTTATTCAGATACTCCGGGAGTTTTAAAACCAAATTACAAACTCCAGGAATCGATGATGGATTTTGTTCATACCGCTATTACTGATGCGGACATCATGCTGTTTGTTACCGATATTTATGAGGACATTAAAATTGATGAAAAGATTCTCCATAAAATTAAACATGCTAAAGTACCCGTTTTATTATTGGTGAATAAAATAGATTTAGCAACACAAGAGAAACTGGAAGAAAAAGTGAATTACTGGAAGGCAGAAGTTCCAAATGCTGAAGTAATACCGGTTTCTGCATTGGAAAAATTTAATGTCAATTATGTTTTTGACAGGATACTTGCCCTGTTGCCTGAAGGGCCCGGCTTTTATGATAAAGACCAGTTGACCGACAAACCCGAGAAGTTTTTTATCTCCGAAATTATTCGTGAAAAAATATTGATGAATTACAAAAAGGAAATTCCCTATTCTGTGGAAGTAG
The DNA here is from genome assembly GCA_947479085.1 of Bacteroidota bacterium. Lineage (GTDB taxonomy): Bacteria > Bacteroidota > Bacteroidia > 2-12-FULL-35-15 > 2-12-FULL-35-15 > 2-12-FULL-35-15. The sequence goes on along the minus strand of CANJYB010000001.1, from coordinate 191,216 downwards.
TGGTGGAATCATTTAAAGAAGAAGAAAAGATTGTAAAAATAAGAGCTGAGATTATTGTGGTGAGGGATTCTCAAAAAGGCATCATAATTGGCCATCAGGGTGCCGCCCTGAAAAAGGTGGGCACGGAAGCAAGAAAAGACATGGAAACGTTTCTTGCCAAACAGGTGTTCCTTGAACTGTTTGTAAAAGTAAATAAAGACTGGCGAGATGATGGCAACCAGTTGAGAAGGTTTGGATATAGTAATTAAAAATTGTGCTACCTTTGCACCCCAATTAAGGCCTGAATTCAAATGAAAATATCCGCATCCATCTATTCAAATAAAACTAAAGGCGTTGAAGCACTTGTTAAAGAATTAGATGATTTAAAAGTAGATTTTTTACACATCGATTGCAATGACGACCTTTCTGTTTTTAATGATATCGAAATCATTAAAACAATCAGCAAAACGCCCATTGATTTACATATTATTTCTGATGACCCTGAAAAATATTATCCATACCTGCTAAAACACAATGTAGACATTGTAACATTTCAACACGAAAATTTAGTTGCCCCTTTGATTTTACCGGCAGGTTTAAAATCAAAAATAGGTATTGCCATTGTTACCGAAACTCCGATAACGGTTTTGGAAACATACAAAGACAAAATGGATTTTGTTTTGTTTATGACAACAACTCCCGGCAAAAGTGGAGGATTATTTAACAAAGAGAATTTTAAAAAAATAAGAGAATTCAAAACTGCATTCCCTGACAAAAAAATTCATGTGGATGGTGGGGTTAATGACGAAGTTTCGTTTGTGTTAAGAAATATGGGTGTCTATTCAGTCGTTTCGGGTTCGTATCTTGTCAATTCAAATGTTATCGGTCATGCACTTCATAATTTAAGAAATGACAATGTACAATCTCATATTTCTGTAAGCGATTTTATGATGACTCGTGAAGAGTTACCTGTTGTTTTGTCCACTGATTCATTATTGATTGATGCATTGCAAAGCATCGAAAAGTATTGCCTTGGGTTCACATTAATGGTTGACAAAGAAGGGAAACTAACCGGTTTAATCAGCAATGCAGATGTAAGAAAAGGATTAATCAGAAAAATCAATTCGCTGAATGATTTGACAATTAAGGATGTTATCAACCCTAATCCTATAAGAATAGCCAATACATTTACAATTTCAGAAATGCTTACGTTTGTAAAAAATTCAAAAATTCCCATCCTTTACCTTCCGGTAGTGGATGCAGAAAATAAATTAACAGGAGCAATTACATTTAATAATTTAATAAAAGGAGAATAAAATGATTATACACCTGAAACCAGAGGTAACAAAAGAAAAAGCTGAACAGCTTGGCGAAGAATTAGAGAGTATTGTTTTACAAAGAGACGGTTTTTATGTTTTGATAACTTCCAGTAAAGGCAAACCAATAGAAGAAAAATACAATTCCTTTATTTCAGAAAAATTTCCGTTTGAAGATGATATTCAGCTGGCAAGCAAAAAATATATTTCAGGAGTAAGAGAAATAAAGATCAGTGATAACATAGCGATTGGAGGAAACAATAAAAACACCCTGATGATAACAGGGCCATGTTCTGTGGAATCGGAAGAACAAATAGAACAATGTGCGGAGCTTTGTGTTGAGCTTGGAGTAAAAGTGTTGCGTGCAGGAGCTTATAAGCCTCGCACCACTCCTTATGCCTTCCAGGGAATGGGATTGGCCGGCCTGAAGTTGCTGGATAAAATGAGAACCAAACACGGTTTAAAAATAATCACTGAAATAAGGGATTCTACACATGTTAACGAAGTGATTGAATATGCAGATATTTTACAGATAGGTGCAAAGGCAATGTATGACCATGGAATATTAAAGGCATGTGGAAAATCAGGAAAACCTGTTCTATTAAAAAGAGGATTTGGCGCCACCTTACAAGAGTTTGTACAGGCAGCTGAATTTATTTTATCAGGTGGAAATGATAAAGTAATTTTATGTGAAAGAGGCATCAGAACTTTTGAAACCAAAACAAGGTTTACTTTGGATTTATGTGGTGTAGCATATTTAAAACAGTATACTAACCTGCCTATTATTCTTGACCCAAGTCATGCTATTGGTTTTGCATACGGTGTAGCAGATTTATCAAAAGCATGTGTAGCAATGGGTATAGACGGACTATTAATAGAAACACATCCGAACCCTGCTGTTGCAAAATCGGATGCCGCACAACAATTAAATTTCAAACAATTCAGAGAATTACATGCGGAATTGGTTCCATTGGCAAAAGTGGTAGGAAGAACAATGATATAATCTAAACTAAAAAATATGAATAAACATCTTATAAAATTTCTGGTACTTGATGTGGATGGAGTACTTACAGATGGAGGAATGTATTACTCCAATTCAGGAGACGAATTTAAAAAATTCAATACTAAGGATGGAATGGGGATTAAATTAGCCATCCAAAGCGGTATTAAAGTTGGCTTTTTAAGCAACGGCAAAAACGATGTCCTTATTAACAACCGCGCTAAACTTCTTGGAGTGGAATATGTATACGTTGGTTCTGAAAATAAACTTACCATACTTAATGAATGGATGAAAGAGCTAAATCTTCAATACGAAAATATTGCTTTTGTAGGTGATGACATTAATGATTTGGAAATCATGAAACACGTTCATTTTTCTGCCTGCCCTTGCGATGCTGTGCGCGAAGTAATAGCTGTGGCCAAATACTTGATGGATGCAAAAGGAGGAGAAGGCTGTGTCAGAGAATTTATTGATGACCACCTGCTTTAAAAATTATTTTTAATGCAAAAAGTCTCCTGCAAAACAGGAGACTTTTTTATTAAAACAAATAACCATTCCGCTAACTTTATTTGTTTCTCATTTGTAATTAACCTATTTTTGTTTCTATTAACAATAAATCAAACCTCATGAAAAAAATACTTACACTTATTTCCTTTGCATTATTAAGCCTTAATACCTTCTCACAGTACTGTCAACCCAGCGCGACTTTTTCGGCATGTGCCCTTACCAATGATTTCTGGATTACGGATGTTTCTTTTACCGGTACTGGTTCTACCTTTGCTTATACAGGGGGGACCTGTATTTCCACATCACCTTATTATTTAAATACCGGTTACCAGGGTGATGTAATTGCAGGAAACACCTACACTCTTTCCATCACCAGAGCAGGAAATACTTACCTGACAAAATTCAATGTTTGGGTAGACTGGGATACCAATTTTGTACTGAATGATGTTACTCCTTTCGTTGAAAACATTGCGGCAAATTTAAGTTTAGCTGCCGGTGCCGCTTTAACTTCAACAGCTACAGTCACTATTCCTTCAAGTGTTTCCCCAGGCGTTCACCGAATGAGGGTTAGGGTTCAGTATAATGCTACCAATGGCAATAACCCTTGTTTAACTAATGGACAGGCAGAAACAAAAGATTTTAATTTGAATGTTGTTAATAATTCGGTGGGCATTGAAGAGAGAATAAACACAGACCTTTTAACTATTTTTCCAAATCCATTTACTACCCAAACAAAGATTTCATTTACAGAAGAACAAAAAAATGTTTCTGTAAAAATTACTGATGTATTAGGAAAAATAGTTTTACAGAAAGAGTTTGCTGATAAAACAAAAGAAATAGTAATTGAAAGGGGGGAAATGCTCAAGGGTCTTTATTTTCTGGAAATAAAATGTGACAATAAAAAGCAAATCATCCGCAAAATAGTGGTTCAATAAAAAGGTAAGAAATTAAAAATAAAAAGTCCCGATTAAATCGGGACTTTTTATTTACAACAACCCCAAAAAAACTTCAACTATTCTCACATGCTATTTATATAAGACTTTTACAGAATTATATAATGCCTGAGATTCCTTTTCTCACAACCTTTGTGTCAGTGAAAATTCTTTCACAATTAATTCAAATAAACAATGGAAAACGAGAAATCAATTGAGCTGCTAAACTCGCTTATAGAAATTAACAATGACAGGATGGAAGGATATGACACAGCTTCAAAAGAAACCGAAGAAGTTGATTTGAAAGTTATATTTTCTGAGTTTAAAGAAGTAAGTCGTCTTTGTAAAGAAGAACTGGGAAGTGAGGTTAGAAAGTTAGGAGGAGAACCAACTGAAGGAACGAAAACCACGGGGAAACTATTCAGAATCTGGATGGATGTAAAGGCTGCTTTAACCGGCAAAGACCGGAAAAATATACTTAACTCATGCGAGTACGGAGAAGATGCTGCAGTAAATACTTATAAAGATGTTTTAAAGAACAACGTGGAAAAATTAACTGCGGAGCAACATAAAATGGTAAATGAACAGTTTAAATTAATTAAGGCAGACCATTATAAAATAAGAGGTTTGCGGGATTTGATGTTGAATCATTTATAAATAATACTAAAAAGAAATTAAGGCAGAAGAAATATATTTATTTCTTCTGCATATTCTTGTCTTAATAAATTATACAAAAAAACACAATACATTAAAAGATGAAAAAAAAGACTTCCATAGGGCTTTCGGGTTTCGAAAAAATGTCATCTGCTGTTACAAAGGCGTCCGGAAGTACAGCTGCATTTATTTGTGCATTTTCTGTTATTGTATTCTGGCTCTTGTCCGGACCTGTTTTTAAATTTTCCGATACATGGCAATTAGTGATTAACACCGGGACAACTATAATTACTTTTCTAATGGTATTTCTTATTCAACGGAGTCAGAACAAAGATTCCATTGCCATTCACTTAAAATTAAATGAACTATTGTCTTCTCATGAGTTTGCCAGTAATCGTTTGGTATCGGTTGAAGACATAAGCGAAAAAGAAATGAAAGTACTTCAGAAATTTTATCGTGAACTTGCAATCATGACAAAGGAAGAAATGTCTATTGAGGAATCCCACTCCATTGTTGAAGCTAACCATCGCCATCAACAAAAAAACTATGCTAGAAAAACAAGAAAAAAACTAAAATACAATGAAGTGAAATAAAACTTACTGTAATTTACAGCACCATTATTTCACAATAAGTTTTTTCGTATTTATACTTTCATCAGAGGTAGCAGTAATTAAATACATCCCTGCAGCCAGTTTTCCGGATGGATCAATTGCAAAAACATTCTCTCCCCGTTCTTCAGTTACAAGGATTTTCGAATAAGCTTCTTTGCCGGTAATATCATAAACCACAACCAGTATTTCTTTTCCTTTATCTGCATTTATGGCCAAACTAATATTTTCTCCTGTGTTTGGATTCGGAAAAAGATTAAATGAGAAATCAATAGAAGAAGTGAAATTTACCTGTCGAATATCAGAATAAGTAAAAGCACCATTATAATCTGTTTGTTTTAATCGATAATAGGAGATACCCTGGTAAGGTGTTTTATCTAAGGATGAATAATCCTTTAAAGTAGTACTGTTTCCAGCCCCATTCACTTTTGCCACAAAATCATAATTTACACCATCTCTGGATTTTTCAATAGTAAAATAATCATTGTTGGTTTCTGTAGCTGTAGCCCAGTTCAAGCAAACCTGTTGGTCGCAAGGAAGAGCAGTAAAATCCAAAAGCTCAATTGGCAAAGGAGTCTGGCTTACATTGATAGAACCTACCGTAAAAAAAACTCCCCCTGTGGTAGGCAAGGAAGCAGTGAAATTAGGAGCTGCATAAGCACCTGAAATAACAGATGTTGTTGCAGTTCCAAAGGAGTTTACAGTACTTACCAATAAACGCAAATCGCTTCCGGTTAGTGGCAGAAAACCTGTCATATCGAACGTTACACTTACCGAAGCTGCTACACCGCCCCCGGTTTTCTGAAATTTCCAGAAACGTGACATTCTGGATTGAGTACCTGCAGGTATATCTGTTGTTTCAGCCAGACTGTTTAATGCAGTTCCGTCATGTCCCGTTCCAAAATAGGATAAGTCGGAAGAAAAAGCAGCCCCGTTATTAATAGTAAGCATCGAATTCGTCATCCAGCCGTTTGCGTCAGCATCTGTACTTACCGATTTACGTTGATCCAAAGCCGTATTATCATCTCTGCCTATAACCGTCACATTATTATGAAAACCAGCATTTGTAGTTGCATTCCAGTAAGTGGTAGAACCGTTGGATGCTAAATAATTTCGTTCATCAATTCCTGCAGTAGTACTATTATCTGCTAAGGTTACACCATATTTAGAAGCCAGATAGGAACGAACCTGCTGCGTTTGAGTATTGGTAAGGATAGTATTAAAAGTCATAATTTCACTGATGGTGCCATCAAAGAAAAGCGAATAGCCACCACCGGTAGATTTTTTTACTCCAACTGTTAAATAATCTACATTAATTAAATTATTAGCTACTGCAAGATTATTTCCATTCCAATCCTGTAAGGTAAGTCCGTTACTTTTTCCACTAACAGCAGTTATATTAACACGGGCATTATTCGTTACGGTCACATCATTGCTTGTTCCTGATACACTGGACTGAGCAAATATAATTTCATTATTGGCTGCAAATACCCTGCTGTTGCCACTCCCCTGATGGCCAAAAACAGTCCGCCCGGCTGTGCCTCCGGTATAGGAAGCGAAATAACTTCCACCAACACCTGCAGCTGAAAGGTCGTTAAGATTCAGTCTTGCTAAGGTATGTTCAATGTATTGAGTAGATCCGTTGAAAGTAATATAAGGATTAAAATTGGCAACAAATGAATTTGCTGAACTGGCCAAACCTGTTTTATAAACCGGAGGGCTTGCGCAAGGAGGCAAAGCCACCACAGAGTTTGTACCTTTAGATATCCAGCCATATACGTTGCTATTATCAGCAATACCCAAATCGCTTGCATTGAACCACAAACTTAAATTGCCACTCCCTACTCCACCCGGAGAAGCGTTTCTGGTGATGGAAATATCATCCACAATTACTCCGCAGGTATTTGCATTTCCAGGATTTGTAAACTTAAGTGTATGACTTGTTGAGGCATTGTTTGTAAAATTAAAACTTATGGGGGTTAAAATGGTGGTGGTATTGGGAACAGATACAGTTACATTTAATACGGCAACAGCATCTGTAAACTGTATTACTAAATTGGTAGGGTTAACAGAAGGACTGCAACCGGTATTTCTCCATCCGTATCTAAAAGTTAATGTGTATTGACTTCCGTTTGTAAAACCATTTACCACCTGAGTAGGACTTGATGCATTATCCACTTCCATAATATAATTACTGCTGCATCCGGTTGTTAAATAGGTATTCTCAAATGTACCTGCTGTAAAAGGTGCCTCCGAAGCACCTCCACCCCAGTTAGCATTGGAATTTGAAATATTTCCATCTACTACCAGGTTCTGCGAATGTAGTTTGAAGGAGAAATAAATAGAAAATAAAAGGACGATGTAAATTAGTTTTTGTTTCATTGGTAAAGGTATTAAAGGTTAAAAACACATCTTCTCATATCTATTAGACGAAAATATGAGCAAAAGGGTTGCATTTTTTGTCTTTATTTCTAAAACAAAAAGTAAAGCTTAAAATAACAAAAGTTAAAGAAGACATTTTGAAAATAATAAATCTATTCATACCTCTTGGTTTTAATAATCTTTCTAAGTGATTAAAATTCTGATTTTTGTAAATATATTGAAAATAGTTTATTCCTAAGTAATGAAATGCAGAATATTATTTAACGGCTATTGCTTTAACAATAATAGCGTTAGAGGAAAGAAATAAGAAATAAGCCTGAAAGAAGCCTCTCGGACGAAAAATGCTATTTAATTATGGAATTAGAAAAACAGTAAAAAACTATCTTATCATTATCTTTTTAGAGTACCTGTTTTCATCCAAAGTAGCGGTAATAAAGTAAAGTCCTGCTGCTAATTTTTCGTTCGGAATAATAGAAAAACTGTTTTTACCTTTTTGTTTTGCAACAATAAATTCTGAAACAATTTTCTTCCCTTCTGCATCAAACATATCAACGGCTATTTCTTTTCCGTTTTCAGTATTTATTTCCAAAGCAATATTTTCACCATTCCCCGGATTCGGGTAAACATTCCAATCAAAAGCTGAGGATGCATTAAAGTTTACTTCTTTTAAGGCAGAATAGGTAAAAGCACCGTTATAATCTGTTTGTTTTAAGCGATAATAGGAAACTCCGTCATATGGAAAATAATCCTTTGTTGAATAATTATTTAAGGTAGTACTGTTTCCTGCTCCATTTACTTTCGCTACAAAACTAAACTGGTTACCATCTTTTGTTTTTTCAATGCTAAAATAATCATTATTGATTTCTGAGGCGGTAGACCAGTTTAAACACACATTTGAATTGCAGGGTTGAGCATCGAAGGTTAATAGTTCTATTGGTAAAGGATTCCATCCCAGTAACAAACTCCCAAGAGTAAAACGACTAAAACCGGTGAATGCTGTTGGTGCAGAAGTGGAAGTGACGCTCCCTACCAAATCCACTCCCCCTGCGAAAGGCGGGGCACCTGCTCCTCCGATGTCAAACCAGGTGGTTGGAGCAGCGGTTGTGTTTTTAACAACAGTAAGTTGGGACCCATCTCTTACTCCATCCCCCAAACCAAAGTATAATTGCATGGTCTGATTACCACTGATGTTACTGTTGGATTGGGTAGCCGGATATGCCGAGTACCTTTTAATGTCCCAATACCTTACAAATGAAACAGTGTCTACAGTAACCGGCATGGTCCATCCTAAAGCCATTGCAGAGGAAATAAACATTTCTGCGTTATAGGTAAAAGTTGTATTAACCGAATGTCTTGCTGTTACTACGGCAGGTCTCCAGTCAGGTATTTTCCCAATTGGAAAATTTAATACCCTATTAGTTGCATTAACTCCCATATCGCAATTCATCGGACCATTAATATAACTCGATGCACTTCCAATTGAGGAGGAAGAACCATTTAGCATCCACAAAATGTTGGTGGCATCAGTAGTTATTAATCCGGAGGTTAAGGTAAGCGAATTGGAAACATTTGTGGATGCTGCAGGCGCAACACTAAGAGTAACGCCACCTGCACTGCCTAATGCATTGTTCATTGCTAAATTATAAAATGCAGTAGCCTGCGAACCGTTAATTAATTGCGTGGCAGTTCCTGTGAAAGTAACTGTATTGGTGCCGGGAGTAAATGTTCCACCATTCTTTGTCCAGTTTCCATTAATATTGGTAGAAACGGGAGCGGTAAAAGTACCCGCAGTTAATAAATAATTTCCGTTTATATTAAGTGTGGAAGGTGCCAGTAACGTTGAAAAATTGATGCTACCCGCTGTTTCAGTCAAATCATTTGTTGTTATTGTTTGCTTGCTGCCACCCGTGTTCAGTGTGTTCCCTTTATTAACAATCACATTATAAAAAGTTTCAGAAATCCCGGTACCATTAATCTGTTGAGCTCCTGTCCCGTTAAAGGTTACGGTATTTACCCCAGGGGTAAAAGTTCCATTATCATGTGTCCAGTTTCCTGATACATTAAAGTTGGCTGGCGGAGTCCAGTTTCCTTGCGTTTCAGTAAAATTTTTAACCGTTAAAGCTGTAATAGCACCTCCTGTTGAAGTGGTGAAACCGGCAGTCATGTTCACTGTCATATCATTAAAGGTATAACTTGCTGATGTTCCTGTAATCAATTGGTTGGCGTTCCCCTTAAAAACAATATTACTTGTTCCGAGATTAAAAGTACCCGAAATGGATAAAGCAAAACTGCCATTACTGGTTAAAAAAGTAAGTAAAGGGTCAGGTGTGGCACCGGTAAGATCGAATACCATAAGGGGAGCAATGTCTAAACTCAAACAATTAAAATTCTGGCCGTCACTGTTCCATGCACCAATGTTTTTGGAAACACCTCCATTGTAAATAATATGAGGATAATTGGTGGCTGTATAATATTGAAGACCATAAAAAGTTGCTCCTGCAACAGTTCCCGCAAAGCCAAGTTCCAGTGTTCCTCCTGTAACAGAAAAAGGAGAAACATTAGGTCCACCAAAATCACAATCAGTGAAAGCTCCTGTACAAGCATCTTCAATGGCTATCAACCCTGCGGTCATTACGGTTGAACCTCCCACCACGTTTTGAAGCACGAATGAATTTCCTGCTGTTGGTCCATTATCACAAACGTGAATAAATCCTCCGGTCATATTAAAATCGATAAAATCAGTCCCTGCATTTGCATTAAATCCGGCACCACAATCTACCGAGCCGCTTGCAACGTATAACTGCGGTGTACCTCCGTTAACTTTATATTTAAAATCTATTCCTGCATTGATTGCCTGTCCAATTAAAACAGTAATTGCACCCCCATTGGCAAATAACTTCCCGGACAAAAGAACATTACCTGCTGTTCCGAATTTACAAAGATTCATTGTTCCTGCATCTGCTTCAATAACAACTGCAAAAGGAATGGTAAGGGCACCAACAGCACCGTTGTTATGACAATCTGTTAACGTGCCTGTATTATTCTGTTTCCAGGTACCTTGAGTTAGCGTGAAATTAAATACATTCCCGGTATTAATTCCTGTTATAAAGTTTGAAGATTGAACATCCAGAATTGTAGTTTTCGAGCCCATGTTCAGGGTAATATTTTTAACAGTAAACGAGCCTGCTCCGGTAACGGTGGAATTGGTGGCAGCATTAAACACAAGGGTGGAACCAACTGCTCCTGTAAATGTTCCTGCGTTTGCAAAATTACCCGCAATACTTAAAGAAAATGCTCCTGTTATTGTTACACTCGAACCTCCATTTATCGTCAGACTTAAACAAACATCATTGGCATTTACAGTCATTACTAAAGGAACCACAACATCTTCAGTAGCAAGAGGGGCATGGGCTAAAGACCAGTTACCGGGTGTTTCCCAAGCTCCCGCAACAGTTGCGGTATTAGTAACAGCATTAGAAACATTGTGAAAGTAGGTAATTAATACAAAAGTAAAAATAAGGTTATGAAATTTTCTAATTGGAGTTGTATTTTTTAATTTCATTGTAAATTTTATTTAAGGTTCAAAGTAAGCTAATTATACACTTTTATACGGTTAGAAAACAAAAAAGGTTTCAACAAAGATTTCAACACTTTTCACCCCACAAACTCCCCAAAAACTCCCCGCATCACATCGGCCATTTCTCCCAGCGTGGCATAGTTTTCAGCAGCTTCCAGTATAGTTGGCATCAGGTTTACCGTTCCTTTTGCATTTTCTTCCAGTGTTTTTAATAGTACTTTCACCTTTTCATTATCGCGGTCGGCTTTCACTTTATTTATCTTGTCTTTCTGCAACTGCCGGATGGCATCATCAATGGAAAACACATTCTGCATTGGTTTTTCTTCCACCGTAAATTTATTTACCCCCACTATTATTTTTTCTCCCGATTGAATTTCGTTCTGGTATTTATAAGCAGAAGCAGCAATTTCATTCTGTAAATACCCCTGCTCTATGGCGGCCACCGAACCTCCCATGGCATCTATTTTATGAATGTATTCCCAGGCAGCGGCTTCCACCTCGTTGGTCAATGCTTCCACAAAATAAGAACCTGCAAGCGGGTCCACCGTTTCTGCCACACCACTTTCGTAAGCTATTATTTGCTGGGTGCGCAATGCTATTCTTGCTGCTTCTTCGGTTGGTAAAGCTATTGCCTCATCGTACCCGTTGGTATGTAGACTTTGAGTTCCGCCCAGTACTGCCGATAAAGCCTGTATGGTAACACGCGGAATATTGTTTTGCGGCTGCTGTGCTGTTAAGGTTGAACCTCCTGTTTGTGTATGAAAACGTAACATCTGTGCCCTTGAATCAGTAGCACCCAGTTCTTTTGTAATAGTTGCCCACATGCGTCTTGCGGCTCTGAACTTGGCTACTTCTTCAAACAAATTATTATGTGCATTAAAGAAAAACGAAAGTCGTTTGGCAAATACATTGATGTCCAATCCTTTTTCAATAGCAGCTTTCAGGTAGGCTTTGCCATTGGCCAGTGTAAATGCCAGTTCCTGCACGGCTGTGGAACCGGCTTCTCGGATATGGTAACCGGAAATGGAAATGGTGTTCCACTTGGGCACTTCCTTACTGCAATATTCAAATATATCGGTAATGATGCGCATGCTCTGCTTTGGAGGATAGATATAGGTTCCCCGGGCAGCGTATTCTTTTAAAATATCATTTTGTATGGTTCCGGAAATCTTTTTTAAATCGGCCCCTTGTTTTTTTGCCAGGGCAATATACATGGCAAGCAATATGGATGCAGTGGAATTAATGGTCATGGAAGTGGTAATATTTTCCAGCTTTATGCCATCAAACAATATTTCCATATCTCTTAACGAATCGATGGCTACACCTGCCTTTCCTACTTCCCCATCTGCAAATTCATGGTCGGAATCATATCCTATCTGGGTAGGTAAATCAAATGCCACAGATAAACCTGTTGTTCCCTGGTTCAGCAAATAATGGTATCGTTTGTTCGATTCTTCAGCAGTAGAAAATCCTGCATACTGACGCATGGTCCATAACTTGCTACGGTACATGGTTTCCTGCACACCACGGGTAAACGGAAATTCACCAGGCTGTTCGTCCGCCATGCTTAACTTATTATAAACCCTTTTTATTTCAATCCCTGAATCGGTACAAAACTTTTCTTTTCTTTCTTTCTCTTCCATATTTATTTTAATGTGTGGTATACTACGAATTACGAATAAAATACGAAATACGAATACCTATATTTATTTTCCCGAATTCGAAATTCCTCGCACTTTTTTGTAATTATTAATCCTTTCTATTAGTTATTCGTAGTATTTATTTAATATTTAAAATTCGTTTATACAATAAGCCTCTTGAAGTAAAATTAATCAATATTCCAAGTTGGAGTTTTGACATTTTCAGATAACTATTCACCTGGTCTATATTTGTTTTTAAAAATGTATTTCCTTGTTTTATTTCCAAAATGATTTTCTCTTCAATAATAAAATCTGCAATTCCGGAAGCGATTATCTTCTCTCCAATCACCAAATCTAATTTTACCTGTTCTTTAAAACTAATATTATTTTTTTCAAGTTCGGCAGCAATTGCCTTTTGATAATATCTTTCCAAAAAACCATGTCCCATTTCATTATGAACATTGAATAAGATACCCATCAATTTAAAACTTAATTCCGGGTATATAATATCAGTTCTTTTTAATTCCGACATCTGATTCTTCTTAATTCTTGTTCGTCCTAATTCGTAATTAGCCTTTATTCGTAATTCGTAGTATTTCTTTATTCGCTCTTATTCGTAATTCGTAGCATTTCGTTATTCGCCCTTATTCGTAATTCGTAGTACCTCGCCATTCGTAGTACCCCTTAAAACTCCTTCCCTATTTCCTTTTTCAGAATTTCCACTGCTACTTTGGTGGGCAACTCGTTCAGTTGCGAAGTCACGGCAAGCACTGCCTGTGCCAGTTCCATTGCGCTTGCATCCGAACCTACCCGGGTGCCGGCCACATTGATAATCTTAATGGTTTCTTCCTTGGCCTTAACAGCTGCATCCCATGCCCGGGTGCTCATGTAAATCTGTTGCGACAGGTTATGTTCGAACTCGCTGCGGATGGTTTTCAGCAGTTCGCCCTGAAAAGTGGAAGCACTTCCTGTTTTGCCGATGCGCATCACAATGCTGTTCGGGTTAATGCGTTCCAGAAACAAAACCACCCGTTCGTAAGCCTGCAGGCGGATGGGAGTTATAACAGCCTGGTTGGCCAGTTTCAGGTCGATAGCTTTGTTGGCTTTTTCCTTGTCCAGGAAACTTTTAATTAAATAATAAGTGGTAAGGAATACAATCCCTGCCGGAAGAATTAATTTTAATAAATCAAATAAGCTGTCCATAATTTTAATTGTTTTAGCCTGATGTTGGTTGTCGGTTGTCCGCTGTCGGATTGCCGATTCATTATTTTTTCAGAGGTTAAATATCGCAATTTTTTGGAGAATGGGGTGGAGAAAAAGTTTTTCAACCGCTGAGGGGTGCGGAGAATTTACGCAGAGGGCCGCAGGGGAAATAATAATTCCTTTTTAAAGGATAAACTGATTTTTAGGGAGGCAGAATTTAAACACCAGACAAAAATAGTAATGGCGGAAAATTCCGCCAAAATATAAAACGGCAGGAATATACTTCCCGTAATGGAAATAATGGTGAGAGAAAATTCTCTCAAAACACTTTTTGTAGCATAAAAAAATTAATGATCAAACTTTTTCGGGTGTATCTTCGGGGGCATTTTTTTTCTCTTTTTTTACACCATGTCCCCGGAATCCTTTTTCAGATAAAGGATAGAGGCCCAAATGGAAAAACAAAAAAAAAACCAAAAGCACCCATCAAGGATATTTTAACAAAAAGGTCAATATAAGGGGAAATAAATCATACAACTCTATCAGTTAGTGATAGAGTTGAAAATAGTCCTTGCGCATCCTCTTAATTTATAACCCTTTCAGAAGAAAATTCAGATTCCTCTCTTCGCTCGGAATGACAGAATTATTTATTAGCAGCCGCCCTTCCCCTATTACCTCCCTTAGACCTTTCCTTCCGATTCGCTAGGAGAAGAGGAATCTCTAAAATGTATAATGGTTTACTTTTTGAAAAAAAACGGGCAGAAAATAAGTATAAAAAAAATAATAAAAATGAGAGAATTTTCTCCAAAAATGCCCATTTCGGGCATTTTTTAACATTTTTCTATTTTAAACAGTTTGGCTAAATCAAATGCAGATATAGGATTGCCTCTAAATTCAAGAATAAAACCCTGCATTAACCATTAGTCCCTTATTGTTGGTTTCTTCTGCTTTTTGTTTTAAAAGTTAGGCTATTTCATCCAGTTGCCTGATAATTTGTATCCTGTTTTCCTTTTGTTCTGTAAGGTGTATGGCCGGAGGTAGTTGCCGGTGCGAAATTTTGCATGCACGAAGATAGGCAGTAAGGTACAGCACTTCCTTTTGTACTGTTTCAAACTCCTCGTTTTGCCAAATCCTGTCAATTATGCCTTCAGCAAATTCCATCAGCCTTGGGTTTGTCAGCTGTTTGTAATTTCGTTTTGGTCCTGTTGGCCTTTGCCTTTTTACAGGCTGTATTTGTAAAGGTTGTATTTGTTCTGCTGCTTTTTCCGGCTGCCATAACGAACGGAAAAAATGCCTTGCCTTGTTTACCAATTCACCGAAAGGTAAAAAGGTTGATAATTGTTGTGTGATGGTTTTCATTTTTTTTAGGTTTTAGATATTAGATTTTAGTTGCTGAGTTTTTGCGAAGTCCCGACTCATTCGGGATTAAAAATTTAACCACATAGTTACATAGTATAATTTCCCAAAAAAGACAGGGATAGAAAACTGCGTTTTACACATAGCTGGCTTATGTGTATCCACTTGTGGACTATTGTCCTCCTTTTTTCTATGCTCCTATGTGTTTCAATTTTTTTTCTGAGTTTGAATTTTTCAAGACCTCTCCCCCGGCCCCTCCCCTTGAAATAAGGGGAGGGGAGCCACATCCGGAAGTGCGGAGTAAAAGGAAAGGTTTGCATTTCGTACTTTGTACTTCATACACTGTACTCAATACACTCTTCCTTACAACGGAATTATCTGTATTGCATCACACCATTGCGATGTACCATGTTTTACAGTAATGGTCCGCTTGCGGAAAAGGGTAGCAATACCTACTAACATACCAGTGGCAATGGTTTTTGCCTTGGTGGTCGATGGCAGGTTTTCCCATGTTCTTCCGTTATCTATGCTGAACTGCCAGTCGTATATGGCTTTTACATATTTGCCATTCACTTTTTCGGCCAATGCTGTCAGGTTTACTTCTGCTGTAGCGTCACCATACTTCACCGCAAAATCCTGTTTGTTCACACTATGGTCGCCTATTACCATCATTTTTGCTCCGGTAATAATCTCAACAGCATTATTCTGATTAGTTCTTGCCAGCTCATTAATGTAAGCAAGCGCACTGTCCAGCGTTAGTTTCAGGGCTTTTTTGGCCGCTTTTTTTGCTCCTTCTCCACCCAGCACATTCAGTCGCACATCCGAAATGGCGCTTGCGAAAGCTGCGTTTTGGGTACCCAATAATGCCAAATGGTTGAATGGCGTGGAATAATACCCACCGGTATTCAGCGTTAAAGCATTAAATATGGCTTCCGAATTAAACAAAAAGATGCCATCGGCTGTGGTTATCGTAAAGCCCAACTTACCTTTCACTGTTCTACTGGTCAAAGCCAATAATACCATCAATGGACCAAAATTTCCGGCTTCCGCCTTTTGCAAGGTATTCTTGGTCCTGTTCAGCCGTTTGCGCTCCACTCTTGTCAGCGCTTTATTAAAATATTTCTTTTTCATTTTTTTTAGTTTTATGCCACCATTATATATAGCAGCGGTTATTGTTTTTATTTCTACGAATTTTCTCGAATTACGAATAAGTTATTTGGTCTCAGTTATCTGTTTCCAACATCCATAACTATTCATTATTATCTGTTCTCTCTTCACTACTCATAAGGTTTCGGTATTTTATATAATAATGTTCTGTACCAGCCCTTTTCCTTTCCTTCATTTTTTATTATCCCGGGCCTGAAGTGATAAAAAACATCTATTCGCATCGCACATGTTTGTGCGAGTATTGCACATGGTTGTGCGAGTATTGCAAATGGTTGTGCGAGTATCGCACATGGTTGTGCGAGACGAATAGATGATTTTAATGAAGAAATAAAAAAAACAGCAGCAGCAATAATTATTGCTGCTGCCCTGTATGCCTTTATTTTACTACTATTTAAAGATGTCCTCTGCATTTTTGTTTTTAAAGCAGGTATTAACTTCTGCCTTTATAGGGGACGAAAGTATTAAAGAGGGATACTCTAATTTGTATAACTCGGTTATACAAAATGTTAAAAATGTGTTTTACAGGAAGGGAAAAAAAATTCAGGAAACCGGACGAGGTTGCTTCAGGAAGGCAACAAGGTCTTTTAAATTATAAAGGTGGAGATTATGTTTTTTGTAATTTTCATTTATTTTTTTATTCACCCTGCCTATCGTTGAGCCGATATAACCATATTGAATACCCAATTCAGCGCATATTATTTTCTGGCTTTTTCCGCTGTAAGCGGATATTAAAATTTTTACTGCGCTGTCACACATATTTTCTTCCGTTATTCTTGTTATATAATGGTCCATTTGATTATCCTCCCTTTCCATTTTATTACTTACCCCTTGCTAAAGAATGCCGCACTTTATATTCATTATTACTATATCTTGATTTTATTGCTTTGGTTATTTTAATGATTTTATCATTAATAATATCCCATTCTACTGGCGACTGCTCAGCAAGAAATCGTAGTTTTTTAATTCTTTTGTTCGTTACCGCCTCTAACCATCTGATAGTAATATAATATATAACCATGGTAAGTAGTTTTATAATTATAATGGAGTACATCCAAATAGTAAGTAAATTTAAAAAAACATTAAATTCATAGCATTTCACCAGCCTTGCATTTTATTAACACAAACCTGTTAATATTGACCACTAACCTCTATTAATTACCTACTAAATGATAAATAAAACCAAACTATTTACATTTTCCTTTTCCTTTGTTTGTTAATTATGCTACTTTTGGAAAGAAATTAAATATTACATGTCACTATTCCAAAAATCGGTAAAAAGGAGGGTATAATTGCGCGCTTTATCTTATCTTAAAACTCCCCTGCTGGACATAGGCTCCCCGCTTCGTCCTGTTTAACCGGCATGTTGCCGAAAACAAAAGCGGGCAGGGAAAATAACGGAGGACTTGTAAAGTAAAACATTGCGAGACCCTGCGTTTAAAAGGGGAATTTTGAGTTATCACGAACAAAAGAAAAATAAAATGAATAAAAGTTATTTGATACCTGACACCGTAAAGGTGTTATCTACTGAAACTTTAGCTCCCTATATTATTTCGTATTGTGACGATGGCATATTGTATCTTAGAATAACAAATGAGGTTGAAGAGACCATTGAAAGATCAAAAGCATTAGTGGAAGTAATTGGCAAAATGGTTAATTATAAAAAAGTGCCAATGCTATCAAAATTCGATGAATTTGCTTTAATACCTAAAGAGAATCGTGATTTTTGGGCAAAAAAAGATTCTTGTCCTTATACAAGCGCAGAAGCGTTCATTGTTGACTCAACAGCGATGAAGCTTATCACCAATTTTTATATGCATATTGAAAAGCCAGAACGGGAGACAAGGATGTTTACCAAAGTGGAGGAAGCAAGAAAGTGGCTGAAAAACTTTCTTTAACTAGTAGAAAAGACATCCTCTTTTTAATTTTACTTATTACAGTTTTGCCTGGAGTTATTTTATCTTCCATTGCTAAAATGCTTGATACGAAAAGAAATAACAAATAATATTTAGTTAATAAAACAGCCTTAATAAAGAAAATAACAGGAACGCCTGATTCTTCAATATCAGATGTAATGTTTAAAAATGCATTATACATATATCTTTATTAAAAGGCATCACTGTAAGCCTAAGATGAAGTGTAGGAAAAAATGTCAGGGCTTAGTGCGGGATTAATTGTGTAAATTGTGCCTGCTAAAAAAGTAAAACAAAATGACAACACAAAAAAACAATCCCCTGCATGGCATTACCCTCGAACAGATATTAAACTACCTGGTGGAAACCAAGGGATGGAAATACTTGGGTGAGGAAGTGAAAATTAATTGTTTTACAAAAGACCCCAGCATAAAATCGAGTTTAACCTTTTTGCGCAAAACACCCTGGGCCCGGCAAAAGGTGGAAAGTTTATACCTGTTTGTAAAACGGAAAGAAAGTAAAATGAACAAAATTCTACCACCGGAAGAAGAAATAAATTAAGGAGAAATAAAGAAATTAAAAAACAAACAGTTTATTAAGTTTCCGTTTAGGTTTCGCTTTTTAAAAATGCATCATACAAAGATTTATTAAATTGCTTTATGGAATGTTTACTTTTATGGCATCTATAAAGTAGAACGCTAAAGCAAAATAAATATGATATTGAAAAATGGAATACTACTAATGGCATTAGTGCTGATAAGTTGCGGCAATCAGCAGGTACAAAATCCAACCGGGCAATTACCAACTCAGCAATTAGTAATAAACGATACCGTCAAACCGCCTGAAAAGGAAAAGACCATTGTTGCAGATACCAGCCAACAGGAGACAAAAAAACCTGCAGTTACAGTTGATACCATAAAAGTAATGTATCAAATTTCGTATTGCGGTGGGGCAGCACCATCGGAAGAAATACTGAAACAGTATGAAGCAAAATACCCATTAAGCAGTTCTACACTTTTGTTTGAAAGCATAGATAAAAGCAAATCTTTCAAAGTCACTACTGATAAAAAGGGGATGATTTATGAAACTATAAAAAGCGGAACCTATAATGTATTTATGACCGATAACTATTCCGAATCAGTAGGCACTGTGTTTACTTCCTCCTGCGAAATTTGGCTGCATACCTGTTTTGCACAGGTTACCATTAAGGAAGGAAAAACAAAGGGCTATAAAATAGTGATGAATTTTGGCTGTAATCCCTGTGAACCACCAAGACCTTAACCTGTTTAAAAAGCAAAAGATGATAATTGCGAAGATAGTAAAGACAAGTAGATACTTCAGCCGCTCTCGGGAGTATTATTAATAATCAATTTTCATTGAAATAGTGTAACTATTACTGCCAATTGTACAACTAACCTAATACAAATAATCAAGACCTTTGCAATTACTAAAAAATAGAAATCCATAAAAGAAATGATATACAGAACAATTATATTCCTCCTGATAAACTTCGCTGCGCTTGGTTTGGGCGGGCTGTTTACTTCGAAAGGTGTTTCATCCGCCTGGTATCAGCAAATTAATAAAGCACCGTGGACACCACCCGGATGGGTATTTGGTGCGGCTTGGTTTACCATCATGATTTGTTTCTCGGTATACATGGCAGCACTTTGGACAAAAGATAAAAATCATACCATTCTGATACTGCTTTTTGTTATTCAATGGATACTAAATGTAGCCTGGAACCCCCTCTTTTTTTATTTTCATTTACCACTGGTGGCATTAGTTACCATTACTTTACTTACGCTACTTGTAGGTTTTTTATTATTCAGCAACTTAACATATAATGGTTCGTATAGCTGGTTGCTGGTTCCATATTTCGTATGGCTGTTAATAGCTACCTCCCTGAATGGTTTCATTGTTTTAAAAAACTAATTATTGTTGGAATAAAAACCATTTAATTTTACAGGTGCAATGATGTAACTATTTTAAAAAGTTTTGTATGACATTTCATCCCATATCTCCTCAACTTTGTATCCTAACCAATAATAATGAAGAGAATGAAAAAACAGGAAAAAGATTCAAAGAAAAATCCATCGTATGATTATCCGGCAAGTGAGGATATTTTTGCGAGAAGCAAAGAGGAAAAAGAAATAGACCCGGAAAATATTACCCAACAAAAACCAGAGAATGAAAAAGGGAAAGAAAAAAGAAATGAAAAAGATTTCAGGGACGATGAATCGGGTGATGATTTGGATGTTCCCGGCTCGGAACTGGATGATGAACAAGAAGAGATAGGTAGTGAAGATGAAGAAAATAACTATTACAGTCTGGGTGGCGACAATCATAATGACCTGGAAGAAAGAGAAGATTAAAAAATAGAATAATGAAAAAGTAAAATAGTAACATCCGGATATAGTAGTTCATTACTTTAACCCGATACAAAAAGGCAGGAAAAATTTCCTGCCTTTTCCGTTTTTTAAATAAAAATAATATCTTTGTAATAGCATTTTAATAATGCTTAAAGAAAATAAAAACTTTAAAAAACAATACAATATGAAACCATTTCACCAATTAGACATTTCCGGCATTTATTATCCAATGATATTTTCTGCCGTGGCAGCATCAATGCATAATTTCCTGGAACCTGAAAATGAATTTGGCCGCAACGTTTATTCTTCCAATGTTCTTGATTTAGATGAAATAACTGCATTTTATAACCGGCTGAAAAGTTCGGAAAACAAAATAGACCTTACCGAAAAGGAACTTGGAATGGTATATACTTGTCATTATATTTTCGCAGCTTTTGCCGAAGAGAAGAAAGCTTTTTTTAAATGGTACTTGCAATACGAAAAAGGAGAAATAAACGACAGCGAGCATTTTAGAACATTTACTTTTCAATACCAGGCAGGTATGGTAGCGGTTATTGAAAACAGTAACCTTTGGAACGATTACCTGCAAAAGAAAAAAGAGCAACTGGTAGATTCCCTTGGAGGACTACCTATGGTTAACCTGCCTGTATAAATCCTGCTTTTTTCTTACCATTTATTAATTTATGATTGCTTTTTTTGAATAGCATAGATAGATAAGTTTTACTTACTTTTGCGCCTCACAAAAAATAATTTATGCCATGTACAGAACCATCAACGATTTTATTACCGATTGGAATCACGAAAGTGAATCTACATTGAAAGTGTTGAAAAACATTACCAATGAAGCTCTGAATAAAAAGAACAATGAAAATGTAAGAACTATTGCCGTTTTATCCTGGCATATAACCATTACCTTAGCTGAAATGATGACCAAAACAGGATTAAAAGTGGAAGGTCCTGCCGAGCACAGCAAAGCCCCTGAAAATATTGACGAGATTATTGCCGCTTATGAAAATTCTGCCAAATCGGTTACCGAACAGGTAGAAAAAAACTGGACTGATTCTTCATTGGAAGAAGAAACAAATATGTACGGGCAAAGCTGGAAAAAAGGGGTTACACTCTCTATTCTGATTAAACACCAGGCGCACCACCGCGGGCAATTAACAGTACTGATGCGCCACGCAGGCTTAAAGGTTCCGGGAGTTTATGGACCTTCCAAAGAAGAGTGGGCGCCAATGAATATGGCCGCTCCGGAATAATCTGGCTTAAAAACCAAGTAAGTAATCGTATTTAATAACGCTGAATAGTACAATTTTATTAGTTTTGTGCCTTTCAAATCCATTTGTATGAGTAAATTATCAGACAGAATAAATAATTTAGCCGAATCGCAGACCTTAGCCATGACTAAAAAAAGTCGTGAGTTGCAGGCTGCAGGAAAAGACATCATCAATTTAAGTATTGGTGAGCCTGATTTTAATACTCCTGATTTTATTAAAGAAGCCGCAAAACGCGCCATCGATAATAACTTTACGCATTATCCACCGGTAGCAGGTTACCTGGATTTACGAAAAGCCATTTCAGAAAAATTTAAAAGGGATAACAATTTAACCTATGCTCCTGACCAGATTGTGGTTTCTACAGGTGCAAAACAATCAATTGCCAACGTTATTTTAAGCATGATAAATCCGGGAGAAGAAGTAATTGTTCCTATTCCTTATTGGGTAAGTTATATTGAAACCATTAAGCTGGCAGAAGGAATACCGGTGACCATACCTACTTCCATTGAGTCCAATTTTAAAATAACCCCGGAGCAATTAAAAAAAGCAATTACTCCTAAAACCAAGATGATGGTGTTTAGCACTCCTTGTAACCCTAGTGGTTCGGTTTATACCAAAGAGGAGCTGAAAGGAATTGCTGATGTAATTATTCAATATCCTGATTTGTACGTCATTTCAGACGAAATATACGAGTACATTAATTTTGTAGGTAAGCACGAAAGCCTTGCTGCCTTTGATTTTATGTATGAAAGAGTAATTACTGTTAACGGTATGTCGAAAGGATTTGCCATGACAGGATGGAGAATTGGTTATATAGGTGCTCCTAAATGGATTGCCGATGCCTGCGAAAAAATGCAGGGACAATTTACTTCCGGCACTTCTTCCATTTCTCAGATGGCTGCTTTGGAAGCAGTAAAGGCTGACCCTTCGGTAACAACTGAAATGAACAAAGCTTTTAAGAAACGAAGAGATTTGGTTCTTGGTTTAATGAAAGAAATTCCGGGAATTAAAACAAATTTGCCTGATGGTGCCTTTTATATTTTCTTTGACATTTCTTCTTATTTCGGGAAATCGTATGAGAATTATAAAATAAAAAACTCCAGCGACCTTAGTATGTATTTACTGGAAGTTGGCAATATTGCCCTTGTTTCGGGAGACGCCTTTGGAGATGATAATTGCATCCGGTTTTCGTATGCTACTTCAGAAGACAAACTGATAGAAGCAGTGAAAAGAGTGAAAGAAGCATTGAGTAAATTAAAATAATAGTATGTCCCCTTTGCTCGATTTCAAGCCTTAAAGGGAAGGATTAAGATAATGTCAATACAGGAAACATTCAAATCATTTTCAAAATTAAACGCCTTGATTATTGGCGATGTAATGATTGATGCTTACATGTGGGGAAACGTGTCCCGAATTTCTCCGGAAGCTCCTGTTCCAATTGTTGCTGTTAACAAAAGAGAAAACCGATTAGGAGGTGCTGCTAATGTAGCGTTGAATGTTCAGGCCATGGGTGCTAATCCCATTCTTTGTTCGGTTATAGGTAATGATACCGGAGGTGATTTGTTTATTGACTTACTTAAAAAGCAAAAACTTTCTACCGAAGGAATCCTGAAAAGCAGTAACAGAACTACTACTATCAAAACCCGGGTTATTGGTAATAATCACCAGATGTTGCGTATTGATGAAGAAATTGAAACTCCGATTATCAATAAAGAAGCAGAGTCGTTGGTTTTTGTAATAAAAAAACTGATTACCAATAAAAAGGTAAATGTGGTTATTTTTGAAGATTATGATAAAGGAGTAATAACGCCTGCTTTAATCAAAACAATTGTGACCTTCGCAAAACAAAAAAACATTCCGACTGTTGTAGATCCTAAGAAGAAGAACTTTATGTCTTATACGGGGGTTACCATGTTTAAACCTAATTTAAAGGAACTCAAAGAAGGGTTAAAATCAGAGTTTGATCATAATGACACCAAACAACTGGGAAAAGCAGTGGAAGGATTTATTAAAAAACAAAACATTGATACCGCTTTGATTACACTTTCTGAAAAGGGAATTTATACGCATAACAAAAAATCAAAAACTTTAATACCAGCTCATATCCGCAATATATCTGATGTATCAGGAGCGGGAGATACGGTAGTGAGTGTGGCTGCCTTATGCCTTGCATTAAATTTATCTCCTGTGCTTACTGCTACATTGGCTAACCTGGCCGGTGGTTTGGTTTGCGAAAAAGTAGGTGTGGTGCCAGTGGATAAACAACAATTGCTGGAAGAAGCCATTGCTCTAAAATTATAAATACCGATTACAATCCTGAGCTAGTCGAAGGAATAAATTCTAAAACATAACCCATTGTCAATAGTCACCCCTTACAAGGATAATTCAAAAAGCAAGAAAGAACAGGTTGCAGACATGTTCGACAACATTGCACCAAAGTATGATTTTCTGAATCAATTGCTTTCGCTTGGCATTCATAAAAGCTGGAGAAGAAAATCCATCAATCTTTTAAAAGAGTTTCATCCTAAAACCATTTTAGACATTGCTACCGGCACCGGAGATTTTGCCATTGAAGCAATCAGACTTAACCCAGACAAGGTGGTAGGAGTGGATATTTCGGAAGGGATGATGAAACTGGGTAAAGAAAAAATAAAAAAACTGGGGCTTCAGAACAAAATTAAACTTAAATCCGGAGATTCGGAAAACCTGCCCTTTGCTGATAATAGTTTTGATGCAATCACCGTGGGCTTTGGAGTGCGTAATTTTGAAAACCTGGAGAAGGGAATACAAGACATTTACCGTGTTTTGAATAACAATGGTACCTTGGTTATCCTCGAATTTTCCAAACCAAAGAAATTCCCTATTAAAGGACTTTATAATTTTTACTTTAAATACATTACCCCTTTTGTAGGAAAAGTCTTCTCTAAAGACAACTCGGCTTATGCTTATTTACCAGAATCGGTAAAAGCCTTTCCTGAAGATTTTGAATTTATTAACATATTAAACAAGGCAGGTTTTAAAGAAACAAAGGCAATTTCCCTTACCTTTGGCATTGCAAGCATTTATTTTTGCAAAAAAACACAATAAATTTATAGTTTTTGCGTTATCTATATAATATCAATTCTTTTTTGAACATGTATATCAGGTATATCATTGCACTATTTTTAGTTGTAGCCTCTCTATCTTTAAAGGCTCAAGACCCTAACGAAAGGGGAAATCTGAACAATTATTATAACGAAAAATTACATTTCGGGTTCACGTTGGGAATCAACAGAAGTAATTTTATTGTTCGTTATGCGGAAAATTTTGAACGGTTTGATTCCCTCAAAACAATTGAATCTGTTCCAAAATGGGGATTTAATTTGGGTATTGTTTCGGAACTTCGCTTACACAAGTATGTTACCCTCCGATTTGTACCCAACCTTTCCTTTGCGGAAAGAAACCTTCAGTATTATTATGAGGGATGGTATGACACTCAAAGTGTAGAAGGACAAACCGGCTATACCAAGGTGCAAGGCATAGAATCTACTTTTTTGAATTTCCCATTGGATTTAAAATTACGTTCCACCAGGGTAAAGAATTTTGCAGCTTATATATTAGCAGGAGGGGGATATAGCCTTGACCTTGCATCAAAAAGGAATACCAAGAACTCCAATGACCCGAAGATGGAGATTATAAAACTTCAACGGGATGATTACGAATATGAAATGGGCGCAGGGGCAGAGTTCTTTTTGCAGTATTTCAAATTTGCAATTGAAGGGAAATTAATAATAGGTACCAAGGACCTATTAATAAAGGACCATACCATGTACTCGGAGCCGATAGATAAACTGAATTCAAAAATATTTTTGATTTCGCTTACCTTTGAAGGTTAATAAATAACATCCTTTATATAGCCCGGGATAATAAATAAAGGACTGTAATTTTGTACAATAAAAATGTACCAATAAAAAAATGAAACACGAACTGCAATTAGTTGTTTCTCCTGAAGAAGCAGCAAACGAAGAAAGTATTAAGACTATTGCTGCTCAGCAATTGTTTACATCTCAAGATAGTATTACGTTAATCAAAATACTGAAACGCTCCATTGATGCCCGTTCCAGGAGCATTAAAATTAATCTTAAACTGGAAGTTTATATTAATGAACAACCTGCGGAAGCTGTTTCTTATAAAATTAAGTATCCTGATGTTAGTAACAGGAAAGCGGTTATCATAGTAGGTGCTGGTCCTGCAGGGCTTTTTGCAGCTTTGGAACTGATGGAGAAGGGTTTAAAACCAATTGTGATTGAAAGAGGAAAAGATGTAAAAAGCAGGAGAAGGGACCTGGCGGCTATTAATAAACAACATATCGTCAACCCACATTCCAATTATTGTTTTGGTGAAGGTGGAGCAGGCACCTATTCAGATGGGAAATTATATACCCGTTCTACAAAGCGAGGAGATATTACAAAAGTACTGGAAACATTTGTGGCACACGGAGCAGACGACACTATTTTAATCGAGGCACATCCTCATATTGGAACAAACAAGCTTCCTAAGATAATTGAAGCTATTCGCCAAACTATTATTGATAATGGAGGAGAGGTACATTTTAATAAACATGTGACAGACTTATTATTAAAAAACAATTCCATACAGGGAGTTGTTTGCGATGATTTGGAAAATAATACTAAGGTTGAATTTATCGCAGACGCGGTGATTCTCGCTACAGGTCATAGTTCCAGGGATATATTTGAATTGCTGCATTCTAAAAATATTTTAATTGAAAGTAAAACATTTGCCATGGGAGTTAGGGCAGAACATCCACAGGCTTTGATTGATTCCTTGCAGTATCATTGTACTATCAGTGAAGTAGTAAAGAAAAGAGAATATTTGCCGCCGGCTTCCTACAGTTTGGTTCAGCAGGTTGCAGGCAGAGGGGTTTATTCATTTTGTATGTGCCCCGGTGGTATCATAGCTCCTTGTGCCACTGCCCCTGGGGAAGTGGTGACGAATGGCTGGTCTCCATCGAAAAGAAATAACCCTTTTGCCAATTCAGGAATGGTGGTAACTATAGAACCCGGAGATTTAATAGAATATCAGCAATACGGACCACTTGCCGGATTGAGATACCAACAGGCACTTGAAAAAATGGCCTGGAATGCCGGAGGACAAACACAAACCGCACCGGCACAGCGTCTCCTGGATTTTGTAAACAGTAGGCTTTCTCCTCATTTGCCCGAAACATCTTACCAACCGGGAGTTAAATCTTCACCTTTACATTCATTGTTACCTGAACCCATCGGAAAAAGATTGCAAGCCGGGTTTAAAGAATTCGGAAAAAAAATGAGAGGGTATCTAAGTAATGATGCTGTTATTGTAGGGGTGGAATCACGCACTTCTTCTCCTGTTCGGATTCCGAGGGATAAGGATACATTGCAGCATCCCGATGTAAAAGGATTGTATCCCTGCGGTGAAGGTGCCGGGTACGCAGGAGGTATCGTTTCTGCTGCTATTGATGGCCAAAAGTGCGCTGATTCAATTGCTGATTTCTACCATAATTAATTTTACCTTTACCAAATATTTTTAATTCCTTTTCAATGAAATTTATTATTCAACTTGTTATTTCAACACTTGCGGTCTTAATTTCTGCTTATTTATTACCGGGTGTTCACATTCGTGACAACAGTTTTTTAACTGCATTGGTGGTGGCGGCAGTACTTTCATTTTTAAACAACGTGGTAAAACCCATTATGGTATTACTTACTATTCCTGTTACCATCATTTCTTTGGGACTGTTTTTATTAGTGATAAATGCCGGGATAATTATTATTACCACAAAAATTGTAGATGGTTTCACGGTAGATAGTTTCTGGTGGGCATTGCTTTTCAGCTTCATATTATCAATTGTAACTTCCATTTTACAAAATGTAAAAAAGACGGATGAACAAGGGAATGAAGAATAAATTAAGATTTCAGATAAAATAATTTACAATGATAAATATAGGAGAGTACAACGAGTTAGAAGTAGTTAAACAACTGGATTTTGGAATTTATCTCCGGGCAGACGATGTTGAAATTTTAATGCCCACCAAATGGGTACCTGCCGGTACACAAATTGGAGATATGCTTAATGTATTTATTTTTCGTGACTCGGATGACCGATTAATTGCAACAACTGTAACACCTTTTGCTACTGCAAATACCTTTGCTTACCTGGAAGTAAAACAGGCCAATGCAATGGGTGCATTTCTGGATTGGGGAATGGATAAGGACCTGCTGGTTCCTTTTCGTGAACAGCCTGTAAAAATGCAGGAAGGGAAAAGTTATGTGGTCTTTGTTTACGTTGATGAAGTTACCAATCGATTGGTAGCTTCTGGAAAATTGAACAGATACATCAGCAATGATGATATAAAAGTGGTGGATGGAGACATGGTGGAATTATTAATTTATTCAGAAACCCCGTTGGGCTATAATGCTATTATTAATAACCTGTACAGCGGATTGATTTATAAAAATGAGATTTTTGAAACCATACGAATTGGAGATAAGGTAAAAGGATTTGTGAAGCATGTAAGGGAAGATAATAAAATAGATTTAAGCCTTCAGAAAAGCGGGTTTGAATTGGTGGATGATGTAAAATGGAGAATTCTGAAACTGATGAAAGATGAAAATGGTTTTCTTTCTTTAAATGATAATTCTTCTCCAGAAGAAATAAAAGCAAAACTTCAAATCAGTAAAAAAGCGTTTAAAAAAGCCATCGGTGCATTGTATCGTGAACGACTGGTTAAGTTAACAGATAAAGGAGTGGTATTGGTTTAGTAAAGTTCGATTAAAAATGAAAAGAGGTAAAAGTATTTTGTTATTTTCGGTTGCATTAATTAGTTGCTCCATTCTTTTTTCCCAGCAAAATTTTATCCCTTCTTCCTTATCTTATAAAAACAAGGCTCTTCCTTTATCATTTTCAAATCCGCCTTTTACGCTTAGCAATAATTCTCCATCCGTTATCCCTTCTATATCACGACCTTTTGAAAAAGGAATTCATTATTCTGCTTTCTTTTGCAAAATGGAGGTTAGAAATTGTGAACGATATAATATTGGGATAAAATTTCATGCAGGGGAATATGATAAGTATACCAGGGAGAATGAAGCAAGGTGATAAAAAAAATCAACTACTGTAATTATTAAAATTACTGTGCTGACATTGTAACAGGATTACTATACACTAACCTCTTATCGGTGCCCATACCAAAAGAAACAAATTTGTAATCTTTTCCGCTTTCCAAACCGGTAGTTATGCCATCTTTTTTTGAACAATAATAAAAAGTCCATTTAGAAGGGTCTTTCTCCGGGTTATCAGCAAGTGTGTACATCATTCCGTACCGGACAAATTGAATATTGATCCGTGAAATAGCAAATTTTAATTTACCTTTTCCATTTAAGGGTGTTAAGGTCAGGATAGTTCGGGGCAGAATTCCCTGGGCTTTACTTTTCTGATGAAACGGAAATCCGCTTTTATGAAGCAATGAAGCATTTCCTCGGGCAGAAACATTTATCCAAGTGCCGATAGCCGATAATGAAGTTTGCATTGCTTTCCGCGCTTTTCTTGTATCTGTGCTTTGGCCGTGATATGCAATAGTGGTTCTTTTTTTATTGAACTTTTTTAGTTGTGATTTAAGAGTGCCAACATCCACCGGAAGTTCAGTAAAATCATCTTTATTGATTTTCAGGGAATTGATAATAAGAGTTACCGTGTCCGAAAGAATACTTTCAGGAAACTCTCTGAAATCCGTAATTATTTTTACTCGTTTTGGCATTTTTCTATTTTACCAGGTCGTCATTTTGATACCCTATTTTTCTCGGGCTTGTCCTCAAATCCATTGAAAACAAAAGGGGAAACCAAAAAAGCAACCTTTTTATATAAACGGTTAACCTTTTACCGTTTCAGGATGCCCTTTTAGCTCTTCCTTGTGCCCTTTTGGGGCAAAAGGTCGCCCTTTTAAGCTTTCCCGGTGCACTTTTGGTCTTTCAGGTACCTGGTTTGAGCCATCCTTGACTCCTTATTCTGTTTCCTTGAGTCCTTTTTACTCTTCCTGGTGTCCTTTTGGAGTAAAAGGTTAACCGTTTATTATAACCCAATTACCAGATAGAAAAACCGGAACTTCTCTCCTGAATCCCCTAATAGCAAAAGTAAAACAAAAGTATTGAAAAATAAAGTTCTCTTTTATTTTTTATACTTAATATTGTATTAACAAACCATTACCTAAAACTTAAATCATGAAAAAACTAATTATTATAATGCTGATGATTGCTTCGGGAAGCAGTTACGCGCAGATTACTTTGGAGAATACTTATCCTTCAGCTTACTATAATTTACGTTTAGAAAAACTAAGTTCTTCCGGATATAAATATGTGGCTTATGATACAAGTATGATTACATTATTTAACCTGAATCATACTGTTTTCAGAACAATAAACATTCCTCCAGGTGGGTATTCAGGACCAACTACGTTTTATATTTGGTATGTCAGCGAAGAATTATTTAATACAAACCCAGCAGATATTGAATATTTTTTTCTTTACGGACACACAGGAAGTCTGCGCTGCAGAGTGTATGACGAATCTGGTAATGCAATGTTTTCACAAGACAGTGTCTCTTGGGCAGGTGCGTCACTCTCAACAGGTGGATTCGAAGAATTTATTTCATACACACCTTCCGGTTATAAAATGATTATTCATAGTGTAATTAGTCCTTATCCGACTTCTATTTATTCCTTACCCGGCTTTCTCCCTTGCCATGATTGTACTAATGGTGTAATTACCAGCATGGCGCCAAATAATAGCGACTTAAAAAAAGGAACTATTTCCAATTATCCAAATCCATCAAAAGGCGAAACAACTATTGAATATGAATTACCACAGGGTGTTACCAATGCGGATTTAGTTTTTTATGCTATACAAGGGCAAGAAGTAAAACGATTTAAAGTAAGCAATGCTTTTCATGATATTATTATAAGTACTGCCGAATTGGATGCAGGGACGTATTATTATCAACTGCAAACTTCAAGTGGTTTCAAAGCAGGAAAAAAAATGGTGGTGATAAAATAAAAGAGGAAAAAAGTTTGCCACAGATTAACAGATTAAATAATTTAAAATCTGTGAATCTGCGGCATTAATATTTATTTAATCTGCCTGTAAAAACGGGTACCTGTAATCAGTAGGCGGATTCAATGTTTCGCGCACGGTGCGTGGAGAAACCCAACGCAACAGGTTAATCATTGCACCTGCTTTATCATTAGTACCGGATGCTCTGGCACCGCCAAATGGCTGCTGGCCAACCACCGCACCGGTTGGTTTATCATTGATGTAAAAATTTCCGGAAGAATTTCGCAATGCTTTTGTTCCTACTTCAATAGCGTAACGGTCTTCTGCAATAATAGAACCTGTTAAGGCATATATAGAAGTATTGTCAACTATCTTCAGGGTTTCTTCATATTTATCTGCATCATACACATATAATGTCAAAACGGGCCCAAATAATTCTTCGCACATGGTAACATAGTAAGGGTCGTTTACCCTGATGACGGTAGGCTCTATGAAATACCCTTTTGATTTATCGTAATTTCCACCTGCCACTATTTCGCAGCTTTTATCTTTCTTAGCATCGTCAATGTATTTAGCCAGTTTATCAAAAGACTTTTCATCAATCACTGCATTAATAAAATTAGTAAAGTCTTCGGTTGGTCCCATTTTCATGGACTTTAAATCAGCCTGCAACAAGCCTTTTACTTCCTCCCAAAGATTATTTGGAATGTAAGCACGGGAAGCTGCTGAACATTTTTGCCCCTGGTATTCAAATGCACCGCGGCTTAGGGCTGTAGTCAACACTTTAGGATTTGCAGATGAATGTGCCATTACAAAATCCTTACCTCCTGTTTCTCCAACAATGCGTGGATAAGATTTATATTTACTGATATTATTACCTATGGTTTTCCAGATATCATGAAACACAGCAGTAGAGCCGGTAAAATGAATACCCGCAAATTCAGGATGTGCAAAAATTACTTCACCTGCATCAGGTCCTGAAGGATAAATCAAATTAATAACTCCGGCAGGAATTCCTGCTTTCATAAATATCTCCATCAATACATTGGCAGCATAAACCTGTGTATTGGATGGTTTCCAAACCACCACATTGCCCATCATGGCACATGATGTAGGAAGATTTCCAGCAATGGCAGTAAAGTTAAAAGGAGTTAAGGCATAGATAAAACCTTCCAACGGACGATGTTCTACACGGTTCCAGACTCCGTAACCGGTGCCCGCTACGGGTGGTTGTTGCTTGTAAATTTCCGTCATGTACATTACATTGAAACGAAGAAAATCAATAATTTCACAGGCACTGTCAATCTCTGCCTGGAAAGCATTTTTACTTTGTCCCAGCATGGTGGCAGCATTCAGCTTGGCCCTGTAAGGACCTGCTATCAGTTCAGCCGCTTTTAAAAAGATGGTAGCACGATGCTCCCAATCAAGGCTTTCCCATTTCGGCTTAGCTGCAAGGGCTGCATCAATGGCCTGTTTTACATGTTCTTTATTGCTTTTATGAAAATAGCCTAATGTATGTTGATGATCATGAGGCGGTGCAAGCCGAATCTTTTCATTGCTTCGCACTTCTTTTCCTCCAATATACATTGGAATATCCAATTCTTTCGAACGCGATTCCTTTAGCATTGCCTGAAGTTCCTTTCTTTCGGCACTTCTGGATGCATAACTTTTGATGGGTTCGTTCACCGGTGGGGGAACTGTAAAAAATCCTTTTGACATGGTTTATATAATTATGAGTTATGAATTATAAATTATGAGTTATTTTGGGGTGCAAAGATAATGAGTTTAATTATGATAAACACATTCCCCATTAACATAAGTAGATATCACTTTTGTGTTGGGCACTTTACCTATATCACATTTCATAATATCGTTATCGAGTATAATAAAGTCAGCAAACTTGCCGGGTTCAATGCTTCCTTTTTCCTTTTCTTCAAAATTGGCATAAGCACCCCAAATGGTCATACCCTTCAACGTATTTTCTCTTGACAAAGCATTTTCAGGTTGAAAACTACCTTCAGGAAATCCTTTTAAATCTTTGCGGGCAACAGCAGCATAAAAAGTATAAAGTGGATTAATATTTTCAACAGGGAAGTCAGTGCCAAGTGCAATTAGCCCGGTAGTTTTTAATAAATCGTTATATCCATAAGCACATTTTATTCGCTCCTCTCCCACTCTATCCTTTGCCCAATACATATCTGATGTGGCATGTGTGGGTTGAACGGATGGAATTATTCCTGAAAATTTCTTCCTGTCATCATCATTTACTATCTGTGCATGTTCAATTCTCCATCTGTATGATATAGGTGCCAGACTTGCCGTGCTATGGGAAACTAATGTATTCAAATAAATTTCAGAAATTAAACGAACAGCCGAATCGCCTATGCAATGTGTATTCATCTGAAATCCTTTTTCAAAAACTTTCTTTGCATTTTCATTAAAGTACTCTGGTGTATTTAATAAAAATCCTTGCTTTGCTGGTTCATCAGTATAGGGTTTCAATAAACAGGCTCCTCTTGAACCCAATGCACCGTCAGCATAAAACTTAAACGAACGGACATTTAACCTATCCGTTTTATAAGTTCCATGTTGCAAATAATAATCGAGGTTTTCTTTGTTATCCGTTAACATTGCATAAATACGCATTTTCAATTCGTTCGACTTTTGCAATTCATCCATTACGTCAATGATGTTTTTTTCGAGCCCTGCATCATCCACAGTGGTAAGCCCCACAGCGAAACATTTTTTTTCTGCAGAGAGCAGTGCATTTTTTATTTCTGACTTTGTTGATTTTGCAATTTTATTCTTAACCAAATCAACTGCATTATCAATCAGGATTCCACTTGGCATGGAAAATGGGTATTGCATATGTTTTACTTCGCTATTGATTTCTGATGAAAGCCAATCTTCTTCACCACCCTTTTCTTTCGTTATTAAATCTATTTGAATAACCCCTCCATTTACTTTTGCGTCCGCCATTATCTCTGCTCTTTTCAATGCCTCCCTGTTTACAAGTGCCGCATGGCCATCAATTCTCTGAAGAAAAACAGGGTTGTTAGGAAACAATTTATCAAGTTTATATCTATTAGGGAATTCCTTTATTGCCCAGTCATTCTGGTCCCAACCTCTTCCAATAATCCATTCCGATTTATTTGTTTTTGAATAATCCACCACTCTTTGAATGACTTCTTCAAAAGATTTTGTCCCTACAAGATTTACTTCAACCAGCCCTTTGCCATATCCGTAAAAATGACAGTGGGAATCAATAAAACCAGGATAAACAGCTTTCCCTTTTGCATCGGTGGTTTCCTTAGCTTCATAGTTATTCTGAATTTCTTCGTTGCTTCCAACAGCAATGAATTTTCCGTCTTTTATTGCAAAACTTTCTGCGTTGGAAAAAGTAGAATCAACTCTGTAAACAACAGCATTTCGAACTATTAAATCTACTTGCTGTTTGTGAGAGCAGGAAGAAAGTAAATTCACCGCGAAGGCGCAAAAGACGCAAAGTTTAAATATTAATTTCATTGAGTGTATATGGTTAGAATATCACCCCTGTCAGGGTTCAAAACCCTGATAGGGGTAATCCTTTTATGATTTCCGAAACGTATTCGTGGCATTTGCCTGTACAGTTGGAGTAATAATAATATCATTAATATTTACATGAGCCGGACGAGAGGCGCACCAGTAAATGGTATCAGCAATATCCTCTGGAGTTAATGGTTGTATCCCAAAATAAGGTTTCTTTGCGCGTTCTTCATCGCCTTTAAAACGAACTATGGAAAATTCTGTTTCCACCATACCAGGATTAATAGCTGTTACTTTAATATTAAAAGGAAGCATATCTATACGCATACTTTTGCTTAGCGCATCTACAGCGTGTTTGGTTGCACAATAAACGTTACCGTTGGCATATACTTCTTTTCCTGCTATAGAACCGATATTTATAATGTGCCCTGAACCATTTGCTATCATTACCGGAGCGAGATGACGAGTAATGTATAATAACCCTTTAACATTGGTGTCAATCATTCGTTCCCAATCATCAATATCTCCATCCTGAATGGTGCTCAGTCCAACAGCAAGTCCAGCATTGTTCACTAATACATCTATTTTTTTCCATTCACCGGTTAATAATGAAATGGCTTTTTCCACTTCCTTGTTATTTCTAATATCAAAGTTTAAAAATAGAACTTCCACTTCATAAGTTGATTTAAGATGAGCAGAGAATTCCTCTAACCGGTCTTTTCTTCTTCCCGTAATAATTATGTTGTATCCGTGTTTAGCAAATAACTCTGCTGTTGCCTTCCCAATACCTGCTGTTGCTCCTGTAATAAATGCGATCATTTTATATTTAAAAATTAAAAAGAGATTAAATTAATTGGTTTCGTTGTTAAGTTTACTATGTTTCCGGCTATATAAAAAATATACCACCAAACCAACTGCTAACCAGATGGAAAACCATAACCAGTTAGAAGCGGCCATGCCTGTAAGTAAATAACAACATGACATTAAACCTAACACCGGAATTAAAGAAAGGTTTTTTATAAACGAAAGAATTGCCATAACAATTAACAGAACAAAAAACACCAGCATGGGTATATTATTAGCTGCATTATCTGCAGTGATGGAAAATTTACTTACAATAAAATCAGGAATAAAATAAAACACCACCGAAAAGATAATGATGGTTATTAATGGCATTATATACTTTGAATTGATATAAGGCAAACGAAATTTCCCTTTTACAGCAGACGCTTTATTATTTCCTTTCTGGCTTGGAAGGGTTAATACACCGGCACACACAAGCACAAAAGCGAAAAGAGTTCCTATACTTGTAAAGTCCAAAACAAAATTTTCATCGGTAAAAAACAAAGGAATACCCACTACCAAACCCGTTATGATTGTAGCAAATCCCGGAGTTTTATATTTTGGATGAATAGAAGCAAAACGTTTTGGAAGTAAACCATCCCTACTCATGCTCATCCAGATTCTCGGCTGCCCCATCTGAAAAACCAGCAACACCGAGGTCATTGCCACCACTGCAGCTATAGATACAATAAACATCATCCATTTAATTTCTTTTATTTTAAATATTTCAGCCAATGGATCGCTCACTCCTAACAAGGTATAAGAAACCATGCCCGTTAATACTAAGGCAAGAATGATATATATAACGGTACATATTACCAATGAATAAATCATTCCTCTTGGTAAATCTCGTTGCGGGTTTTTGCTTTCTTCCGCCAGAGTGGATACTGCATCGAAACCAATGTAAGCGAAGAATACAGCGGACACACCGCCCATTACTCCACCAAAACCATTGGGCATGAAAGGTGTCCAATTATTAATATCAATGTAAGTGCATCCTACAATTATTACCAATACAATAATAATGAGTTTTATTATTACCATAAAATTACTGATGTTGCGTGACTCCTTTGTGCCCTTATAAACCAGCCAAGTAATAAATGCATTAATCAATACGGCAGGCAAATCAAAAATAATATGAAGGCCACCTATCTGTGGTGCATTGGTCCAGGCGATTAGCCCTTCACCTGCTTTATTGTCTGTAAAAGCAAGATGTGCGGCTTTATAATTTATTGTCAACCATTCCGGCAAATGCATACCGAAACCATCAAGCAGATTGGTAAAATATCCACTCCATGAAAAGGCAATGTAAATATTACCAATTGAGTATTCCATTAATAATGCCCAGCCAATTATCCAAGCAAATAACTCACCAAAAGAAACATATGCATAGGTATAAGCACTTCCCGAAACAGGCACCTGTGCAGCAAATTCCGCATAGCATAAAGCTGTGAACCCACAAGCAACACCGCAAATAACATATAGAAAAATGACACCGGGGCCACCGGAAAAACAGGCATTACCGATGGCACTGAATGTACCTCCACCTATAATAGCTGCAATTCCAAAGAAAGTAAGATCTCTTACCGTTAACACTTTGTGAAGCCCGGTATGTTCCCCGTCTCCGCCTTCTTCCAATAAAATAGTTGTTGATTTTTTTCTGAATAAACTTTTAAAAGTCATAATCCGTTTTTAGTGAAAACAAATGTAGAAAAATGATTTGATTGACTTTGGTAATTTGAATAAATATTTCAAAACAGAGAAACTAAATACAGGAAGAAAAGAGAGGGTTATTAAGATTTGTTGTTGAAATAAAGGCTGATTATTTCTTACTTACATCTTTTAATATTTTACCGTCTTCCATTTCAATAATTCTATGTGTGCGTGCAGCAAACTCATTGTCGTGGGTAACAATTAGCAAAGCCTGATTAAAGACCTCTGAAAGTTCCTGAAAAACAGAAAAAACAATTTCGCTGTTTTTCTTATCAAGATTACCTGTTGGCTCATCTGCCATCAGTATTAAAGGGTCGTTAATGAGAGAGCGGGCAATGGCTACCCTTTGTTTTTGTCCACCGGAAAGTTGATTAGGTTTTTTGAGGGCCTCGTCCTGTATTCCAAGTATTTTTAACTTTTGATAAGCCCGGGCTTCCACTTCTTTTTCAGAATATTTTGCAAGCTTAAGCCCTGGCAACATTACATTGCGAAGTACAGAAAATTCATTGAGCAGGTAATGAAACTGGAAAACAAATCCTATTTTCTCGCTTCGTATCAAGGCCAGTTCCGCCTCCTTTTTATTTCGCATGGCAATATTACCTATCAATAAATCTCCTTCGTAATCAGTATCCATGGTAGAAAGGATATAAAGAAGAGTGGATTTTCCACACCCCGATTTACCAATAATAGAAACGAACTCCCCCTGAAGAATAGAAAAGGTAATCTCTTTCAAAACCTGAATGCTAATCGGGTCGTGAAAGTATTTAGTAATATTTTTAGCTTCCAGAATTTTTTCGTTCATAACTATTTGCCTCTGATAATTATTACAGGATCTATTTTACTGGCTTTGCGTGAAGGAAAAAAGCCGGCAAAATAGGTAGTGACAATGGAAAATACTGTTCCAATAAGATAAAATTTCAGATTGTAATCAATCGGATAAGTCTTGATGGTGGGCAAGGCCGCAGTATTGAATGGCACCTGGTCAATAAGTGAAGACAATCCAAAACCAAAGAGAAGACCTAACATACCACCAAAAACACCAATAGTTAGAGCAATAGTAATAAATATTCGATTTACATCCTTGCCTGAAAAACCAGTAGCCTTAAGTATAGCAATGGTATCCATCTTTTCATAAATCATCATGTTAAGGATATTGTATATTCCAAAACCGGCCACAATCAAAAGGGTAATACCTACAGCATACGAAATAAGGGTACGTATAGAGCTACCCGTTTCAAATTGTGAATTAGCCGATTGAATATCTACTGCTTCGATATCGAATAGCTTTGCATATTCCTTTGCTAATGATGGAGCCAATAATATATCTTTCAATTTGACTTGTATATCGGTAATGTAACTATTCGATTCCCCAAGCAATTTTTGGGCAGTAATAATAGAAGTATAGCTTTGTACTTTATCAATTTCCTGAATACCTGACTGAAAATAACCTACCACTTTCAATTGCATCCGTTCCCCTTTAGGAGTCGTTACCTGTATAACGTCACCCAAATTTGCAAGCATTTTTTCTGCGGCACCTTTTCCTAAAATAATACTATTAGGGATATTTCTTAAATCAATCACATTTCCGGAAGTAACATAGTCCTTAAATGAAAACAATCTGCTTTCCTCTTCGACATCCACTCCATTAATAACACCCGTCAAATCAATAGCTCCAACATTATAAAAAACCTGGGCAATGATTTTAGGGGCGACTCCTAATACACGTTCATCTTTTTTTAAAGCATCCATCACAGCTCCATTGCTGTAAATTTGCAATCGTTCATTTTTGGGTTTTACAGAAGAAATAAAATTATAATGATTTTTGTATTTGTCAGACAAATAGACTGGCTGCACTTTGGTGGGTTGAATTTCATTATATAAACGAATATGAGCAGTCCGATTACCAATAAGCCCATCCAGCAATGTATTTAAACCTGCCATAAAACTCAGTAGTGTAATGAACATAGTAATGCTAAAAGTAACACCAATGGCAGCTACTAATGTTTGTTTCCAGCGAGCCATCAATAAAGAAGCGGAGACACTTGCAATCAGTTTAAAATTCATTCTTTAGGCAGTATCAGTTCGTCATCGGCAGTGATACCGGATAGTATTTCTATTTTCTGGTAATCCTTTAATCCGGTCTTAACAACTACTTTATCTCCATTACTTTTTACCACCACAGAATCGTTTAACAAATAATTACGGGGAATCAATATTGCCTTATCTTTTGATTGCAATATGATATTAGCTTCAAATGTAATATTCGGGTAAAGAACAGGAGATTGTTTGCTGAATTGAGCTTCCACCAAAAAAGTTTTGCTCCGTTCATTCATTAATGGGTTAATTTTTGTCACAAGAGCTTCAAATACGCTTCCCTTATAACTATCCATAGTTACCATTACAGTAAGTCCTTTTCTTATTTTTATGATATCAAATTCATCTACCTGCATTTCAAGAATAAAATGGTTTGCATCCCCAATAATTGCAAGCGGTGTTTGCGGGCTCACAATCTCACCTTTATATTTAGCCAGACTATAAACGACACCATTCATTTCACTTTTAAGAATGTAATCATTTTCTGCCCTTGCAGAAATCTCCAAATTGTTTTTTGTTTGAGAAGAAGTTAAATCAAGCTGCCGTTTCAGGTCATTATATTTTACTATAGAAGAAAAATAAGTAGTTTTTGAATTTTGAAAGGCTAGTTCCTTTTGTTCCAATTCAACTTTTGTTCCTACCTGTTGCTGCCACAGCGTCTTTTGACGAAAAAACAAAACTGAATCATTATTCATCTTATTTCTTGACAAATCAATAATCAACTTTGCTTCGTTTAATTTACCTTGATTTGCATTGATATCGGAGAAAGCTGCATTGAGACGTGCATTTTCTTTATTCAATTGCTGAGCTTCGTTAACAATAGATAAGATAGGAGTGCCCTTTTTTACAGAGTCTCCCTCTACAACATATACCTGACTAATGATCCCATTAACATTAGCAAAAGCCTGATATTGGTTTTTACTTTTTACTATCCCCGAAGCATAAATAGATTCAGAAATAGATTCGATAGTTGGCTTTATTTTTTCCACTTTGCTTTTACAGGAAAACAAAGAGACTGAAATTAACGCCAATAATAATTTATTATTCATACCAACAAAGGTATTACAAAATAAATAAACTTTTTATAAGAATTTCATTGAACTGATTGATATCATGCCAACAACATTATAATATTGACAAAAATTCTATCAGAGTATTTTTCTAATAGAGTCATTTGAATTTAATAGTACTTAATGAACTAAGCTTTTGCAATTAAATTTTATCTTTGTGAAATGTTAACACAACGACAACTATTTTTAGAACACATAGCTCAAACCAGCGAAATGCCAATGGGACTGGAGATTGAAAAAGCCGAAGGCGTTTACCTGACCGATATAAATGGGAAACGGTATTTAGATTTAATTTCAGGAATTTCGGTAAGTAATGTAGGACATCGCCACCCTAAAGTGGTTGAAGGAATAAAAAATCAGTTGGACAAATACATGCACCTGATGGTTTATGGTGAATATATTCAAAGTCCTCAGGTTTTACTGGCAACTTTATTAACCACGCTTCTTCCAAAGGAATTAAGTTCTGTTTATTTTACAAACTCAGGAAGTGAGGCAATAGAAGGAGCCATGAAACTGGCTAAACGATATACAGGACGAACAGAAATTATTTCCTTCAAAAATGCTTATCACGGAAGTACACATGGGAGCCTGAGCATAATGGGAAACGAGGAATTTAAAAATGCTTATCGCCCATTACTTCCGGATACAAGGCTAATCAGATTTAATAATATTCAGGATATAAACCAAATAACTGAACTTACTGCTTGTGTAATAATAGAAACCATTCAGGGAGAAGCAGGAGCTATTGTGCCTGAAATTAATTTCCTGAAACAATTAAAAAAAAGATGCCTGGAAACAGGAACTTTACTGGTAGCAGATGAAATTCAAACAGGTTTTGGAAGAACAGGAAAATTATTTGCTTTTGAACATTTTGATTTTGTACCGGATATATTATGTTTGGCGAAAGGTATGGGCGGGGGGATGCCAATAGGTGCATTTATTTCCTCTGGGGAAATAATGCATTCTCTTACCAACAACCCGGTGCTTGGGCATATCACTACTTTTGGAGGGCACCCGGTTTGCTGTGCTGCAAGCCTTGCCACATTAAGAGTATTGTTGGAAGAAAATTTAATAGAACAGGTAGAAAAAAAAGAAAGTTTATTCAGAAAATTATTAATTCATCCGAAAATCAAATCAATAAATGGCATAGGATTGTTGCTTTCGTTGGAATTTGAAAACTATGAACAAAACAAATCAATAATAGACAGATGTATCCTTAACGGAGTAATCACTGATTGGTTTTTATTTAATTCAAATTCCATGCGCATTGCTCCACCATTGACAATCACTGAAAAGGAAATAGAAATGGCCTGTGATATAATAACAAAATGTATAGCTTAGTTTTAAAGCTACCAGCCGGATTGATTAGCGATTTTTTTAATGATCCTTAAATTTTGGCACGCCCATTGCAAATATGCTGGTATAAAATTCAACTATAATGAAAAAATTAAGTTTAATAATTGCTTGTGGCGGGATAATTTCCATTGCAGCA
The DNA here is from genome assembly GCA_947479085.1 of Bacteroidota bacterium. Taxonomy (GTDB): domain Bacteria; phylum Bacteroidota; class Bacteroidia; order 2-12-FULL-35-15; family 2-12-FULL-35-15; genus 2-12-FULL-35-15. The sequence goes on along the minus strand of CANJYB010000001.1, from coordinate 149,521 downwards.
TACGGAAGTGGATTCCATGGTTTAACTAATCCTCAGGAGGATTCAAAAAAAAAAGAAAACACAGGAAACAAATAAGCCAGCTCCCCCTCCTAAAGCTGAGTCATCACAAGCTGCTAAACCTACTGAGACGGTAAATGTAAAGCAAAATACAACTCCTTCAAAAACAGAGATGCAACCAACTGAAAGACCTGTCAATCCTCCTCAACATGGGACAAAAAGAACCCCTTCAAATGTGCGACAAAAGTCTGTAAAAAGAATGACAGCCTTGGATAGGGTAGAAAGAATGCCTTCAGAGAAAAAGAAATAATTATTTTGTTTGTAATTAAACTTAAAAGCAAATAAAAAAAGAAGTGCCTTTTAAAAATTACCGACAGATAACATTACCAATGTGCAAGCTTCAACTGCCTCAATATTATTTTCAGTTAAAAGCTTTTCAAATTCTTCATTCTCTGCCCCAGGATTAAATATTACCCTTTTAGGTTTTAAATTTATTATATAGTTATACCACTCCTTCTGATGCGATGGGTTAATATATAGTGTGACAGTATTAGTATTATTAATTTCCAGAGAACGGTCTTTCAATATTTCAATACCATTTATATTTCCGCTCCTTTTCCCCAGCAGAAGAATTTCATGCTGATGGTTTAATAAAGATATCGCAGCCTTGTAAGCATATCTTTCAGGGTTATCAGACGCCCCGATTATTACCGTTTTTTTATTCATTTAATCTAATTCTATATAGTCTAATTCCTTACCATGCGTTTCTTTAAGAACCAAAACAGCTATTATAGCAATCGGGATAACAACAAAGCCTACAATCATTGCGGATTTAATAATTCCCATACTTGCTGCCATATAGTTCCACCAAATGGTCATACCCACTATCGCTCCACGAACAAAATTAGGTACCGTTGTAGTTACTGTTGACCTGATATTTGTACCAAACTGTTCTGAAGAAACAGCAACAAATAATGACCAATATCCCATTGCAATACCAAGAACGAAAATTAAAACATAAAACATATTCGGAGAGATACCACTTGAAGCAAAGTAACAGCAGCATAGTAAACCCATCGCGGAAATAAAAACTATTAATGCCTTTCTTCTGGATTTCAACTTTTGGCTTACAAAACCAATCAATATACTTCCAATGGCGGCTCCTATGTAATGAAACATCACTGTTTTACCGGTATTAATGGGTCCGGTAATTTCAAGCGCCTCCCCAAACTCTTTTGAGAAAACAATCAAAATTCCTATCGCAAACCAAACCGGTATTCCAACTAAAATACAGCATAAGTATTTAAAAAACTTTTTTCTGCTTGTAAATAAACTGAAAAAATCTCCCCTTTTTGTATTGGTAGATTTGAGGTTGTGAAACATGCCTGATTCATGAACATATAATCGTAAGCCCAGGAGCATTATACCCAAAATACCGCCTACCCAATAGGCTTCTCTCCAACCTAATTCGGCAACAAAATAGGCCAATACAGCACCTGTAACGCCAAAACCCGTAACAATACTCGTTCCCCATGCGCGGGTTTCTTTGCTCATTACTTCGCAAACCAATGTAATACCAACCCCTAATTCACCGGCAAGCCCGAATCCTGCAATGGCTCTTAGCCAGGCATATTGAGTCAGGTTTGTTACAAAACCATTTGCAATGTTAGCTACAGAATAAAGTAAAATTGTTAAAAACAAAACAGATAGTCTTCCCCTTTTATCACCCAGCATTCCCCAAACTATCCCGCCAAGCATCATACCGCCCATTTGCAGATTATATAAATATATACCTGCGCTTTTTAATTGCTCCTGAGGTATATTAATTGATTGTAAACTTGGAATGCGAACAATACTGAAAAGAATTAAATCGTAAATATCAACAAAATAGCCTAAAGCAGCTACAATTACAATAATATTAAATGGATTGGTTGTATTATGTTTAATCATTTTAAGTCATTTTTGAGTGGCTAATGTAATAAATAATGCCACAAAAAAGTTCTTAAATACTCCATTTCAGCAAAATTTGTTCGAGTCAAAGAAACAGCTGGTATTAATTGGTTTTATTTTTATACCTTTGTTATCAAATTTATTTGAAGTTTTATTCAAAATTCGTTGGGGGTATTTAATTATACAAAGGGGGTAGAAAACCATTCCGGTTAAACATAATCAAACATTATTTGTTTTTATTAATTATAAGCAAAGTAATGAATTACTATTAATCCTAATTGAGATAAAATACGTTTATTATAATATAATTTTAGATTGGAAAGAGAATTTAAACATCTGCAAACGGCACATTGCGAGAATGGAGTAGCCACAAGCCTGTTAAAGTATAACGGAGTGGATTTTTTAACTGAACCGCTTATTTTCGGAATAGGGGCGGGAATATATTATATTCACATACCTTTCCTTATGATAAACGGAGGACCAGCTATTTCTTACAGGACAATGCCTGGATGGATATTCAGCAGAGCAAGTAAAGCGCTTGGAATTGAAATAAGCCGAATGAAATTCAGCAGCGAAACAAAAGCAATGGATTTTCTTGATCAGAAGGTAAAAGAAGGAGTGCCAGTCGGATGTCAGGTAGGGGTTTTTAATCTTCCTTATTTTCCGCCTGAATATCGTTTTCATTTTAATGCACATAACCTCATTGTATATGGAAAAGAAAATGGTAATTATTTAATCAGCGATCCTTTCATGGAAAAAGTTACTGTCTTATCTGAAGAAGATATGCTGAAAGTCAGATTCGCAAAAGGACCTTTTGCGCCAAAAGGGCATATTTATTTCCCTGAAAGTGTTGGGACTATTAAACCTGCAATAATAAATAAAGCAATAATAAGGGGAATAAAAAAAGCATCAAGTGATATGCTTTATAGCCCCGGAAGTATAGTTGGTGTTTCCGGAATTAAATACACATCAAAAAAAATCCGTAATTGGAGAGATAAATTAGGACCAAGAAAGGCTGGATTATACCTCGGGCAAATTGTAAGAATGCAGGAGGAGATAGGCACCGGTGGTGGTGGATTCCGATTCTTATACGGTGCTTTTTTAGAACAGGCGAGTACCATTTTGAAAAATGATAAATTGATGGAGGTCTCTGATGATTTTACAAAAGCCGGAGACTTATGGCGTGCAAGTGCGGTTCAGATGGGGAGAATTTACAAGGGAAGAAATGCAAACGAACAAAAAGATTTTGAATTATGTGCTGATGCTCTCCTTGAAATATATGAACTTGAGAAATTGGCATTTAAAAAATTAAATAAAATGAAATTTTAATTTCAAAAAAAATAAAAAGCTTTTAAGTATAAAATGAAAAAAGTATTAGTTATCTATTTTACTCAATCCGGACAGTTAAACAAAGCAGTGAAGGCTACTTTATCTCCGTTTGAAAACAGAAAAGATATAGAAATACACTACGAGCAATTAAAACCAAAATCTGCATTTCCTTTTCCGTGGACTTATATGCAGTTTTTTGATGCTTTTCCTGAATGCGTTCAGGGAAAAGCTTGTGAACTTGAACCATTTTCTTTTAACCCTTCTGAAAAATATGATTTAGTAATCATAGCTTATCAACCATGGTTTCTGTCTGTTTCGGTTCCAGTCAATTCCTTTTTACAAACTAAAGAGGCTAAACAATTATTAAAAAACACAAATGTGGTTACCGTTTTGGCATGCAGAAACATGTGGCTGAATGCACAGGAAAAAATGAAAACGGTTTTAAAATCGTTGGATGCAAACCTTGTCGGAAATATAACCTATGTTGACAAAGCTCCGAATTTAGTAAGCCTTATTACTGTCTTTGCTTTTGCGTTAGGAGGGGTTCAACATAAATACCTTGGAATATTCCCGAAATACGGGGTATCTGAGAAAGAGCTGTCTACTAAAGCTCCCCAACTTGGTGATATTGTTTTACAACATTTTTTAAGTGATAATTATACCTCCATGCAAAATGAGTTGATTAAAAATGGGGCTATTAATATCAAATCTAATTTACTATTGCTGGAAGGAAGAGGAAAAGTATTTTTTCCTATTTATGCCAATTATATTTCCAAAAAAGGCACATGGGGTACTGAAGACAGAAAAACAAGGGTTCGTATATTCGGGATAGTATTGCCAACCGCCATTCTTATTCTTTCACCAATTATTACTATTGCTTCAAGGTTGGCACCAATTCTTTTTCCTAAAAAAATAAAAAAGGAAATTGAATATTATTCAGGAAATTCAATACGCTAATTAATTGAACAAATACAGTATATTTGATAAAAGAATTGCCTAAATAAACCAGATTGATTTCCCGAAAATTAATTATTTCTGTTATTTTTGCATTCGCACAAAGATTAAAACTAAACTAACGCACTAAAAAGAATTATGGATAGAGCCGTATATATTAATCGTATTGCCAGTTTTTTACCCGGCAAACCGATTAATAACGATGAGATGGAGGAATATTTAGGGTATATTGATGGGAGAAAGTCAAGGTCCAAGCCTACTATTTTAAGGAACAATAAAATTACTACACGCTATTATTCCCATGATAAAGAAGGGAACGATACACATAGCAATGCTCAACTAACTGCTGAGGCCGTTAAAGCACTTTGTACTGATGATTTTAAATTAGAGGACATTGAACTGCTTACCAGTGGTACCACATCTCCTGATCAGATTTTACCTGCACACGCTATCATGGTGCACGGCTTGTTAAAAGCCAGGCCTATTGAAGCTATTTCATTTTCAGGTTCCTGCTGTTCTGCAATGAATGCTTTAAAGTATGCTCACATGTCTGTTTTAACTGGCAATACTAATAATGCTGTTACCACAGGCTCTGAAAAATTTGCTGCCTGGATGCGTTCAGGAAATTTTGAAGAAGAATCTCAAAAGTTGAAAGAACTGGAAGAAAATCCAATGATTGCCTTTGAAAAGGACTTTTTAAGATGGATGCTTTCTGATGGTGCTGTAGCAACACTTATTTCAGACAAACCAAATCCCAACGGAATTTCTTTAAAAATAGATTGGATTGAAATCTGCTCCTTTGCAAATGAAGTGGAAGCTTGTATGTATGTGGGTGCTGAAAAAGATGCTGAAGGAAATTTACATGGGTGGAGCGAATTTAAACCAAAGCAATGGTTGGAAAAATCCATCTTTTCTGTTAAACAGGATGCCCGTTTATTAGACAGATACATTGCACAGTTAGGGACCAAAAAGTATGTAGAGCTGTTTAAAAAACATAATGTTGACCCGCAAAGTATCGATTGGTTTTTACCACACATTTCGTCAGAATATTTCCGTTCGAAAGTAGACGATGAAATGAAAAAATATGGAGTTCAGTTACCACAGGAAAAATGGTTTGTTAACCTTTCAAGGGTTGGGAATATCGGGGCTGCATCTATTTTTATTGCCTTAGGTGAATTATTGAATTCAGGGAAATTACAGAAAGGACAAAAAATTGCTCTTACTGTTCCCGAAAGTGCCCGTTTTTCTTATGCCAACGCTGTTTTAACTGTTGTTTAAAAAATGAATGTACTTGACAAACCAATATTGGCGGGGGAAGAAGTATTTAACCTGATACCCCAAAAGCCTCCCATAGTTATGGTAGATAAGTTGTGGTTCAATGATGAGACTTCCACCATATCAGGGTTTACTATTCCTGAAAATAATATCTTTTGTGAAAATGGTTTATTCACTGAACCGGGATTGGTGGAGAACATTGCACAAACAGCTGCATTAAGAGTGGGTTACATGGTTTCGCTAATGAAACCTAAGGAGGGAGAAAAAATAAACCCACCCATCGGATACATTGGTGCCATAAAAAAACTAATCATACATCAGTTACCCAAAGCTAACAGCGAATTAAAAACAGAAGTGGTTATTCAACAAATAATTTTTGATGTAACTCTTATTACCGGCAAAACTACTTTGAATGGCGAGACCATTGCTGAGTGTGAAATGAAAATATTTTTGAAAAAAGATTAATTGCTTGACTACCTCCGGCACTGCAATTGAAGTAAACCATCTCCTCAAAATTTACAAAGGCGCATCCTTTCCTGCTGTAAATAATATTTCCTTTTCTATTGAAAAAAACAGCATTTTTGGACTACTGGGTCCTAATGGTGCCGGAAAAACAACGACCATTTCCATTCTCTGTGGCCTGATAAAACTCACCAACGGAAATGCAGAATTACTTGGTCTATCCATTAAAAGTAGTGCCGAGGAAATTAAAAAACAAATCGGAATTGTTCCTCAGGAAATAGCCTTATATCCCAGTCTTACTGCCTTTGAAAATCTTAGGTACATAGGGAACATGTACGGATTAAAAGGAAAGGAATTGAGAGACAAAATTAAAGACCATCTTGAAATTGTTGGTTTACTTTCATCATCCGACAAACAAATAAAAACATTTTCCGGAGGAATGAAACGCAGGATTAACCTTATTGCGGGAATTCTTCATCAACCAAAAATATTATTTTTGGATGAACCAACGGTAGGTGTGGATGTTCAATCAAGGAATATGATTACTGAACATTTACACCATATTAACAAGCAGGGTTGCACCATTATTTATACCTCCCACCTGATGGAGGAAGCAGAGAATCTTTGCTCTGACATTGCAATAATTGATAACGGAGAAATAATTATTAAAGGAAAACCCAAAACCTTAATTAATGAAAACAACTCGGATAATTTGGAGCAACTGTTTTTAAAATTAACCGGTAAAAAACTAAGGGATTAAATGCTACGCCTCTTCTCCACCATACAGAAAGAAATGCTGATTGTCTTACGCGACAGAGGAGGCCTTGCGATTATGTTCCTGATGCCGATGGCTATGATTACCATTATGGCGTTGATACAGGATGCCCCTTTTCGTGATTACCAGGAATTAAAAATTCCACTCTTATTAATTAATAACGATAAAGGAAGTTTAGGAATAGCTGTTGAAAAAGGGTTAAATGAATCAAAAATATTTGACATTACTAAAAAAAATTCCTCCCCTGAAGAGGTAAAAAAAACTGTAAAATCAGGAGATTATGAAATAGCCGTTATTATCCCTGATAATGCTACCGAATTATTGAATTCCAAAGTAAGTCATTTTGTTGCTGCTAAACTTTCGTCTGTAGGCCTTGCTGATTCAGGAAAAACTGATGTTAAAATCACGGATGGTTCTTTGAATCTTAATGTGTTCTTTTCTCCCGACACAAAAAAATCTTTCAAAGCCTCTATTTTAAGTTCTTTAAAACAATCCATATCCAAACTGGAAACACAAACCTTATTGGATTATTTTTCGAAAGAATTAAATAAAGATGAATCAAAAGTAACCGACAAAAAACCAATTGATGATTTTGTAACCTTACAGGAAGTAAGTACCATTGATACTCCGAAAGAAGCCTTGTTGTTAAACTCTGTTCAACATAATGTTCCGGCCTGGACCATCTTCGGGATGTTTTTCATTGTTATATCCATGTCGGGAAGCATTATTAAAGAAAGAGATGAAGGAAGTTATACCCGGATACTAACCATGCCGGGGTCTTATATCACAGTATTAGCAGGGAAAACAACCGCTTATTTGTTTATCTGCCTCATTCAATGTGTATTAATGTTATTGGTAGGCATATTTGTATTACCTCATTTAGGATTACCCAGATTGATAATAGGAAATAATATTTCTGCAATGTTACTGATAGCTATTGCAACAGGACTCGCAGCCACAGGCTATGGAGTGATGGTAGGTACTCTATTTAAAACGCATCAGCAATCTTCTACATTCGGGGCGGTATCCATTGTAATATTAGCAGCTCTTGGAGGCATCTGGGTACCCATTTATGTAATGCCTGAAGGAATAAGACTGCTCGCTGAATTTTCTCCTCTTAACTGGGCGCTTAGTGCATTTCATAAACTATTTCTTAGTGAAGGAACCATACAAACCATATTACCCAACCTTCTAAAACTTTTTGCATTTTTTATTTCCACCCTTCTTGTGGCTTTTATTTATAATAAGAAAAAATAAACTAAATTTATCCTCTCAATTTCAGTCGTTTATTTTTAAACTTACACTACTTTATTTGCAAAAAATGAAATTAATGAAGAGCGCAGTAAATGTTTCGAAACAAATGTTTCTTCATTTTGACACTACCCCTGATGTTATAGAACTCATCAATTATCGCTTTTACATTGTTTCGAATATAGGACAAACCATCGCCTGGATGGCCCACTTCATCTGGATGATTCTTTTCTTTTCACTCCACGTTCCGTTAATGGCTTATATCCAATTTGCAAGTATTCTCATTTACTTTTTGGCAATTAATATCAACAGGAGAGGATACCACATGATAAGTATGGCCCTGTCACTTTCGGAAATAGTAGCACATCAAATGATAGCTGTTTATTTCATAGGTTGGGAATGTGGCTTTCAGTATTATATTCCCGTGGTGGCCATTTTCCCTTTTCTGATTCCTAAAGGAAATACATTCTGGAAGTGGTTTATGTTTTTAGTTTGCCTGGCTGGTTATCTTTTAATAGATTTTTATTTTCGGGAAACAAATCCTTATTATTCCCTCACCACGTTTCCGGCTTCATTTTTCAAAGTCTCTAATATTGTTCTTTCATTTGGTTGTTTTGCCATGTGGGCATTGTACTTAACCCAGGCGGTAAATCGTTCGCAGGTAATTATTGAAGAGAAAACCAAGGAATTTACTAAAGCAGAAGAAGCTTCGAAACAGGCTGAAATACAACTAAAACTGGAACTGAAAGAAAAAGAAAACATCATTATCCGAAAAGAAAAAGAGCAGAATGAAGAACTGCTTTTAAATGTTTTACCCAAAGAAGTGGCAATGGAATTAATTGAAAACGGGAAAAGTGCAGCAAAAACTTTTCAGCAGGTAACCGTTATGTTTACTGACTTCAAAGACTTCACTAAAATCAGCGAGCTGATGAACGGGGAACAACTGGTGAAAGAAATTGATTTTTGTTTTTCCTCTTTTGATAAAATAATTTCGAAATACAATATTGAAAAAATAAAAACCATTGGCGATTCGTATATGTGCGTAGGTGGATTACCTTCTGTAAATACTACTCATGCTGTTGATATTGTAAAAGCAGCAATTGACATTCGTGATTTTATGAAAAGCCACAATAAACAAGTGGTAGCAGCAGGAAAAATTCCATTCGAAATAAGAATTGGAATTAATACCGGACCGGTAGTAGCCGGAATAGTGGGAATCAAAAAATTTGCTTACGACATTTGGGGCGACACCGTAAATATTGCTTCGAGAATGGAAAGCAGCGGAGAGCCCGGTAAAATAAATGTTTCCGGAACCACATACGAACTGGTGAAAAACAATTTCAACTGCACTCATAGGGGTAAGATTGAAGCAAAGAATAAAGGGGAAATAGATATGTATTTTATTGAAGATTAATCAAGCCGAGAGGGTTAATCTCATTTCCCCAAGCCCTTTTATTTGATAACTTGACAATCAAATAATTAAATGTATTTTTGTAAAAACTGATAAGTTCAAGTTTTAAAAAAATATTTATTTCATTTCTATTAAATAAAAAAACAACTAACAACAAATAATTACAACATGAATTTAAAACAATTATCCATCTCTGCAGTATTGGTATCCTTGGTATTTTCGGGATGCAACAGTGGAGAAACAAAAAAAGAAGAAGCAGAACATAAAGATTCTGCAAAAACCTCCAACACGGAAATAATGGCCGACCGCTTTGCCGATATACAGGTCTTGCGTTACGACATTCCAGGGTTTTCTGATTTATCTTTAAAACAAAAACAACTTGCCTACTATTTATACGAAGCCGGTTTATGCGGAAGAGATATGGCTTGGGACCAGAAGTATAAATACAATTTATGTGTAAGGAAAACGCTGGAAACTATTCTTACCACTTTTTCGGGAGATAAGAATACGGATGATTACAAAAAATTTCTTGAGTATGGCAATCGTGTTTTCTTTTCTAATGGAATTCACCATCATTACAGTAATGCAAAAATGCTTCCTGATTTTTCATTTGATTATTTCAAGGAATTAATAAGCAAAAGCGATAATGCAAAACTTCCGCTCGAAGGAATGAATATGGAAGACTTCCTTAAAATGATGCAACCTGTAATTTTTGACCCTAAAGTAGCACCTAAAACAGTTGACCTAAGTGCCAATGTGGACATAGTGAAAGCATCAGCAGGTAATTTTTATGAGGGAGTTACACAAAAGCAGGTGGAAGATTTTTATGCAGGCAAATCACTGAAAGATGCCAAAGAACAGCCATCATGGGGACTTAACTCAAAGGTGGTGATGGAGAATGGCAAAGTAACTGAAAAGGTTTGGAAAAGCGGAGGCATGTATGGTGCTGCTATTGACAAGATTATTTACTGGCTCGAAAAAGCAAGTACTGTTGCTGAAAATGATGTTCAGAAAACTACCTTGATTGCCTTAATTAAATATTACAAAAGTGGCGATTTAAAAGACTTTGACGATTACTCCGTTTCATGGGTTGGCGATACTGCTTCGCGCGTGGATGTGGTAAACGGGTTCATTGAAGTATATCACGATGCAATGCAAAAAAAGGGAGGGTATGAATCAGTCGTTTCAATGAAAGATATGGAAGCTACCAAACGTATTGCTGCTATTGCAAAAGAAGCACAATGGTTTGAAGACCATTCCCCAATTGCAGACAATCATAAAAAGAAAGAAGTTAAAGGAATTTCGGCAAAAGTAATAACTGTAATAGGGGAAGCGGGAGATAATGCGCCTGCCACACCTATCGGTATTAACCTTCCAAATTCAGAATGGATAAGGGAAGAACATGGTTCTAAATCTGTTTCGTTAAGTAACATTGTTTATTCTTACAATTTTGCCCGCGCCAAAAGCCCTACGATAGGCGAGTTTGGAGCAAGTGATGAAGTAAAAGACAGAGTTTCGAAATATGGTCCTTTGAGCGGTGATTTGGAAACTGATATGCATGAGGTAATTGGTCATGCTTCCGGGCAGATAAATAAAGGAGTAAGTACACCCGATGTAACACTTAAAAATTATGCAGGTACATTGGAAGAAGCGCGTGCGGATTTGGTAGGATTGTATTACATCATGGATCAGAAATTAGTAGATATTGGAGTAAGCCCATCTATAGAAGTAGGTAAAGCTCAATATGATTATTACATCATGAATGGAATGATGACCCAACTGGTGCGTATTAAAGAAGGAGATAACCTGGAAGAAGCTCACATGCGAAACCGCCAGGTGAATGCACAATGGGTATTTGAAAAAGGTAAGAAAGATAATGTTATTGAGCGCGTTTCAAAAGACGGAAAAACGTATTTCAAAATTAATGATTACACTAAACTTCGTGATTTGTTTGGCCAATTGTTAAAAGAAATTCAGCGCATTAAATCAGAAGGAGACTTTAAAGCAGGTAAAGATCTGGTTGAGAATTACGGAGTAAAAGTAGATCAGGCATTATTGAAAGAAGTGCATACTCGTATGGAGAAACTAAACATCGCACCATACATGGGCTTTATTCAACCTAAGTTGGTTCCTGTTATGGATGGAGATAAAATTACAGATGTAAAAATTGAAAACACCGAAACCTTTATGGAGCAAATGCTTCGTTATGGAAAAGACTACGGTTATTTGCCGGTGAAGAATTAATCCTAAAATTGTTGAAACAAAAGACCTGCAACTGATAGTTGCAGGTCTTTTTATTTAAAGAAGTTAACGATTTCGCCTGGTAATCGTTCCACAGAAATTTTTTCTATCGGATGTGGTGTGCCGGGAAAAACTATTAAGCTTGCATTTTTTAATTTACGATATACCGCAATTGTTTCTTCCAGGTTAACTGTTGCATCCTTATCCCCAATACCTATTAATATTGGTTGTTCAATGGTTTCAAATTCACCTTCTTTCAAAGGTGTTTCTATTCCCACACGAATAAGCATTTCTTCCATTTTCTTTAACACAATTTTCCAATCATTCGGAGCATGTCTTTGTTCTAGCGTTTTGGCAAAGGCAGGAATCTTTTGCTGAATTTTTTCTACATCCATCATCTTCACTTCTTGTAGTGCTATTTCCGGTGACCAGTTTATTTTGGCAGCAAATGAAAATACTTTTTTAATTTTGTCAGGATGATGTTTTGCAAGATATAAGCTCACATATCCACCCATGCTATATCCAAATATATTTATTGAGGAAATATTATTCTTCTCTAAATAATCCAACACATTGGTTGCAAACAATTCAATGCTGAATTCTTCCACCATTGCTTCTCCTCCATGCCCGCTGAAGTTAAGGATATGAACAATAAAATTATTTTTAAGTTTTTCGGCAAGTGCTTGCAACTGATCTTTTGCACCAATTGCTCCATGTAATAAAAGTAAGTGTTCCATTCTATTTTTTTTGTAAAAATATAAAAATAGAACTATAAAACTTCAAACTAATAATATGTAATTTTGCGTGATGGAAAACGAAGAGAAAATTAATGAAATGAAACCCCATCAACCCAGACCTGAAGAAAAATCTTTTTTGGATGGACCGCAATCAAGAATACAGGATTTCCTGTTTTTGGTAAGAGTAATGTTCGAATTTATTAAAGGATTCCGGAAACTCCATTTTATAGGGCCTTGTGTAACTGTTTTTGGCTCTGCAAGGTTTAAAGAAGGACACCTGAGTTATGAACTGGCAAGAAAAATGGGAGGTGCGCTTACTAATATCGGATTTACTGTAATGACCGGAGGAGGCCCCGGAATAATGGAGGCCGCCAACAGGGGAGCAAAGGAAGCAGGAGGAAAATCTGTTGGTTGCAATATAGTTTTACCTCAGGAACAATACCCCAACTCCTACCTTGATAAATGGGTGAACATCCGTTATTTCTTTGTCAGAAAGGTCTTGTTAACCAAATACTCCTATGCTTTTGTTGTAATGCCCGGAGGGTTCGGCACGATGGATGAATTATTTGAAGCATTAACTTTAATACAAACCAATTTCATGAAACGATTCCCAGTAGTGATTATGGATAAAATTTTTCATCAACAATTATGCGAACATTTTGATGTGATGATAAAATCCGGAACTATACTTGAAGAAGACATGAAACTATTATTATTTACTGATTCTGTTGAAGAGGCAATAGAACATATTGACAAAAACGCTATACAGCAATTTCACTTAAAGAAGAAAGCCAGCGTTAACATTTCCCCTTGGTTAGGAGAAAAATCTATTTAAAATTACCTTTTAAATTTAAAAGTAAAAGTTGATCTATTATTTTTATCATCGCTTACTTCTATTTTAAAAGTATGATCTCCCAGTTTTATGTTTTCATCAAAAGTATAAAACAACAAATCTTTTTTCAAATCATATTCGCACAACACCCATTTATCATCAATGGTTGCTTTATATGTTTTAACTCCTGACAAGTCATCCGTTACAGTGAATCCAATGGTTTTTGTTTTACTCAAATCAACGTTATTTTTATCCGGAATTTTAAATTCCGGATTAATTACAGGAGCAGTATTATCAATACCAATGGTAAAATTCCCAAGGTTCTTGGTTTGGGTTGTTACCCACCCTTCTTTATAAGTTCCACCCTCGTAAGTTTCTTTTCTTTTATCATTAATAGAAATAATACATGCTTTTTTTTGCAATGAGTCAGAAAGCTTAACAACCTTAATACTTAATTTATATGCTTTTTGTAAAGCTATTTCGTTTGTCATAATTTTAAACAAAGGAGCATAGGGAGCTTTCAGGTCAAGCTTTTTGGTGTACTCAAAATTAATATCATTATATAATGCGTTCTCCGGCATTTCCATTTTTAATTCGTAATTATCAAACTTATTTTCCTTTAAACAATCGAAACAAACAGAGGTTGCAGCCATGCTATTCTCTTTTATTTTTGTTTTAGAAATACTCTTCACTTTCAATTGAATCTCTGTTGCATTTCCTGAAAAATCCTTTACAATAAATTTCATTATATGAATGCTGTCATCCTTAAAACCTACAACCCCATTACTAATTACATTTTTATAAATCTCCAGCTTATCATTTTTTGAAACAAAACATTTTTGAATTACTTCATTTGCTTTTATTTTCTCAGGATAATATATATGTGCATTTACATATCTTGAATTTCCGAAAGAAAAAGTGGCAAGTTCATGATAGTAAATTCTTTTATCGGCTTCCTGCAATTCAATCGAAAAAACACCATTGTGATTGGTAGAACCATTTTCGGTATCATAACATTCTACACCAAACCCTATTTCACCATTTACAAGTATCGTATCAGATGCCGCAATACTGTATTTATTATTACTGTAAATGGGTCTTATTTTTTTGATGGCTTGTTTCCCATTTACTGAAGAGGTCCTTCCCACAGGGATTACCGCCAATTGCTGAATTCTTGGTTTGGAATTATCAGGAACTTTATAGCCAAAAAGATATGGATTAAGAGGCATTTCCGTTTTTGTATTTCTTATTTCGAAATGAAGATGAGGACCGGAAGAACTACCCGTATTACCTGAATTGGCTATCTGTTGTCCTTTTTTTACAGGTAATGCAGTTGCCGGAAGAAGTGTATCAATTTCAAATGATTCTTCGGCATACTGAACTTTCTTTGCAAAAGCGGCTATTTCTGTATTGTAGTTTCTAAGATGGGCATAAACACTGGTAAAGCCGTTCGGATGAGTAATATATAATGCTTTGCCGTAACCCGCGGCACTTATTTTAATGCGCGACACATACCCAACTGCTATAGCGTTTACAGGCACTCCTTCCTGTCCTCCGGTACGAATATCAAAACCTGCATGAAAATGGTTTGGGCGTATTTCACCGAAATTACCAACCAATGATAAATCTCCCGAAACCGGAGCCTGGAAATAATCTACCGGGTAAGTGGTTTGAGAAAAAAGAGGTAATTGAACTAAAAATGCGAATAGAAGTAAGAAATTTCTGTTTTGCATGGTACAAAGATATGCAATTAATATGCGTTTTAAAATCTGGTTTTTATTAAAACTAACAAACACCATGCTCATTTAATTTGCTCATTTTAATAGCATTAGCAATTGTTAACTATTCACCCAAACCGCATTTCCTGTTTATTGGCAATTATTTATTATAGGTTCCTGTTACGTACTTATTCTAAAATTAAAGAAATTAATAAATAGTTCATGAATAGTAGTTACTATTTGGTGAACAGTAGTTACTATTCATGGAATAGCTATTACTATCCATGAATAGTAATTACTTGTTGTGGAATAGTTGTTACTGTTTGGTGAATAGTAACTACTAATTGGTGAATAGTTGTTACTATTCTGTGAATAGTAATTCCTATTCTGTGAATAGCAATATAATTTTGAAATATTAAAGTCTGTGGCGCATAAATAGAGTAAAATCTATTTGCTCAACCATTTATAATATGGTTTCTTTTTATCGGCAGCAGGTTCGTCCGTTTTCTTTTTAGGAGATAATTTCCACCCTATGGATATTTCGTGAGTGCCAGAAGATTTGCCGGCTATTCCCATGGAAGAAAACTCATACGTATAATTGAAAAAGAAACTGGAACATATTTTAGCGCCAAGCCCCAATGCCATACTCGATTTTTTATAGGCAGGGGTAATCCATATTTTTTCCTTATACATTACCGGAACAGCTACTTCGTAATACATGTCGGCATTTTTAGGGATGGAAACAATGGCAACCGGGTCGATGGCCCAAACTTGGTTAAAGGCTAATTTATAACTGATATGCCCTTTGTACTGAGGAGTAAGATAATACAGGTTTTGGTCAGCATCTTCGCCTGATAATAAACGAGGAGCAGCAAAACCAATGTGCAAATTTTTATTATGATAGGCAATTCCGAAGCTTGCATCTATCATGTTCGAAGTTCTGTCAGTGTTCATCACCAATAAGTTAAATCTGCGTTCCATTCTTTTCTTTATAGGCTTTTATAACTTTTGGATGCATGCGTCATGGCGTGCCCCTTCATCTCCACCCTTGCACCTTAAACCCTGCATTAATAAAAATCTCGTCCCTGATTGGTCGCGAAGCACCGACTCCTTCGGGATTAGTTGCAGAGCTTTTGCGAAGTCCCGCCCTTGGGGGATTTGCTGCTCTTCGTTTTACTGCCAAAGCTACTTCGTTTAGTTGCCGTATAAGTTCTTTTCGTTTTACTTTATAGGTTATCATATCAAAACGCATTTCCTTTTCGTACAAACTATGTTTCATTTCTTTTAGTTTCGAAGAAAGATACAGCACCGGAATTTGTTCCTGCGGAAACGCTTCGCTTTCAAACATACGGTCTACAATGCTTTCGGCATATCGCACCAATTCCTTGTCGGGCAGCCGTTCATAAAAATTTGCTCCCTGAACTTTTTTAACCGGCTTTTCTTCCAGAACTGTTTCTGTTTTTTTTCTGAAAAAGTTGATGACGTTATTTACCAGTTTACCTATCGGTAATAAGGTTGATAATTGTTGTGTAATGGTTTTCATTTTTTTTTATTTTTTTTTAAGTCTACGAATTACGAATTTTAACGAATAACGAATATTTCTGAGTGAAGAAGCAATTCATTCAGCCGTGCGTCATTGCGAGGTACGAAGCAATCTCTTTTTCAAGACCTCACCCCCGGCCCCTCCCCTTGAAATAAGGGGAGGGGTGCCACATCCGGAAGTGCGGTGCAAAAGTTTACTTTGTACTTTGTACTTAATATTTTGTACTCTATACTAAATACTCAATACTCCCTTCCTTACAACGGATAAATACTTACATAATCACTCCATGCGCTCATTCCTGTTTTTTCAGAAAAGTCGCGTTTGCGGAACCATGTTTCTATACCCGGAAGCATACCTGTTACTGTAGTTTTTGATTTATGTGTAAAAGGTATGTTTTCCCATGTTTTACCTTGATCAATACTGAACTGCCACTCATACGTAGCTTTCTGATATTTTGCAAGATATTTCACTGCCTTTGCAAACAGCCTTACCACGCCTGTTCCGGGACCCAACACTGCTTTTAAGTCCTGTTTGTCCTGCGAAATTGGCTTATTAACAAGCATACGGGCCCCGGTTATCACTTCTGAGGCCACATCCTGTCGGTCGAATGCAATGTCGTTTATGTAATTAAGCGCTTTTTTCAGCAGCCTCATCACATCCCGTTTTGCATCTGCCTTGGCTGCTTCTGCACCATACACTGCAGCTTCCACATCAATAATGGTATCCTGCAAAGTGCTGATAGCAGTAGCCAAAGCAGCAAGTGCGCCAAATGGTGGCGAATAATACCCGCCTACATTAGCAAATATAGCTGCATGTATGCCCAGTGCTTTGCGGATAAAATCTCCGTCTCTCTCCGTTACCGAGAATCCGAGTTTACCTTTGGTTATGGTAACATTGGCCAGCAACACGATGATGCCCATTTCGGTAGTGAATAATTGATTAAAAGGATTATTTTTCAGTATCCTCAACTGTCTTTTTCCCGCAGTAGTTCCCACGGATATAACTGTTTTTTTCATGGTTTTATTTTTTTTAGTTCCTACGAATTACGAATCTTGACGAATAACGAATCGCAGATGATTATTTTAATTTAATGTTAGTACGCTGATTAATATGTTTTAAGTTAGGATACAAAATGATTTATACTCCTAAAGATTTGATTTATGATTTAAATGGTTGTTTACCGGAAGCCCATCATAATAGCCGAAGGCTACCATCATAACTCCAATCATCTTATCACTTTTTATCATCACCAATAAGTTAAATCTGCGTTCCTATTTTTTTTATTTCAACGAATTACGAATTATAACGAATAACGAATCTTGAGTGAGCCATCGAATTACTCCTGTAAGTAAGAGATTCTCGAATAACG
The DNA here is from genome assembly GCA_947479085.1 of Bacteroidota bacterium. GTDB lineage: Bacteria > Bacteroidota > Bacteroidia > 2-12-FULL-35-15 > 2-12-FULL-35-15 > 2-12-FULL-35-15. The sequence goes on along the minus strand of CANJYB010000001.1, from coordinate 131,677 downwards.
AATTAGTTTTCAGTTTCACGAACTCATAATTCATAACTTATAATTCATAATTCATAACTAAACTAAACATCCGGCAGTGGCAAATTAAATTTTGGTTTCACTATTTCATTTTTAAAACTGATACCATTATATATAGTATCCCTGTTTAACGCTTTTCCTGTTTTTAAAAATGAAAAAATTGTTACTCTGTTTTTATTAATTATACTCTCCCGTTTACTATTTTTTTCTATTTCATTACTACAAATATGTTCTTCTGCACTACATATATGTTGTTCACTACTACATATACTTACTTCTGCACTACATATTTGTTGTTCACTACTACATATACTTACTTCTGCACTACATATATGTTGTTCACTACTACATTTACTTACTTCTGCACTACATATATGTTGTTCACTACTACATTTACTTACTTCTGCACTACATATATGTTGTTCACTACTACATTTATTTACTTCTGCACTACATATATGTTGTTCACTACTACATTTACTTACTTCTGCACTACATATATGTTGTTCACTATTACATATATGTTGTAAGCAAATTATCTTTTTTGATGGAACAACAAGCAATAATGAAGTAACAACAATTGCCTTTGCAATGCTGTTACTATTGATTTTACTGCTATTTGGTGTTGGTGTAAACATTGTGTATTTAATTACGACACAAATGTACAGGAGGGGCAAAACGCTTGCAACAAGTAAAACTTGTTTCTTTAAATATTTTTCTTTTTTAAATGGTTGTGGTTAAACAGTTGCCTGTTGTTCTCTATCATTACCAGGTAATTTTTTCTGTAATCCTCTTTCGAACAAATCAACATTTCTTTAATCAATACATCTTTCTTTATTCCATATTGATTTTTAAATTCATAAAATTTAGTATCAATGCAATTTTTTCCCCTGAAAATAACTTTCTGCGTTTGATTGCGGTCGCAACCCATGCATAAGGGCAACATTACCCTCCCTACATATTTATTAACTGCCAGGAAATCGAACCGTTCTTTTAATTCATCCAAATCCACCCGTTTAATACCCGGCTCCGGAAAAGTAAGCATTACCCTGTCGGCCAGTTGCTCCAGCTCTTCCATAGTAACCTCGTTTTTAAAATCCAGTTCAAGGCATGCAAACAAATCCAATTGATTCGGATCAGAAACAGGTGCATCTTCCTGTTCAGCGGGGAGTTCTGTTTCGGGAACTTCAATCAGATAATCGTTCCACCAGTTTGGGTTCAGTTCTTCAGGGGCTATGGGTTCTCCTGTTAGCGATTCGATAATCACTTTTCTAAAAAGTGTATTATGCTCTATTTTATATTTCTTTTCCATTTTGTGAGTTTATGGGTTAGATTTATTTTTTTACTGCAACTTTATTACCTCTTATATATATATAACGCAAAAACTCAAAAAGGTTGCCTGAAAAAATCAATTATTTTCAAAATTTTCATCGATTTTAACATTTATACTATTATATAGGTAAACACCCAACAATGAAAAAAGGCGGAATATAAGGTGGAAATATGTGTTTGGGAGTTGCAAAAATGCTACTTACAAGACTTTGTTCTTTTTAGCCTGACCAATACTATTAACAATCCTTTCAGAGGAACAAACTATAAAATATGCGGGAGTTTTTTTGTCCCTTATGCCATTGTTGGTGTTTCTATTTTGGTTACTGAGCCTGTCGAAGTACCAATAAATAACAATGGGCGAAATATAAACAGCAAACCATACAATTGGTTCACCCGAACGGGTGTATTTGGATTTCTTCTCTCTGCCATTGTCGGTGTTTCTATTTTGGCTACTGAGCCTGCCGAAGTAACCACCAATTCCAATAAATATTCAATGGGCAGAATATACGGCAAAAAACTTTACGTAAATGGTACGGTAAACCGAACCTCTGAAATTTCAGTTTTTTTTGATGATACTGAATACAGACAAGGCTTTGGGAGGAAATAAATAGAAAATAAAAGATAGTACCTTTGTACTATGGCTTTTATTTGCTTCACTATTATATTTTTCCGGCTACTGAGCTTGTCGAAGTATGCCATTGTTGGTGTTTCTATTTTGGTTACTGAGCCTGCCGATTCTTTTTTTGGTTACTGAGCCTGCCGATTCTTTTTTTGGTTACTGAGCCTGTCGAAGTACCAAAAAGCAATAAGGCGGAATATAAGCAGTATTTCATTTAAAAGTGCGGAATAAAATCCGCAAAGTGGAACGCTATTTTTTTTGAACTTAATGAGCGCTGATGAGCCATACATAAAAAACAGTGAAAAAAGCACGTACGATATTTTATAGTTCTTCGAGATTTATTTTAATGAAAAGGGGATGGAAAATAAATTATGTTACTTTTGGAGGATAATTAATATTGTATAAGTAGTATATGGCTGACGATAAAAAACAACCCGTTCGACAAGCTCAGGGCAAGCTTTTGGAACAACAACTTTGGAAAATAGCGGATACCCTGCGTGGTAAGATGGATGCCGATGATTTCAGGGATTATATACTTGGCTTTATCTTTTATAAATACCTCAGTGAAAAGATGAATACATACGCCAATGATATATTGAAGCCCGACAAACTGAAGTATGATGAAATAGAAACGCATACTGAAAGTAAAATATACCTGGCAGAAATAAAAGCACAGGCACTTAATAAACTTGGGTATTTCTTAAAACCTTCCGAACTGTTCAGTGAGCTGGCAAGGCGAGGCAATGCAGAAGGGAAAACAAAATTTATATTGGCTGATTTAACCAAGGTGCTTACCAATATAGAGCAAAGCACCATGGGCAGCGAGAGTGAAGAAGATTTCGGACACCTGTTTGAAGACCTTGACCTGACAAGCCAAAAACTTGGCAAAACAGAAAACGACAAAAACGAATTGATAGTAAAAGTACTGTCGCACTTGGATGAAATAGATTTTGATTTGCAGAATACTACCAGCGATGTGCTAGGCGATGCGTATGAATATTTGATAGGGAAATTTGCAAGCGGTGCAGGCAAAAAAGCAGGTGAGTTTTATACACCACAGCAGGTAAGTATGGTATTGGCACGATTGGTAACTTTAGGCAAAACAAAACTAAAAAGCGTGTACGACCCTACCTGCGGCTCCGGCTCGTTATTATTGCGGGTGGCAAAGGAAGTGAAAGAAGTTTCTGCTTTTTACGGACAGGAAAGCAACCCTACTACGTATAACCTTTGCCGGATGAATATGATTATGCACGATGTGCATTATAAAAAGTTTGACATCAAGAATGAAGATACGCTGGAACGACCGCAGCATTTTGATATGCGGTTCGAAGCCATAGTAGCCAATCCGCCTTTCAGTGCCGAGTGGAGCGCAAGCCCTTTGTTTATGAGTGATGACCGATATTCCGCTTATGGTCGGTTGGCTCCCAAAGGTACTGCCGACTTTGCTTTTGTGCAGCACATGGTACATCAGTTGGATGATAATGGTACCATGGCTTGTGTGTTGCCTCATGGTGTGCTGTTCCGTGGTGGTGCCGAAGGACATATACGCGAATACCTTATAAAAGAAAAGAATTATCTGGATGCTGTTATTGGCTTGCCTGCCAATATATTTTACGGTACAGGTATTCCTACCTGCATTTTGGTATTGAAGAAAGATAGAAACAAGGACGCTGAGCGGAGTCGAAGCGTATTGTTTATAGATGCTTCACAGCATTTTGAAAAGGTGAAAACACAAAATGTATTGCGAGCAGAGGATATAGATAAAATAATAAATACGTATAAAACCCGCAGCAATAATGACAAATACAGCCACGTAGCCTTGTTAAGCGAAATAGCAGAAAACGATTATAACCTGAACATACCACGCTATGTAGATACATTTGAAGAAGAAGAAACAATTGATTTAGCAGCAGTTTCCAGCGAATTAAAACAATTAGAAAAGGAAATAAAAACAACAGATGCGGTGATTGCCGATTATTGCAAACAATTAGGAATAGATACACCGTTTTGATTTATGGAAGAAGCAACAGAATTAAATAAGAAGAAAACAAAATTGGTTCCTAAATTAAGGTTTAAGGGGTTTGAGGAGGAATGGTTGAAGAAGGAATATGGTGATATTTATTCTTTTTATTTTACAAATTCTTTTTCAAGGGATAACTTAAATTATGAAAGTGGAGTAGTAAAGAATATTCATTATGGAGATATTCATACAAAGTTTGCAACATTATTTGATATTACAAAAGAATCAGTTCCTTACGTTAATTCAGATAGAGACATCAAAAAAATAAAAGAAGAATGCTATTGTCAAGAAAAAGATTTAGTAATTGCAGATGCCTCTGAAGATTATGCGGATATTGGAAAAACGATTGAATTAGTAAATCTAAATAATGAAAAAGTAATTGCTGGTTTGCATACTTTTTTAGCAAGACCTAATAAATTTGAAATGGCAAAAGGGTTTGCAGGATATTTTGTTAAATCTTGGAAATTCAGAAAGCAGGTAATGATAATTGCACAAGGCACAAAGGTTTTAAGTTTGTCAACCGGTCGTTTAGCAAAGATTAAAATTTCCATCCCCACCCTCCCCGAGCAACAAAAAATCGCATCATTTTTATCATCAGTAGATGAAAAGATACAGCAACTAACCCGCAAAAAAGAATTGCTTGAACACTACAAAAAAGGTGTGATGCAACAATTGTTTTCGGGCGTATTGAGGTTTAAAGATGAGAAGGGGAAGGAATATCCTAAGTGGGAGATGGTTGGTGGTGATAAATTATTTGATAGTATATCTGATAAGAAACACAATTCTGATTTGCCAATACTTGCTATTACACAAGACCAAGGTGCAATACCTAGAGAATTGATTAACTATCAAATGTCAGTTACAGATAGTAGTATTGCAAGCTACAAGGTTGTTCAGGTTGGTGATTTTATAATAAGTCTAAGAACATTTCAAGGAGGTATTGAATATTCAAATTACAAAGGGATTTGTAGCCCTGCATATAATATTTTAAGGCCAAGTTCTGAACAGGTGCATAGAGAATTTTATAAATACTATTTAAAAACTCCTTACTATATAAAGCAATTACAAAAGAATTTAGAAGGTATTAGAGATGGTAAAATGATTAGTTACAAATATTTTTCTGAAATTTTATTACCATTTCCATCATTACCCGAACAAGAAAAAATCGCGAATTATTTAACATCAATAGATAAAAAGATAGAAACCATAAAAAAAGAAATAACGGCAACACAGGGATTTAAAAAAGGATTGTTGCAACAAATGTTTGTGTAGGGGCGGGGTTTACCCCCGCCCAAAATAATAATGGGTATAATGTAGGGGCACCCCTTGCGGGTGCCCAAAATGATAATGCGGATGCCCAAAATAAAATGAAAATTCAAATAGGGCGACCGCAAGGGTCGCCCGTACAACAAAATATTAATTAATAGATAGGGCGGGGCACCCGCAAGGGGTGCCCAAACAAAAATCGCGAAATATTTAACATCAATAGATAAAAAGATAGAAACCATAAAAAAAGAAATAACGGGAATACAGGGATTTAAAAAAGGGTTGTTGCAACAAATGTTTGTGTAGGGGCGAATTGAATTCGCCCCAAAAACCAAACCGCAACGATAATAAATGGGCGTATGCAATACGCCCCAACAAAAATCGCGAAATATTTAACATCAATAGATAAAAAGATAGAAACCATAAAAAAAGAAATAACGGCAACGCAGGGATTTAAAAAAGGATTGTTGCAACAAATGTTTGTGTAAAAAAATAAAAATATGGAAAATATTATAAAAGAATTAGGCAAAAGACACAAAACGCTACCTAATATAGAATTTGGGGGAAACCTGAAAGAACTGGATGAATATAAATTCATCAATGCGGTTTTAATCCCAATTAAAGATCCTCTTTGGGAACAAGCGGTGAAGAATATAGCAGCTGAATTATACGATGGCGATCTGTTTGTTTTCCATGACCCAGAAATAGTTTTTCAAACACTGAGAGATGCGTTTATTAACGAAATAAATGAATTAGCCTTTTACTATACACATATCATTAACGATAAGTTTAAATATGAGATTATTGAAGATGAAGATTATTTTGTAAATAATTATGAAAAAATTAGTGTAGACAGCATTTGTATAATGGTTAGCAATTGCTTTGTTAATCATCTTGAATCTGTTGAATCAAATATCAAGAATCAATTAAAACTCCTTGCTCAAAACAAAAAATGGGCAGAGGAATTATATCTTGAAAAAAACAAAACAGAAATGGATATTAACGTACAAGAAATAATACTACGAATTAGAAAATTGTTTTAATTAATAACCATTAAATAAATTGAGCTATCTAACTATAGCTGCTTAAGAAATAAACTTAATAAGGCAATTGATATTATGTATAAAATAAATATGAAATCTAATAAAGTTGAAAAGCTTGATATTAGGCTTTTTAAAGAACTACATATAAAGGAAAGAGAAAACTTGCAGGAATGGGTAGCTAAAAACCCTGAAATGCTTGGAGAGGATTTACTTATTATTCAAAAAGAATTTGATGGATTTAATGATACAAACGAACGATTGGATTTACTTGCATTAGATAAAGAAGGAGGATTGGTTATAATAGAAAACAAACTGGACGATACAGGTAGAGACGTGGTTTGGCAGGCACTTAAATATGCATCCTATTGTTCAACACTTACCACTTCTCAGATTATTAAAATATACCAGGAATATTTAGATAAATGGCAAAACGGAGAAGATGCTAAAAAAAACTTGCTTGAATTTCTGGATAAGAATGAAGAAGAACTACTTCTTAACAGAAAAGACCAACGTATAATATTTGTTGCAAATAAATATCGCAAGGAAGTAACATCTACTGCATTGTGGTTGCTCCAACACGATGTGCAATTGCAATGTTTTAAGGCCACTCCACATTCGATGGGCGATGATTTGTTTCTCCAGATTGAACAAATTATACCTCTTCCCGAAACCAAAGAGTTTATGATTGATGCTAAAGAAAAAGAGAAGGAAGAGAACGATAAAAGCAAAACTGTGCAAGAATCAGAAGCTCGGCTATTAAAATTCTGGACACTTTTAAAAAACAAGTTGAAGGAAAATAAAATAGATTATTTCGAACGAGTAGCTGCAAAGCCTCAATATTATATGTCTTGTTCAAGAGGTGCCGGGCAGTTTAATTTTTGTATGGGCCGCACGTCTTTCAGAGTTGAGTTATATTTTACAAATGACCCTAATAAGAACTTGATTGATGCGATGGCAAAATATAAAGAGGTACTTGAAAAAGCATTTGATGGAAAACTGGAATGGGAACGACTAGATAATAAAAAAGCATCTCGCATAAAATTGGAAATGTCGAAAGAGGAAGTGGATGAACTTGAAGGTTCATTTAATGATGAAATTTATTGGGATAAATTAATTGAATGGTATAAAAATAGTATTGTAAAGTTTTATAATTCGATAAACCCAATATGGGAAAAGGTTCAAAGAGGGGGAACAAAATAAATATTTAAAATGGAATCAATAATTAACGTGTGTTCGTAGAGACGCAATGCATTGCGTCTCTACCCCGCAATATGTAAACGTAACCATTGTTCATCGAATATTGAAAAAATAATAATGTCAGATAAATTTCAAAATAAATATCGCATACCCTCGGCCCGATTGCAAAATTGGGATTATGGCAGCCATGCGGCCTATTTTGTTACCATTTGCACCAAACATCGGGAACATTATTTTGGTGAAATTGTAGAGACGGAATGCATTTCGTCTTTACAACCGGAACAGGAAATGAAATTAAATGAAATAGGAATCATTGCGGAACAGGAATGGATTAAAACACCAATCATACGCCCTGATATGAATTTGGAATTGGGAAATTTTGTGGTAATGCCAAATCATTTTCATGCCATATTAATAATTGGGGAAAATGAATATAATACGAATGGGGTTAATGGTGATGATGATGGTGCGGGTGATTTGGACGTGAATGGTAATCGTAGAGACGTGATGCATCACGTCTCTACGGATACGGTTAATAAATTCGGGCCGCAATCGAAAAATTTGGCATCCATCATTCGCGGGTTCAAATCATCGGTAACAACACATGCAAAGAAAATTGGTATTGCCCATTTCGAATGGCAATCACGTTTTCACGACCATATCATTCGCAATGCCGAACGATTTGAAATCATTCAAAATTATATTACCAATAATCCAAAAAATTGGAATAACGATAAATTTTATTCATAAATGACAACACAACCCGAAGCCCTATTAGAACAAAATTTAATCAAACAATTGATTGAATTGGGTTATGAATCTGTAAAGATTCAGGACGGTGATGCCCTGTTGAGCAACCTAAAATCGCAATTAGAAAAATTTAATAATACCACCTTCACCCCAAAAGAATTTGAGGCAATAATAAATCACCTTGCCAAAGGCAATGTGTTTGAAAAGGCAAAGGCATTGCGCAATCGGTTTTCGATAACAAGGGAAAATAAAAAAATAATTTGGATTCAATTTTTTAATAGCGAAGATTGGAATAAAAACCTGTTTCAGGTTACCAATCAGGTGCAGCAGCAAGGTTCGTTTTTGAATCGGTATGATGTAACCCTTTTGGTAAACGGTTTGCCATTGGTGCAAATAGAATTGAAACGAATAGGGATAGAAATAAAAGAAGCATTCAATCAGATAAATCGGTATCAGTTGCATTCGTTTTGGAGCAATCATAGTTTGTTTCAATATGTGCAGATGTTTGTCATCAGCAATGGAGTAAACACAAAATATTTGGCCAATAATCATCTGCAATCGGTAAAACAAACCTTCTTTTGGGCAGATGAAAACAATAGAAATATTGACAAGCTTACGGCATTTGCAAAGGAGTTTTTAAATCCCCATCATTTGGGCAAAATGATTTCGCATTATGTGGTGATGAACGAGGCATTTAAAAACATGATGATTTTTAGGCCGTATCAGTATTTTGCAGCCGAGGCCATCATTAAGCAAGTAGCATCAGGGAATGATAGTGGTTATATATGGCATACAACAGGGTCGGGCAAAACATTAACCTCCTTTAAAGCAAGTCAGATAATTATGGATTTGCCGGGAGTTCACAAAGTAGTGTTTGTGGTAGACCGCAAAGATTTGGATTATCAAACCATGTTGGAGTTTAATAGTTTTAAAGAAGGAAGTGTGGATGTTACCAGCAACACATCCTCGCTTGTAAAACAATTGACAGATGATACCAAACTGGTTCTTACCACCATTCAGAAACTAAACAACGCCATAAGCAAAGCAAATTATGAAAGTAAATTGTCGGGCTTGAAAAACAAAAAGATTGTTTTCATTTTTGACGAATGTCACCGTACTCAGTTTGGCGAAACACGCGATAGGATAGTAAAATATTTTCTAAAAAGTCAATTGTTTGGTTTCACAGGCACACCCATATTTGCCGAAAATGCCAGTAAAAATGAATACGGCAAACGCACCACCAAAGACTTGTTTGGCGAATGTTTGCATAAATATGTAATAACAGATGCCATCCGTGACGAAAATGTACTGCGATTTGGCATTGAATACATAGGCCGCTACAAACAAAAAGGCAATACATTTATTGATATAGAGGTAGAAGATATTGATAAAGCCGAAGTATTGAACTCTACGGCACGATTGGAAAAAATAGCCGATTACATCATTAATCATCACGGTCAGAAAACGTTTAATAAAGAATTCTCATCCTTGTTTGCGGTAAGCAGCATCGATAATTTAATTCAGTATTACGATATATTTAATAAGAAAAAAGCAGCAGGCGAGCACGATTTGCGCATTGCCACCATCTTTACATTCGGAGCTAACGAAGAAGATGAAGATGCTCAGGATTATCTTCCGGGTGATGAAGAAGTAGGATTGGCAGCCGATATGGCGGTGGCCTACAAAAGCAGTCATACACGCGACAAACTGGAACAATACATTGGCGATTATAATAAAATGTATGGCACCTCCTTTTCGACCACGGACAGTAAACAATTTGAACTTTATTTTCAAGACATCAGCAAACGATTAAAAGAACGAGAGAAGAAAACGTTTAATGATGAAAAAGACCGTTTGGACATTGTTTTGGTGGTAGCCATGATGCTTACAGGGTTTGATGCTAAAAAGGTAAACACGCTGTATGTAGATAAAAACTTCAAACATCATGGTTTGATACAAGCCTATTCGCGAACCAACAGAATACTTGGAGAAAAGAAATCGCAAGGAAATATATTATGTTTCCGCAACCTGAAAGCAGCCACTGACGAAGCAGTTACGATGTTCTCGAACAAAAATCCTGTTGAAGATATTTTTATTCCTCCTTACGAATCAATAGCCAAGAAATTTAACGAAGCGCTGAAAAACCTGTTGAGCATTGCTCCTACAGTCGACAGTGTGAATGATTTAAAAAGCGAAGAAGATGAACTTGCCTTTACACAAGCGTTCAGAGCATTGCTTAGAGCCAAAAATGTATTGGAATCGTTTACCGATTTTAGTTGGGATGATTTAGGAATTGACGAGCAAACGTTTGAAGAATACAAAAGCAAATACCTCGATTTGTACGAAAAAGTAAAACGCGACACAGCAAAAGAAAAAACTTCGATACTGAATGATGTTGATTTTGAATTGGAGCTAATACACAAAGACACCATCAACGTGGCGTATATTCTTAAATTGTTGGCCAAACTTAAGAATGCTAAAAAGTCGGAAGCAGAACAACAACGCAAAGCAATTATGGATTTGCTGGGAGGAGACATTCAATTAAGAAGCAAACGCGAGCTTATTGAAAAATTTATTGATGAGAATTTGCCGAAGATAAAGGATGCAGATACTATACCAGATGAATTTGAAAAATACTGGCAAGACCAAAAAGTATTGGCATTAAGTAAACTTTGTGACGATGAACATTTGGACAAAGAGCAATTTAAAGCATTAATTGAAACATATATATTCAGCGGACAAGACCCATTGAATGATGATGTAATAAAATGCCTTGGCGACAGACCAAGCGTATTAAAAGCCCGTGAAATAGCGGAACGCATCATCAGCAAAATGAAAGAATATGTGGATGTGTTTGTTAATGGAATGATGGGGTAAAAAAATGAATAGGATTAAATGAAATGAAAAAATTGAATAAAATTCAAGCTTCCGAAAAAGAAGCCTTGATATTAGAATTAGAACTCATTGCAATGGATGAAAGTGAAATGGATATTCCAAAATACAATGAAGCAGTTGCAAGATTTAATGATTGGATTCAAAACATCAGGGATTCGATGCAGAATTATTACGATGATAGAAGTGAAAGTTGGCAGGAAAGTGATGCTGGCTATGCATATCAGGATTGGATGGATGCCTGGGATTTGAATATTGAAGAAATAGTGGAATATGATGAAGTTGTAATTCCAGGCAATGAAGAATTACCTGATGAACCATAATACCACAGATGGACCTTAGGTCACTATGCTTTTTCGTTTAAAATCATATTGCTGAAGACAAAAATGGAGGGGACGATTGGATTAAGTTAAAGGAAAACAAAAAATGAACAAATTATAACAAATGGAATAATTAAAATAGAAATTGATTATGTTACAGGACCATTCAAACACCAATCTTAAGGAAAACCTTAAACAAAAATTTGAAAAAGCAAAAGCAGATGCAGCAAAAGCCACCGCTGCTGCAGAAAATGTGAAAGCTGCCTCGGATAGCAAAAAAGCGGATGCCGATAAACTGAAAGCACAGGCTGATATAGCCGCTGCGGACAAAGCGAAAGCTGAAGCAGACAAGGCTGCCTCCAACGCGGTGAAAGCACAGGCCGATGCAGACAAAGCAAAAGCTGATGCTGAAGCTAAAAAAGCTCAGGCCGAAATAGCTGCTGCTGAAAAGGCAAAAGCGGATGCCACTAAAGCAGAGGCTCAGGCAGAAAAAGCAAAAGCAGATGCAGAAGCAAAAAAAGCTCAATTGGAAATTCTTAGACTGCAGCCTCCTAAACCAAACAACAATAATCCGAAAAGTTCAGGCACAAAAAAATAATATTGCCGACTTTCACTTAATAAATGAGCAGTAATGAAACTTTATTATAAGTTTCCAGCAAGGATCTGCAATTTGTTGAGACTTTAAAAAAGGGAACAGGGAAGCATTTGGCGCTTTATACGATAACTATTAGCATCCTCTGTTGCTGTAATAAATGGTATTTCGAATGACCTGAATATATCGAAAGTTATCCCTATAAAAGCTTTCCTTAAAATAGTGGAAAATATAGAAAACTATGATGTTTCAGTTAGGCTTTTTTCACCTGGATGCTTTGTATTTCAAGGGATCTTGCCAACCAAGCAGTTTCATTAAATATAAAAAACGAAAACAGAGAAATCCAAAAGAAAACCAATTACGTATATCTTGTGCAGGGGGTATTATTGTGCGAGAAGGAAACAATAAAAAAGAGTGGTCTAGAAAAAAGGTAGTTATACCTATTTCAGCGGTGATTGCTGTGATTGCATTTTACTGGACTATTGAACGGACTTTTTTTCCTTCGTGATATTTAAATTAAAAAGCCGCTGATTTCTCAACGGCTTTTCTTTAGTAGCGGGGACCGGACTCGAACCGATGACCTTTGGGTTATGAGCCCAACGAGCTACCAACTGCTCCACCCCGCAATATATCTTTTACTTATTTTTTGCTTTGGTTGGTATCATTTTTTTAAATCGGGCGCAAAGATATACTTAGTTTTGATGTACACCAAATAAATCTTTTCAACATTCGCTCGATTTCACATTTATTGTGTTTAGGAGGGAAAAATGGACTTTAAAAATAATCTAAAGAGTGACGCCACGCCACTGCATATAGCACTTCATTTAAAGGATTACGGAATAACGACCTTCCAGTTAATTATTCCTTTTTCAGTTTTTACCTGAACAAAATAAATCCCCTTGGGTTGGGGCTAAGATTAATTGTTGATTGCAGATTTCTTTTTTAGTTTGATAAATAGTTTCCCCCAATAAATAAACACCTTTACACTTTCTATTTTACTTGTACTTTCTATTGTAAACTCCCCATTGTTAGGGTTTGGATAAACCCCGTTGAGCGAAGCCTCAAGCTACGCTCAATTTAAAAAGGCTTCCAGCCTTCAGATTGTTGCTCCTAAATAGATGTTTAATTATAGTGAAATCACCCTCCCCTTTAATAAATAACAGCCTCATTTCTGACCAAAACAAGGCCATTTTTATGCTTTTCTTAATCCTACCCTCTAAGTTAGGAAAGCACCCCCTCATTAGTAGTTAGCTCCAATTTACACCAAATACCAACCTTGAGCTTTAAATTAAGTCACGTTTGCAAGACCGATGAGTGAGTGGGAGGTCTCGCCCACTCAGTGGGCAGTCTCGACCACACAGTGGGCGGTCGTTCCTATGCATTGAGTGCTGAAAACGACCGAAACCTCCATTTTTACTTTTTATTGAACGTTTTGTACAAAACGTTCAATAAAAAGTACGAAACATTTTATAAAAAGAACAAAACACTAAATAAAAAGTACAAAACGTAAAACGTTTAGTACAAAATGTTGAACGTTTAAAACGAAACGTAAAATAAAAAGTACAAAACCTAAAATGTTTAATACAAAACGTTTTATAAAAAGTACAAAACAAAGAATAAATAGAAAAGGCAGAGAAACAAAAAATTTAATTCAACAATGTAATAAGAATCAATAATAAATAAATCCAATATGATAAATTTTGCTTTCATTAAAATTAGGATTGCTTCTTTATGATAATTAATTGTAGTTTTGTTTGAACTTTAAATTTATATACAATGAAAAAACTTTTACTTTCTTCTTTATGTTTTATTGCAACTGTTCAGTTTGCAACCGCACAGTTACTTTGCATTCAGTGTTTCAATCAGAATGATTCTATAGCAGGTGTGGTGAATAACCATATACTGAATGGAGGTTTTGAAAATACTACCTGTATTTCTAACCAGTTTAACAGTTCTTATTGCCCAAATTCCGGATACTTTTCGTGTACTGTTGCCAACTGGGTGTGTACAGGAGGAGGTTCGGCTTCGTATCCAAGTATTGATGATAATACATTTACGATGACGGCTGATGGAAGTAAGGCAGCTTATTTGGGAAATGGAAGCAATGCTTATGCGTGCTCCACAGGATCTAACGATACTTCTTGTTTAAGTTCTTCCAACTGTGAGATTACTACTATTCCTGCCGGTTATCCTACCAATGATGCCACTTACGGGGGCAGTACCGGGGTGAGTTTATCGCAAACAGTAACAGGGCTAACTATAGGTACGGGGTATGTACTCGAATTTTGGGCAGGAGGAGAACCTCAAACGAATGGCTGGACATTGCCGGGAGTGTTTGCTGTTGATATCGGTTTCGGGAATACTTACCTGAGATGCAAGCCTACACGCGCCAACCCTGTGACTGTTGGGACACGATTCCTGATTCAGTTTAAAGCTACAGCGACTTCTCATACTATAAAGTTTACCAACTGGGGTCATATCTGTATCCCTTGTACAGAAGTAATTCTGGATAATGTACGATTATATACCATAGCTGAATTGCCTGGTACTGTTGCTTCCTGCCTTCCGACAGAATCAATAAATGAATTGAATGAAAACTCAGTAAGTGTTTTTCCAAATCCAGTGAACCAAAAACTGACGGTAACAACAGGTGTTAATGAGGTTTGTGAGATTATTGTTTTTGACGTTACTTCCCAGGTAATGAAACAACAATCGTTTACGAGTTCTGTGGTTTTGAATACTGAAGCGTTGGCAAAGGGTGTTTATTTTTATGAGGTGAGAACTAAAAAAGGAATTATTAAAACAGGGAAAATAGTAAAGGAATACTAACTATAAATTTACCAGCCGTTGGTGATGTATGACATTGCCAACGGTTGCAGATTAAAGAGGTATGTTTAGAAACTTCGATGCGACCATTATTTTACTTTCCTTTTTCCTCTTTTCAAATTCTACTTTTGCAGGGGATACTATTCCACCAAATTCTTCGGCCACATTACTTTCTACTTTATTAAAATTCCGTTCCTTATCAGGGCATGAAAAAAACGCAGGAGATTTTTTGGTGAATAAAAGCAAGGAGATGGGACTTCAAGTTCATATTTTCAGTGATTATGATTCGGCATTTAATTTTTCGGCTTCTCTTTATCCGCTGGAAGTTCAGAAACCTAACATTGTTTTTCTTTGCCACCTTGATGTTGTTCCTGCTGGTGATAGTGCTGAATGGAGACACCCTCCTTTTTCGGGAGAAATAAAAGAAGATACGGTGTGGGGACGAGGTTGCCTTGATATGAAAGGGATAGGACTGATGCAACTGCAAGCTGTAGCGAGTTATGTGGAAGAAGCAAAACTAGAATCTTTGCCTTATAATTTTTCTGTTTTGTTTGTTTCGGGAGAAGAAAGCGGGGGACAAAACGGAGCGAAAATAATTGTAGAAAACCACCTTGGGCTGCTTAACCCCGCTTTAATAATAGGAGAAGGAGGCGCAGGATTAAAAGGTGTGTTGCCATCTAAACCAGAAAAAGAAGTGTTTTTTGTTTCGGTGGTGGAAAAGAAAAGTTTGTGGCTTAAACTTTCGGTACACCAGAAAACACATGGACATTCTTCATTGCCCTCTTATAATTCGGCCAACAGTATAATGATAAGAGCAATCAGCCGGATAACGGATGAAAAACCAATTATTACTTTTAACAAAACGACCAGGAGAATGTTCAGAGATCTTGGTAAACTTAACGGGGGATTGAAAGGTTTTGTGTTGCGAAATATAAACGGAATACTACTTCGACCATTCAGAAGAAAAATACTGAGCGCTGAACCCTTGTTGCTAACTGAGGTGACTAATACGATTCAACTTACCAACTACTCTAACCCGAACGGACCACCAAATGTAATTCCTGGGAGTGCGGTTTCCTACTTTGATTGTCGGTTGGTTCCAAATATTTCTGCCAAAAAATTTATACGGAAATTAAAAGTAAGAATTCATAATCCGAAAGTAGAAATAGAAATTGTGGACCAATCTCCAAACGAAAAAGCAAGTAAGACCAGCGAAAAATTTAAAGCAATAGCAACCGGATTAAAAAAAGCATATCCGGGATGTGAGGTGTTGCCGGTATTGTTTCCGGCTACAACAGACAATAGTTATTTCCGTTCGAAGGGAATAAAAGCATACGGTTTACTACCCCTTGAACTGAACCAACAGTTAATAGAATCAGTACATGCAGCAAATGAATGTATACCGGTTTCGACACTTCATAAAGGAATAGAAGCGTATAAAACTATTATCAGGGGACTGATCAACTTAAAGTAGAATAATTATTGCGCTTAAAACTATTGATTTTAAAGGGCATTTGAGCGACCATTCAAAAAAATACAATTCCAGCTATTGTCAATTCAAAATATTAGAGTACTTTTGTCGCGGTTTTAGTCAAAATAGGATTTTTGCTGAGACGAATTTACAACTGGTAACCCTTTGCCGAAATAGCTCCAATACCAATGATGGTGAGCTTCATAATACAGTTGTCGAATTCAACTCACACATACTTCCTGGTAAGTTGACAACTGTAATATAAACATAATAAAAATTAAATGAACAAATTTGAAGCGTTAGGGCTTAACGATGCTATCGTTAAAGCTGTAACAGAATTGGGTTTTGAAACCCCGACACCTATCCAGGAAAAAGTAATTCCTGAATTATTAAAAGGTAATACTGACCTTGTAGCCTTGGCCCAAACAGGAACCGGAAAAACTGCTGCCTTTGGGTTGCCGTTGATTTCGATGATTGATTTTAATTCGCGCGATACACAGGCATTGATTATGTGTCCTACCCGTGAGTTATGTATGCAGATTACAAGAGATTTGCAAAGTTTCACCAAGTATGTAAAAGATGCCAACATTGTTGCTGTCTATGGTGGAGCAAGTATTGACACGCAAAGCCGCGAAATAAAAAGAGGTGCACAAATAGTTGTTGCAACTCCAGGTCGTATGAACGACATGATTGATCGCAGACGTGTTAACTTAAGCAGTGTACGTTTTGCTGTATTGGATGAAGCAGATGAAATGCTGAACATGGGTTTCAAAGAAGATTTGGATACCATTCTTTCGCAAACACCAGAAGAAAAAAACACCTGGTTGTTTTCGGCTACTATGCCGGATGAAGTACTACGTATTTCTAAAAACTATATGACCAGCCCTGTGGAAATAACTGCAGGAACAAAAAATTCAGGAAACGTAAATATTGACCACGTATATTATGTGGTTCATGCACGCGACAAATACCCTGCTTTGAAACGTATTGCAGATTCGAACCCTGATATTTTTGCAATTGTTTTTTGTCGTACTAAAATAGAAACACAAGAGATAGCAGATAAATTAATTAAAGACGGATATAATGCTGATGCATTGCATGGAGATTTATCTCAATCGCAACGTGACCATGTAATGAAACGTTACAGAAGCCGTTCTTTGCAAATGCTTGTTGCTACTGATGTTGCAGCGAGAGGAATAGATGTTCAGGATGTAACTCACGTTATAAATTACACCTTGCCTGATGAGATAGAAAACTATACTCACAGAAGCGGACGTACTGCACGTGCAGGAAAAACAGGGGTTTCCATTGCTATCATTAATATGAAAGAGATTGGAAAAATCAGAATCATTGAACGTATTATTAAAAAGAAATTTACAGAAGGTAAAGTTCCGACAGGATTTGAAGCGTGTGAAAAACAATTGTTCAGCCTTGTGAAAAAGATTCATGATGTGGAAGTGAATGAAAAAGCGATTGAAGGGTATATGCCAAATATATATGAGGAGTTGAAAGACATGAGCAAGGAAGAAATCATCAAACGCTTTGTATCAACAGAATTTAATCGCTTTTTGGAATATTACAGAAATGCGCCAGATCTGAATGCGTCCAGCTCGAAAGAGAGAGAGCGTTCATTTGCCTCTGCTCCCGGAATTACTAAATTGTTCATCAACCTTGGTGAATTAGATAGCCTGGATTCTAACTCTATGAAAGAATATATTTCTGAAGTATCAGGAGTTGATATTGCTTCGATTGTAAACATTGAAGTGAAAAGCAGTTTCTCTTTTGTGGAAGTAAAAACTGAAGCAGCAGAAATAATACAAGGTACATTTAAAAGTGCACGTTACAATAACCGTAATGTAAGAATAGAATCTCGTGGTGCTGCAAGTGGCGGTGGAGAAAGAAGCGAAGGAAGAAGAAGTGAAGGAGGACGTGGAGGCTATGCAGGAAAACGTTCTTATGGAAGTGGCGGAGGAAACAGCTATGGCGAGAAAAGAAGCTATGGTGGTCGTTCGGACAGAGGAGGAGAAAGAAGCAGCGACAGAGGTGGTTATTCCAAATCGAGCAGTGAAGGAGGAAGAGGTTACGGAGAGCGCAAGAGTTATGGAGATTCGAGTTCTTCAGGTGAACGTAAATCATACAGTGATCGTTCTGACCGTTCGGAAAGAAGTGCTTCTAAACCGGCAAGTTCAGATTCATCAACCGGAGGAGGAGACAGAAAAAGTAATTTTTCGAGAGAAAAACGTCCGAGAAAAAAGTTTTAAGGTACGGATAACGAATCGTTACGAATTTATGAATCGTTACTTATAAAAAAAGGAAAGCCTTCCAAATTGGAAGGCTTTCCTTTTTTTTTAAAATTAATATTACATCACATAGGGCTTTGCCCTATGCTATCATATTTCGCCCTTTCAGGGCTGAAAATTACTACTTAGATTTTATTTTCTAAGCGGCATTTATAAACCTGCAACTAAATTACCTTAAAATATATGAAAAAGAAAAGGCTACCTTACTTGAGAGGCAGCCTTTTTATTACTTATTAAAATAGAACTTTTTACTTCTTAGCTGGAGCGCCTTCCTTAGGTTTCATCAGGTTATTCATTGCCATCATTTCCTGCATGGTGCGTTGCATGTTATCGCTGGAACCATCAAGGAAAATGACATTTCCTTTACCATATTCCGCAAAGTTTTTGATTGCTTCTGTCCACATCGAAAACAGGATTACAGAAGTATCCAGGTTAGCCTGCTCCATTTCCTTTGCAGCCTGACTCATCCCTTTGGCCACCTCTTCGCGGAACAAAGCAACACCTTGTCCACGCAACTGTGCAGCTAAACGCTCTGCTTCAGCAGCAATTTTGATAGCATTACCATCTGCTTCAGCAGCTTTTGTTTTGGTAATTAATAATGCCTGACCTTCGTTTTCTGCAGCAGCTTTTAAATTGCTTGATGCAACTACCTTTGCCATTGATTTGATAATTTCTTCATCAAAAGTAATGTCATTCAACTGCAAATCGATAAGGTGATAGCCCCATGTTTCAAGGGTCTGGTCAATCTGTCCCTTAACGTCCTCTACAATTTCTTTACGTAGTGATAATACTTCGGATTGCTTTTTAGTTGCTACAAATCCACGGATAGTACCTTCGATGGTACGAACCAATGCCTGCATCAAATTTCTATCGTCAATGAACTTAAATGCTACATTTTTAATACTTTCTTCATTTGTATTGATAACGGCATATAATAACATTGCTTTGAAATATACATTTGCCTGGTCAACCGTGATGGCCTGGAATTCCAATTCGACTGAACGGTTTTGAATGGATATTCTTTTATAGATGGTTTCAATAAAAGGGATTTTCATGTTCAGGCCGGGTCCCATGATTCTGCGGTATTTACCGAACACTGTAACCACCCCTATAGAGCCCTGGGTGACTGTTACAAAAGAAAGGAAAATGAAGAGGACAATAAGGCCTACAATAACAATCGGAAATATAGGAATCATAATTTTATGGTTTTGGTTTATGCAAATGTATTATAAATCAAACTTCGGGGCTCAATAATTAACTGATATATATTTCTAAAACCTGAGATTTCCATTTCGTATATAAATGTTTTGATTATCTTTGCACCGCTTAACAGCAAAAATGGTTGCGTAGCTCAACTGAATAGAGCGTCTGACTACGGATCAGAAGGCTAGGGGTTTGAATCCCTTCGCGACCACATCTTATAAAAGGGGTGTCTTTTTTAAAGTTTAAAAAAGGCTGAGATTATACCCAATAACAGCATTTCCCAAAGAAATTGTGTTATGCACCTGATCAGGATAATGCCTGCGGAGGGACGGTAAGTTAATTGAATGATAGCGTTTTGCTCCTTTGTTGCTATCGGTTTAACTATTAAATATTTTACCATGTTTTACATCCACAAAAAATTATTGACCATCGTATTGGCTTTTCTGCCCATTATACTGTTTTCTCAATACAATATTATAGGGAAGGTTAAGATTAAAGGCTCGAGAGAAGTGGTGGAGGGAGCAACCGTTAGTATTGAAAATACTTATACGGCAGTGTTGAGCAAATCGGATGGAAGCTTTGAGTTTAAAAATCTGAAGAAAGGGAAATATGTTCTACATGCTACTTATTTAGGGTTACAAAAAAAGACGGATACTGTCCTGTTAGAAAAAAACATGACGTATGAATTTGAGCTTTCTGAAAATACTGTATTGATGGATGAAGTAGTGGTTTCTTCGACAAGAGTGGATGATAAATCAGGAATGGCCTACAGCAATATTAATAAAGAACAAATTGCGGAGCAAAACCTGGGACAGGACCTGCCTTACTTATTAAACCAGCAAACCTCTATAGTGACCACATCGGATGCAGGTGCTGGAGTGGGATACACGGGAATACGAATAAGAGGTTCGGATGCAACACGGGTAAATGTTACTATTAATGGTATCCCGGTGAATGATGCTGAATCGCAGGGAACGTATTGGGTGGATCTGCCTGACATTGCTTCGAGCATTGATAATATACAGGTACAACGGGGAGTGGGAACTTCTACCAATGGTGCTGGAGCTTTTGGAGGTAGCTTAAATATTCAAACCACTAAAATGAATGCAAAACCGTATGGAGAATTTTCTTCCTCTTATGGTTCGTTTAATACTTTCAAAAATACAATGAATGCAGGAACAGGATTAATGAATGAGAAATTTGTCATTGATGCACGCTTATCAAAAATAAATTCAACGGGGTTTATTGACAGAGCGAGTTCGGATTTAAAATCATATTATTTATCGGGAGCTTATTATGGCAAAAAAAATATTATCAAGTTTATTACTTTTTCGGGATATGAAGAAACTTACCAGGCCTGGAACGGGATTCCTGAATCACGCCTTAAAGAGGATGTGCAGGGGATGAACGATTATATTAACCGGAACTACCTGGATGCTGAAGATGCTGCTAATTTATTGAACTCCGACAGCAGAACCTATAATATGTTTACTTATAAAAACCAGGTGGACCATTATAAACAGGATTACTATCAGTTGCATTTTTCGCATGAGTTTAACAGAAACTGGAATGCCAATATAGCACTGCACTATACTAAGGGGAAGGGATACTATGAAGAATACAGGAAGGCGGACGCTTTCAGCAATTACGGTTTGGATAATGTAATACTTGGCACGGATACTATTTCGAATACAAATCTGGTAAGAAGAAGATGGCTGGACAATGATTTTTACGGAACAACATTTTCATTTAACTACAATAGCAATAAACAATTTATGGCAACCCTTGGCGGTGCCTGGAACCAGTACAAAGGATTGCATTACGGTGAAATAATATGGGCGCAATATGCCAGCAACAGTGTTCTTCATAATAACTATTACTGTGACACGGCTAATAAAACAGATTTTAATGTGTTTATAAAAGCGAATTATAAAGTTGGTGAAAGCCTTTATTTATTAGCTGACTTGCAATACCGGACTGTGAATTATTCTTTCCTTGGTTTTAACAGTGATTTAAAAAATGTGCAACAAAGTAAAACCTTGGGTTTCTTTAATCCGAAATTCGGAGTTAATTATTTATGGAATGACAAGACCAGTATTTATGCCTCCTATAGTATTGGTAACAAAGAACCTGGCAGGGATGACTATACACAAAGCACCCCGGAAAGCATACCCAAGGCTGAAAAGCTGAGGGATATAGAAATGGGATATAAATACAAAGGCAAAAGATGGATGCTGAATTTTAATTTATATGCCATGAAATATACCAATCAACTGGTGCTTACAGGGCAAGTGAATGATGTGGGTGCTTATACCAGGACCAATGTGGCAAGCAGTTTCAGGCAGGGAATTGAAGGCGAAATGGGTGTGCGGATATTTAAACAACTGATGTGGAATACGAATGTAACGCTGAGCCAGAACAAGGTACAGGGGTTTGAAGAATATGTGGATGAATATGACGACTTATATAATTTCATAGGGCAGCGACACAATACCTATACTACCACGGATATTGCTTTTTCTCCCAATATTATTGCGGGAAGTACTTTTACCTATGAACCGGTGAAGAATTTAAAATTCAGTTTTATAAGTAAATATGTAGGTGAACAGTTTATGGACAATACTTCGAATGAAAGCAGAAAACTGAATGCCTATTTTGTGAATGATTTGAGGATTAATTATACCGTGAAAACAAAACTGATTCGAGAGATTGGTTTTACGCTGGCAATAAATAATTTATTCGGAGAAAAATATGAATCGAATGGGTACACTTATTCTTATGCATTTAACGGAAAACCGGTAACGGAGAATTTTTATTTTCCGCAGGCGGGAATAAATTTTATGGGGGGATTGGTGGTTAAGTTTTAGGATTTTTAGCCCTTTAACATAAATTCAAAGGTTTTCTTCTGCTGTTTTCTGATTCGGGGTTTTGAAATTTCTCTTTGTTTATAGGATATTCATCGCCTTTTTATGTACTGTTTTTATTTCCCTATCCTTTTTTGAAATTTCCCTATCCTTTTTTCAATTTTCTCTACCCTTTTTGCAAATTTCCCTACCCAAATTTAAGATTTCCCTACCCTTTTGGCTAATTTCCCTACCCTTTTTTGAAATTTCTCTACCCAAATTTAAAATTTCCCTACCCTTTTCGGGAATTTCCCTACCCTTTTCAGGAAAAAGGATAGGAAAATCGGGGAAAAGGATAGGGTTTTGAAAAATGAGAATTGAAACAAAAAAAAGAAGCAAACAATCCCGTTAATAAGGAACTATTTGCTTCAAATAATTATGGAGATTTTTTGAATTTTAATGCACCAACTTAGCTACTTCAATAGCAGCCTTTACAAAGTTGACAAATAAAGGATGAGGATTAGCGACAGTACTTTTATATTCCGGGTGAAACTGAACACCTACAAACCAAGGGTGGTCTTTAATTTCCACAATTTCTACCAAACCGCCTTCAGGGTTTATTCCTGAAGCAATCATTCCGGCCTTTTCAAAATCCTGTAAATACTCGTTGTTGAACTCGTAACGGTGACGGTGGCGTTCGTTAATTTCCTTTTGTTTGTATATTTCCCAGGCTTTGGTTCCTTCGGCAACATTACAAGGGTAAGACCCTAAACGCATGGTACCGCCTTTTTTGGTAATCTTTTTTTGTGCCTCCAGTAAATCTATTACCGGGTTAGTTGTTCCGGGATTCATTTCGGTTGAGTTGGCATCCTTGAATCCAAGCACGTTTCGGGCAAATTCAATAACTGCACATTGCATACCTAAACAAACACCAAAAAACGGAACTCCATTTTCGCGGGCATATTTAATGGCTGCAATTTTTCCTTCTATTCCTCTTTGTCCGAAACCAGGGGCAACTAATATACCCCGCAATCCTTTGAATTTTTCAGCAACATTTTCGTCTGTAATACTTTCTGAATGTATCCATTCAATATTTACTTTACAATCGTTGGCTGCACCGGCATGAATAAAGGCTTCGGAAATGGATTTATAAGAATCCTTTAATTCAACATATTTACCTACCAGGCCAATCCTTACTTCGTGTTTCGGATTTTTAAATTTATAAAGAAACTCCTTCCATTTAGTTAAGTCGAGGTTTTCAGTCACCGGCATATTCAGTTGGTTCAATACCACTATATCCAGTTGTTCCTCTTCCATTAATAATGGTACTTCGTAAATGGTACTTGCATCGCGTGCTTCGATAACGGCATTTGGCGCTACGTTACAAAACAATGCAATTTTATTTCTTATTTCCTTATTGATTTCATGCTCTGTACGACAAACCAATACATCCGGCTGAACTCCGTATTCCAACAATAGTTTAACAGAATGCTGAGTAGGTTTGGTTTTTAATTCTCCGGTAGTAGAAAGGTATGGGATTAAAGTAAGGTGAATAACCATTGCATCTTTTCCCAATTCCCATTTTAACTGACGAACTGCTTCCACGTAAGGCAAGGATTCAATATCACCAACGGTACCGCCAATCTCAGTAATTACAAACTGAAACTTACCTGTTTTGCCTAGCAGTTTAATACGATTTTTTATTTCATCCGTGATATGAGGAATTACCTGAACCGTTTTTCCAAGGTAATCTCCGTGACGTTCTTTATCAATAACTGTCTGGTATATCCGCCCTGTAGTAACATTATTAGCTTGAGAAGTAGGCACATTCAGAAATCTTTCGTAATGGCCTAAGTCCAGATCTGTTTCGGCTCCGTCATCGGTAACAAAACATTCACCGTGCTCGTAAGGGTTAAGCGTTCCCGGATCAACATTGATATACGGATCTAATTTCTGGATGGTAACAGTATAGCCTCTTGCCTGCAGCAATTTTGCGAGAGATGCGGCAAGAATGCCTTTTCCAAGTGAAGAAGTTACTCCTCCGGTAACGAAAATGTATTTGGTTGATGTTGACATAGAATTTTGGGTCCTTAACCAGAGGAAGTTTTATCGGTTGGGCAAAAGTAAGAAAAAAACCTGTTGGAAAAGTTTGTTTGAAAATAAAAACAATAAAAAAACCTTTGGAACTTGTTGTTTAAACAAATTCCAAAGGCAATTGAATTTTCAAATTAAAATGTCATTATTAAACTAACCGTAGGCAGAATAGGTAATTGGTTCACCCTTTTGTATTGAACGCGGTCGAAATAGAATACATTGGCACGACTGTAAACATTGGTTGCTCCAACGGCAGCTTCCAGTTTGGTATTTGCAAACAGGCGGAACGTACGTTTGATATTCAAATCGAGGCGATGATACCAAGGAAGTTCTTTAACCTGCGATTCATCATAAAAATAATTTAAGTCTCCGTTTGTGGATGTATAGTTGGAATTAATTCCATCCTGAAAACTTAAGTCTTCATAAAATCCACCGGTAGGTTTGAAAGGGAAACCCGAACCAAGATTCCAACGGGCATCAAACTCCCAGTTTTTATTTTTACCAAAAGTGTAAGAAGCAACAAGGTTAAGGTTGTGTCTTCTATCATAGTGTGTACGATACTCATGCACCCCATCCCAGTGATTAACATAACCTAAGGAGTAAACAAACCATAAATAAATACGTTTGTAATCATACTTTAACACCACATCCAATCCCTGCGCCCTTCCGGTTTCGATGATAAAATCTTTTTTCTGAATATCAGGTTTGTTGGCATTTTCAGGCAATGATTCATCGTAAATTTTGTATGGATTAATGTTCGATAATTGCTTAAAGTCTTTACGATACACCTCTATATTTAAGTCTAAATGCTTGGCAAGATCAATTTCGATACCTGCAACAAAGTGATTTGCTTTCTGTAACTTGGACTTTACATTTACCACTTCTCCATCCTGATTTACATACGAAGTAGGTAAATTATCCGGTCCGGAAAGGAAGCCATAAAACAAATTCACTACCTCTCTGTCGGTATTTGTTGCAATTAAATTTTGAGAATACTTACCCGCAGCAAATTTTAAACGAATTTTATGTGTTGCATTCCATTTTAAACTAAGACGAGGCTCAGGAGAAAATTCGGACAATGAAGCATAATACTGAACCCTGATACTTGGTTCAATCAACAATTTGCGGTGTTTTGATATCCATTTGTATTTAAGATAACCTCCTATCTCAGTTGTATAATCGTTTTGAGAAATATGACGATTTAAAGAATTGTAAAAATCAAAGAATGTACTGAAACCATTCACATCCAAACCATAGTTCAATTCGTTTTTACTCATAAAGTAAGTAAACATCATTCCCAGGTTAAAACCTTTAATGGTGCTTCTTCTTTCAGCTTCTCCTTCAGGTTTCATTTTGATATCGTATTCAGAATAGGCAAAATTTCCATTTACTAAAATAGGTGAGTTTTGAGGAACTAAAAGAAAATTACCACCTCCACCATAAGAAGTCCAGTTCATATCCTGCAATGCCTGATAACTTACTTTATCATTGAAATTAAATCCGAACAAATTTAATTTACTTCCGTTATTGCTATTGAAGGAAACCTTTCCGTAATAATCATTAAAACTAAATGGTAAACCATTGGGGTCAATGTAAGAATATAATAGTTTGGAAGTAGTAGGTAAATAAGATGTTTTGGCAGAAAGTATGAAAGATGCAGTTCCGCTGCTACCTTCTTTTGCCTTTTTAAGAGGGCCTTCAGCAAGTATTTTGGCACCAAAAGGAGATAAGGCTACTTTTCCGGCAACACGTTTTTTATTTCCATCACGGGTGGTAATGTCCATAATGGATGAGATTCTACCACCATATTCAGCACCAAACCCACCACTATACACATCTGCATTACGGATAATATCTGCATCAAAAACAGAGAACAAACCGATGGAGTGGAAAGGATTGTAAATAATCATTCCATCCAGCAATACTTTGTTTTGAATAGGAGAACCACCACGAATGTAAAGTTGCCCTCCCTGGTCACCTGTAAATATTACCCCTGGTAAAACCTGCAAATATTGAGCTAAGTCGGGCTCCCCTCCTACTGTTGGTAATTTTTTAATCGCAATAGGGTCAATTTTATTAACCGAAACCTGGGTCTCTGTTTCTTTTGCTTCCTGGGTAGCGGAAACTTCCACTTCGTTAAGCTTTACATTCCCTTTAATTAAATAAAGTTTTTTGTTTAATATTTCTCCTGCCTTAACTGTTATCGGCTCCTGCAATGTATCGTACCCCAATACAGAAACAATCATTAATGTGTAACTGCCGGGAGGAATACGGGTGATGGAAAAATATCCGTTAACATCAGTTGCAATTCCAATTGTTGTACCCTTTAGCACCACATTTGTAAAAAGCACAGGTTCGCCTGTTTCCTTCAGATAAACAAACCCCCGAACAGTACCTGTTGAAGATTGAGAAAATGCAATTCCTGAAATAAAAATGCAAAGAATGAGTACTATAGATTTTATAAATGGTTGACGCATGTTTATTGATTGCATTAAATGGTTATTGTTTTATAAAAAACGCGTAAAAGTAATAAATAATCCTTACAAAAAACTAATGTTTATGGGCTAATAAGGAAGTATTATAATTTTGTTTCTGACATTTTTAAAACCTTTTCAAATTCATCAGATGTAACAGCAGAAACAGATAAACGGCTTAAGCGGACAATTTGCATGGAAGCAAGGGTTTTATCGGCTTTTAATTCAGATAAGGTTACCGGTTTTTTTAATGATTTTACAGGAGCTAACTCTACCACACTCCAGGCAATATCAGTGGTAGTAGGGTCCTGGTAAGCTTCTTTTAATACCTTAGCAATACCCACAATGGCAAGACCTTCGTTACTATGATAGAAAAACACAAGGTCTCCCTTTTTCATTGCACGCATGTTATTTCTTGCTGCATAGTTTCGAACACCGTCCCAAACAGCTTTTTTGTCCTTTTCGAATTTTTCCCAACTATAAGTTGAAGGCTCTGATTTTACTAACCAATAATTCATGTTTAAAATTTTTGAGTGGTAAAGGTATAATTTAATTTTAAGAGAAAACTACCCCTTTAAAGAAAAAATGCAACGAAACAGGGGCTATCCTAATCACCATCGTTTAATTTCCCGAATGCAGTAAAACTAAAGACTATTGGCTGTTCAGAATTTAAAGAATAATAAAAATCATTATAAATATTAATTTTGGTGTAATTTATTAAATAAACATTCTAATTTTGTGTCTTCATTCAGATGCCTAATGAGAGTCCGCACTTTTAGTATATTATTTCTTTTGTTTTCTTTATGCTCCGTATCTTTATTTGCTCAGGATACTGAAGGAAATGATGACAATGACAGCGATGATGATGATGACACCCCGAGGTTGCATAGTTTAAAGGAAGATGGAGAAAAAAATTACTATGTTTTCAGTACCCGGTTAGACGTTACCGTTCCTAAGCCAATAGGTAATAATTCGTTCAGGCGATGTTTTGTAGGAGTTTATGAAGTTAGCGGAGGAATTAATGTGATGCTTTATAAAGGAGTTTTTATTGGCGGGACCGCAAAAACAGGAATGTTAAAAATAACCGAAAACAAAATAGCGAATTATAATGCATCCATGTCTGTTAATAATCTTGCCGGTAAAATTGGTGGTGATTTATTTTTAGGAGACAGAAACAGGGTTTTGTTTTCAGTCTCCATGGCCATAGGAAATAACTGGACTAAATATTCCAGTTTTGTAAAAAAAGACCCTAATGATAATACCAAGATTATTCCGATACCGAATGACAACTCGAAATTTACAAGTTTCTATTATGAGCCCGAAGTAAATTTATTTTTTCTTGTTGATGAAAACTTTGGTGTTGGTGGTACACTTACTTATTCCATTTTCACTCATACTTTCGACCCCTATGTATTAAGCCTTGATGAATGGGCGCCATTTGATAAAACCCCTTCGGGCAATACTACCTATTTAAGTTTTGGCTTTGGAGTTTATTATAACTTTTTACACAAGAAAAAGTAAGCCTCCTTTGCCCGTTTTATAAAAATAAAAAAACACGCTAAAAGCGTGTTTTTTTATTCTAAAAAAGAAGATTATCTGATTAGATAACTTTAACGTTAGCTGCGTTTAATCCTTTCGGACCACTTTCTACTTCATACTCCACTTTATCGTTCTCACGAATCTCGTCTACAAGACCAGAAGAATGAACGAAAATGTCTTTTTCACCTGATTCAGGTGTAATGAAACCAAATCCCTTTGTTACATTAAAAAATTTTACTGTACCTTTTTGCATGTTTAATTAATTTAAATTTAGCGCAAGATAACAATTATATCGACACATGCCCAGAAAATAAAGTTATTTAAAATTCAAGTGCTCAAGGCACTCTTTTGTTATTGAATAATAATTTTCTGAACTGATTGTTTATTGTCTGAACTGATTTTCATAAAATAAACTCCCGAAGAAATATTTTTAAGGTTGATTTCCCTTATCAAGCCCGTAGTTGACTTCTCTTCAAAACAAACTTCACCAAGTGTATTATACAGATTTATAACCGCACCATTTAAAGGTTTATTAAAAACCACATTGAAATTTCCATTTGATGGATTAGGGAAAACAGAGAATACATTGTTACCCAATTCTTCAATTCCGGCACCACTGCAGGAAAAAGCCTGAACATCTGTACTCCATGCAGCGCCATTCATTAAAGTTCCGGTATTACTATTTGAGCTATTATCAGCAGTAGTAATTCCCGTTCCTTCTTCCAGATTCCAGAAACCAGCAAGGCCAGCTTCGGTTCCTACAGGTGTACAGTTTCTATACTGAACTATCTGAGCTGCAGTTAATGATGTGTTCCAAAGCGCTACCTGATCTATTTGACCATCAAATAAACGTCCTCCCTGAATGGTATAAGGTACTGCTCCGATATTCAAATTATAAGTAGAAGGTACTATTGAACCTGTATAACTTGCTGTTCCGGCAACAACACCATCAATATAAATAGTTTGGGTAGTTCCATCGTAAGTTGCAGCAACGTTATGCCATACCCCGGTGCTCATTGTGGAGGAAGAAATTACTTCCTGCCATATTCCACCGGTAACAGCAAAATTGAAAGACAATTGACCTCCTGCTCCGGCACGCAACGCATAACCAGCTGAAGAAGTGGACCAATCATCCTTTCCAACAATGTAATTGTCATATACGTTTGTTCCCCATGAACTTGCCTTTATCCATGCCTGAATGGTAATGGAAGTGGAAGGATTTAATGTTGCATTTTCAGGTAAATCCACATAATCATCCACAGCATCAAAGGTTAACGAATGCGTGTTCACCTGGGCAGATGAAGTGAAAAAAGGTGCTGCAAAAAGAATAAATAGTAATGTTTTTTTCATAGGTTTAGATTTTAAGTTTATGAAACAAAATTAAAATTATTTCTTCTTAAATTAAAAAATAAAATCTATTGGTCTAAGATTTAAAATATGGGCTAAAGCCCAACGGTGCAATTAAATAAATAACCCCGACATAAATGCCGGGGTTATAATAAACCATTTCAAGAAAAAACTTACTAATTATGTAATGCCATCATTTCTCATGATTAAGCAAATATTTATAAATTATTCTTCAATTCTTTTAATAGAACAACCAACCGATTTTGAGGAATTGGTTTTTACAGGTTTTCCGGTACCTACTGCAATAATTGCATCCTGCAAATAATGTTCTTTTGCATCTTTTGCATCTTTTATGTTATCATCTATTGCCCCGCGATACACCAAGCCTTTGTTATCAAACAGAAAACAATGTGGGGTGCGGGTAGCTCCGAAAGCATTGGCTAACTGGGAGTTTTTATCCACTACGTAACTAAAGTCATAACCTTGTACGGCAGCATATTTTTTCATGGCATCATAAGAATCATCATCACTTCTTTGGGCCTCGTTAGAGTTTACCAAAATAACTCCTACTTTATTTTTCTTAGCCAGGGCAGCTGATTCTTTAATTCTTGATTCACTCAATTTTACATACGGACAGGTGTTGCAGGAGAAAATAACAAGCAACCCGTTTTCCCCTTTTACATCTGATAAGGCAACCTCTTTCCCGCTAATGTCCATCATCTTATAAGTGGCGCTGGGTATTGTCTTGCCAATTTCGAGTTCCGGATTAATTACAGGTTTAAATGCTGAAGCAACGGCAATAATTATAACTGCTGCTACTAATTGAATTGATTTTTTCATAGTTAAGATTTTTAATGGAATGTGAAATTACAATAATCAATCCAAACTACAAAAATTTATTATCAATTCTTTATATACAAATTGCTGCTGGAGAGATTCAAACGGCCTGTAGACATAGAACACCTCCCCGTTTTTTATTTTTATCTGTTTTACATATTTATTGGTCAGCCTGAAACTTCCTGTTATTTTACCGGTATACCTATCTATATGTTTAAGATAATTATACCCGTTTCTTTCGTAAAGGGCATAAATGTTATTTGTTTCTTTGTCAAGAATAATCTGATGTTTCCAATCTCTCCAGTTTTTAGGATGATTATACGTTACCGGAATGGAATCGATGAGCTAATGTTTGCCGGTATATTTTAAAATAGCATTGCTGTAATGGTCGAAAACATATACGGTGTCTTTCATAACAAACAATGGAGAATAGGGCGGGCTGTAAAAAACACTGGTGGTCAGGCCACTCATTACCGCAGCTATTTTATGCTTGTCCACTTTATATTCGTCAGCAAGGCGTCTTGCAATTAATTTTTCATTTGATTTCAAAAAATAATATTCCATGTTATACCCCCTCAATTCATCAGCATCGGATATGGTTTTTATGGTAGTGGTTTGTTTTTTTTCGGTATTGTAACAATAGTAATTAAACACAGGATAATCTTTTTGGTAATCGGAAAAATAAATATCCTTTTCAATTGTATCGATACAGGGCATGATGAAATTCTTATAATCCCTTACCGGTAATGATGCCAGGTGAATGTTATTATCAACTATGCTGATACGATAAATATGTTCTTTACAAATTACATTTATATAACCCAGGTAATCTTTATACAACCTTTCTGCTTCATCGGGCAAATCGAAACCGGAAAGAACCTTTTGCGAAGCATCTGCAAGCATTACTTTGGCATGTTCCAGGTTTCGTTCGTAAGTAAGCAGTATTAATTTATCATTGTAAAACTCATAGTCCTCCACCATAAATTTCCAACTGCCGAAAACAGTATCGGGGCTTTTGTGAGGATAAACAGTGACCGGGTTTAAATCGTAGTGTTTTTGAGATTTTGCATCCTTTAAATAAAGAATAAGCATTGCGAGAATAAATAATTTATGTTTCATATTTCACCTCCTCTTTTACATATAAGACGCTTAATTTGAAAAATTCCATAAATTTGTTGATATTTTAACAGGCCACCTGTGTACGACTTTTATAAAATACTGGATATTCCCCGCGATGCTTCTATGGAAGACATCAAACGTGCTTATAGGAATAAGGCCAAGGAATTGCACCCGGACGTTAACAATTCGCCTAAGGCCAATGAAGTGTTTGCAGTGGTAAACGAAGCTTACGCTACTTTGCTTGATGACAAAAAAAGATACATGCATGATTTGAAATTAAATTATGCTGACACCACCAAGGCAAATGCAGAACGAAAAAAACAATATTACGGTTCATCTGTTAAAAACAATACCCATTCCAATCCAACTAATTTTCATTACGACTGGAATAGTTTTAACAAGGCAGCATACCAGGAAAAAGACGATGACTATTATTTTAAACGTTCACCATGGCTTTACAACCTGTTTTTTATAAGTGGTATGTTTCTGGGGTTTGTAATTGCAATTGTTTCCATCAGTGGAACATTTAAAAACTTTTGGCCAAAACCTTTTATCCTTATTTCTGTTTTAGGTTTTATACTTATTTACCAGGGGTGGAAAGGAATAATGGGTAAAAAAACTTTTTTGCATGGAATAAAAAAACGATTCAGGAAATAAATGAACCATACTTACCACCAACTGTATAATAGTTAAACTAACTGTTCACCTTTATTCTAACTATTTTACGACCTTTGCCACTCATAATTTTTAACCATTGATGCTTTTTAAAAAGATACTATTTTCTTTCCTTCTTTTATTCATAACCGGCCACCTGCTGCATGCCCAGCAGGAAACTGTTATTACCGGAAGAGTTACCGAAACGGGAAGCAACAGCGGTGTTCCTTTTGCGAACCTTTATTTCAAAGGTGCTTTTACAGGTACCGTTACCGATTTTGATGGAAACTATTCCATTAAAACCACCACCCCTACCGACTCCATTTACCTTCGACTGATTGGTTATACTTCTAAATCGAAACCGGTAATAAAAGGCAAAACACAGGTTATCAATTTCCAGATAAGTACCGAAGCGTTGAGTTTAAATACCGTTGAAGTCCGCCCGGGGATTAACCCTGCCCTTCGCATCATTAAAAATGCAACGGTTAACAAATCGAAATACAACAGAGATAACCTTACCTCGGTTCAATATGTAAGTTATACCAAACAGGAAGGAGATATTAATAACCTTACTTCGCGTTTCCGTAAGTTTCATTTTCTTCATGCCATTTCCGATTTATGGGACCGCATGGATTCCATAGCCGGAGAAGCCAGCAAAGCCAACCTGCCTGTTTGGATGAGCGAAATAGTTTCGGATATTTATTCCTACAAAGACGGTGAAAAAAAGCACGAAGATGTGACAGCTGTAAAAATTAAATTTGTGGGAATGAAGGACGGCAGTGCCATGTCTCAACTGCAGGGCACCGATTTTCAGAATTATAATTTCTGCAATAATACTGTTGCCATCGCCACCATTAACAAAGATTTCCTGAACCCTATTGCCGACAATGCCGGGCTTTTTTATAATTATACCCTGTTGGATAGCGTGGTGGTAGATGGGTACCGTTGTTTCCTGATTAACTGCCGGCCAAAAAACAAACATGATTTGGCTTATACCGGAAACCTTTGGATTACCGACACCACTTTTGTTATCAAACAGCTGGACCTGGAAATAGCCCGCGATGTAAATGTTAACCTGGTGAAACATGCCCGCATACAACAGGTAATGATACCTACCGAAGCTGGCCCCTGGGTGCCATCGCAAACAAGGGTGCTTATCGAATTTGCCACTGCTGCCAAAAAATTACTGGGCGTTACGCTCCGTACCTATAATGCCAACAGATTTTTTGTAGTGAACAAACCCAAGGAAGCCGATTTTTATAAAACCCGCATCACCTTTGCCGAAGATGCCATTACCAAGGACACCAACTGGTGGTACACCAACCGCCAGGAACCTCTCACACCTTTGGAAAAGGAAGCTTATAACATGATTGACACCGTTCGTTACACCCGGTTTGTAAAAAATGCTGTCAACACCCTTTACTTTTTATTTTCAGGATACAAGGATGTAGGCCCTGTGGACATTGGTCATTACATCAATGCTTATGGATACAACCTTTACGAAGGTTCCCGCATTCAGGTGGGTTTCCGCACCAATGTTAAGTTCAGCAAAAACTGGGTCATTCGCGGCTACGGAGCTTATGGTTTCAAAGACCAGGGATTCAAATACAATTTACAACTCGAACGCATCATTACCCGCTACCCCTGGAGCAATGCCGGGGTGCAATACCGCGATGATATTGACCAGGTAGGAACCGGCTTTAACACCATCAGCAATATTAACATTGGCCAGTCGCCCAATAATTTATACAATACCTTTTCGCGCATTGGCAATGTTTCCAAGCTCTTGCGAAAAGAAGAAGCCCGCATCTGGTACGAAAAAGATTTTAACCGTGGCCTCAATTCCACCATCACCATCCGTAACGTCCGCACCACTCCCCTCTTCCCCATCGAGTATGGCGATGAGTTCACCATCTTTCAGCAACGCAAATACACCATCTCCGAAATCCTCTTCGAATCCCGCTTTTCGGTAAAAGAACGCTACGTACAAAACGGAAACGAACGCATCAGCTTTGGAAACAACAAGTCCCCCGTTATTACCCTCAACTATACCCTCGGCATAAAAAACTTTATAGGCGGAGATTTTAATTACAACAAATTAAGCGTTTCCTTTTCCAACCGTTTCCGCATGGCCACCCTTGGTTTTTCGTCCGTTTATTTAAAAGCAGGCAAAGTATTTTCCGAAATACCCTACACCCTGCTCGATATTCCCCGCGGAAACGAAACATTTATATTTGCCAGCAATACCTTTAACCTCATGAATTATTTCGAATTCGTGTCCGACCAATACATACAAGCCTACTGGGCCCACCATTTTAATGGCCTGCTCTTTAACCGTGTTCCCCTCCTCAAGCGGCTCGACCTGCGCGAAGTAGTCGGGCTCAACATGGCTTACGGAACCCTCAGCGAAAAAAATAAACACTTTAACAAAAACAACACCTTCACCGTAATGGAAGACGTTCCCTACTTCGAAGCCGACCTCGGCATCGAAAACATCCTCGATGTCATTCGTTTCGACTTTCTTTACCGGCTTACCTACAATGACGACTTCTATTTAAAAGACTACGAAAAAGCAAACCCCGGAAACAAAATCAGCAACTGGGGATTAAAAGTAGGCCTGGAGTTTTCTTTTTAAAGGAGAGTATTTATTTTTTTTTGAAAAGACACCACACAGTTATTCAACACCCCTCTTCCCGCTTTCCATTCCAATCTTTTTCTTTTTTTTGAAATAAAAAAAAGAAAAAGGATTTCCACTCCAATCGGGTTTAGCCTGAAAATTCACCGCCATTTATTGATGCCTTTGTCCTTCACATGCGGGATTTTTTCACCTGCAAACGCTGTTGGGTTCAAACTCATTCCTTTATTATTTTTCTGTTTACTATTCCCTTGTTTGTTTTTATTTCTGCAAAATAAATTCCCTTTGAAACATCTGTTAAATCAAATGCGGTGCTATTAATAATCTTTATTTCTTCACCTATTATATTTTTTATTTTAACACTTAACACTTTGTACTTTGTAGCTATGCTAAACTCCCCACTACTTGGGTTTGGGTAAATTCCTAATTCCTCATTAATTATTCCCAATTGATTTAACCCCACATCCAAACAAACAGTAACGGTTATTGTGTCTGTAGTTATGCTGCATGGGGTGGTTTGTGTTAAAATATAAGTAGTGGTATGCGTTGGTGTGGCAGTAGGATTACCAATTGCGGCATTACTTAACCCTATTGTTGGTTGCCATTCATAACCCACCCCATCATAGTTTGTTGCCCCTATATGTGCGGTATCATTGGTACATATAGTAGTATCAATACCTGCATTTGCATCTTGTATTTCATACATACTTACATCGTCTATGTAGTAGTAGGCTTCATCATAAGGGCTTGCAGCATCAAATACTTGTATTGTAGTGTTTGCATAATTTTGAAAATTACCTATAGTAATATAATTTTCTCCTCCAATTGCTTGATAGACTCCGTATACTTTTACCCAGTTTACGGTATCAGTAATTACTGGATTCCCGGGTAATAATATTTGTGGGATAAAATTTAAACAAGTATCCCAAAAGCTTGTAATTGCAGTATCCGAAATATAAGCACCAATATTATTTACTGCATATTTATCCGAATTTGCTTTGTTTGTATGAAACTCAACATAATAGCATTGATTAGTAATTAATTGATTGGCTAACTGAGCCTGAACATATTCCCTATAATTTGAAGTAAGATATATTTGACACTCTATTCCAACAAAAGCATTACCAGTATGCGGATATTGATAATAAACACAACCTGCAGCACAAGGAATTGTGCCTTCACACACATTATAATAATCTGGCGTGCCCATTACTGAAGGGTTAGTCCAATCGGTTAAAACAGAAAAACCTTGGAAAACATCACAAGTATCATAGTTTTCAAAGCTATAATTGGGAATTAAATTAGTTTGTGAATAACTGCAATTATTAATTACAATTGTAATTGCTATGAGAAATTTGGATTTCATCGTAAAGAAAATAAAACCCCGCTGGCGCAGGCGTGTTTCGCCTGTGCCGATTATTAAGTGGCGTCCCGCCACTACACTTAGCACTTCAAAATTATCCATTACACCCGCAAACTTACGAAACTTTAAACTACCCATTATTAAATTCTCTTAACTTGAATCCAAGTTATTTCTTCCGGATTTTATCAAAACCCTGACAAACACTACAAAAATCATTTTTATGTTAATTTTCCCTTCGCGAACGCTCAAAAAATGTTTTTGAGCGT
This sequence comes from Bacteroidota bacterium, assembly GCA_947479085.1. Classification (GTDB taxonomy): domain Bacteria; phylum Bacteroidota; class Bacteroidia; order 2-12-FULL-35-15; family 2-12-FULL-35-15; genus 2-12-FULL-35-15. The sequence goes on along the minus strand of CANJYB010000001.1, from coordinate 94,657 downwards.
TCATGTTCAGAACTTCAAGCTTCAAAAAATGTTTTTGAAAGCTCAAAATACTTTTTTGAGTGTTAAGTTTTAGAAAACGAGTCTTCAAAAAATGTTTTTGAAGACTCAAAATATGTTTTTGAGTGTTCAGGTTCAAGACCTCAAGCTTCAAAAAATGTTTTTGAAGGTTAAATATATGTTTTTGAGTCTTCGGGTTCGGAACTTCAAGCTTCATGTTTGCAACCTTAAGACTCAAAATACTTTTTTGAGCCTTGTTTACGGATTTTTGGCTTTTTGAAGAAATTGCCTGGCAGCATTTAAATTACTCATCTAAAATGCATATTAGTAAGAATGAAAACACCCTCTCCCTTAATAAAAAACAGCCTCATTTCTGACCCAAAAAAGGCCATTTTTACGCTTTTGATAATCCTACGCCCTCAGTTGAAAAAGCACCCCTGTTTAGTGCTTGGTTCCATTTTACTCCAAATGCCAACCTTGGGCTTTAAATTAATTTCACGTTTGCAAGACCAATGAGCGTGTGGGAGGTCGTTCCCACTCAGTGGGAGGTCGTTCCCACTCAGTGGGAGGTTGTTCCCAGTCAGTGGGAGGTTGTTCCCACTCGGTGGGAGGTCGTTCCCACTCAGTGGGAGGTTGTTCCCACTCAGTGGGAGGTTGTTCCCACTCGGTGGGAGGTTGTTCCCACTCAGTGGGAGGTTGTTCCCACTCAGTGGGAGGTTGTTCCCACTCGGTGGGAGGTTGTTCCCACTCGGTGGGAGGTCGTGACCACACGGTGGGAGGTTACGACCAGTGCTTTGCGTTGTTGTTTTTCATCTCTTACACCCGCTTTTTAAGCATTCTCCCTAACTTCTTAATCACACTCCGATGGTGCGCAATATCATCGGAGTGTGATGAGAAACCATCGGAGGGAAACTGAAAACCATCGGAGTGGTTTGAGAAACCATTGGAGTGAAACTTAAAACCATCGGAGTGGTATTGAGTACCATCGGAGTGAAATTGAAAACCATAGGAGCGGTATTCGGTACCATCGGAGTGATATTGAAAACCATTGGAGTTTTATCTCGTCTCACTCCAGTGGTTGCAACTACCATCGGAGTGAGATGAGCTCTCACGGTGGTGCGAAGCAAAATCAGCTACTTTTGGCTTTTGGGGGTATTAATAAAGCCAATTTTCAGCTATTCAGGTTCATTTTTTAATCCGTAAAATACGGAACTGAAAACAAACTAACTTATCGAATTGGCATTTTAGCAATACATGGCAGGTATTAAAAGTATACATGCAACAAAAAGCAAATCATTATAGGGGCATGTAAAAAAACTTACTACTTTTAACCATTGAAAATAACAAGAGGTTATGAAAAAGAAAATAACAGTGTATTTGTTTTTTATTGTCACCTTTATTCCTTTGGCAGGTATTGCCCAAAACGATACCGTGAAAGCAAAAATATTGGAAGACACCACCGCCATAGTGGAAAAACTATATAACAAGGGAATTGAAGATTTTAAAAACAAAAACTTTACCAATGCGCTGAAAAATTTTTCGGATGCCATTGCTATGAAATCGGATTTTGAACGGGCCTATTATAACCGCGGCACCACCAAATTTGAAATGAAAGATTACCATGGTGCCATTGCCGATTTTAACCTTGCCCTTGGCTTGGCACAAAAACCCGATAGCTATTTCAGCCGCGGGCAGGCCGAGTACGAACTGGGCGATAAGGAGCAGGCCGCAGCCGATTATACCAAAACCACCACCTTAAAAGTGGATTATGCCCAGGCCTACTATTACCGTGGGGGAATAAAGTTTGAAGCGGGAGATTACAAAGGTGCCATAGAAGATTTCACCACCGCCATCATGTATAAGCCCGATTATGCCTATGCCTTTAACGACCGGGGCAGTGCCAAACGCGAAACAGGTGACCTGGACGGAGCGATAAAAGATTATAAAAATTCGCTCGTTGCCAATTCGGATATGCCATTTGCGTATAATAACCTGGGCAGTGCAAAACGAAGCAAGGGAGATTTTGCAGGAGCAATAAGCGATTACTCAGAAGCCATTAATCGTAAAAAAGATTACGCGATAGCTTACAATAATAGGGGAAGCGCCAAGTACGATGGAGGAGATTATCAGGGGGCAATAAATGATTTTGAAAAAGCATTGAACCTGAAACAGGATTATGACTTTGCTTATAATAACCGGGCTGCCGCTAAATACAAACTGAAAGATTACAAAGGAAGTATTGAAGATTGTACCAAAGCCATTAAGATAAATGCTAAATATGGTTACGCATATCTTAACCGTGGCATTGCCAAAGAAATGCTGAGAGATGATGCAGGTGCCTGCGAAGACTGGAAAAAAGCACTGGAGCTGGGTGTGGAAGTGGCAAAGGATTATATGGGATGGTGTAAATAAAACCAATTTGAAGATTTGGTAATTTGAAAATTTGACAATGATAAAAAATCAGCTACCGGTAAAAAAATGAAAAGAATTATATACATACTATTTCTATTGATTGTTCGCGTTTCTGCGGGTCAAAATGTAGATTTCAACAAAGAGAATTTTAAGGATAACAAAGACGGGCTGAGAGATGCAAAGAAAAATATAGATGTGGGTGACGCACTATGGGAGCAAGGAACTATTTTTTATAAGCAAGCCATTGCTCCATACTTATTGGCAAATAATTTTAATCCAAATAATGCCTTATTGAATTTCAGAATAGGAGCCTGCTATCTTTATTCGAATACTAAAATAAAATCCATTCCTTTTTTAGAAAAATCACTAAGCCTAAATCCCGATGCTGATATACAGCAACACCTGATGATGGGAAAAGCCTATCACCTGGATAAACAATGGGACAAAGCAATAGAAGAATTAAAAACATTTCAAAACAAAGTACCTGTAACCAAGGATACCAAGGAATTGCTGGAGGAGGTTAGTAAACAAATAGAAGAATGTATAACCGGAAAGGAACTTATAAAAACTCCGGTAAGGGTATTTATTGACAATGTGGGCAATGCCATCAATACAGAATATTCTGATTACGGTCCTGTAATTTCAGCAGACGAATCGGTGATGATGTTTACCTCGCGAAGAAATACGACCACCGGAGGAGCTATGGACCAATTTACCAATGAATACATGGAAGACATTTATGTATCCACAAAAGTAAACGGGAAATGGTCTCCCGCGCAGAATATTGGCCCACCCATAAATACCAAAAGGCATGATGCCACCATGGGGCTTTCGGCAGACGGACAGATACTATATGTATATGTGGACGATAAAGGCGATGGTAACATTTATGAATGTAATTTGCTTGGTACCACCTGGTCGAAACCGGAGAAGTTAAACAAAAATGTAAATACGGATTTCCATGAATCATCTGCATCGCTTTCTGCAGATGGAAGAATACTATATTTTGTAAGCAACCGGACAGATGGATTTGGAGACCGAGATATATGGATGTCGCAAAAAGATGCCAACGGTAAATGGGGAAAACCATCTAACCTTGGGCCTACCATCAATACACACTATGGCGAAGAAGGAGTATTTATTCACCCCGATGGAAAAACACTTTACTTCAGTTCGCAGGGACATAAAACCATGGGAGGGTATGATATTTTCAAATCCGTTTTTGAAAACGGGAAATGGTCAGAGCCTGTAAACTTGGGCTACCCGGTTAATACGCCTGATGATGATGTATTTTTTGTAATGGCAGCCAATGGAAAACATGGTTATTATTCCTCTATTAAAACAGATGGCTTGGGAGAAAAAGATATTTACATGATTACCTTTTTAGGATCGGAAAAACCAATGGTGCTGAACAATGAAGACAACCTGTTGGGCAGTGCAGCCGCCCCGGTAAAGGAAAATGTGATAGCACCTGCTTTAGCAATTAAGGAAGCGCAGCTGACTATTTTAAAAGGAATAATTACAGATGAAAAAACAAAGCTTCCGCTGGATGCAACCGTAGAGTTGGTGGACAATGCAAAGAATGAAGTGATAGCAAGTTTTGTTTCCAACAGTTCTACGGGTAAATACCTCGTATCGTTACCTGCCGGAAAAAACTATGGGATAGCGGTAAAAAAAGACGGATACCTTTTTCATTCAGAAAACTTTGATATACCCGCATCTGCAGCTTTCCAGGAAGTAACCAAAGATGTGGCATTAAAAAGCCTTGCAGTAGGTAATAAAATTGTGTTGAATAATATTTTCTTTGATTTTGATAAATCCACCCTTCGTCCGGAATCAACCAATGAGCTGGAACGATTGGTAAAACTATTAAATGATAATGGAACATTAAAAATAGAAATCTCCGGACATACCGATTCCAAGGGAGCTGCGGAGTATAATAAAACATTATCGCAAAGCCGTGCAAAAGCTGTGGTGGATTATTTGGTGAAAGCCGGAATAAAGGCTGACCGCCTAACCTTTATGGGTTATGGTAAAGAGCAACCCATAGCCACCAATGATACGGATGAAGGTAGGCAACAAAACAGGCGAACCGAATTTAAGGTAATGAGTAAATAATTTCACTAAACGTAAAATACATTTGAAAAGATTTCTTCATAACGTCCCGCTCGAATTCAGGTATTTGTTGAAAGTTTATTTTTCGGGGATAATTGTTTTTACAATTTTCAGACTTCTCTTTATTCTTTTTAATCTTCAACAGGCCGGAACAGCCACAAAAGATTTAATTGCAAAAGCATTTGTAATGGGTTTCCGGTTCGATACCGTTGCGAGTTGTTATATGCTTGCCCTCCCCGCTTTATTACTTATTATTAATTTATTCAAAAAACACAAATCGTTTCCCCTAAACCGTTTTGTGGTAAGGTACACCATCATTATATATTGCATTGCATTTTTTATTTGCTGTGTGGACATACCGTATTTCAAACATTACCTGAACAGGGTTACCGTATCTGTGCTTAACTGGGCCAATGACCCATTGTTTATGTTAAAGATTGTTTTCCAGGATTTGATTAATTATTTCTTTCTTGCATTTTTTCTTATACTTATTTTCATTAGCTATTTAAGAGTAAAGGCCATTAACAATTTAACGTTGCTGGTTCACAAAGAAAGTCTCTTTACCAATTCCAAACACAAAATGATGAAAGTGGTTTATTCTGTTGTCATCATCGGTTTATTTTTTTTAGGAATCCGTGGAAGAGTTACTTTTAAAACACCCATACAGTGGGGCACGGCATTTATTTCGAACAATAATTTTGCCAACCAGATGGGTCTGAACCCTGACTTTACATTTTTCAAGAGTTGCATAACCAGTCTTAATCCGAAGAATAAAAAAATAGATTTTCTAAATGATACACTGGCTCTTGAAAATATTCAGAAAAGTTTGGGAATAGAAAAAACACTTTCCAGCGATTTCCCCATAGCAAGAAAGATAGATGTAAAAGGAGGCCCCGTAAATGCGAATGTGGTAGTGGTAATTATGGAATCCATGGGCTTATCAAAAACCGGGTTGGATAACAATCCTGTGGACATGACTCCTTATTTGGATAGTCTTGCAAAAGTATCTTACACATTCACCAATGTTTTTTCAGCAGGCATACATACTTACAATGGAGTTTATTCATCTTTGTTCGGCATGCCTGCATTGATGAATCAACATCCGATGGAGAATGAAAAAAGCAATCAGCCTTTTACCGGAATTGCAAACACCCTTAATCAGTTTGATTATCAGACTGCATTTATTTGCCCTCATGATGAGGAGTTTGATAACATGGCCGGTTTTTTAAAAGCAAATGGATTTCAGAAAATTGTCGGCCAAAAAGATTTCCCATCTGCCGAGATACATAGCACCATGGGAGTTCCTGACGACATACTATTTGAACATGCCGTAAAAGAAATAGATGAAATGGCAAAAACACCAAAGCCTTTTTTTGCTGCCATTTTAACGGGAAGTGACCATGAACCCATCTACATACCCGAAGGCAGAGGTTTTGTTCCAAAGACAAAAGAAGAAAAACAACAATCAACTGAATATGCTGATTGGTCAATAAATAAATTTTTAAAGTCTTGTTCAACTGAACCCTGGTACGATAGCACCATTTTTGTATTTATTGCAGACCATGGCAGCTGGTATCGCGATTGTTATGAAATGAGTTTATCTTACAACAAAGTTCCACTAATTATTTTTGCTCCCAAATTAATTAAACCAACAATGAATGCTGCTGTAGGAGGACAAATAGATGTATTTCCTACTGTAATGGGACTGCTTAACAGACCGTATGTAAATAACTCCATGGGAGTGGATTTAATAAAAGAAGGAAGAAAATACATTGCGTTCAGTGCAGATGATAAATTGGGCTGTGTGAATGACCAGTATTTCTGGTATTATAATTACGCTGCTGAAAATGAATACCTGCTTCATTACAGGGACAAAGACCCAAATCAATTCCTTGGAAAATTTCCCGGGCTTGCGGATACCCTAAAAAATTATGCGCATAGTATGCTGCAGACCACCCAATGGCTGATAGACAATAAAAAAGTCGGGCCGTTAAAATAAATGCAACGAACTTTAATTAAAACTGAAGATGGTTCTCATTCTCTCTATGTAAATGATTTGGATGAACAGTATCATTCTAAACATGGAGCTATACAGGAAGGAAAACATGTGTTTATTGAAGCCGGTTTAAAACACGTTGCATCGCATAATAATTCACCTATACGTATTTTAGAGATTGGATTAGGAACCGGCTTAAATGCTTTTCTTACTTTAATAGAAAGCGAAAAATTAAATCTTCCTATTCATTATACAGCCTTAGAAGCCTTTCCTTTAGAGCTGGATTTAATAACTGAATTAAACTATGTGGAGTGTTTAAATGAAGAACGAATCAAAAATAAATTCATTCAAATTCATTCTTCAGATTGGGAAAAGGAAATATCCTTATCCGAATTGTTCTGCATTCATAAAATAAAAGGCACTCTTCAGGAAGTCCAATTTGACGAAACTTATCATTTAATTTATTTTGATGCATTTGGGCCAGCGGTGCAACCTGAAATGTGGACAGAAGAAATTTTCAATAAACTCTATTCTGCACTAAAACCAAACGGTTGCCTTGTCACCTATTGCGCCAAAGGAGAAGTAAAACGCACATTAAAGAAAGTAGGTTTTACGGTTGCTGCACTTCCTGGTCCTCCCGGAAAAAGAGAAATGGTGAGGGCCATAAAAACTTAAAATGGAAATAAATAAATTTAATATTCGCGTTTATGGAATTCTGATCAATTCGGACAATCAGGTATTGATTTGTGATGAATTGATAAAAGGAATTAAAATTACAAAATTTCCGGGTGGTGGTTTGGAATTTGGTGAAGGAACAATTGATTGCATCAAGCGTGAATTTATGGAAGAAACCAATAATGAAATAGAAGCAGTTCAACATTTTTATACCACCGACTATTTTCAAATCTCTACTTATAATTCATCTCACCAGATAATCAGTATTTATTATATCGTTAAATCCATTGGCGAGTTCAAAATAGATTCAAAGGAAGATATCTCTTTCCGTTGGATTGAATTAAAAGACATTTCGGAAAATGATTTTACTCTACCGATTGATAAAATAGTCGGGAAGATGTTAAATGAAGAGTAAAATTCATACTGAAATCAATTCTCCGGCTATAGACAGGGCCTCCTGTAATAAGAATGTAATTCCATTTCTACTTTAATCGTTTCCTTTTCAGCCATTATTTTTGCCTGTTCAACGAAAAACCCAAAATACGTGTTGAAACATGTTCTAAATTTACATCAGAAAAACAAATGAACTAAATACCAAACAATATGAACATACTTTTGATAGACGATGATTTGATGATTCACAAAGTTTTGAATCATTCCCTTAGTGCGTTGGGACATAAAATAATATCAGCCACTGACGGCAAGAAAGCGCTTGACTATATCAGGCTGGAAAGAGACATTGATATTATCATCTGCGACATTATGATGCCACAGGTTACCGGTCCGGATTTTATCAGCCACCTGAAAGAATACTATAATAAATGGTTGCCGACTGTCATTGTCATCTCTTCACTGGATGAAGGAAATGAACTGTTGCAAAAAAGCGGGTTGAAGTTCAGTTATTTTATTCACAAACCATTTGACATGTCTTACTTAACCGGAATTATAGAACACATTCAAAAATCAAAAAAATAAACAAAAAAACAATTCAACAACATGGCAGCAAATAACCAACTCAGCATTTTTATTGTAGATGACGATAAAATGTTAGCAAAAGCATTAAAGAATGAAATCGAAAAAACTTTTCCGAAACTCAACCCGGTAATCTCTACCTATGAATCGGGAGAAGAATGTCAAAAGGCAATTCACAACAAACCGAATCTGATAATTGTAGACTATCACATGGATAGTAAAGTGAAGAATGCTATGGACGGAGTTAAAACAATTGACATGATTAAGAAACATAGTCCGAATACAGAGGTTATTATGTTTACCAGTGAAGAAAAAGCAGATGTCGCAGTAAAAGCAATGCATCATGGGGCACATGACTATATTGTAAAAAACGAATTCATGTTCCGCAAATTAAACATGTCGATACTTCAATGTTTGAAATTAAAAGATTTAAAAACAGAAGTAGGCAAATCGAGACGAAACGCAATCATTCTTTTGTTTTTATTGGTAGCAGTAATAGGAGGAGTAATGGCCATTCAGTTATGGGCTCCCGCTTTACTTGATAAACCATAAATCAAACCTTATAAAACAAAATCAAATGAAAATATTAATAATAGAAGACAATGTTCTTTTGCTAAAAGCAATGACCAACCTGTTTACCTTACCTGAGAATAAAGTATTCCCGGCCCAGAACGGAATGGTGGCACTAGAAATGGTAGAGGATAACCAGAAGATGGATTTGATTATTTGCGATATAATGATGCCGGTTGTATCTGGAGCTACATTTCTTTTATTGTTTAATCATCACCCTTTTAAGGACACCCCTATTATTGTTATCAGTTCTCTGAAAGATGGAGAGGAATTTTTAAGAAAGCACAATATTGAATACACACATTTTATCACTAAACCGTTTGAAATCTCTTACCTGCAAAAGGTTGTTAATGAGTTAAAAAAAGAAAACTAAAATGAAATTCTGCATTAAAAATAAAAAGCCATCAGTAGTGCTCATTGAAAATGATCCGATGTTCTCTATACAGTTCAGTATTGAACTAAGAGAAAACAGTAACTGTGTGCTGCATAATTTTTACAATGCGGAAGAAGCGTTAAATGAAATCAAATTGATTCGTCCTGCCTTAGTGGTTATAGGGACACAAAAAGAAAAAGGACTAACCGAACAGCAGATTCTTATTGCGGTTAAAACCATTCTTCCGGATGCTTTGGTGGTGATACTTTCCTCTTCTGATGATGTGGAAAAAACATTGGACTTATTAAAATCTGGAGCTGATAATATCATTTCAAAAAAAGCATACACTGAAAGCCATTTAATGGAACATATTTATTCCTTATTCGAATCAAAACATATTTGCGCATTATGAAAATTGCAATCAGGAGTTATACCAAATTAATAATCATTGTCAGCTTCATCATCAGCTTTTGTTTGATACTGTTTATTGCTTACCGCTCTAACGATTATATCAACCAGCTTTCGGAGAATAATAAAAAGCTTTATGCCTCCTACAAAATTTCTGAAACCATGAAAATATTCAGAAACAATATTGACAGTTTAGGAATATACCAACGAGGATACAACCTTACAGGCGACCGTTCATTTATGGAACATTACATCCAGAAAGAAACAGAAACAAAATCAGAACTGGACAGCTTGGGAGAATATTTGAAAGGTAACCAGGAAGAGAGTTTGTACCTGAAGTTGAAAGACCTGACGTTTAAAAAACTGATGGAAGGAAAAGATTTCTCTCACAAAATTAATTTACCAGGAGTAAACCAGGTTGGAAACGGCTCTAAGGAAGGGAAGGAAATAGTAGAAGAAATAAACAAAGCGTTAGTAGAAATAATCAATAGCCTGAGTGCAGCATCTGTGGTGCTTATTAGCAAAAGTAATGATTTGTTGGAAGCTTCACAAAAATGGAGTTATGGCGAAATCATTATCGGCATACTTGCATCATTAGCCGCCATACTTATTCTATTCAGAGATATCAACGTAAGAAACAGACTGGAAGTGGAACTGAGAGCCGCTAAAAAACAGGCAGATGAAAATGCTATGCTGAAAGAGCAGTTCATGGCAAACATGAGCCATGAAATACGTACCCCGATGAATGCTATTATCGGCTTCTCAAGTTTGCTGCAAAAAACCCAACTTGACGAATCTCAATCGGAATATCTTTCGGCAATAAAAAACAGTGGTTCCAATTTACTAAACATCATTAATGATATTCTTGATTTTTCAAAAATAGAAGCAGGAATGTTGCATCTTGAAAAAATACCATTCAGCATTACTAAACTTATCAACTCCCTTAAGTTAATGTTTAGTGAGAAAGCAAAAGAAAAGAATATCGACTTTGAAATTACAATTGATAAATCAATCCCGGAAAATGTTTTTGGCGACCCAACCCGATTGACTCAAATTTTAGTTAACCTTATCAATAATGCCATAAAATTTACAAACAAGGGAAAAGTAAAAGTAACCTGTGAGTTAAAAAACATAGAAAATAACCAGGCGAAACTTGTATTCAGAATAAAGGATACAGGTATAGGTATTCCGGCTGATAAAATAAATGATGTGTTTGAACGGTTCAACCAGGGAAATTCGGAAACAACAAGAAAATACGGAGGTACCGGATTAGGTCTATCTATTGTAAAAAACCTTGTAGAAATACAACACGGGGAAATAAGTTTAACAAGTAAAGAAGGAGAAGGTTCGGAATTTACTGTTATTATCAGTTATCCGATAAATAATGAATCATTAGTAAGTTTAAAAGAAAACGAAGAGATAAAAATATTCGGAACCAAAGAAAACAAATATAAAGTGCTGTTAGCAGAAGACAACATTATGAATCAGAAGTTGGCTTCGACACTTTTAAAAGGATTTGGATTGGAAGTAGATATTGCAGAAAATGGATTAATTGCAATGGAGAAAGTAAAAAACAACACCTATCAATTAGTATTGATGGATATACAAATGCCAACGATGGATGGGTATGTTGCTTCCAGAAAAATAAGAGATGAAATTAAATCCATTGTGCCGATTATTGCAATGACTGCCCATATTATGCCGGGAGAAAAAGAAAAATGCATGAGTTTTGGAATGAATGATTATATCTCAAAACCATTTAAAGAAATTGAATTGTATAATATTATTTCGAAATACCTTAACGAAGAAATTCAGCTTAAAAAAACACCAATAGAACTAACAGAGGAAAAAGAAAATTATTCCACCATAAAAATCAATCTCGATGAGTTACGGGAACTGGCTAAAGGAGACAAGATATTTATGAAGGAAATGATTGAGTTGTTTCTTGAACAAAACCCTTTAGATATAAAGGAAATAGGAAACGCAATAAAAGAAAATGATTTTGACACTATACAGGCCATTTCACATAGAATGAAAACATCTGTAGGATTTATGGGCTTAAGACCCTTGCTCAAACCACTAAGTACTATGGAAACAACTGCGGAAACAAAACAAGGTATGGAAACAATCGTCAACGCGTTTAATGAAGTAAAAACAGTCAGTGAAAATGCTGTTACCGAATTAAAGAAAACACTCACAGAAATAAAAAGTTAAACCCTTTTATTAATAAAAAACCGTTATGAAAATCAAAAAGAACATTGCATTAAGTGATTCAGGATTTGTGTTTGACCCAGCAACAGGAGATTCATTTACAACCAACCCGATAGGACTGGAAATAATTAAAATGCTGAAAGACGGAAAAAATTCACAGGAAATTAAAACCACCATTTTGAAAAAGTATTTGACTGATGAGGCCACTTTTGAAAAAGACAATTATGATTTTTTAAATATGCTTGCGAAACATAGATTGACAGAAGACCATGAAAAGGAAAAAAATTAATGTAGCAGTTACCGGATTGAATGCAATTGACAGTCCGGGTCCGGGAGTTCCGGTGATAAGGGCATTAAAAGAAAGTAAACTTTTTGATGTTCGTATTATTGGATTGTCTTACGAGGCGCTTGAACCGGGAATTTATATGCACGATATTGTTGACAAGACTTACCAGATTCCATTGCCTTCGGCAGGAAAAGCAAGTTTGCTGGAACGCCTTAATTATATTCATTCCATTGAAAAAATAGATGTAATTATTCCAAATTTCGATGCTGAATTATACAACTTTATTACACTTTCTGACAAGCTGAAAAAAGAAATGGGGATTAATGTTTTTGTTCCAACACTGGAACAGTTTGAAGACAGACACAAAGCAAACTTATCAGATTACGGCAAAAAACATAAAATAAAAGTTCCTCATGGAAAAGTAATTTTCAGTGTAGCGGAAATTCCAAAACTAACCAAAGAATTTTCTTATCCGTTAGTTGTGAAAGGGAAATTTTATGATGCATCCATTGCCTATAATGCGGAACAGGCCTATACCTATTTTAATAAAATTAGTGCAAAATGGGGCTTGCCAATTATTATCCAGGAATTTGTAACCGGCCAGGAAGTAAATGTTACTGCAATCGGAGACGGAAAAGGAAATACAATAGGAGCTGTGCCGATGCGAAAACAATATATAACAGATAAAGGAAAAGCATGGTCAGGAATATCCATTGATGATGAAAATCTTTTAACCATGACCCGGAAACTGATCAAGTCTACAAAATGGAGAGGAGGAATGGAACTGGAAATAATAAAAACAAATAAAGGAGATTATTATTTACTTGAAATAAATCCGCGTTTTCCGGCTTGGGTATACCTTGCAGTGGGTTGCGGACAAAATCATCCGGGAGCATTGGTTCAGCTTGCTTTAGGAAAGGAGGTAAAGCCTTTTAAAAAGTATGATATCGGGAAAATGTTTGTTCGTTATTCGTATGACATGATTGTATCACTAAAAGAATTTGAAACTATATCTACACTAGGCGAATTATAAAAAATCAGAAATTATGACAACTAAAAAACTGCAATACGAGCGACCTGTAATTCAAAAACTGAATACAGGAGTGATGAACAAATTCGGAACAAAAACCGAATATAATCCTGTAACGCATATTGATAACAATTCGGTGAAAGACCTTGTTGAAAAATTCGGCTCTCCGCTTTTTGTTATTTCTGAAAAAACAATAAGAGACACTTATCATAATGCAAATCGTGCTTTCAAAAATCGCTATCCCAAAGTACAATTTGCATGGTCTTACAAAACCAATTATGTAAATGCGGTTTGTAATGTATTTCACCAGGAGGGCTCCTGGGCTGAAGTGGTTTCCGGGTTTGAATATAAGAAAGCACTGCAAAATGGAGTGCCGGGAAACAAAATTATTTTCAATGGTCCGGATAAATCCGAAGACGAGTTAATTTTAGCTATCAATAATGATTCATTGATTCATATTGATCACTTAGATGAATTGTACCTGATAAAAGAAATAGCGAATGAATCAAAAAAACGCCCAAGGGTTGCTATTCGTGTAAACATGGACACCGGAATTTATCCGATGTGGGATAGATTCGGATTCAATTATGAAAACGGGCAGGCCTGGGATGCCATAAATAAAATAATGCTCAACGACAAAATGGACCTCGTTGGATTGCATTCGCATATCGGAACTTTTATGCTTGCGCCAAGCGCTTATGGAATAGCAGCTGCTAAACTTTCGGACCTTGCACTGGCCATTAAAAAGAAATACAAAAAGAACATTCAATACATTGATATGGGTGGAGGTTTTGCTTCCAAAAACACTTTGAAAGGTTCTTATTTACAGGGAGTAGATACCTCTCCGACATTTGACCAGTTTGCCGAAGCTATTACCACTTCCATTCTTAATGCTGGGTTTACAGAAACTGAATTACCATTGCTCGTTTTGGAAACCGGAAGAGCGTTGATAGATGATGCGGGTTATTTGTTAGGAACTGTCATTTCAAACAAACGTTTGTCTGATGGAAGAAGAGCGACTATTATGGATTTTGGAGTTAATATTTTATTTACCTCTTTCTGGTATGACCATAAGATAAGTCCGGCCCAGGAATTCGGGCAACATACCGAAGATGCTGTTTTGTATGGCCCTTTGTGCATGAACATTGATGTTATACGGGAAAACATTACCTTGCCTCCCTTAATGAGAAATGATCATGTGGTGGTACATACGGTGGGTGCATATAATATGACACAATGGATGCAATTTATTTCATTACGACCTGCCATTGTTATGATTGATACTAAGAATGAAGCACATATCATAAGAAAGAGAGAAACCTTAAGCAGCATTGAAGGAGATGAAGTAATGCCTAAACACCTTAAAGATTTTAAACTATAATTTGACGACCAGTGAAAACGGTAATTAAAAACTTTAAAGATGGAGTTGTAAATAGTTACAGCCAGGTATTCTTTTCGAATAACCAATGGTTTGGACTATTATTGATTCTTGCTTCATTTGTAAATGTAAATGCCGGTATCAGTGGTTTAATTGCTGTTGCATTTGCTTTGCTTACAGCCACACTTTTAGGTTTCAATTCCATTTATGTAAAAAGCGGTTCCTATACTTTTAATGTACTTTTGGTAGGACTAACCATGGGAGTCTTTTTTTGTTTTAGTCCTGCTTTCCTTATCATACTTCTTTTTGCGTCTGCCTTTACTTTGTTCGTAAGCGTTTGGCTTTCCTCCTATCTAAACAAATACAGCCTTCCTGTATTAAGCCTCGCATATATACTTTCCATTTGGGTTTTACTTCTCGGAATAAAATCGTTTACCGCTATTAGACTATCAGGGAGCGGGGCAAACAGTTGTAATGAAATCTGGGGAACTATTAATCCTTCATTTGAAATATTCCATTCGCAATTTGACTCCTGGACTATTACACCTTTAATTGTATCTTATTTGAAATCAATGGGAGCGATTTTTTTTCAAAGTAATATTCTACCCGGCATTTTTATAACACTGGGATTATTGTTCTATTCAAGAATTGCATTCTCCTTATCATTACTTGGTTTTTTGGCAGGGTATTTATTCTTTTATCTTTTTCATGGGGATATAATACCTGCAGATTTTCATATCATTGGAATTAATTATATTCTTTCGGCTATTGCAATAGGGGGATTCTTTTTAATTCCTTCCAAAGCCTCCTATATACTTGTACTTTTTTGTACTCCTATATTAGGTTTAATAATTAATGCATTTGGTAATTTTCTTGCTCCTTATCATTTACCATTGTATTCCCTACCATTTTCATTTTTTGTTCTTCTTATTTTATATACACTTAACAACCGTTATTTTGCCAACCATTTATACGTGGTGAAGTATCAATTATTTTCACCGGAAAAAAATCTTTATGCATTCCGTTCACACCTTGAACGATTTAAGAAAGATACTTACATCCATATCTATCCGCCATTTTATGGAGAGTGGTTTATATCCCAGGGACATGAAGGAAAGATAACTCATAAACAGGATTTCCGTTTTGCATGGGATTTTGTGGTAACAGATGAAAACAAAAAAACATTCCGATTGCCAGGTGAAGAAGTCAGTGATTTTTATTGTTACGGACTTCCTGTTCTTTCTCCTGCGGCCGGAACAGTGGTTACGTTGCAGGACGGT
Organism: Bacteroidota bacterium; assembly: GCA_947479085.1. Lineage (GTDB taxonomy): Bacteria > Bacteroidota > Bacteroidia > 2-12-FULL-35-15 > 2-12-FULL-35-15 > 2-12-FULL-35-15. The sequence goes on along the minus strand of CANJYB010000001.1, from coordinate 78,954 downwards.
ATAGATGATAATACAGTAGGTGATGTTAATCTTAATGAGAACTGGGGCAATACAATTGTGATTAAGCACTCTGATTATCTGTGCAGTAAAATAAGCCATATCAAGAAAGACAGCTTTACTGTAAAAGTTGGCGATTATGTAAAAAAGGGAGATACGATAGCATTGTGTGGCAGTTCGGGTCGCTCCCCGGAACCTCACATTCATTTCCAATTGCAGGAGACGAAAGAAATCGGAGCGAAAACATTAAAGTATCCTTTGAGTTATTACGTGACAAAAAATACTGAAGGACACCAGTTGCATTCATTTGAATATCCAAAAGAGAATGAAACAATATTTCGCGCCACCCCTACTCCACTTATTCAGAGAGCTTTTCATTTTATACCTGGCATGAAATTAAATTTTAATGTCACCAAAGGAACCGAACAATACATTGCAAACTGGGAAGTATTTACCGATATTGAAAATAATTCTTATTTCTATTGTCATAAAACAAAGTCTGTGGCTTATTTCACCAATAATGAAACCCTTTTCTATTTCAACAGCTTTTCGGGAGATAAGAATTCGTTGCTCTATAATTTTTATCTTGGTGCTCATAAAATATTATTAAGCTATTTCGAAGGAATGAACCTGGAAGATAACCTGCCGGTGGAAACTTATAACAACGGGGTTATGAAAACAATACAGGATTTTGTTGCACCCTTTTATATTTTCCTTAAGGCCACTTATAAGGCCCATTATTCTTATGCTGACAATGTTCAATCACCTTCGGAGATTAAAATTAATACAGTATGTGCAATTGGAAAATCAAAGAGGAAAATAGATTTTGAACTGGAATTGAAAGAAAACAAATTGAGTAAATTTATAATTAAAGAAAAAGATTCATGTATAATAGCGGAAAATATTTAGTCGTTCTCTTTTTGTTTATTATTTGTTTTAATAAACAAATTAAAGCAGGGGATACACTTACCTCTGCAAATGTGGAAAGCATTTCATTGCAATTATTCACAGAAAAAAACTGGAAAGAGTTGGTTCCCTTTTCCGAAAATGCTATTAATAAAGGATTTGATTACTATTATCTGCGCATGAGAGCAGGAATAGGCTGTTATGAAACTAAAAAATACCGCAAGGCGGAAGGTCATTTGAGAAAAGCATTAAACTTTAATTCAGGCGATGAGGAAGCAACCAACTATTTATATTTATGTCTGGTGTTTAACCAAAAGTATGAAGAGGCAAAATGGATAAGTAAATCATTCACCGAAGAACAAAAAGATAAATTGCAAATCAAAAAACCATTTCCAATTACCTATTTATCTGTAGAAGGAGGAGTTAAAACTTCAAGCGTTAGTGACACATTTAGCAATGGACAATACTATCAGTTAGGTTTGGAGCACTTCCTGTTTCACAGAGTTTCGTTTTTTCACTCGTTCAATTATTATGGCCAGGACCAAACTAATTATCTCTTAAGAACAGACTCCATGCCATTACATAAATGGCATCAACCGCCTCCTGTTCCGGGCAGTCCCGACCATCTGGATAGTTCAACTGTTTTTACTAATAGTATCAAAAAGGTTACTAGTATTCAGCAATATCATTATTACCTGAAAGCGAATATTCCATTTAAAAACAACTTTCTTCTTTCCCTCAGTGGTCAATGGATATTGGAAAAGGATAAAGTTCATGTAAATAATTATTCCATAAGTGGTACAGACCCGGAGCATGAAGACCAACCACAACACAATGTACCCATGCACACGGTGTCAAAAGAGTTCCCGGGTCATGACACTATCTTTTCTCTATCAAGTTATATAGTATATACAACAATAAAAAAATACACCACCTTCCTTGATTATTCAATCGGTGCTCTTGTAAATTCAATGGGTAAAGACGTAGAATACCAGTTTGCTGCAGGGATTGAATACCATCCTTTAGCAAATAACAGGTTTGTTTTAGGATGTATCGGTTACACCCACTCGCGGAATGGTTTATCAGAAAATGTTATTGCTTATTCTCCTTATGTGTCATTTGTTCCAATTAAGAAGTTAACTTTTACTGCTGACTTCATGCAAAATCAGGCTGGCAATGTAGTAGAGTATTCCGGCTTTTATGTAAATAACTCAAAATACTATATTAAAAACAGGTTTGGGGCTACCGTGAAATACCAATTGTTTAAGAAAGTAAATGTATATGGAAATTACGGTTTAGAAAACAAAGGCGACAGAGACAACAGCAATTTTAATTTTACCAATAATTTGTTTTTGCTTGGAATAGCAATTACACCTTAATTTTAACCAAATCAAGTTACCATGATAAAAGCAATAGCAATAGATGATGAACCAATAGCGCTGAAAGTAATTGAAAACTTTTGCGGGCGCATAGATTTTATCAATCTCGAAAAAACATTCAACAAACCGGAGGACGCACTAAAACATCTCAATAAATTCCCTGTAGATTTATTGTTCCTTGATGTTGATATGCCAGGTATATCCGGAATTGAGCTATATAAAGCCATTGAACAAAATACAATGGTTATTTTTATTACTGCACATAGCAAATATGCACTGGATGGATTCAACCTAAGTGCGGTTGACTTTGTAGTTAAACCTTTTACATTTGAACGATTTGAAACGGCAGTAAATAAAGCTAAAGAGTACTACTATTACCAGACTAATAAAAACTCGAAAGATCAGCAGGTTATATATGTAAGAGTGGATTACAGTCTCACCAAAATAGCATTGGCTGATATATTGTATATAGAATCATTAGCGGATTACATCCATATTTATCTTCAAAATCAAAAAAGAATAACGACAAGGATTACAATGAAAGCAATGGAAGACAAACTTTCACAAAAAAACTTTATCAGGGTTCATCGTTCTTTTATTGTTCCTATTTCACAAATTGAAAATGTGAGAAACAAAATTATTACCATTGCAGGAACAGAAATACCAATTGGAAGGAGTTATGAAAAAGCTGTTTCAAAACTGATAAAATAATAATTATCAGGAAACATGTAAAGAAAAGGAAAAGCTACCTATCTGAAAAGACGATAACACAATCCGATTTCGATAGCATATCCGCTTACAGAGGTAGAATAATTATTTGCAACAGTATTATCCTTTACATCTTTCGGTGAAGTGTTAGCGGCATATAAACTTGCCATACCAAAAGCTCCTAAACGTCTCAAAAAATAATACCTGACTTTGGTACCTAAGCGGATAATATTTCCATTTGAAGTATATTTATATGGGGCTGCATCTGCATCCTGCCCCTGGAAGGTTACTGAAAAAGCCCCTATCGAATTAAAAACAGCCAAATCCAGGCGCTTGTTTACAAATACGTGATAATTCGCATCAAATGTAAATTCATTAGTAGCCACTTTTATTGGCTCATTATTGGAAAGAGTGAAATTATAAAAATCAGAAGGATTGACAGTGAACAAATCTTTTCCAGACGTTAATCCAAATCCCCAATGATCGGAAATTCCGTATTCAATAATTAACGGATCTCTTGTACCTTCCATAAATTTTGTATCACCTGAAGATTGATTTTCAGATTTTATACCTTCTAAGCTTGTAGAATAAACTGAAGTAGTTACTCCTTCGGAAATGCTAACAAGGAAGCTTCCTTTTCGGAAAGCCTTTACAATTGGTTTTTGAAATCTATGTAATTTACTTTGTGCTGTCAGTGAAGAACTATACGAAGACAGAAGGAAGGCACAAATAAGTGCCAGCGAGATTGAGTAATTTTTTTTCATGTTAATTCAGTTTTGGTTAACAAAATTAAATGTTTTTTTCTTACAATTTAATTCAACAACAAAATTATTTACCTGCTGATAACAATTTCTCCCTTTTCTGTTTTCCCTGAGGAATGACTAATTTTATAAAAATAAATTCCATCAGGTTGTTTACTTATATCCACTAATGCACCTTCCTTTTGTAAGGAGGTCATAAAAATTCTCTCTCCAAGCAAATTAAAAATCTCGAGTTCAGATTTCATGACAGAAAAAGGTAAAGTAACTTTAAATAAACCATTGGAAGGATTTGGGAAAAAATTAGTTTTAGCTTCTGAATACTCATTTATCCCAACCATACCAGCTTGTAAACTAAAATTATCCAGTCCAACAGTGCCGGTACCACCTGCAACCCCAACATTTACGGTCAAATATCGGGCAGCAATAGGGGCCTGAAAAATATACATTTCAGGTGCCCATGTATTTAAGAGCGGAGCTACAAAAGTATGAACTGAAGTCCCCATTAATGTACTGTCGTTTGAAATACCAATATCAATAGGTGAAGTATTAGGGCCACAATAACGCTTATCAAAAGTTAACGTATATTGGGCGCCTTGCGTCAGTATGGTACTTAATTTAAAGCTAAAAGCCATGTAGGGCCAGCCACCGCCTGTATTGGAGCAGGTAACATACCAGTTGCCGTCAGAAGCACTACCGCAATTGTTTACCATAATCAAATCCATTTGTCCGCCATCTACTTCAAAGCTATTTGCAACTGTAACAGGCCAGTTAGATTGTATACCCAATGTATTGGAAGAAACGGTATTGTTCTCGAAACTACCATTAAGGATAAGGTTTTGAGAATGAACAGAAGTACAAATTAGAACAAGAGCATATAATAAAATGTAATTTTTTTTCATCGTATGGAGATTTTATTGTTTAACAAAAATAATAATTTAAAAAATCATTCACAACTATCCAACGTCTATTTTTTCCTCATAAAAACCTGTATCGGCACCCCATTGAAATCAAAATTCTCCCTCAAGCGATTTTCCAGAAAACGAATGTAGCCTTCCGAAACATATTGAGGAAGATTACAATAAAAAGCAAAAGTTGGTGCATGTGTTGGCAATTGTGTAATGAACTTTACTTTCACATGTTTTCCTTTTGTTGCCTGCGGTGGTGAATGTTCAATGATAGGTAACATCACGTCATTCAACTCACGTGTTTTAATGGTTCTTGTTCTGCTTTCATTTACTTTTTCAGCTGATTCTATTGCTTTTAATACACGTTGTTTGGTTAAAGCAGAAGTAAATATAATTGGAACATCTTTAAACGGGGCCAGTTTTTCACGTATCTTCTCTTCGTAAATTTTGGTAGAGTTGGTGTCCTTTTCCACCAAATCCCATTTATTTATTACTACCACAATGCCCTTCCTGTTTTTTTCGGCAAGGTGAAATATATTCAAATCCTGTGCTTCGATACCTAAGGTAGCATCAATCAACAATAAACAAACATCGCAATCTTCAATAGCCCTAATAGAGCGCATTACCGAATAAAACTCCAGATCCTCCTCTACTTTTGACTTCTTACGAATTCCGGCAGTATCTATCAACAGGAAATCATGGCCAAAGGAAGTATATCTTGTATTAATGGAATCGCGGGTAGTTCCGGCAATAGGAGTTACAATATTTCGCTCTTTACCCAGCAATGCATTTATAAAAGAGGACTTCCCAACATTCGGACGGCCTACAATAGCAAACTTTGGTATTTCCAGCAATTCCACTTCTGCATCTTTATCCAATGCTTTCACCACTTCATCCAGCAAATCTCCTGTGCCGCTTCCACTGATAGAAGAAATATTATGAGGTTCGCCTAAACCAAGCGCGTAAAACTCACCAGATAATCCCTGGCGTACATTATTATCCACTTTATTGGAAACCACGAACACTTTCTTTTTTCCTCTTCGCAGCATATCCGCCACCACTTTATCATCTTCTGTAATTCCTTCTGCCACATCCAATACAAATAAAATCACATTCGCTTCTTCAATCGCGAGTTTTACCTGTTTACGTATCTCGCCTTCAAATACATCGTCCGAACCTTTGACATATCCACCAGTATCAATTACTGAAAACTCTACCCCATTCCATTCGGACTTTCCATAATGCCTGTCGCGGGTCACCCCTGATTCTGCATCCACTATTGCTTTCCGACTATCGGTTAAACGATTAAAAAGAGTAGATTTACCTACATTTGGTCTTCCTACTATTGCTACTATATTTGACATTTTATTTAATTGGAGATTTATTAGACTAAGAAATGGTGCGTGAAGGATTTGTATTCTTCCCAGTCACCTTTTCTCTTAAATTATTGATTTTTTTGCAAAGATAGTATTAAATGGCTGCAAGTGCTAAAAATTAGCTGAATACACGGGCGAAGGTTTGAAAAAACAATAGCTTTGTAAAAAAACAAAAAACAATAAGTAAATGATAGAAGTAGTATTGAGTGATGCGCTGAAAGAGTTGTTTGAAGAACATTTTTTACATCCGGCCAATACCTTGTTTGCAATTTCAAAAATTGGTGACCCTACAAACTACAAGCCCTATTCACCGGAGGCAATTGCAATAAAAAATGCACACCGTAAAACAATCATTGACTTCGGGAGGTCGAATTTTAAAAAGAAAACCAATGGTTTGACTCCAGCGCAGCAGGTGGATTTGTACTGTTATTATTACTTTCAACTTCACTTTTCAAGTAGTTACGCCTTTTATGCTCAGGAAAGCGAATTTCTAAAGTCATTTATTAACAACAAACCAGTTTTGTTTATGGATATTGGCTGTGGGCCATTTACTTCCGGGCTGGCATTTAATCAATGGACGAACAATTTCGACATTCTAAATTCAAATCGTCACAGTTTATACTGTTATGATACTTCAAAGGCAATGATAGAAAAAGCCGCTTCTGTTGCACAGAAAATACCTAATGACAATTACAGGGGGGGGCGTTTAAATTGGAAAATAAATGAAGAATCAAAACTCGGATTCAATCCAAAAGAATTTATAAATGAATATGTAGTAATATTAAATTTTTCTTACCTGTTCGGAAGTGAAACAGTAAATGTAAATGATATGGTTACTTATACCAATGATCTCGTTCACCAGTTTTGCAACAATGAAAGAAACAATCGGCAATTGATTATTCTCCAACAAAACCCTGACTATGAAAGCCTGAACAAAAAATGGTGGGAATACAAATCACAACTTAAAGAATTTACCTCCCTCCCTGGTTACCCGCAAACCATAGAGTTTTGTTTTGAGGATGCATTAGGCAGCTTTGGAGTTCGCGACCCATACAGCAACGTAAGATGTGATGTTCTGAAATTAATTTAACCCAAAAATTACCTAATTCTTTATTGAATAATAATTTTTCTCTTAGCGGTTTACAACGAGCTTTCGTGTTGTTGTTCCTTGCTTTGTTGTAATGTAAACTATGTAAATTCCGTTGTTGTCAAGTTGCAAGTTTGTTTCCTTCTGTGTTGCTTGTGCCTGCCTGTCCGGCAGGCAGGTTTTTAATAGTTGTTGTCCTACAATGTCTGTTACAACAATTTCAGCGTTGTCTGTTGGAAGTAAAATTGTAAACTGCCCACTTGTTGGGTTAGGATATATTACAAAAGAATCTTCATTCTGATATTCTTTAATTCCTACTGTAAGATTGTTATACAAATCGTGATTTTGTCCGTAGAGCATTTCGGCTGCAACATAAAAGCAAGCTGCCGGAAAGTTCATTGGTTGTCCTACACGGTTATCATATTTTCTTACTGTTGTTCCTGCACTGTCCAAATCTCTAATCATCACTGTTTCTCCATAGCTTAATGTTCCTTCGGTTGGAACATATTTTAAAACAGTTCTTAAATAATTTTCTACAATAGGTCGTTTGGTGGGATTGCTTCTCCATAAGTATGATAATGATGTTAGTGTTTTTCCAACATACCACCATTCTCTGTTCATTGAAGCATTGGATTTTGTAAAGTATGGAATAATCTGACTGTTCAAGCTGTCAGCGTGCGAAAGTAGTTGTGCGTTCAATGTATCTTTATACAAAGCAGGCCATATTAAAGCAGAGTATGGTCCAAAACTATTGTAAGCAGGAACATCGTATTGATTTCCCTGCAAACCCCATTTAACGGTTTGTATGGCTGTCTCCAATTCGGTTATTCTATTTTGCCAGGCAGCAATTACGCTTGCTGTGTCGTTTAAATAAGTGGCTGCTGCAACTGCCGATTTCAAACCCATCAAAGTGGTAGCTGCTCCATAAATACTTTGGCTTTGCCACAACACATCATCTTCTCTTGCCGTAAGCTGAAGGAAATTGGTTGCATCTCTAAAGTTTTTCAGAAAGTTTGCTCCGTTTTTTATTTGTGTATAAACCGAATTCAAATAATTTGTTTTTGCAATTCCTGAAAGAAACATACTTTGTTGTTGCAACATCCAGACACCCCAACCTGATTCATCAATTTCAAAATCATATTCCCAGCTTGGTCGTCCATCAGCATAATAACATTGTGCCCAGGTGCTTGCATAACATTCGTTGTTGGCGGGATAATGACAATCGTCTCCATAGTTTTGCCGTTGATTGTTGGCAAAAAAAGTGGCAGCTTTTTCTGCTTCATTGGTGTACCCTGCACAATTGAGCATATATGAAGTCATTGCATTATCTCTTGTCCACGCCTGGGTATAGGGAGGTTGAGTTGAACAAACCGAACTGGAAAGTCCGCCTACACCTCTATTGGTAGATATAAGTGCATTTACAATCATTCGTTTCAATGTTTTTTGCATAGCTGCATCGCCTGTGTTTGGCAGTGTTGCAGTTGATAGTTTATTATTCCAATAGTTAAGTGTATTGTTTAATAGTGTTGTGTGGTTTGCTGTTAAAACGGAATCATATAAATTTTGTGCTAATTGATAAGTAGGACCAAACGAAAACTGATAATTGATGGAATCTTTAAAATTATTGTTGGTTAAGTTTATTTTATAAATGCAGTAAAGTTGAGCAGCATTATTAGATATAGATTGCAGATTAGGAGTAATGTTAGCAGGCATTGTTTGAGGAAAGCCATAATCGCTCAACATACCGTGACCAATGGGCATTCGGTTGGCTCCCAGTATTACATAAATATCTTTAGTAGTTAACAAAGCTGTGGGATTGTAGCTGGTAGTAAGCGATGGAAATGTAGTGTTGAGATTATCAACAAAGTTATTGATGTATGATTGTGATGCAAATATGGTAGGAATCAATGATGCATTGGCTGCCCCTGGGTTTGGAATAAAGGAAACAAATTCTCCCTTGATAGAATGATAGGCATTAGCAAAGCCATTATTTTGGTCTGCCTGCCAATCTTCTTTCGGATTGAATGTTGAATTTTTATTACAAGGTGCCATTGAAGTTGAAAAAATAATTTTCGCATTTTGTATCAGGTTGGTATCTGCCCATTGAATAACAAATTTTCTAATAAAGGCATCCTGATTATAAGGAACAAAATCAATACTCTTTACCTGCAGTTGCAAAGTAGTATTGGAATACTCCGTAACAATTACAGGACTTACATCTGTCAGATAATATTGCTTTTGTGTCCAGGTAGAATCGCGAAGCCAGGTAGTTGTTGTTATTCCTCCAATTTTATATTCTATACCTGCAAACGAACCTTTGAGTGGTTCTGCATTATGCAAACGGTTGTAGTTTTCAAGCTGCCAGCCAAAAGGCACAGGCTCTAAACTCTTGTAATCTAAATGGTCGTAATAACTTGAAAATGGCCATTTAAGATTTACCACCTCTCCGTATTTGCTCACGCCTACTGTCAGTCCGGTGTTTCCGGCAGCAGCATTTGTTGTGGTTGCTCCAAACAAACTTTCCATAATTGGTAAACTTGTTTGAGAATAAATGGTTGATGTAAAAAGTAATGATGTTGTGATTAATAAAAAAAATTTCATACTGCTGTTTAAATTCCCCTTTAAGCGTGGCGGTTCCACCACGTTTCTATTTTATTTTTACAAACCTTTTAGTTATTCTCCTTTTGTTGTCAGTTACATTAGCAATATAAGTCCCAACGGGCAGTTGACTCGTAGCAATTGTTGTTATGCCTGTTGAAATAATTTTATCCATCCATAACTTTCCCTGCAAGTCATAAATTTGAAGCGTTGTTTTTTCTGCAAGGTTTGTTTTAATTGTTATAAATTCGGTTGCAGGGTTTGGATAGAGATTGAGTTCAAAATTATTCTCCTTTTGTGTTTCATTCATTCCAACCGTTACATTGCTTCCACAATTACAATCAGAAGTAAATACCTCAAATTCTCCTAAACGATAATAACCCACATTGTAATTTGTCAAATCCAATTTTACATATCGTCCGCTTACGTTTTGCAGATAGCTAAATAAATCTACTGCTCCATTTCCATTCACAGAAGTAGCAATAGTGGTGTAGGATATATTATCGTTCGACACCTGGATGGTATAATCTTTTCCAAAGAAAATCCAATCCCAGTTTAATTTTACTGCTGATATTTTTTTCACACTTCCCAAATCAATAACTGCATTGCAAAGCGGCACTCCCCACAAACTGCTCCAGCAGGAACTCATATTGCCATCTATTAAATTTGCTCCTGCATTTACTGCTGCAGTATCGGCAACCGATGAAACAGTAACCGTTGAAAACCTTGATTGCGCTGCTCCCGGATTGGTATAACTACTATCCACCCATACCGGGACATTCTCCGCATTGATGTTTGTACCTATTGCTTCAAACTGCGCCTTGGTCATATAATGTACTCTTGGCAGATAGCATTGCATAAAACCATTACGCCAGTTGATTCCTAATAAAGTACTATCATATAAAGTACCTGACCAATCGGAATGAGAAAAATCCAGGTTGCCTTCGTGCGGGTCGTAAGGGAAGGTCCACTCAGGTAGTATATTAACCCAACGCATCAACAAACCAACATCACTTTGTGTTCCATAGTTTACCCAGCTTACACCATTGGCAGCATAAGCATTGGTGGGTCGTTCCGTATCTCTTGAATAACAGATTACATAATTTCTGTTTGCATCAATCGTCACATCATCATCACTTATAGCATGAATGGTAGTAGCAGGCATTGGCGAAAGCGGGTCGGTGTCCAGCCCGATGATGCTCCAATAGCGAACTTCGGCTGGTGTCATTGTAGGTTCTCCATTTCTTGTTGCAGGAAATGTTGGAAGTTTACCTGTTAATACTGCCACCATTCCCGGAGGAATGGAAACTGTTCTGCCAAGATACGTTGCATAATTATTAGTAGTAGCGTGTGGTTCATAATTACCCGGTGCCGGCTGAAACTCTCCTCTGCCCGTCCAGCCAAGGTCTATGGTTCTCACTCTTGCACCACTATCAGGGCGATTCCAATTATTAGATATACAAACACCATTTAACATACTTCGAGTAATGCCCCATGATTTATACCAACCCTGAGCAGGTCCGTATCCGTTTTGATTTCCCGGAGTGGTAACCCTGTTGGCAATGGTAGTATCTGCCCTTCGTTGCAATGTTGAAAAATCAGAACCAACAAAATATTTTTCTCCGGTAGGTAATTGAAAATAGGCTTTGGGCAATGGCACACCGCCTAATCTATTCACATTATCATCGGGTTCGTAAATACGAATCCAGACTGCTCCCAGGTTCCAATCGCCCTGCTGATTAGCAGGTAATGCAGTACCAAGAACTGACTGATGTCCGAGCGGCCCCTGATACACCATCATTGCTCCTTTTCTGTTATTGGTATTTCCTTTGTAGGGATATTGAAAAGCTGTATCATTCAGTGTTACCGGGTCACCAGTGGTTAAATCCACTTCCACTTTATAGCTTCTGTTGATTGCATTTCTGTTGGCACCCACCCTGAAAGGATTGGTACTTCCTATGTTTGGCTCTATGTCCACATCTGCCCAACCTACTTCGGCTGTTCCAAATTGTCGCTGTGCATAATATTCTTTACCATTTAATGGTGGTGTAACCTGTATAGAGAAAAAACGGCAATGCGGAAATTCTCCTTCTATAACTAACTTGCTTCCGAAAGGCGCAAGGGCAGTGCCAAGGAAAAGATAAGTAACTTTTGGGTCAGGTATTCCGCCTAACAATGAATCGCGATTGATAGGTTTTGCATAGCGAACCGCCCAGGTTTCAAAACCTGTTGTTGAATCTGCATTCTTTAAATAAAAATTTCTTGAGTCGGTAATGCCTTCCGGAATTAAACTATCAGGAATAGCATCAGGAACCAAGCCCTGTGTCCATTTATAAATATACGATTGCAAACTGTCCGAAAGCGTTTGTGCCTGTGCAACCACAGTAGTTGGATTCGCATTAGGATAAGGTGTGGATGGTGGAAGACAGGCATACAAAGTGGTAGCAACTGCAAAAAAGCAAAGTAGTTTTTTCATAAATAAAGTTCCTTTCTTTCAAAATTAGTGAAGAAACAAAGATAAAAATTATCCATTTAAAAAACGGACGACTTTTTATTACTAAATGGTAAACAAAAAATGAATAAAATAGTTTTGGTATTTTCCGTTTTTGAAATTAAATTCAACTTTTGTAAAAAAAAATCCTGCTCTTATTAAGAGCAGGATTTATCAAATTTATAATTCTTAAAATTCGCAATAAGCAATACTTATTGTATCACCACTTTTTCATTTATCTGGTTTTGTTTTTCATCCACTAACTGAACAAAATAAATCCCTTTACTCATTTCTCCTCTTTCTATAATGCACTGCTTTCCATTGCAAGTTTGCGTTTTTACTTCTTTTCCCAGAAGGTCGGTTATCTTTATTGCGGTATTTTTTTGTTCCTTTTTAAAACTAATTATAGTTTGATAAGTGAAAGGATTAGGTGCGATAGAAAAATATTCATTACCTCCCGTTTCTTCTATTCCTGCTACAGAAGCAAGTTTGGCAATATACATATCATCACCATTGGCATATAATATGGTACTGCCAAAAGTAGCCGAATTAAAAAATGAACCTGTAATATAACTTGTCCCGTTTGATTCTGTTGCTATTCCGTTTCCTGTATCCATAAGATTTCCACCCACAGATGTGGCCCAGCCTACATTACCGGCTGCATCGTATTTTACCGTAAAAATATCGCTGTATCCTGCATTGGTTAGTACAGTAGTTCCAAAGGTGATGCTTGTACTTTCAAAATAACCGGTAACATAAGAATTGCCATTTGCATCTGCCCCTATTCCCAAACCATATTCGCTGGCCGCACCTCCTGCAAAGTGTGCCCAAAGAGGGTTGCCATTGCTACTGTATTTTGCAACAAACATATCCAGGCCGTCTGCATACATTACCGTACTGCCAAAGGTAAGGTTAGGGCTATCAAAATAACCCGCAATGTAACTGTTTCCGCTTCCATCAATGGCTATACTCATTCCATAATCAGAAGAATTTCCTCCTGCGGTTTTTGCCCAAATGATTGAACCACTTGTATTATATTTTACTATAAAAACGTCCTTGCCATTTCCTGTATTGTTAAACGTGTTACTTCCTAAAGTAAGCGTTGGTCCTTCAAAAAAACCGGTAACATAACTATTGCCGGCACCGTCCACCGCTATGCCGCGCCCGTCAGAAACACCTGACCCTTCTCTTGCCCAAACCACATTTCCGCTTGTATTGTATTTTACCACAAACATTCCTGCATTACTTAAAGTTGTGGTGCCAAAAGAAATAACAGAGCTATCAAAACGCCCGGTTATATAACTATTTCCGTTCGCATCCACCGATATGCCATAGCCATAATCATCCGAAGTACCGCCTGCACTTTTTGCCCAAACTTCATTACCCGTTGCATCATACTTTACTATAAATACATCATCACCTCCTGCATTGGTAACTGTAAAATTTCCAAAAGTAATGGTGGTGCCTCTGAAACTGCCCGACACATAGCAGTTTCCGCTTGCATCTACAGCTATGCTGAGGCCTATATCCAGTGTACTGCCTCCTCCCGCTTTTGCCCATACCACTGTTCCGGCCGAATTATATTTTACCACAAATACTTCGTAGCCTCCAGTATTGGCTAAAGTGGTGCTGCCAAAAGTAATACTTGCACTTGCAAAAGTACCGGTAACATAACTGTTGCCCCCTGCATCTACCGCCACCGCATTACTCACATCACTTGCTGATACACCGCCCGCACTTTTTGCCCATTGCCAGACGGGAGTTTGTGCATTTACTAAATTAGTTAAACCTATAAAGGTTAAAAGACTGACGATAATTAATTGTTTGTTCATTTTGGTTTTAGTTTTTATTTGTTTATTTTAGTTTGTTGTATTAAGTTATATAAATAAAAAAGTCCTTTGCGTTATATTCACAAAGGACTTATTCTGAAAATAGTAATAGGTAAGGTTAAGTTTTTCTTTAATAGCGACTGTTATAAGGGCGCCCGCATTTTATTTATGTTCTGTTTTTAATTTGTTTATGCTATTAACGAATGCAATGTACCTACTTTATTGGTATAAACAAGGAAAAAATTTAACCGGAAAAAATTATTTCTCACCAGGTATATTTGCAATGTTCCTTTCCAAACAAATTGTTCATTGCCCTTTTTCAAAAACAGAAATTAAATTTCATTTGTTCTTTTTAAACCCAAAAATGAGCAAAGAAAAAGAAGTCGCAAACAAGTGTTGTTAGGAGATTGCTTCGTACCTCGCAATGACGATACTGTTGTGTTTTAAGAGATTGCTTCGTACCTCGCAATGACGTTTCGTTCATTGCAATGACGTTTAGTTCCTTGCAATAACGAAACCCTTATTTATTATTCAGGATACACCGCTTCCGAATATTGCCAGGGAGTAAGACCTCCTTTTACCGAATTACTACGAACGCGGAAATACGTTTTTACTCCTATCTGCATATTGTTGGCCGTTTGTCTGGAGGAATGACTGCCCACTCCCACATCCTGCCATGTTTTTTTATCGTCCGTACTGTATTGAAAATAATAAGTAGCCCTAACATATTTTGCATCTATTTTTACAGCTATTGCAAAAAGGTCTAATTTTCCGGTGCCTTTTCCTTTTTTAACCTTCAATGCCTTTTTTCCTCCACCGGAGCGGGTTTTAACCAACTGAAATTTAGCCCCTGTTACTATCTCTGCCGAATTTTCTTTATCATTCCTTGCCAACTTGTTTACATAAGCCAAGGCAGTGTCCAGTATATCTTTCACTGCCTGTTTCTGTGCGTTTTTTCCCGCTACGGCCCCCAGCACTTTGTTATCTACTTTTTTCATGTAATCATAAAACTTTTGATTGGCATCATCCAGGTCATCCAACTCCTCAAACTGGGGGTCATAGTAGTCACCAACATTTGCCCGAAGCGCCCTGGCTATTGCCTCGGAATCAAAATAGAAATCGCTATCGGGAGTTTTAGTAGTAAAGCCCAGCTTGCCTTTATAATACATCATCCCTACTGTAAGGATAATAAACCTGCTTTGCTGATTGTGCTGAATAATGAAGGGGTTCCATTGTTCCCCTTCAAGATGGATGGATAAAAATTGCTTTTTGTAGTTCATGGTAATATAGGTATTGGTTAAGTGTTAGTATTGATTTATAATTGGTTCATTCCGTTCATCCTTATAAACTTATTTGCCTCTCAAAAACCCCTTCTTTCCTTGCCACTTTAATGCCACTACTCGCCATTTATATGCCAATACGCGGCTCAACTATGCTACTACTTCGCACCTTTATGGCAATACATGCCATCATTATGTCATGTATTCCACCATTTATGGTAAGTAGTACCTTATCTGTTCCAATACTTACCTTCTATATGCTAAGTATTGCCCTAACTATTCCATTACTTTTCTAAACTACGCCATGCATTTTCCAAACTTGGGCACGACATGTCCTAGTTTGGAAAAGTCTTGCCATTTCTCTGCCAAGTATTCGCCTTTTAGTTCCAATACGTGGCATAACAATGTCACGACAACTACCTTTTTTTGTTCGGTTTCCAGTTTTATTTGTTCACTTTCCACCATGCCATACATTAGCTCTCACAAAGTTAGGACATTTTCCCGAAATACCAAATAGCAATGCAGAAAAATTTATACGACCACAAAACACCCCCATAAAGTCATCACTTGGTTTTGGAAGATTGAATCAAATGGGAGGAAGGAATGGAGGTTTTTTTGGGGGGCTTGGAGAATTTACTATTTAAGGATTAGGAAAGGTTGGTTAACTTCTAAGAAAATAATGAAAGCTTATAATTGTTCCTTTAAAACGAATTAAGGTTCATATTGAACTTTTAAAAACTTCATTTATCTTTACACAAAACTCCGTATATTTTTAAGGTATACTAATAATGAATTAATTAGTATTTTTAAAGCTTCATATATTTATATGTTACCGGCAACCTTTAAAGACAACAGACAATAAAACAAACAATGGTAAAAAGACAAATTTTCCGCCCGACAAGAAATCTATTTAAAGTATTTGGATTTTTAATTTTAGCAAATAACATACAAGCACAAGCTATTTGGGACAATACTTCTTTCGTTCATCGCAACGGACAAGAAATACATAATGGACAAAACAATGCCATCAATTTAGATGGAGTAAACATTGGTTCATGGTTGATGTGGGAAGGATTGATGTGGGGTGGTGGACTAATTTCTGAAAAAGATATTACCAATAAAATGACATCAGTTATTGGCCCTGTAGCATTTAACAATTTCAGAGACTCTGTTTACAAAAACTATATTACTCGAGCAGACATTCAACGAATTTCAAATGAATGTTATAACGTTGTCCGCATTCCGTTTAATCATAATTTGTTAGAAGACGATGCAAATCCATTTGTTTACAAACCTGAAGGATGGGCAATTCTTGACAGTGCTTTGAAATGGTGCGAAGATTACAATGTTTATGCGGTTTTAGATATGCATGCTGCACCGGGTGGGCAGGCAACACATTTTATAGCGGACCCGGATTCTGTTGATTTATGGAACTCACCCTTGAATAAGAACAGAACCATACAACTCTGGAAGGCAATTGCCAACAGATATCAAAACAGAGGAATTGTTGCCGCTTACGATTTATTAAACGAACCAAATATTTGGTGGTGGCCTGATTTAGTTAATTTATATGATAATATAATTGACACCATTCGAAAGGTTGACAACAACCACATGATAATGCTTGAAGGGAATAATTACGCTCAGGATTTTTCCATGTTTACTTCGTTGCCTGATCCCAATATCTGTTTTCAATTTCATTATTACACTTTCTTTTTCAGCGCTCCTGATATCCCAGCATGGACGGCACTTTCTAACTCTTTAAATGTTCCAATTTGGTGTGGCGAATGGGGCGAAGATACGTTAGGGGGAATGCAGAATAAATTAACTAACATTATAAGGAATCCTACCAATAAAATTAGTGGACAAGCATTCTGGACATGGAAAACCGTAACAGTAGGCTTTCAGAATCCTCATAGTCTTAACGTAAATAATCCGACAGATTGGAACAATACAATGTTGTGGGTAACTTATAATTCGCCAATCGTAACTCCTTTAGAAATGCAAAACGGTATTGATAGTTTCATTGTCAATATGAAATTACCAAATTGTACTACAGATACAGGAGTGGCGAACTTATTATATATGTGTGCTCCTACAGGGATTCAAGATATTGAAGAAATTAGCAACATAACTATTTCCCCAAATCCTTTTTCATCTCAAACAATAATTACTTTTGGTGAAGAACAAAGAAACACAAGCATAAAAATAGTTAACATATTAGGCGAAGAAATAAAAACAATAAACTTTACAGGCAGACAACTTGTAATAGATAAAGGCGAATTGAACTCTGGTATTTACTTTGTACAGACAACAGACGAAAGAAAGAACGTAACGAACAAAAAAATAATAATACAATAGTCACTTGAAACGCACGACACGAGTGAAAAACATCCAACAACATAAGATTTATTAACTTAGCGTAGCGTTATCATGAACACAAATAAAATAAACAAAAGTGAATAAATAAAAAAAAGGGGGGCGACCTGCCAGTACGAAGTTTCAAGCCCCGGTTGGGCGTAGTAAAGATTTGTAAAGTTTGAATTAGAAATCCCCGATACAACCTAAATTGAAAGTACACCAATAACAGGAAAGAGCAAAACTAAAAAGCCAATAAATACTTTATAATTGAATAATTAAAAAAAAATATCAGTTTCAAGCCTCCCTCCTTTTGCGCCATTACAAAAAAGATTTTGTTACATCAAGCCACCATACCTGCCCTTTTCTTATTATGATAACGATCATAGGTTATTAAATAAGCCCATACTATCTTTACCTTATAATTAATTAAAAAAAGCTGGAAATGAGACTAGACATTTTAGTGATTGATGACGATAAGGACCTCAGAGAAAATATTTCTGAAATACTATCATTAACGGGGCATGGAGTTATGACTGCCGTTAACGGAAGAGAAGGGTTTGACAAAGCTGTTCAATTCCTTCCTGATGTTATTATTTCTGATATTATGATGCCTGATACAAATGGTGTAATGTTTTTAAAATTGCTAAAAAAAGAAAATACTACCAAGGATATTCCACTCATATTTATGTCCGGTGCAGCCATTCCAACCAAAACTCATCAGAGTATACTTACTGAAGGATATCAATACTTAAGTAAGCCATTTACAGAAGAACAATTGCTGATTGCAGTTGATAAATGTTTGATACTTAAAAAAGTTTAAAAACTATTTATTACTAGTTTATTCCCCTAGTTGGGCGCAGCGTCCCGCAACGTCCTGTTTAACTCGGCATCCTGCCGAAAACAGCACTTACCCCAGTGATGTAAATAAATTATATATTTGTATAATAAAAAACGAAAAACTTAAATTGCTAAATTAACCTCCTGAATTACTAAAAAAGTGTTATGAAAAAACGCCTCCTCTTACTATTCATTATTCAGAGTTCGCTGTTCACTGCTTTTTCTCAGGACCAGCACTTGGTCGATTCTCTCATCACAAAATTTAATGCACTGCAAGCAGAAAAAAAAGAACTGCGAAATGATAATGCTAGTATCAATGACAGTATAACAGCCAACATTTTATATGCTCTCTCCAAAGCTTATTGGGGCAATAATCCGGATAAGGCAATGGACTATGCCAATCAATGCCTTACTTTATCAGAACAGATAGGTTATAAGAAAGGAATAGGCAATGCCTATAACAGTATGGGTGCCGTCAATAATACTAAAGGAAATTACTCAATTGGCTTGGAATTTCAAAAAAAAGCCTTGAAGATAAAAGAAGAAATTAATGACAAAAAAGGCATTTCTGACTCATACAATACTATCGGAAATATTTATCAAAACCAAGGCAAATATCCCGAAGCATTGAAGAATCATATTGCTTCATTGAAAATCAGAGAAGCAATAGGTGATAAACAGGGCATCTCCGCTTCTTACAACAACATAGGACTTGTTTACACTTCCCAGGAAAATTATCCTGATGCAATGAAGAATCACTTCTCTTCTTTAAAAATAAGTGAAGAAATAGGGGATAAAGAGGGTATCTCTGCTTCTTACAACAATATAGGACTTATTTATTGGCACCAAGGGAATTATCCCGAAGCTTTAAAGAATAATTTCGCTTCTTTAAAAATAAAAGAAGAAATAGGAGATAAACAAGGTGTTGCATCTTCATACAATAACATTGGAGCCATTTATTGTGATAATCTAAGTAAATATCCCGAAGCGTTGAAGAATTTTTTCGCTTCCTTAAAAATAAGAGAAGAAATTGGTGATAAGAATGGCATCGCTACTTCTTATGGCAATATAGGAGTAACTTATACAAGAGAGAAAAAATATAAGGAGGCTTCTGAATATTTTAAAAAAGGATTGACGCTTGCAAAAGAAATTGGCAGTTTGGAAATGATTAAATCGAATTATAATCATTTAGCAATATTAGATAGTACCCAGGGTAACTTTAATAAGGCCTTGGAGCATTATAAACTGTTTATAATAATGCGTGACAGTTTAAATAATAATGAAAACACGAAGAAAACAGTAGCACTGCAAATGAATTATGAGTTTAATAAAAAACAAGTTGCAGACAGTATTAAATCAACAGAAGAAAAAAAAGTAATAAAAGCAGAACTGAAACAGGAACAAACCAAAAGTTACGCTTTGTATGGTGGTTTGGCGTTAATGATATTAGTGGCTTCTGTGTTTTTTAAACAAAGAAATAAAATAGGGAAAGAAAAAAAGCGCAGTGATGATTTGTTATTAAACATATTGCCTGCCGAAGTAGCCGAAGAACTGAAAGCAACAGGAGCAGCTGAAGCAAAACAATTTGATAATGTATCTGTGCTTTTTACCGATTTTGTTGGGTTTACTAATATCAGCGAAAGACTAAGCCCAAAAGAATTGGTTAAAGAAATACATCTTTGTTTCACTGCCTTTGATGAAATAATAGAACGCAATGGTTTGGAAAAAATAAAAACCATAGGTGATGCTTACCTTGCTGTATGCGGTATGCCGATGGAAGACAAAGACCATGCAAAGAATACAGTGAAAACAGCAATTGAAATAATGGCATTTATGAATTCTCGCAAATCTGAAATCACAAATTCGAAATCCGAAATTCTGCATATTCGTATTGGAATAAACTCGGGTCCAGTAGTGGCAGGAATAGTAGGAGTAAAAAAGTTTGCTTATGATATTTGGGGCGATACCGTGAACACTGCTGCCAGAATGGAACAGCACAGCCAAAATGGGAAAATAAATATAAGTGGCAGTACTTATGAATTAGTAAAAAATGATTTCAAGTGTGAACAAAGAGGGAAGATAGAAGCGAAGAATAAAGGAGAAGTGGATATGTATTTTGTGAGTGAACAAATATAAGTGAACAGTTAACATAAAAAAAAATAAAAAAATTAATATTCCTACTATTTGCTGTTCCATATACTCTGTTCCATGTCCCCTGCTTTGCGCAAAACCAGCATATTGTCGATTCCCTTACTGCCAAAATAAAAACCTTGCAAGCAGAAAAAAAGGAACTGCGAAATGATAATCCCAGTATGAATGATACAACAGAAGCAAACATTTTAAATAAACTAGCACAATCCTATTCGAGTAACAACCCTGACAAGGCAATGGAATACGCCAATCAATGCCTAAGTTTATCAGAACAGATAGGTTATAAGAAAGGAATAAGCAATGCTTATAACAGTATGGGTAATATTAATATTTATAAAGGAGATAATTTACTTGCATTGGAATTTTTCAAAAAATCATTAACGATAAGAGAAGAAATAGCGGACAAAAAAGGTATTGTCGATTCTTACATCGGAATCGGGACTGTTAATTACAACCAGGGCAATTATCTTGAAGCATTGAAGAATTATTTTGTTTCTTTAAAAGAAGTTGAAGAAAATGGAGATAAAGCAGGCATGGCAATGTGTTACAACAACATGGCACTTGTTTATCAGCATCAAGGTAATTATCCCGAAGCATTGAAGAATTATTCTGCTTCTTTAAAAATATGTGAAGAACGCGGCAATAAAAATGGCCTAGCTAATTCCTACAACAATATTGGAATTGTTTATGAAAACCAAGGCAATTATCCCGAAGCATTGAAGAGTTATTTTGCTTCTTTAAAAATAAGTAAAGAAATCGGGTTTAAGCGGACCATCGGTGCCTGTTACACTAACCTTGGAAGTATTTATTATAAACAAGGCAATTATCCCGAAGCAATGAAGTATAACTTAGCCGGATTAAAAACATTTGAAGAAATTGGGCAAAAAGATGGCATTACCATTTGTTATACAAACATTGGAGAAGTTTATTTGAAAGAGAAAAAATTCAAAGAAGCATCTGAATATTTGAATAAAGGACTGTTACTTAGTAAAGAGATGGGAGGTTTGGATAATATTGTAGAAATCTACAATAATTTAACAAAACTGGACAGCGCACAAGGTAACTTTAATAAAGCATTGGAGCATTACAAACTGTTTATAGCCATGCGCGACAGTTTAAATAATAATGAAAACACTAAAAAAACAGTAGCTCTGCAAATGAATTATGAGTTTAATAAAAAACAGGCTGCAGATAGCATTAAATCAACGGAAGAAAAAAAAGTAATAAAAGCAGAACTGAAACAGGAACAAACCAAAAGTTACGCTTTGTATGGTGGTTTGGCTTTAATGGTGCTGGTGGCTTTTGTGTTTTTTAAACAAAGAAATAAAATAGGAATTGAGAAAAAACGCAGTGATGATTTGTTGTTAAACATATTGCCTGCCGAAGTAGCCGAAGAACTGAAAGCAACAGGAGCAGCTGAAGCAAAACAATTTGATAATGTATCTGTGCTTTTTACCGATTTTGTAGGGTTTACCTCCATCAGCGAAAGACTTAGTCCGAAAGAATTAGTAAAAGAAATACACCAATGCTTCACTGCTTTTGATGAAATTATTGAACGTAATGGGTTGGAAAAAATAAAAACTATTGGCGATGCGTATCTTGCGGTATGCGGTATGCCAATGGAAGATAAAGACCATGCAAAAAAAGCGGTGAAAGCAGCCATAGAAATAATGGATTTCATAAATAAACGGATGGTAGAAGGGGGGAAATTTAATATTAGAATTGGTATTAATTCTGGTCCCTTAGTAGCAGGTATAGTAGGAGTAAAAAAGTTTGCCTATGATATTTGGGGAGACACCGTAAACACAGCAGCACGTATGGAACAGCACAGCCAAAATGGGAAAATAAATATAAGTGGCAGTACTTATGAATTAGTAAAAAATGATTTCAAGTGTGAACAAAGAGGGAAGATAGAAGCGAAGAATAAAGGAGAAGTGGATATGTATTTCGTCAGTGAACAACTATCAGTGAACAGTTAACAATTAAAAAAAATGAAATATTTAATCCTCTTACTGTTCATCATCCACTGTTTGCTTTTCACTGCTTTTGCGCAAGATCAGCATCTGGTCGATTCCCTTACAGCAAAACTAAAAACCCTTGAATCCGAAAAAAAAGAACTGCGCCATAATATTGCGGGTAAGTATGATACTGCTTCCGCCAAAATATTATATTCCATTTCGAAAGCCTATTGGAGCAATAATCCTGACAAGTCAATGGATTATGCAATGCAATGTCTGGCTTTATCAGAACAAATAAATTATAAAAAAGGAATAGGTAATGCTTATAATAGTTTGGGTATTGGCAAAAATTACATGGGCGATTATTTATCAGCCATTGAATTTCATAAAAAAGCATTGAAGATTAGATTGGAAATAGGCGACAAAAATGACATTGCCGGTACTTACAACAATATGGGAGAAGTTTATAGGGTGCATGGCAATTATCCTGAAGCATTAAAGTTATATTTTGAAGCTTTAAAAATTAATGAAGAATCAGGAAATATATCATTGCAAGCAAAGAATCATAACAATATCGGAATTATTTATACCAATCTGGGAAATTATTCGGAAGCATTAAAGAATCATTTATCTGCTTTAAAATTAGGATTGAAACTTGGGGATAAGAGAGGGATAGCTAATTCTTATGGCAATATTGGGCGTGCCTACAAAAACGAATCAAAATTCGAGGAGGCATTAAAGAATCTTTTCACCTGTTTAAAGATGATGGAAGAAATAAAAGACTTGAATGGTATTGGTAATTGTTACAATACCATTGGAAATATTTATTATTCTCAGGGCAATTATCCTGATGCTTTGAATAATTATTTTGCTTCATTAAAAATATATGAAGAAATTGGAGATAAAAACAATATTTCACTCGGTCTTACTAACGTTGGTGAACTTTATACAAATCAGAAAAAATACAATGAAGCTTTTGAATATTTAAATAAAGGACTGTCTCTTGCAAAAGAGATTGGTAGTTTGGAAAGGATTAAATCAAGCTATGATCTCCTGGCAACATTGGATAACAAACAAGGTAACTTTAATAAAGCACTTGAACATTACAAACTCTACATTATTTACCGTGATAGTTTGGTAAACACCGAAAACACAAAAAAGACATTGGCTATTCAAATGACTTATGATTTTAATAAAAAGCAAACAGCAGATAGTATAAAATCAGCTGAAGAAAAGAAAGTTATAACAGCTGAACTAAAACAGGAACAAACCAAGAGTTATGCCTTGTATGGTGGGTTGGCATTAATGGTGCTGGTGGCTTCTGTGTTTTTTAGACAACGAAATAAAATAGGAAAAGAAAAAAAGCGAAGTGATGATTTATTATTAAATATATTGCCTGCCGAAGTAGCAGAAGAACTGAAAGCAACGGGGGGTGCAGAAGCCAAACATTTTGATAATGTATCGGTTTTGTTTACCGATTTTGTAGGGTTTACCTCCATCAGCGAAAAACTTAGTCCGAAAGAACTGGTAAGAGAAATACACCAGTGCTTCACTGCTTTTGATGAAATAATAGAACGCAATGGGTTGGAAAAAATAAAAACAATAGGCGATGCTTACCTTGCTGTGTGCGGCATGCCTAATGAAGATAAAGACCATGCAAAAAAAACTGTGAAAGCTGCTATTGAAATAATGGATTTCATAAATAAACGGATTGTAGAAGGAGGAAAATTTAATATTAGAATTGGAATAAACTCCGGACCGGTGGTGGCAGGCATAGTAGGAGTAAAAAAGTTTGCCTATGATATCTGGGGAGACACCGTAAACACAGCAGCACGTATGGAACAGCACAGTGTGAATGGGAAAATAAATATTTCGGGTTCTACTTATGAATTGGTAAAGAATGATTTTAAATGCGAGCACAGAGGAAAAATAGAAGCGAAAAATAAAGGGGAGGTGGATATGTATTTCGTCAGTGAATAACTAATAGTAAACAGTTAACGATTAAAAAAAACAAATGAAAAAAGTTCTCTTCCTTTTGATCTTCACTATTCATTGTTCACTATTCATTGCAACAGCGCAAGACCAACACCTGGTCGATTCTCTTGAAACAAAGCTAAAAACTTTGCAGGATGAAAAAGTAAAACTACGACACAATGTGGCAAGTATTAATGATACTGCAGAGGCAGACATTCTGTATAGTATATCTAAACTATTGTGGGGTAATAACCTTGATAAATCAATGAAATACGCAAGACAAAGCCTCGAAGTTTCAGAAAAAATAGGTTATAAAAAGGGAACAGGCAATGCTTATAACAGCATTGGTGCTGTAAATATTGACAGTGGAGATTATTCTGCTGCTCTTGAATTTCATTTAAAGGCATTGAAAATAACAAAAGAAATAGGATACAAAAAAGGTATTGCAGCTTCTTACAATCTGATAGGTGAAGCATTCAGAATGCAGGGCAACTATCCGGAAGCTTTAACCAATTATTTTGCTGCGCTAAAAATCAGAACAGAATTAAAAGATGAACAAGGCATAGCAGGCAGTTATAACAATATCGGACTTGTTTATACTATCCTTGGCAATTATACTGAAGCCTTAAAAAATTATGCAGTTTGCGTAAAATTAATGAATCGTCTGGGCAATAAATTTGGTATTGCCAGCTGTTATAATAATATGTCACTTATTTGTATTGGTCAGGATAATTATCCTGAAGCACTTACAAATAGTCTGGCTGCTTTAAAAATAAGAAAAGAAACCGGGGACAAGATTGGGATTGCTACTTCTTATAACAATATCGGACTTATTTATAAAGGGCAAGGCATGTATGCTGAAGCAGAGAAGAGTTATTTTTCAGCTTTAGAAATAGATGAAGAAATAGGAGATAAATTTGCCATTGCTACCTCTTATTACAACATCGGGAATATATTTTTTATTGAGAAGAAATTTAAAAAGGCTTCTGAGTACCTGAATAAAGCAAGTGTGCTTTCAAAGGAAATTGGAAGTTTTGAGGATCTTAAAGACAGTTATTATTCGTTGTCGCAACTGGATAGTGCGCAAGGCAATTTTGCAATGGCTTTGGAGCATTACAAGCTGTACAAAAATTTTCTGGATAGTATGGTTAATAATGAAAATACTAAGAAAACAATAGCGCTGCAAATGACATATGATTTTGGGAAGAAACAGCTGGCGGATAGTATTAAATCAATAGAAGAAAAGAAAGTAATTACTTCGGAACTAAAACAGGAACAAACAAAAAGTTATGCATTGTATGGCGGATTGGCATTAATGGTAGTGTTTGGAGGGTTTATGTACAACCGTTTCAGAGTAACCAATAAACAGAAAAAAATTATTACAATGGAAAAACATCGCAGCGATGAACTATTATTAAACATCCTCCCGGCTAAAGTGGCTGAAGAACTGAAAGAAAAAGGAAGTGCCGAAGCACAGCTGATAGATGAAGTAACTGTGTTGTTTACCGATTTTAAAGGGTTTACTCAACTATCCGAAAAGCTAAGTCCGAAACAATTAGTTGCAGAGATAAACGAATGTTTCTCAGCCTTCGACCACATTACACTTAAATATGGTATTGAAAAAATTAAAACCATTGGTGATGCGTATATGGCAGCCGGAGGATTGCCAACACCTAATAAAACGCATGCGGGCGATGTGGTAAAAGCAGCTCTGGAAATACAGAAATTTATGCACGAACACCGGGTAAAAAAAGAAAAAGCGGGGGAGTTGTTTTTCGAAATCCGCATTGGTGTTCATTCCGGCCCTGTGGTGGCAGGTATAGTAGGTGTTAAAAAATTCGCTTATGACATCTGGGGTGATACGGTAAATACGGCATCACGCATGGAAAGCAGCGGAGAAGTGGGGAAGGTAAACATAAGCGGCAGTACCTATGAAATGGTAAAAAATGAATTTAACTGTATTCATAGAGGGAAAATAACTGCAAAAGGAAAAGGAGAAGTTGATATGTATTTTGTGGAGTAAATAGTTCATAGAATTCAAAAATTGCTTTGAAGAAATGAAACAATTTTTTTATTAATTCTATTCTTATTTAATCATTGTCCCCTAAATAATAAACAAAATGGACCTATCGAAACAGGAGAAAAAAATAGCCCGGGAGATAATAGAAATCGGGTTGCAAAGAGAACTTGCACAAGGATTATCGGAAGCAGATGCTATATTGACGGAATGGAAAAACAAGGAAATGGATAACAAAGCAGCTTATCACAAGCTGTATAAAATGATTGATGAATTTGATAAACATATTGGCTTAAGGTATGATAGAATGACAGGTTCTACTTATCTTATTGCTATTGCAGGGCAATTGAAAGAAAAATACATTTCAGAAAAAGAGTTGGAACGTTTTCAAAA
Organism: Bacteroidota bacterium; assembly: GCA_947479085.1. Taxonomy (GTDB): domain Bacteria; phylum Bacteroidota; class Bacteroidia; order 2-12-FULL-35-15; family 2-12-FULL-35-15; genus 2-12-FULL-35-15. Next base: position 51,946 of record CANJYB010000001.1, on the reverse strand, counting down.
GAAACAATACAAAGCATTAAATTAATGGCAGGTATTGGATGAAGAATTAAACTAAAACTAAAGAATTATGAGCAATTTATCATTTCAATCTATCGACTGGTCTTCTGTTACAAAGGAAGAACATACAGGTGAAACAGGCATGGCCACCTGGAGAACCTCACAATTTCCGGGATTAAGAATACGTATGGTAGAATACAGTGCCGGTTACCTTGCCGACCACTGGTGCGAAAAAGGGCATATTGTACATTGCCTGGAAGGAGAATTTATTACCGAATTAAAAACCGGTGAACATTTTAAGCATACAAAAGGAATGACTTATGTGGTATCGGACAACCTGAGTTCTCACCGAACTTTTTCAGAAAACGGAGTTAAGCTATTGATAGTGGATGGAGATTTTTTAGGGAATAAATAGTACAACCTTTGCAACAGCCCTATAACGATGCACGTATTATTTCCAAATAATCAATTTGCTGTTTATGGTTCTTTCCTCTGATTTCAATTCTGTAAAATAAATCCCATTGCCAAGGTGGCTTATATCCACCTGTTGCTTGTTTTGATTTATCTGTTGGCTAAGTACAAGTTCTCCCAAAGGATTATAAATGTTCAGAATCACATTCCTTTTTCCCGGTTCATTAAAAGTAATGGTAAGTTGGTCAGAGGCTGGGTTTGGAGTAAAGTAATTGTCCATTTCCCTAAAACTAACCTCTTCCTCTACTCCAACAGCCTGGTTGCAATCGAGGGTAGCTGTTCCTGTAAAATGTATCTGAAAACCACTTTGCGTAGCATTTGCATTGTTTAGCACCATGTAATAAACTTCACCAGAATTTACATTAATGGCAGGGCAAATGGGGTTTCCGGGGCCAGGCTGAGTAAAATAAGAAACACCTGAGGCATCAATTCCGGTAGTTCCATTTGCACCCATGGAACTACTGGCATTGCAGGCAATCGGGGCAGGTGGATTTACAGTATCAAAATTGGTGCAGAAAGCAGGGTTATTATCGTGGAACAATACCCAATCGTAATCGGGATAAAAACCATTGGCTTTAGTATCCGGATAAATCATAAAAACAAGGGTACCCGGATTTGCAATTTTAAACTTCAGCCAATGACTTTGAAATTCAGGGCTTCCGCAAATGCTACTTTGCCCCATAAGTTCGGTAGTGGTACCATTTCCAAATGCATTTTGAGGAAAGACTTCCATCTGACTGCAGATAAACGAAGCGGCATGGCAATCGGAATGTGCCTGAACGAGGCAAATGTGAAAGGTTCCGGTAGAATTTCCATTTGCATTCCAAAAACGAATGTGAATAGTATCTCCCGGAATAAAAGTGGTGCGGTCGATTATGGGCATAAAACTCGCACCCGCATCATCACTGCATTCAATCAATTGCAAATTATTACATGGTCCGCTATACACTGCCATAGCTCCATCGGTGATAGTACCGGCAGAAGTGGCTACACTTACAGCTCCCGAGGAAGGTACAACAAAAGCAAACCAAACATCTGCCGAACCGGGAAATCCACAAGTGGGCGTACCTCCGTTAGCAGCATTGTTTTGATATAGAGCCCCTGCAGTGGTGCCGTTAGTATAGGAACAGTTTACTGAATTTACAGTAAGTAAAGGTGCTCCGCATGGCGTGTCTGACTGGCTATTGGAAACAGAAAAAAAGTAAAAATTAAAAATCAGCAGGAGAAGAGATTGTTTCATAATATAAGATTTTAATATTTGATTGAATTTACTTTACTCTTTTGCAAACAAAACAAATTGCAATACTTTTACGCAATGCAAACTTATGTATTTTATTGATTGAAGGCAAATTGTTCTCAGAAATAGATAATAATTCATACATCAAAAAAAGTCATTACTGTCTCAATTGGATTTAAACATTTGAGCTTCCTGATTTTTATGAAATAAATTTTTCTTTAAAAATTACAATGAAAACCAAATAAATAAGACATTTACATTATAATTTAAACAATCACTTATATGAAATCCATTCTGTTTTTTATTTTTCTCCTTGTTTCTCAATTTAGCTTTTCGCAGGATACTATTGTGATGCGAAACAAACTGACCGTACTGGCAAAAATTATTGAAATAAACCAGGACGAAGTAAAGTACAAACGTTGGGAAATGCAAAATGGACCGGATTACTCGGAACAGAAATCTAAAATAAATTGTATTAAGTACAGGAATGGTATGGTTGACAAAATGGAAACAATACCACCAGTATCTGCCGGTAATGATTATGTAAGACCGGAACAGCCCGCACAAATTACCAAGCCCAGGAAAGAAAAAATTATAAGACCCGTGACCCCATTTTTGCGTAATGCAGGAATTGGCCTGGCGGCAGTTGGAATAGGTTTTATTGCCATTGGTACTTCCATGGTCAACAATGCCAACGGGGTTACATCGTACAGTTCACAAACGGTGAATGGCCAAACAACAACCACAGGTTCACAGGAAGGGGCATTCGGGGCATTGGGAAGAGTTGGAGGCACAGTGGCGGTGCTTGGAGGAACCACCATGATTGTGTTCGGACAATTAAAACTGAATAAACAAAAGCGAAAAAGAACAGCTTTTCTTATTTCTCCGGGTTCTATTTACCTTGCATATACTTTCTAAACTATCGAAAATGAAAAAGATGGAGGTGCTTCTAAAAAGAATTGAATCGGTAATTCCCATGCAGGAAAAGCTAAATCCTGACATTTCCCAATCATCTGTTGGATGGCATATAGAACATAGTTTGCTTACCATCAACCTGATTATTGAAGGACTTAGAATATCTAACCCTAGAGATTACAAATGGAAGTTTAATCTTTCCCGGATGTATGTTTTTACCTTTAATAAAATACCCAGAGGAAGAGCAAAAGCCCCTAAAGTGGTTGTACCGAAAGAATTTGATACTGGAACATTGAAAAAGCACCTTGAAAAAGCAAGAGTCGGATTAGTCGACTTAAGTAAAATGAACCCTGGAAGTTATTTTGTACACCCTTATTTTGGTAAATTAAACAAAAAACAAACCATTAAGTTCCTTGCTATCCATACGGGGCACCATCTCGCTATTATGGATGACATTATCGGGCTGAAATAACAAAAACACCCCATATTTAATGTTTTAAAAAACTTTTAAAACTCAAAACCTTTTGAAAAGTTAATTGTATTAAAGCATGGTAAAGTCTATTTTTAAGGGTACGAGAAGAAAATAACTTGCCAATTATTGAAGTAAAATATTAATTACCTTTGCATTCTAATTTATTAACAGTATGAATACCGAAAAGATAGATGTATTAGTGATTGGAGCAGGACCGGCAGGTTGTATAGCTGCGTCTCTTATTCACAAAAATGGATTAACAGTAAGAGTGGTGGAAAAAACAAAGTTTCCACGTTTTGTAATTGGCGAAAGTCTATTGCCAAGAGTAATGGACCACCTGGACGAAGCCGGGTTACTGGAAGATGTGAAAGCAGCAGGATTTCAGAAAAAATTCGGGGCAAAGTTTGTGATGGGTGATAAGGTTTGTGATTTTAATTTTGAAGATCAGTTTACAAAAGGCTGGACCTGGACCTGGCAGGTTCCACGTTCGGAATTTGATACAATATTGGCTAAAGGGGTTGCAAAAAAAGGCATCCCGGTTGAATTTGAAACAGGAGTAACCGCAGTAAGTTTTAATGAAGATGGTTCATCTGTAACAACTGTGGAAGATACCAATGGAAACAAAAAAGAAATTTCAGCACGGTTTATTATTGACGCTTCCGGTTACGGACGTGTAATTCCAAACATGCTTGATTTAAATAAAGTTTCCAGTTTTGACCCTAGAAAAACACATTTTACTCATTTTAAAGATTTGAAACGCCCGGAAGGGATAGATGGAAACCGTATTACTATTATAGTACACCGTGCTCAAATCTGGATATGGGTAATTCCATTTTCAAATGGCAATACATCTGTTGGTTTTGTTGGCGACCCTTCCTTTTTTAAGGATTTCCCTGAAGACTTTAGTGAACGGATGAGAGCTTTGGTAAACGATGTAGATTCATTAAAAGACCGCTTTAAAGATGCAGAAATGGTGCTTTCCCCGAGAACAATTGAAGGTTATGCTATTTCATCCACCAAGTTTTTTGATAAAGGATATGTAACGGTAGGTAATGCTACAGAATTTCTTGACCCTGTATTTTCTTCCGGAGTTACCTTTGCTATGGAGTCAGGTTCTGTGGCAGCAAAATTAGTAAGCAGAAAATTAAAAGGGGAAGAAGTTGATTTTGAAAAAGAATATGTGGATTATATGATGGCAGGTATTAATACTTTCCGTACTTATGTTTCCACCTGGTATAATGGCGACCTGCATGAAATATTTTTTGCAAAAAAACCAAACATGGGTGTGAAACGCCAAATCTGTTCGGTACTTGCCGGTTATGTTTGGGATATGGAAAATCCGTTTGTTAAAAAACATTCGAGGGCAGTAAGTTCCCTGGCTAATCTTTTGCGTATTGAAAACGCAGAAGTGGAGAGTTAAAAAAAATTTAATATCGTGTTAACACAATACCCTTGTCCGGGATCATAGCCCTGACAGGGGTATTGTATTTCTTGCTCCATTCCTTTGAAATGGTGAATGGATGGATAAAACAGTTTAAATAAAAGATGAAAGTTAATATAATAGGTGGTGGAATTTCCGGTTTAACTGCAGGCATCTATTTGCAGATGAACGGATTTGAAACACATATTTTCGAGAAACATTCTATTCCAGGAGGATTATGTACCAGCTGGAAAAAAGGAGAATATACTTTTGATAGTTGTGCACATTGGATATTGGGAAGTGACAAAGGCTCTTCTTTCTATAAAATATGGAATGAAATACTTGATATGAAAAAAATTAAATTTCATAATCATGATGTGCGTGTGGAAGTAGGGCTTAAAGATAATGTAAATAAATACGGAGAAAAAACATTTTACCTGTACACGAATTTATCGAAGCTGGAAGCGTATTTAATAGACCTTGCACCGGAAGATACCAAAGCCATTAAGGAATTTATCAAACCGATGCGTATTATGCAGAAGTATGACCTCCCACCAATTATGGATAACCTTCCTTTTTTTCAATCCATGATAAGAGGAATTAAAATGACCCGATACCTGGAGTTTCTATTTTTATTTTTAAAAATAAAGAACCATACAAATTATACTTATGCGAAAAAATTCAAAAATCCCTTTTTAAGAGAGAGTTTTGAATTGCTGTATGATGGAGATGAGGTAAACATGATGGTGCTTACCATGCCACTTTCGGTATTTGATAAAAAGAGTGCGGGTTACCCAATAGGAGGCTCAATGGCATTTGCCCAAAAGATAGAACAAACGTATACTTCTCTTGGTGGTAAAGTTCATTACACTACACCCGTAAAAAAAATAATAACAGAAGATGGAGTTGCAAAGGGTTTGCTGGTAAGAAACAATGTAGAACATTATTCGGACATTACTCTGTCCGCAGCGGATTGGAATTTTACGGTGTTTGACGCATTAGATGGAAAATTCGTTAATCAGGAAATGATTGATTTGAGAGATTTAAAAAAGTTGGAGGTATTTTATTCCGTTATGCAGTTCTCTTTTGGAATAGCAAAAGACCTTTCTGATTTTCCACACTTTTCAAGGATTCCGTTGGATGAACCTCTGGTATCTCCCGATGGCACCTCTTATCATCGATTTGAAGTACATGTTTATAATTACGATGACACATTAGCTCCAAAAGGAAAAACAGCCGTAACGGTAAGCTTTTACACCACCGAAAGGGAATTCTGGATAGATTCCAGAAAAAATGACAGACCCAAATACAGGGCTGCTAAAACAGAATTCACTAATAAAATTATTGATTTATTAGACAAACGCCTTGGCGGAATAAAGGATAAAATAGAAATGATAGATGTAGCCACCCCTGCTACCTTCCAGCGATACACTGGCAACTGGAAAGGAAGTACACAAGGCTGGCTGCCGGGAAAAAACCTTTTGGCCAAATCTCCTGTCAATTTTTATCTGCCAGGATTAAAGAACTTTTATTATTCAAGTCACTGGAATCAGCCCGGAGGAGGATTACCTATTGCTATTAAAACAGGAAGGGATGTGGCAAAGGAAATATGTAAGGCATACAATATTAAATTTCAAGTAAAATCAATAGAAGATAAACAATCGATAAAATAATTTGTTGTAATGAGTGCAAATAAAACCTAATTGAAGAATCTCTATTCTCCCGAACTTACTAAGACCACTTATGATGCAATCATCATTGGCTCAGGAATTGGTGGATTAACTACCGCAGCTATCCTTTCTAAAGCAAAAAAAAAGGTACTTGTTCTTGAAAAACACTACGTCATTGGCGGGTTCACGCACACATTCAAACGTAAAAAATTTGAATGGGATGTAGGGGTGCATTATGTGGGTCAGGTAAATGTAGAAGACAGTCTTTTAAAAAAATCGTTTGATTACATCTCTGATGGTAAACTCAAATGGAACGACATGGGTGATGTTTACGACCAGGCTATAATAGAAGGTGATACTTACAATTTTTTGAAAGGAAGGGAAAACCAAATCAACCAAATGATTGCTTATTTTCCTGAAGAAGAAAAAGCCATCCGGATTTATTATGATCTCATTAAAGAAATCGGCAGGAATTATACCATGTTTTTTGCAGAGCGCACGATGCCCTTCTGGTTAAGTAAAACGTTGGGTTATTTCCTGAGAAAGAAATTTTATGTTTATTCAAGGCAAACCACTTACGATGTAATTCGCAAACTTACTTCCAACGAAAAGTTAATGGCTGTATTATGCGCCCAATGTGGAAATTATGGATTATCTCCAAAGAAAAGCAGCTTTGCTGTTCATGGAATGATTGTAGAACATTTCCTGGAAGGAGGGAATTATCCGGTTGGTGGGGCATCTTCTATTCATAATTGTCTGACAGAAGTAATAGAAAGTAATGGTGGAAAGATTGCTGTTAAGGCTGCGGTCAAAAAAATTATAATTGAAAACAATAAGGCCACAGGTGTAGAACTTGAAAACGGGGACAAGCTTCATGCAACCAATATAGTAAGCAATGCAGGGGCACATAATACATTTAATAAATTAATTCCGAAAGAATTCCAAAAAAAGGAAAACACGATTGAACTCAATAAAATAAAACCATCCATTTCTCATGTTTGTATTTATGTTGGATTGAATGCAACAGACAAAGCATTAAATTTACCTAAGCATAATATATGGTTGTATGATAGTTATGAATTAGATGTATTTCAGAACACACATCTGGCAACAGTTGACAGCACGTCACCTCTTTCTTACGTTTCTTTCCCTTCTTCGAAAGACCCGAATTACCAAGTTAAACATCCTGGAACTGCAACCATACAAGTTATTGGTTCCTATCCTTTCGATTGGATGAAAAAATGGGAAAATGACAAATGGCAGCACCGGGGAGATGAATACGAGATGAAAAAAGAAGAAATAAAGAATATCCTGCTTGAAAAATTATATGTGATTTTACCCCAGATAAGAGGCAAAGTAGAAGTATGTGAATTATCTACTCCATTATCCACAAAACATTTTTGCAATTATGAGCATGGAGAAATTTACGGATTAGAACATACACCAGAACGTTTCGATTTGCTTCAATTAAGAGCAAAAACAAATTATAAAAACCTATTTTTAACCGGGCAGGATATTGTTTGTGTCGGTTTGGGGGCAGCCATGTTTTCAGGGGTTATCACCAGCGTAAGTATACTGAAAAGAAATGTTTTGTCGACTATAAGTAATTATAAATTACCTAAATAATTAAAATGCCAAAAAGCCTATTCCAAAATGGAAATTAATAAGCTGTTCCCGAAATAAGCGGTAATTAGAACGTACTCTATAATCCTGAACCATTGATGTTGTCTCATTCCCATCACCAAAATTAATTACTCCCATACCGAAAGCCATTGGGGCAAATGCGATACGCAGTCCTTAATCAATAACCAGCTTATCGAAAAACACTCTTTCTGTCCCCTTAGTAAAGGCCAACGAAAAATTTTGGTACCTGTAAACTCCTGCACCCTCTTCCACTTTTACTTCAGCAGAATTTGAACCAGTAGTATTATAATAATCATTTACGTAAAAATTCTTGTTATCGTATGTAACAGTTTCTCTGAAAACAGTTAACTCTAATTTTACATAAGTACCAAAAGGAGCAACGCATCCTTTACTAAAAAGTTTAATCCCTCCGGCAATAATTGATTTTTTTGCCTAATTAAAATTTGTACCTGTTATTAAGTTTTTTAAAATAAAAACTCCCAAACCAATAAGTAGTTCGGGAGTTTTTATTTCATGAAAAAAATCTACTCAAAAGTAATCTTTGAAAATCTATCTCGTCCTCTGTCCTCGGTATATATGTATATTTCATTATCCGTTCCTTTTACAAAATTCTCTGTATCAGCAGGAGGCATAAAGGCTATATTTTTTTCCTGAATTGGGGCAAAACAATAGGTATCGTTTTCAAAAATAAGTTTGTGTTTAATTTGACCATTACCAATTGGAACAGAAGAACAAACAAAATTAGTTCCATGAATACCATTCATTCCTTTCAAATCCTTTGGTTCGAAATCAGTTTTCGCATATCGTTCCATGTTCTTTGGATGCTCATCATTTAAAATGTTAATATTCTGACCGCTTGCCACTGCAATGTACTGCTTAAAAACATGTGGAGAACTAAGCGTCATTTCAATACGCAAAGGGGTGTTTTTAACCCATTCAAATTCCCCTTTCGTATTAAGTTTTGCGATAATTACATCCATGTATTCATAATCCCAATGCGTTGAAGAACCTCCATTTGAATTATAAGTGGTAACCTGTTGTTCTCTGTATTGCTCTCCAACATAATAAATATCCGGACCAATTGGCATCATATAGTCCAACTTGTATTTAAAGTATTGTGCTCTTTTGGGATTTGATTCTAAAGCATATAAAATTTTATCATCAAACAATTTAACAGTTTTAGATGCAACTGCATTTTTTGCAAGGTCAACAGTGAAACTGAAAATGCCAACTTTTACCAAATCTCTTCCTTTACGTTCGATTACGTCTTTTAAAAAGCCTCCAACTACAATTTGATTTTCATTTGATTTCGAAAATTCAACATCTCCCACATAGTAATTATCATCAAAAACCAACTCCACTGTTTTAACGGCATTGTCTTTGGCTGCCAAAATTCCTACTGCCAGTTTGTAAATCTTATTTTTTTCGTTTGATGCTTTATCCATATAACTATAACCGTAATAAATATTATCTGCATCATCAAACATTAATCCAATGAACTCACTACTTGCTCTGAAATTGAATGTTGCTCCAAAGAAAAAACTTAACACGACAGACTGGGAAGTAAATAATTTCTGATCAACAGTTTTGGAAAATCCTTTTTTCATTGATTTACTGTCAAATGAAATAAAATCAGTTTTGTAATCTTCGTCCTTACTAGATTTATAACAGGCTTTTACAAGAAATTTAGATTTATTAGGGCTGACATAAATGTCGAAATCAACAAACTCGTAATGATCTGTTTTCACGTTCAACATCTCTACAAATTTAGGGGATACTGCTCCTTTTGAAGAAACAGTGCGGTAATACAAGGTCATCTTTTGAGCCTTTTTATCATATTCCCGTATAAAAATATATACATTATCAGAAGCATACTCCACATCCTCCACTTTGGTAAGTCTGTCTTCTTCTATTTCCACCTCTTTGGAAAAGGTTGGTTTCAGTGACGCCTTGTCATACTTTTCAACAAAGTAAGAAGTTCCTTTTCCTTTTGAACGGATACGATAGGTATAAAAGCTATCACCTTCTCCCGTCAACATACGATTCATTTTACAGTCGCGATCATTATCCAATTCAGGACCATTTGTCACTTTTTGAGCATTTGCTGAAAAATAAATTGCAACAAAACAAATAAATAGAAATTTAATTTTCATTTTTGTCAGTTTTAAGAATTATTTTAATTTTTAACTTTAAAGTGCAAATATATTTAATTAATTCCATTACAGAAGGGAAAAAAGTTCCTTCCCATCCTTTTTTCCCAAAGGGTATAAAAAAACAATATTTTGACCTGAAAATAATTTTCTATTTGCCTCCACAATAGATTCTCCAACTGTTTTTCCGGTTTTAGCATAACACTCACCTCCCCTGCCTGAAGCATTAAAGTCATATTCATCATCATTTACCTTTATTCCTTCCACAACCTCCATTAAACCTTTTTGAAATTATCTTTCCAGTAGAAGTTTCAATATAGGCTATTTAAATATTGAAATATGAACTTAACTGCATGGCTAAAGGATTTACACCAGGCTCTATCACAACTGATTTTAGCTGGATAGTGTATTTTGCATTTGTGACATCTCTTAAAGCTGTTCCTTTCCCTTTAACTAACATCCGATTTATCATCTCTTCGAACTTTGGTTCCTAAATTTTCGAACGATTGTTAATCCATTTTTTCCCAACACTTTACCGTGTCCTGCTTTCTTTTTATTGTAATAATCTATCTTCTCTTTTTATAATCACCCTCTTCTTTTTACCCACCATCATTCCAACATAAATATAGGTGATGTTCAATTTGATTTGTCTTGATAAAAAGGAAAGAGTTTTGTCGAATTGTTTGATGTCTTGGGAGTTGGCTGAGTTTAATGTAAATGTAAAAAAGTAAAGGAAATGCCAGCAATTTTAGTATTTTCATTTTAGTTTGATTAAAATTATCAATACTTTATTTAGCTATTACAAAAGCAGAATAATAATTGAAATGACAAACTCCGTTTATCGCTTATCGAAAAACACAACTGGTTTTCTGCTTAATTCGGGAAATTGAATTTTATTTATTACATCTACTTCTTCAAATTTTATTTGCGGGGCCACACGAAGTTTAGCCCGAAAGTGGTCCTTTATATCTTTTTCAAAATGTTCAGGAATTGCATCGCAACCTATCCGAATCAATATTTCATCGGTCCCAATTTCGTTAGTAAATACTTCTACTACGTAGTTTTTTACTCCCTCTATATTATTTAAAATATCATACAATGCAGGCGGGTATAAAGTAGTGCCTTTGTATTTTATCATTTGTTTTCTTCTGCCCACTATAGGTCCAAGGCGAATGGTTGTTCTTCCGCAACTGCATGCTTCTGTATAATGATGGCATAAATCACCGGTTTTAAATCGTAGCAATGGCATGCCTTCCACACCTAATGTGGTAATAGTTACCTCCCCGGCATCCCCTTCTTTTACCGGTTGATTTTCTTCGTCAAGAAATTCAACAATAACAAGTTCAGGATGATGATGACCTCCCAAACCAGCACTGCACTCAGTAAATGCTGCACTCATCTCCGTGGAAGCGTACGTGGAATAAAGTTTAATATTCCATTTATCCTGTATGCGCTGCCCTAGTGTGGAGAGCGAGAAATCCTGGTTACGTAAAGATTCTCCGATACAAATGGCCTTGGTAATACTGGTGTTTTTATAATCTATATTGTTTGCTTCCGCGTATTCTATCAGTTTTAAAAGAAAAGAAGGAACTGTAACAAATGCTGTAGGATTAATTCTTTTGATGGTATCCCATTGCAGTTCGGGAATCCCTCCTCCTACCCTCACCACACCTGCTCCCAGTTTTCTGATTCCAAGAAAGTATGCCAGCCCCGCCATAAACCGTTTGTCTAATGTGGTCATTAACTGGAATATATCATCGCCTGTAGAATCGGCACATTGAAAAGAAATACATTCATTATAAGCCAACCTGTCGAGGTCTTTATCTGTCATTGGAAACAATACAGGATCGCCAAGTGTGCCGGAAGTAGTGATATAATCAATGATTTTATTTTGAGAAACACAAACAAAATCATCGTTTCGTTTTTGAATATCGTCCTTGGTGGTTACCGGAATTTGTTGCAGGTCTTCCAGTGTTTTGATGCTGGAAATATCAATATTATTTTTCTTAAATAAATCGGAATAAAATTTTGAATGTTTGTTTACATAGTTTAGTAATTCCGGCAACTTTGTTTCCTGGAATTGTTTTTGTTCTGCAAATGATTTTGTCTCTATTTCCGGTATCATGCTTTCTACTGCGAATTACGAATATAACTTTATAAATTATTTATTAAAGTGTATAATACCCCTGTCAGGGTTTGAAACCCTGACAGGGGTTAGTTAATATTTAATCCTCCAGGATAACTGTAGCCATTGCCATTTCCCTGGTATGCGAAAGAGAGATGTGAATGGTTTTAATTTTCCTTTCTGTTAAAATGTCTATTGCCTTGCCTAATAAATTGATAGTTGGTTTTCCCAATTCATCGTTCACTACTTCCACTTCATTGAACGCCATTAATCCACGCCAACCCGTACCTAATGCTTTAAAAAAAGCTTCCTTGGCGGCAAATCGTGCAGCATAATTTTCTGCTTTATTGGTTTTGGTTTCACAATAATCAATTTCCGTTTTCGAAAACACTTTGTCTCTAAAAGCACTATTTTCAATACTTTTAGCAATACGCCCTACTTCTGCTATGTCTGTTCCTAAACCGATTATCACTTTTAAATTGCTGTATTGTTTAATTGCTAAATTATTTAATTGAATTTTGAATTGCTTCCTTATCCTGCACCGTTGTTATTTCTTTTGTCAAGGCAATGTTATAATATTTATTTGCTTCTTCCTTTTTATTTTCATCTTTAAAATAATTTCCTAACAGAAAATACGTTTCATAATATTCAGGATTTGAGCTGATGAAAGTAGCAATAGTTTTTGAATCCAAATCAAAATGGATTTTATGTTTGTGTGCAAATTTAAAAGCCTCCCTGAATTTTTTATAAGAAACAAATTCCTTGTATTCTTTTGAAAATAAAAAACTATCAGCAGGAATATTTAACGGCTTTTCATACAACTCCCGCTTTTCCTTTAATGCTGGCGATTCTGCAAACACCTTATTCAAATCATAGCAAATGAATTGCCCTAATTGAAACGGATTAGTAGAAACCCAAACCTGCAACATGGATGGTTTGAATATGACGGAATGATGAGCGATTAACTGGTTCAGGGATTTTTCATTCCCCATGCCTATATCTCTTCCATCCAATCCTTTCCTGTTGCGCAATATAGCAGCAGCATCTGCAACACTAATTTTCGGATATTGATTAATCAATTGATTCAAATGTTTAAAACGATAATTGGATGAACTCTTTTCGATATTTAATAAATTTACTTTATCATTTTCAAAAGCCTTTCCCTGGTAGTGATTAGCACATACTATGTAATCTGTATTTGGAGAATTAAAAAGCTCTGTTTTGGATGGTGTCTTTTCAATTGTTGCGGTGCGGTTATCTGCCAGCGAACCTATCATAATGGATTCCGAAACAAAAGTCTTTCTCTTTTGTGCTATGGCATAAGCTTCATCAATGTTTTTAGCATACTGCAATATTTCTCTTGCCACAATAGAAATAGGTGTTGCTGCACCGGCAGGTATTTCCGACTTGGAAGCATTAATGGTAACTGTTAATCCTTTCTCGTTCATCCCGGAAACAGTGCCTATCATGCCGGCCCATGAAATCATCATCAACTTATAACCTTCTTTTGGCTTTACAAAATTGATGAGTTTATCTTCTGCAAATTCATCACCAACAAAAAAATCGAAGTTTCTTCCAATCAGTAAACTACCATCATCTGTCTTGTCGGCCCAGGCACCAAAGGCAGTGCAACCCACCACCATGTTCTTGTCTTGAAGTGCATGACCTATATCGTGTGCAGCATGATAATTTAGCATCCGGTAATATTTTGGTGCAATGAAATCAAACTTATCGGAGGCAAAAAGAGATTCTCCGTAAATTTCTTCCTTGTATTCATCTATCACATATTGGTCGAGATGGCGATTAAAAAAGGCAATAAAAAACTTAAGGTAATTGAGCATTCCCTGAGAAGGAATCATTTTTTTCAATTGATTTACAAAAGCTATTTCCTGCTTTTCGGCAAGTTCTTTATTCAGTTTACCTTCTATTACCCCTCGTTCGAAACCATCGCCTTCCACATATATTTCCCATAAACCGGAATCACTTTTTTTAATCCAGTTATTATTGATGGTATAAAAATCGGGAGCTACTTCTGTTATGTTCAATTTCAAAACGCTTGTATCCTTTGGTGAAGGTATTTTTATGGTTACTGCTATTATAAACCAGACTAAAAACAGGAATACAAAATCGGTGAATACAAAAAAGGAGTAAAACAGCCAGCGGAAAATCTTTTTTAATCGTGTCATCAGGTTTTAAAAGGGGTGCAAAGATAGGAAATATTGAAAGGATGGGGAATCAAAGTTGTTTAGCTTTTTATGAGGTTTTTAAAAAAGAGGTTTTTTGAAACTGAGAGGTGATTTCTGAAACTGTGGAGTAATTTCTGAAACTGCGGGGTGATTTCTTCTCGCTCACGAGTGATTTCTTCGCACTCATGGGTGATTTATTGCCAAAAAAGTTAATTTCTTCGCGCTCACGAGTGATTTCTTCGTTCTCGAGGGTCATTTCTTTGGGCTCACGAGCGATTTCTTCGTGCTCACGAGTGATTTTTTCTTTCTCGAGAGTGATTTCTTCGCTCTCGCGAGTAATTTCTTGCCGCTCGCTAGTGATTTTATACTATTTTGAGGTGATTTCACCTGTTTGGGGTGTTATTTGAAACTTTTGGGTGGTGGCTGAAACTACAGGTTGATTTCTGAAATTGCTGGGAGGTTTCTGAATAAGAGAGTAATTTTATTTTTTTGCGGGTATTGGCTAAAAGGTTATTAAAAGTGGTAGGCTATCAGGCTGCGCCTGACCCGCGCGAAGTATCCTTTTTTTTGATTGGACAGTTATTAAGAAGTGTTAACCTCCAAATCCGGAAAGGACCGGATTCGGAGGGAGGAGGTGATGAAAAAAAAGATACCGCGTGTGGGCAGGAAGACAGTGAACTACGAAGTGGTAATATGCCCGCCCTAATAAAAAATGGGCTTAAAACAATTGGTTAGTTATTTATTAATGACTTTTGGTACTTTGATGTAATCGGAATCGTGTTTTGGTGCATTTTTTAAACCTTCGTGTTGTGTAATTTCATTTTTCACCTCATCCTCGCGCATGTTGTTCACCTCATCGCTCATGTAAATAAGGGGCACCACATTGGAAGTATCCAACTCGTTTAGCTTTTCGATAAACGAAAGCATGTTGTTCATATCCTTCACAATTTGCTCTTTTGCTTCATTTTCAAATTCCAGTCTCGCCAGGTGAGCAATTTTATCAACGGTGGTGTTATCTATCTTCATTGTTATAAATATTAAGTTCGTTTTGAATAGTGTCGTACACTTTGGTGCGCAAAGATATTAAATCATTTTGATCCATTCCTTTGGTAGGAATTGGCGGATGCACCACTACCTTTGAAACACCACATTTCCCAAATGTTTTAAAGTACCCCCCGTTTTGCAAAAGTTTCCAGTTGTTCAGATAAGTTATAGGAACAATGGGCACCTGCTTTTCGATGGCCAGTTTAAAAGCCCCGTTTTTAAATCCTCTTAACTTTCCATTACTTGAAATTCCTGCTTCCGGAAAAATAAAAACAGCTTGTCCTCTGCTAATGTCCTTGGCTGCCCGGAGGAATGCACGGTGAGACGATTTGTTATTATCGCGCTTTACAAGAATATTCATGTCCCTGAAAAAAATACGGAACAGCGGAGCCTTGCCCAATTCCTGTTTCCCCATAAAAACAAAAAAGTTGGGTACTACCAAATAACTCAATACAATATCCAAGTAAGAAGCATGGTTGGCGCAATACACACAAGGTTGCGGCAGTTCTTCTTTTTTTGTTTTCCAGGTAATTTTATAAAACAAAAGTGGAACAATCATTATCCAGTGTGCCCAGAATTTTTTTAGTTTAAAAGCCGCAGGATACCATTTACGGGTAGATAATAAAACAAAAAAGAAAGGATAAAGTACTATTAATCCAAGAATGAAATTGGCAAGAAAAATAGTCTTCCAGATGGTTCGTGGTATTATTAGTAGATAGTTCAAATCAGTATTAAGTATTGAGTATTGAGATTTGAGTATTAAGTATAGAGATTTTAGATTTGAGTATTGAGATTGATTACTGAAAGTAAAATCATATTTGACGGACCATTAAACTATCTGCAAAAGTAATCAGTTCTTGTTTTTTTGTTTCATCCACCGGAATTGGCTTCAAATGGGTCAATGCTATATCGTATTGTTTTTTCATTTCCTGGTTGGCCAGTTCTTTTACATTTAAAAAATTGTAAATGCTCGTCACGGCTTCCACTTTTTCCTGCGGATTAAACTCGGGAGCATTTATCCATTGTTGCAATTCTTCTTTCATGTAACGGTTACCTTCCGCTATTTCCATCGCTTTCAAAAGAAGATAAGTTTTCTTATTTGCAATGATGTCTCCGCCTTTTTGTTTCCCGAATTTTTCAGCATCCGCAAAAACATCCAATATATCATCCTGCAATTGAAATGCGATACCAATGTGTTTTCCAAAATTGTATAACGATTGTGCATCTTCTTCTCTCGCTCCGCCAATGATCGCACCCATCTTTAAACTTCCAGCCAGCAAAACAGCTGTTTTCAATTCAATCATTTTAAGATAATGAAGAATGGGTACCTTCGGAAGTTTCTCGTAATTCATGTCCAGTTGCTGTCCTTCGCACACCTTTACTGCTGTATCGCTGAAAATATCAAGCAACTGAGGTAACAATGCTACATCCACTTTGCAAAGTTCCTGGTAAGCTTTCACCATCATTGCATCTGCTGATAAAATAGCGGTATTGTCGTTCCATTTTTCGTGAACAGTTGGCTGGTTTCTTCGCAATGGCGCTTTATCCATAATGTCATCATGCACCAATGTAAAGTTGTGAAACAACTCCACTGCCAATGCAGGATGAATGGCTTTGGAAGCATCGCCATCAAAAAAATCGCAGGCCAGCATAACCAATACAGGCCTCAGGCGTTTACCGCCCAACGACATGATATAGGTTATAGGGTCGTAAAGTTCTTTCGGATTAGAGCCGTATATCTTCCCTTTCAGAGCCTCTTCTATTTCCCGCTGATATGTGCTGCTTTTATTAACCAACGACTATATAATATAGGTAGTATTTTGCAATACTCTTTTTAATCCTTCTTCCAGGGTGATGGATTCTTTGTTATTCAGCAATTGTTTCATCTTGGTAACATCAGGCTTTCTGCGGGTCATATCGCCTTCTTTAAGAGCCGGAAGGTGAACAATTTTAGAACTTGAACCGGTTAATTTTATTATAAGTTTAGCAAGTTCAAGAATAGAAATTTCGATGTCTCCACCTATGTTTACCACATCATTAATGAATTTATTTTCATAAAACGCATTGGTGGTAGCGGTAATATTATCGTCAATAAAACAGAAGGTACGGGTTTGTGAACCATCACCATAAATGGTTATGTCCCTGTTGGCCAATGCTCCGGAAATGAATTTGGAAACGACAAAATCCTTGCTTTGTTTAGGTCCATAAGTATTGAAAAAACGGAAAATAGTATAATCCAAATCAAATTCCTGTTTGTATGATTTCAAATACGATTCACCCACGTTCTTCACGATGGCATAAGGCAAGCGGGAATTCAACGGAGTGGTGTGTTCGTTTTGCGGAAATTCAACCGGTTCACCATACACTTCAGATGAAGAAGAGAAATACACACGCTTAACACCGGTATTTTTAGAAAGGTTCAAAACGTTTTTTATTCCGTAAATATCCTCCAGCACACTTACAGGGTTTTCCTGTGTACGGGTAACACCAACCATGGCCGCATAATGAAACACATAATCAAAAGAATAGGCATAAAACACGCCCGAAATATCTTTAAAATCATTTACATCGCATTTAATAAACTTGATGTTATTATGTTTGGATGTAGGAATTTTCTCCGCCCTTCCGGTAAGGAAATTATCCACCAACACAATACTGTGTTCGGCTTTCTCTGCTAATTTTTCTGCAAGATAAGACGGTATGAATCCTGCACCGCCTGTGATTAAAATTTTCATGTGTTAAATTGTTTTATTGTTTTATTTCTAAATTGTTTTAAAGGTTTTCTATTTCTTATTTACTGGTGATTTGCTAAATTTTGTAAATATACACCATATCCACTTTTTAATAATGGGGTTGCAAGTATAAGCAATTGTTCTTTATCAATGTAACCCATTCGATAAGCAACCTCTTCTATGCAACCTATTCTTAATCCCTGACGCTCCTCAATAACCTGTACAAACTGGCCTGCCTGTGTAAGAGACGCAAAAGTTCCGGTATCCAACCAAGCAGTTCCTCTATCCAGGATAGCTACCTTTAACTTACCTTGTTGCAGGTAATATTTATTTACATCGGTAATTTCGTATTCGCCTCTCGGGCTTGGTTTTAATGTCTTAGCTACCTGCACCACACTATTATCGTAAAAATATAATCCCGGAACCGCGTAATTTGATTTCGGATTTGTTGGTTTTTCTTCAATTGAAATTGCTTTTTCATCTTTATCAAACTCCACTACTCCATATCTCTCCGGGTCTGATACGTGATAGGCAAACACCACTCCCCCTTCCGGATTCTGATGCTGCTGCAAAAGTCTTCCCAACCCGGCACCATAAAAAATGTTGTCGCCAAGAACAAGGGCCACTTTATCATTACCAATAAATTTTTCACCAATTACAAATGCCTGGGCAAGTCCGCTCGGAATTTCCTGGACTGCATAACTGAACTTGCAGCCTAATGATTTTCCGTCACCAAGCAACCGCTCAAAATTTGGCAAATCATGAGGTGTAGAAATAATTAATATTTCAGAAATTCCAGCCATCATTAATACTGACAATGGGTAATAAATCATTGGCTTATCATAAACAGGCATTAGCTGCTTGCTGACAGCAAGTGTTAACGGATGTAAGCGGGTGCCGGAGCCTCCGGCCAAAATAATTCCTTTCATCTTTTTAAAAGTATAGAGTTTTTAGTACAAAGCATTCAGCGATTTCTCTTTTATTTATCCGAATCATCTTTAATTTCCAGTTCATCCAAGTCAATATCTTCTTCTTCATCAAAAACTTGAATTAATGGTTCTGATAAAAATGCTTTGGTAGTCAATCTTTTTTCCAATGATAATAAAAAACATGGTAATAGTATAAGGTTGGAACAATAGGCTAATAATAAGGTAACCGATATTAATACTCCCAATGCCTGTGTTCCTCCAAAATTGGAAGCAGAAAAAATACCAAAGCCACAGAATAATATAATAGCAGTATATATCATACTTACACCTGTTTCCCTGATAGCTAAAGATACTGTTTTGGAAATATTACCATTATGCAATTTTAACTCCTGGCGATATTTGGTCAGGAAATACATGGTACCATCAGATGAAATTCCGAAGGCAATACTAAAAATTAATATAGTAGATGGTTTTAAATGGATGTTGAAAAAGCCCATCAATCCAGCTGTAATAATTAAAGGAACAAGACTTGGTATAACTGAAATTAAAACCATTCGTGGAGACATGAATAAGGTAAACATTACAATGGCAATTAAAATAATGGCCAGTAAAACACTTTCCAGTAAATTCTCCACAAGGAATGTATTTCCTTTCAGGAACATCAGGCTGTTACCCGTTATAACCACCTTATAGTTTTTATCCGCAGTCAGCCAGGTATTGGTTTCATAATCAAAATTAAATACACTGTCCACTCTCGGTTTTAAAGTATCAATTAAACTTGCCATGCGAATGGAACCAATATCCTTCATCTGGATACTGATACGGGTATATTGTTTGGTACTGTCAATAAATGCTGCAAAAAGATTTCCTTTGCCTTTCATATTAGTCCCTACAAAGTCCGAAAGTTTTTGCAATTCCATTGCCCCCGGCAAACGGTAGGATTTCGGGTTACCTTCATTATAAGCCTGGTTTGCAAATTTAATTCCTTCGACCACTGATGTTGCTCTTGAAAACTCAGGATACTGCAAAAACAGTTTTTGCAATTTGTTTATCTTATATAACGTGCGCCCTCCGTCAGAAAAAATACCGTTCGGCTTTTTCGAATCAATGCTTATTTCAAAAGGCAATACACCATGGTAATCTTTTTCGAAATATTTTAAATCGAGTAATACCGGGTCTTTCTTTGGCAAATCATCCACCACATAACCAAGAGGCAATATTTTGGTTACTCCGAAAATGGATACAGCCAGAATAATAATTACAGTAACATAAATCGTTTTACGGTGATTATGAACCATGTAATTTATTTTCTCAAGCAGTTTAGTTATCAGTTTTGATTGCAGGTGTTTTACATGTTTTAAAGATGGAGGAGGTAAAAAACTAAATACTATAGGTATCAACATCATCGAGATAATGTAAGTAAACATTACACTGATGGAAGAAATCAATCCGAATTCGAAAAGTAAAGTACTGTCTGTAGAACAAAACACAGCAAAGCCGATTGAGGTGGTTACATTGGCAAGAAACAAGGAAACACCCACTTTTTCTATAGAGCGGGCCATTGCTTTTATCTGGTTGCCATGTATTTTATATTCATGGTGATACTTATTAAGTAACATGATACAGTTTGGAACACCAATAACGATGAGGAGAGGAGGAATTAACCCGGTAAGTACAGAAATCTGGTAACCAAATACAACCAAAAAGCCTACCGACCATATTACACCTACAAATACAACACCTAGTGAAAAAATAACAGGAAGGAATGATTTAAAGAAAACAAAAAGAATAATGCCAGTAACAATTAGGGCAAGAACCATAAACAACGTCATCTCGTCTTTTATTTTCCTTGCCACTGCAGTTCGGATGTATGGCATACCTGAATAGTGTATTTCGAGATGCGATTGAGCAACAAATTTATCCACCTCCACTTTTATGGCATCCACAATGTCCAGCCTGTTCTTGGTATTCAGTTTTTTATTATCAAACGTAATGGCCATTAAGGTTGCATGTGCCGAATCGTTATAAATCATATCCTTATAAAAAGGAAGACTGGCAATTACTTTTTTCAGGCTGTCTATTTCTTCCTGCGTTTTCGGTCGTTGGGTAACAATAGGTTTATCCTCAAAAGTACCAAGGCTATCATTTTTAATAACATTATGAAGTCGGGCAACAGATACTACAGCCTTGACACCTGCCACATCTTTGAGTCGGTTTCCTAGGTCGAACCATTGATTAAAACGTTCCAGTTTGTAAAGACCATCATCATTAATACCAATTACCATAACGCTACCATCCTGTCCAAATCTTTTCTTAAAAGCTTTGTATTCTACTGCAGTGGTATCATGGTCGGGAAGTAATTTAGGGGCTTCGTAACTTATTTCGGCTGTACGGGCAAAGTAACCAAAGACAATAGTAATAGCCCCAAGAACTATAATTATTGCTATCCGGTTACGTAAAATAAATCGTGATATGGCTGCCCACATTTGGTTGTCTGTTAAATATATTTATCTTTTAATGTCGGATTATTTCTTACTCAAAAACCCCGACAAACAAAAGCGATTGATTATTTCAAAGTCAGCGAAATTAATCATTATAATATTACCGACAAAAAGAGAATTTTATATTACTTTTATAGCCTTAATTAATATTATCTGTCTATGAATAACATTCTGGTTCCTATTGATTTCTCTGAACCTGCAAGAAATGCAGCCACTTATGCCCTTGAATTTGCAAAACAAACTTCAGCAAAAGTGACTTTTCTGCATGTGTACCCAATGCCAACAGTTGCTACTGAAATGCCCGTGCTTTTATCTTCTTACGATGAGATAGAACATGATAGTTTGAATCTTTTAAAACAAATGGCAGAGGAGCTTCGCGCTAAACTAAATTATACTTCGCCCATAGAATGTCTTGTTGGTCCGGGTTATTTGCTTGAAACTGTTAAAGAAGTGGTTAAAGAAAAATCAATTGATTTAATAATAATGGGGATAACCGGTGCCGGTGCTATCACCGAAAGGTTAATAGGCAGCAATGCCACCGTGATTATAAAGCATGTTAATTGTTCCACACTTGTAGTTCCTACAGAAGCAGCTTTTAAACCAATTCATACCATTGCTTTTGCTACTGATTTTGAAAATATTGAAAACAGTACTGCCGTTAAAGAAATCAAAAACATTTGCGAGACATTTAATTCGAAATTAAGAATTGTGAATGTGGTTCACCCTCACCAGGTTTTGAGCTATGATAAGTCACTATCGGGAATGTTACTGGATTCTATTTTTGATAAAACAGATCATTCCATTCATTTACCGGAAGGAGATTTGGCGGATGGAATCAATAAAGTGGTGGATGAACAAAAAGCAGATTTGCTGGTAATGATTCCAAGAAAACATGCTATATTTTCAGAAATAATAACAGAACGCCATACCAAGAAAATGGCTTTTCACACTCATATTCCTTTATTGACCATTCACGAAGATATATAAGGACAAAAAGCAGTTTACTTTTTTTAACAACCGTCAATTAAACAAATTTATTACATTTGTTTCTTCAAAATAAAAATCATCAATGGCTAAAGAAATTAAAAAAACAAGTTTTGCTTTCGGTAAAGAAAACTACCGTATGCTAATAATAGGAGTCGTAATTGTTATTATCGGTTATATGCTGATGGTTGGCGGAGGCTCTGATGATCCCACTAAATTTGATGCTAATGAAATTTTCAGTTTCAGACGTATTACCCTTTCACCTATTTTAATTTTAGCCGGTTTTGTGGTGGTGCTGTTGGGCATCATGAAAAAATCGAAAGAGTAATTATTCATTGCGGATTTTCGATTGCGGATTTAATGTAACATCCATCCGAAATCCGAAATCAAAATTCCAAAATTAAAGTATGTCTTATCTTCAAGCGTTAATTATTGCCATTATAGAAGGCATTACCGAATTTTTGCCTATTTCCAGCACGGCTCACATGAAACTGGCCAATCCATTATTGCACGTTAATGAGTCGGCTTTTACCAACTTGTTCGAAGTGGTTATTCAACTGGCCGCCATTCTTTCGGTGGTAGTGGTTTATTGGAAAAAATTTGTTGACTTTAAAAACATTACTTTTTATATTAAGCTGGTGGTTGCCATGATTCCCGCCTTAATTATTGGTGCTTTATTAAAAAAGCATATTGATGCTGCATTAAGTAATCTAATGTTTATTTCCTGTGTAATGATAGGTGGCGGAATTATTCTCCTGTTTATTGATAAACTATTTACCAATAATAACATGGAAGAGGAAAAGAACATTTCTTATCCTAAAGCATTTATAATAGGTGTATTTCAGTCTTTATCCATCGTTTTACCAGGCTTGAGCAGGAGCGCTGCTACCATTATTGGCGGAATGAGCCAAAAACTGACAAGGAAATTGGCGGCAGAGTTTTCTTTTTTCCTGGCCGTGCCTACCATGTTTGCCGCTTCGGTAAAAAGTTTCTGGGATGTGTATAAAGATAATCCGGAAGTGATAGCAAAAGACAATATGGCCATGCTTGCATTGGGAGGAGTTGTCTCTTTTGTGGTGGCCTTACTGGCCATTAAGTTTTTCATAAATTATGTTACCAAATATGGTTTCCGGTTATTTGGCTGGTACCGTATTATTCTCGGGGTTTCTTTTCTTGTTTATTTGTACACCCTTCCTCATTAATGTTCGATTTCCAAAAAGGAGAAGTTCTTCTCATCAATAAACCACTTACCTGGACTTCTTTTCAGTTGGTGAATAAAATGAAGTACCTTATAAAACAGTCAGAGGTTCGAGGTCGGAGGTCGGATGATGAAGTAAGTAATCCGAAATCCGAAATTAAAAATCCGAAATTAAAAATAGGCCATGCAGGTACATTAGACCCCCTTGCCACCGGATTATTAATAGTATGTACCGGAAAACAAACCAAGAACATAGAAAGTTACCAGGCACAGGAAAAGGAATATACGGGTACTTTTTTTATTGGTGCGACTACTCCCTGTTATGACCTGGAAAAAGCCATCGATTTTCATTATCCTACCGAACATATTACCAACGAATTGATTTACGAAACCACCAGGAAGTTTACCGGAACCATTGAACAAACACCTCCCCTTTTTTCTGCCATTAAAATAGATGGAAAAAGAGCCTATGACATAGCCCGTGCTGGTGGAACTGCCGAAATAAAACCAAAAACCATTACCATTACCGAATTTTCCATCACCCGGATAGAATTACCCTACGTAGATTTTAAAGTTATTTGCAGTAAAGGAACGTATATACGCTCTCTGGCAAGAGATTTTGGCCTTGCTTTGAACAGTGGTGCGCATCTTACGGCACTTTGCCGGACCAGAATAGGTGAATATAAGCTGGAAAATGCATTAAGTATTGTAGATTTTGAAAAAAAACTGGAAAAGGAGCCTTCTTTATAAAAAATCTTCGTTTTTTCCCTGGTTTCAAATTATTTCTAATTTTTTATATTTTTTAATACCCTTAAAAACAGCCACTGGCAATGGAAATAGCATTATTTTAGAAAATAAATAAAATAATCTGATTTTTTGATGCAACCATTTCAGAGTTCCAAACGTCTATTAGGACGTAGGGGGAGTAAAAAGGTTGCCTCCAAAATGAAAATATTTTTTAAATGAGTACCGGTAAAGGAAAAAAAGCACCAAAAACTGAATTTAAAAACAAATTAAAACCTAATATCATGCAAGACAAAGAAGAAGCCATCGAATTCTATCTTATTAATAAAGATATCTGGAAAGACTTTATTAATGAACCCAAACAAAACAAAAGCAATTGCCTGCTGCTGAATATGGAAATAAAGATTTTTGAAGTTTTGGCAAAAACTTATTATTTCATGGTGACTATTGAATATGAAGTATTTGACCTAAAAAAATCGACCCTGAAAGCCGGAAAGGCAGTATTACTTAACCATAACAAAATACGCAGTGTGGGTTTAGCTCCCGTTATGGCCGTTTAACTTTCAAGTATTCAATATCCTATCCCCTTTATGCACCCGCTATGGAAACAAGTTTCTGTTTCCTTAATTGTACCCCTTTAGTTCGTCATTTCGCAAAAAATTGTACCTTCGCATGCTGTTAAAAAACAGTAACCCGGTAAAACTTTAATGAGCACTCCTTTCCATTTCGATGACATTCGCCCCTATTGCGACAATGAGGCTCATGATGTATTGCAAAAGATTATAAAAGACCCTTTGTTCATGAAACTGGTTAATAATTTATGGCCGTCCATGAGTTATGAAGAGGTGCAGGCCAAGGCCGAAAAAGTAAATTCCAATCTGGAATTCCAGGTGGAGTTTATGCATCCTGCTATTCGAACCATCGTTGCCCGCTCTGCAAAAGAGCTAACCTGTTCTGGTTTTGAGCATCTTGACAAAAATGAAGCTTACCTTTTTGTTGCCAATCATCGCGATATTTTATTGGATTCGGCTATACTGCAAATTTTGTTAGTAGAAAATGGCTTTGCCACTTCCGAAATTACCTTTGGCAAAAACCTGATGGAAGAAGGTTTTATAACCGACTTTGGCAGGCTGAACAGGATGTTTGCAGTAATGCGCGAAGGTACTAGCCGCGAACTCTATGATATTTCCAAAAAACTTTCTGCCTACATACGCCATACCTTGGTTGATAAAAATACTTCTGTATGGATAGCCCAGCGAAACGGGAGAACCAAGGATGGAAACGACCAGACCCAAACGGGTTTGCTGAAAATGTTAAACATTAGCGGAACGGGCAGTTTTGCAGAAAACTTTGCTGAATTAAAAATTGTTCCGCTTACTATTTCATACGAATATGAGCCCTGCGATGTGTTTAAAGTGCAGGAATTATACCTTTCGGGCTTGCTTACCAAATATATAAAAGCTGAAGGAGAAGACCTGAACAGTATCATTACCGGTATTATTCAGCCAAAAGGCAGGATTCACATGAAGGTGGGTACCCCAATATTAAATGAACTGAACGAAATAGACACGGCTGCCAATGAAAATGAAAAAATAAAACTACTGACTACATTGGTAGACAAGCAAATTTACAAAGGCTATAAACTCTGGCCTGTAAATTTTATTGCTGCTGATATTCTGAATAACAACATTACTTTCTCCGCGCATTATACCTCTGAGGAAAAAGAAAATTTCCTTAACTATATTTCCTCCAAAACTGCTTCCATTGATGGCGAACAGGATGTCCTGTTTAACCTCTTTATTAAATTATATGCTGCTCCAGTGGGGAATGTTTTTAAAAACTGAGTATTCTTGTTTTATTAATACAAGCCATTACTTTCTACCAAAACAGAAGAAGAATCAACTCATTTACTGCCATTCTATTTTATTTTCTATTTTTGCATCCACCAAAAGTTATTTTAATGAAACAAACCCTTTCTTTATTTATACTTCTTTCTTTTTTTTTCGTTTCAAGAACAATCCAAAGTCAGGACATAGTATGCAAAACAGATACTCCAAGTTTAAGTTTTTTAAAAGGTGTTATAGATATCAAAGTGGAATTTATATACGAAATAGAAACCATAAATGGTAACCAAACAGAAATAGATTTTGTGGCTGATCAAAAAAAGAACAGAAATATTAAAAACCCTGGAATGGGAGATAAATGGGAAAAGGAATGGATTCAAAACCGTTCTTTTTTATTTAATCCTTCATTTTCTGGCGAGTTTAACAGGAAAACAAAAGGCAAGTTGAGTTTAAATGATGCTTGTCAAAACTGTCAGTATAAAATGGAAGTTCATATTAAAGCCTTAAGAACCGGTAAGGACAACAAGATTTCTACTATGATAGGACAGGTTCCAGCTGGGGGTAATTTCCGGATAGATATTTTAGATAGTTCACAAAAAGTCCTCGCATCATTTCAAATGAATAATATGAATGTAATGATTACTCCAAGAAACGATGACAATTTTTATCCATGGATAAACCAGGCATTTGCAAAAGCAGGAAAACTGGTGGCAACTGAAATATTAAAAAAATTATAGCAATAAATTATAATTAAATTTTTCAACTCCCAATTTTTTTCACTTTGGCGAATTACCATTACGAAGACCATACATAACAAATATTAAAAAGTATTAAACCAAAACAACAAAAAATAATTATGAAAAAAGTAATAGCAGTAATTGTATTCGCAATTTCAATCAACATAATTGGTGGTTACAGCCAAACCATCAGATGGTCAAAAGGAAAAGATCTTGAATTTCTTAAGGGAGAAAAACTACTCAAAGTGGTTATTCTTTACGATTCGATGACTTTTGATAATGGGAAAAAGGAAATGGAATACCAAAGTGAAGTGGCAAAAGCTTACAATGCAGAAGTACCAGGCAAAGGTGATAAATACCTGGAAAGATGGGAAAGAGAAAAGATGATGGATGGTGGTGTATTTATTGACCGATGGATGAAAGACTTTACCGGTAGCATGAAAAAAATGCATATAAAAGCAGGTCCAAAAGTGGAGGGGGCAAAATACATTCTAAAAGTTTATCCCTTGACCGTAACCACCGGAAAAGCTGGCATTGTTGTGAGAGGAGCCCCCGCTTATTCCGATTTCAGAATTGAGTTTGTGGAAGCCGCTAATCCTAATAAAGTAGCAGGTAGCGTATTTCTTTATCAGGTAATGGGTACATTGGTAGGCAATGATTTAGATTTTAGTTTTATTGGCCGGTTTAAAAATTGTTTCTGGTTTGGCGGAATAACACTTGGAAGGGAAATGATAAAGATATACAAAGGTAAATAAATGCCCTTTAAGCATTCTGTTTTATTAACTTTCGGGTTACTTACATCTTCTTTTCTTTTTGCACAGCAAAAAGTTTCAGGCTTCTTTGAGCCGGAGGCAAAGGTTATTTGGTATGGTATAGATTATACACATGCCAAATACATAGGTGGTATGTTTAGTGGAGCCATGCCTGGACTGATGGAGCCTGGTGAATTCAAAAACCTTGTTGTCCCTTTCTTAAATGGGTTGGTGATAAAAGAACATGGTAAATACAATCTTGAAAAAACTTTCTCAAAAGCATACATAAAGATTGATACCTCCCTGATAGCATATATCAATAGGGGCATGGATGTGAAAAATTTTCAGACATACGATAATATAGAACATCATATTGAAAAATCAAAAATTCAGGAATCCCTTCAGAATTATCCAATCCCTTTGGTGGAAAACACTTTCGGAATTATTGTGTTTACGGAGACAATAAATAAAATTGAAAATCACACTTCCTATTATGTTACCGTGTTTGATAACAGTAACAAAAAAGAATTATTTTCTTTTTATATTGATGCACCGTTTCATGGAGGAAGTGTAAAACCTCATTCTTCTTTTACAATATTAAATATGCTGGAACAAATAAGAAAATCAGAGTACCGGAACCTGGAAAAAAAATATTCTGATAAAAAATAAAACTGCTGACCGCATTGGTAGACAAGCAAATTTACAAAGGGTATAAACTCTGGCCGGTAAATTTTATTGCTGCTGATATTCTGAATAATAATACTGCTTACGCTACAGATTACACCAATGAGGAAAAAGAAAATTTCCTTCACTATATTTCCTCCAAAACTTCTACTATAGATGGTGAAAAGGATGTGCTGTTTAACCTCTTTATTAAATTATACGCTGCCCCGGTGGGGAATGTTTATTTATAGAAACATCTATCAGGAAATTTTCTTTTCGCATTAATTCTAACCAAAGGATAAAGTCACATTTCAGCCTTTTTTCTTGTTATTCATAATTTATATTCCTAAATTTGCTTTAGAATTAACATGTTTAGCTGATTGTTTCATGTGTACCCCCTCTGCCATTGATCCCTCACTGTTGTTGATTCAGTTTTTTGAAATTAGGAAAGGATGAATAATTTATCCTGAACTTCAATTAAAAATTAAAACAATTATCAATGGAAACCCCGAAAATGCCCGTGATAATAGTTCATCCCATCCGACCAATCATTATTCCTATTCAGACAATCATTCATCTCATCCGAATACTGATTATCCTTATTAGAAGGATTGATATTTTTACTTTTTTCTGCTTTTTCTTTAAAATTTCATGTTCATTACTTCACTCTTTATCGGGTAGTTTGCTACAAAAACCAGAAAAAAGCAGATTACAATCGAAACAGTAACACAAACAATCGAAATGGTAACACTTTCACTTGTAATGTTCGCCATTAGCATTTATATTGTCACCATTACCATTATAACATACACCAAAAGCATTGTTATTGTCACCATTTCGATTGCAACATACACCATCAGTATACTTATTGTTACTGTTTCGATGGTAACAGTAAACAAAAGCATTCTTACTGTCGTCATTTCCATTGTAACTTACACCATCAGCATTCTAATTGTCACCATTTCGATGGTAATATACACCAACAGCATTTATTTGGTGCATGTTACCATCGTTCGGTTCACTAAAACGATTGAAACAGACGAAAAAAGAATTTAAGAAGCAAATGGAAGGTTTTGGTTAAAGAATATTCAAGTGGAAACGTATATTTTTTACATTTACCTTCTAAACAAAAACAGGACTTGAAAAAATATTTATTCGTATTTCTCATTCTAATAGACCTGTCGAGTCAGCATATTTGCCTTGCTCAAAACCTTGTACCTAATTGGAGTTTTGAAATTGTGAATACTTGCAATTTCTATATTTCTTCTAACTGCTTGTCAGGTGTTAATCACGGGTTAGTTCCACCTTGGGATGCTCCAACCTCAGGAAGTTCCGATTTATATAATAGCTGTTCAGTTTATCCTGATTGCAATGTTCCTTCAAATTGGATTGGATTTCAAAATGCCCATACAGGTAATGGTTACGTTGGTGAAGTATTTTTTGCTTCCTTTACAAGTGGTAGAGAATATATTCAGGTGCAATTAGACAGTATATTAATATCTCAACATAAATATTGTGTGAATTTTTATGTGAGTTTATCTGATAGTCATGCTTTTGCCACAAACAATGTTGCTTTATATTTTTCTAACACTCATACTGACACATCTGCTACTAATCTTTCCTTTTTGCAGCCTCAGATTATTGATACTAATATAATAAGTGATACGACAAATTGGACTTTAGTATCTGGTGAATACATTGCAATTGGCGGGGAAAAATTTATTATAATTGGCAATTTTAATTCTGTGGCTACTACAGATACTTTAACAGTAAATGGAAGTTTTACTTCTTATTACTATATAGATGATGTGAGTGTATTGGATTGTACAGGTAGTGGGTTAGGCGTGGATGAATTATGCAATAATAATGTTTTGATTTCACCTAATCCAACAAGTGGAGTTTTTAGTATAAGTGCAGAAGGAAATAAAATAAAGGAAATAAAAGTAACCAACTTATTAGGCCAGGAAATAATAACAACCACTAACCCAACTGTAAACCTAACCAGCGAGCCAAATGGGATTTACTTTGTTAAAGTGGAAACTGACAAGGGAATAACTACTAAAAAGGTGGTTAAACAATAAGAGCAAATGAAAAGGATTTTCATTTGTATTGTGCTACTTATTAATGCTCTGCTTATAAAAGGGCAAGTAACTTTAGGTTCTAAAAATCTTGCAAGAACCAGTAAAGTAAATCAGATAGATTCTGTTTCAGAAACTATCCCCAACTGGGGGAGTTGGGCAAGTATGAGTGGCAGTGCCTGCCCTAATATTTATTAACTTATGCCTTAAAAAGTAAAGAAAGGTATCCCAAACAGGAGGGAAACTTTTTTTACGTGAAACCACAGCACCTTAATACTTTTCCTCCCACAGATAAAAGAATTAAATTACTTTTGCAGAATTATTTTTACATATACAGAAACAACAATCCGGAATCGGAATATATAAGATGGAATCGAGTAAAGTAAGGCAAACATTTTTAGATTTTTTTAAGTCGAAAGGGCATGAAATAGTCCCTTCGGCACCCATGGTAGTAAAGAACGACCCTACACTGATGTTCAACAATTCAGGAATGGCGCCATTCAAAGATTTGTTTCTGGGCAATGCACCTGTTAAATATCCCCGTGTGGCAGATACTCAAAAGTGTTTGCGTGTAAGCGGTAAACATAACGACCTGGAAGAAGTGGGAGTGGATACTTATCACCATACCATGTTCGAAATGCTTGGCAACTGGAGTTTTGGCGATTATTTTAAAAAAGATGCCATTAACTGGGCATGGGAATTACTTACTGAAGTTTATAAAATAGATAAATCACGATTATATGTTACCGTGTTCGAGGGCAGTGCAGACGATGGTTTGGGGTTTGACCAGGAAGCTTTTGATTTATGGAAACAATACATTGCCGAAGACCGGATTCTGAAAGGAAATAAGAAGGATAATTTCTGGGAAATGGGTGAAATGGGTCCTTGCGGACCTTGTTCGGAAATTCATTGCGATATTCGTACGGATGAAGAACGTAATAAGATTGATGGCAAAACATTAGTAAACGCAGGCCATCCACAGGTTATCGAAATCTGGAACAATGTGTTTATGGAATTCAACCGCAAGGCAGACGGAAGTTTGGAAAAACTACCTGCACAACATGTGGATACAGGTATGGGATTTGAACGGTTATGCGTTGTTTTGCAGGGCAAACAATCCAATTACGATACGGATGTTTTTAAACCATTGCTTGATAAGATTGAAGATTTATCAGGGCTAAGATACAAACCACAGGAGGAGAACAAGCACCAGAAACAACTTATTGTGAATATAGCGATGCGTGTAATTGCCGATCATATCCGTGCTATTTCATTCAGCATTGCCGATGGTCAGTTACCTTCAAATACAGGTGCAGGATATGTAATCAGAAGAATTTTAAGAAGGGCTATTCGTTACGGATACCAATCTTTAAATTTAAAAGAACCGTTTATGTTTCGCCTGGTTCCTGTTTTAGCGCACCAGATGGGGCAGGCATTCCCTGAACTTTCTGCTCAGAAATTATTAATTGAAAAAGTAATTAAAGAAGAAGAAACTTCTTTTTTCCGTACGCTTGAAAACGGATTGAAACGGATTGACCAGGTTTGTATTAATGTTTCGAACGAAAAGAAACAAATTGTGGATGGCCCCACTGTTTTTGAATTATATGACACCTATGGTTTTCCACTTGATCTTACTTCGTTAATTACCCGGGGGTATGGTTTAAGTATTGATGAAGATGGATTTAATATAGAACTTGAAAAGCAAAAAGTTCGCTCACGTGCCGCTACTGCTGTGGATACCGGAGACTGGATAATAGTGGAAGGAAGAAAACCGGAAGAAGGAGGGAGAACGTTTCTTGGTTACAAGCAACTGGAATGCGAATCGAATATTATTCAATACCGAAAAGTAAAAGCAAAAGGCAAAGAGCAATTTCAACTGGTTCTTGATAAAACTCCTTTTTATGCTGAGAGCGGTGGACAGGTTGGTGATACAGGTTTACTTGTATCAGCGAATGAAAAAATCAACATTACTGATACAAAAAAAGAGAACGGAATAATTATTCATTTTGCAGAAAAATTACCTGAGAATTTTGCTTCACCTTTCATAGCTAAGGTGGATATAGAAAAAAGGCAATTAACAGAAGATAATCATAGTTCTACACATCTACTTCATGCAGTATTAAGAAAGGTATTGGGAACTCACGTTGAACAAAAAGGTTCCTTGGTAAACGAGGAGTATTTGCGTTTCGATTTTTCCCATTTTTCGAAAGTTACAGAGGAAGAAATTGCAGAGATTGAAGCAATAGTAAATCATAAAATCCGCCAGAATATTCCGTCAGATATTAAGGAAATGTCTATAGATGCAGCTCGCAAGTTAGGTGCTATGGCTTTGTTCGGAGAAAAATACGGTGATGTGGTTCGTGTAGTTACTTTCGATAAAGACTATTCCATTGAGTTATGTGGCGGCACGCATGTGCCTGCTACCGGACAAATAGGCTTATTTAAAATAACCTCAGAAAGTGCTGTGGCCGCAGGTATACGAAGAATAGAAGCAATCACTTCGGATAAGGCTGAAGAATTTTTTATTCAACAGACTGCATTGGTAAACCAGGTAAAAGCATTGCTTAAAAACCCAAAAGATGTTGTAAAGAGTTTACAAGGGTTAATGGAACACAATACAGAACTTCAAAAGCAAATTGACCAAATGCTTCGTGATAAATCAAAAGTTTTGAAAGCCGAGTTAATCAATAAAAAGCAATCTGTAAATGGAGTTAATTTTATAGCTGAAAAAATAGAACTCGACTCCGCTGATGCAATAAAGGATTTATCATTCGAAATTCGTTCGCAGGTAGATAACCTGTTTATGGTGCTTGCAGCTGAAGTAAAAGGCAAACCGAGCTTATCGGTTATTATTTCTGACAACCTGGTGAAAGAAAAAAATCTGAATGCAGGAAACATTATTCGTGAAATAGCAAAGGAAATACAAGGTGGCGGTGGAGGGCAACCTTTTTACGCTACTGCTGGTGGAACCAATTCGAATGGAATGGGTAAAGCTCTTGAAAAAGCAATAACTTATTTGAACTTTTAATGAGTTTTTAAAAAAAATTGGAAGATGGCTCGTGTAGTTCCTAACAATAGTGTTATTGCCGATTCACTAAAAACAACATCTTTATTTAAGGATCATTTACTTGCTTCAAAAAATCAGGATTATAAATTTCATTATACTCATTACGATTACTTACCTTTTGTAATTCTGTTTATTTCCTTTATCGTATTTGTTTGGTTATATGTTTCCTATTTCAAACGACTAAATACTACCATAAAGGGTTTTTTTATAAACCGGTTCGCCAATCAATTGGCAAGGGAAGAGTTTTCGTTTGGAAACCGTGTAACAGTATTTTTATCTGTCTTGTTTGTATTAACCATTACTTTGTTCTTTTCTCAGACATTCAGATATTTTGGACTGGGTGCTGAAAGCGGCAGCTTTACATTCTTAAATTTTGTAATTGCCCTTGCTGTTTTAGCCATTTATCTGCTGAAATTTATTACCATAAAATTTACAGGAATTGTTTTTCAGGCACCAAAGGCAGCGTCAGAATACATTCTTACCATTTTTCTGTTTTGTAATACTTTGGGATTGTTTCTTCTTCCTGTTGTACTTTGTATTTCCTTTGTAAGACAAATTTCGCCACTTGTATTCATTTATATTGGGGAATCTATCATAGCACTTTTTATTCTTACCCGAATTATTAAGGGACTAATTATTTGGGTAAACGGGTTACGCGCTTCGGGATTCTATTTATTTTTGTATCTTTGCACCCTTGAAATTTTACCTTTTGTTGTTATGGTAAAATGCGTAACATTGATAACAAAATAAAATATTCGTACTATTTAAGTATGAATTTTAAAACGTTTTGTTTCTGTTTAACTAAAACTCAACAAAATTGAAAGTAAAAACAATACTAGTTACACAGCCACAACCAGAAGGGGATAAATCACCTTATTTTGACCTTGCAAAAAAATGCAATGTTAAAATTGATTTCCGCCCTTTTATTCAAATAGAAGGTATACCCGGACAGGAATTCAGAAAAGATAAGATTAATATTGCGGACCATACCGCAGTAATAATAACCAGCAGAAGTTCTATTGATCATTATTTCAGAATGTGCAAAGAAATGCGTGTTATTGTGCCTGAGGATATGAAATTTTTCTGCATTTCAGAATCAACAGCTTTCTATCTGCAAAAATATGTGCAATACCGTAAACGTAAAATTTTTCATGGTAAACAAACGGTAAGTGCCTTAATGGATATTATTAAGAAACATCGCACAGAAAATTTCATTTTGCCTTGTTCAGATATTCATAAGGAAGAAATAGCGGAACGTTTGGAAGTACAGGAAATAAAATATACCAAAGCAGTAATGTACAGAACAGTGGCAGCTAATCTGAAAGATTTGGAAAACGTTAACTATGATGTTCTTGTGTTTTTCAGCCCTTCCGGAATAAAATCATTATTAAAAAACTTTCCTAAGTTTAAACAAAATAAAACCCGCATTGCCTGTTTTGGGCCTACTACAGCAGATGCAGTAAAAAAAGCGGGATTAAAACTTGACATTCATGCTCCCAATACCAAAGCACCCTCAATGACCATGGCTTTGGAACAATACATTTTGGAAGTCAATAAAGGCAAATAATAAACTTAATTTTAACCACTCAAATTCACAATTGTTCGTTCATCACATTTTGCAGTGATATCTAACATATAATTTCTACTTTTATATTTGAAATGAATACTTTTACAAAAGAAGAACGCTTATCCGGAAAAATTTTTATTGATAAATTAGTTCAAAAAGGTAAATCGTTTAATTGCTTTCCATTCAGAATAGTTTGGTTGCAGACACCTGAAAAAAAAGCAAAAGGTCAGGTAGTAATAAGTGTTCCAAAACGTTTGTTCAAAAGGGCAGTAGATAGAAACAGGTTAAAAAGGATAATTCGGGAAGGGTATAGAAAGAACAAAGAAATATTGTATTCAGAAGTAGAGGATAAAACAATTCATTTGTTAGTTATTTATACTTCAAAAACTAAATTAGAAAGTAAACTGTTGGAAGGTAATATTATTGAAGCATTGCGATTACTTGTAAAAAAAATAAAAACTGACAGAATTGAAACAAGTGGCAAACCCGATTAGTTACTTATTTATTGGCTTAATAAAGGTATATCAATATACTATTTCACCATTGCTAGGCCCTTCATGCAGGTTCGAGCCTTCCTGCTCTCAATATGGGATAGAAGCATTTAAGAAACATGGTGTATTTAAAGGAATGTATTTAACAGTAAAGCGCTTTTCAAAATGTCATCCATGGGGTGGGCATGGGCATGACCCGGTACCCTGAGAAAATATAATTATCAGGTAGGCAAAGTGAACAACTTGATAATAAATCAAATTAAAAGTATAACAGACATTTGTAAATTTGTATTGGTTTGTGATTAGGAATAAATGAATTTAGAAAAATAAAAATTAATGAAAAAGATAATCAAAAAATTTAAGCTATTAATCGTTATGTCCCTGATAGGTGGATATGCATTTATCTCTTATAGTTTTGTGGATAATTATTTTGAAATATCCAAGAACCTTGATATTTTCGCTACTCTGTTTCGTGAGCTGAATATTTATTATGTAGATGAAACGAATCCCGGTGAACTGATGAAAAAAGGAATTGATAACATGCTGTTGTCACTGGATCCTTATACAAATTACTATCCTGAATCGGAGATTGAGGATTACCGTTATATGACAACTGGTCAATATGGCGGCATAGGTGCGCTGATTCACCAGGATGGTGATCATGTAGTCATTTCAGAAGTATATGATGGCTTCCCTGCTCAAAAGGCCGATTTAAGGGCAGGAGATAAAATTCTGAAAATAAATAATACTGATGCAGTAGGAAAAAAAACGGATGATATAAGCAAATTCTTAAAAGGTCAGGCCAGTACAGTTATTAAGTTGGTGATAGACCGTGAAGGAGAAAAAGCACCGATAGAAAAGAACATTAACCGTGAAGAAATAAAAATTAAAAGTGTTTCCTATTCAGGAATGGTTTCCAATAATGTTGGATATATTAAATTAACCGGCTTTATAGAAAATGCAGCCAATGAAGTAAAGGATGCTTTGTTGAACCTGAAAAAGAATCCTAATTTAAATTCGCTCGTTTTGGACCTCCGTGGAAATCCAGGTGGATTGCTGAAAGAAGCGGTGGACATTGTAAATATATTTAATGAAAAGGGAACAGATGTGGTTAGCACAAGAGGAAAAGTAAAAGAATGGGATGCAGTTAATAAAGCTATGAATAATCCGGTTGATTTGACAATTCCTATTACGGTACTGGTCGATAGAGGATCAGCATCGGCATCAGAAATTGTTTCGGGAAGTTTACAGGATTTAGACCGCGGAGTTATCATCGGGCAGCGTTCTTACGGAAAAGGATTGGTTCAGGCTCAGAGAAAACTTAGCTACAATGCTTTGTTGAAAGTTACTGTGGCAAAATATTATACCCCAAGTGGTCGTTGCATCCAGGCCTTGGATTATACACATAGAAATGAAGATGGCAGCGTTCAAAAAGTTCCTGATTCATTAATTTCAGCATTTAAAACAAAGAACGGTAGAATAGTTTATGACGGAGGGGGAATTGCACCGGACATTGCTATTGAGGCTCAGAAATTCAGCACCGTACTGGGTAATTTGGTTTCCAAAAATTTAATATTTAATTATTCTACCAAATACCGTGTTGCACATGCTTCTATTTCACCTGCAAAAGATTTCAGATTGTCCGATGCTGAATATGACGAATTTGTTACTTACGTTGGTTCCCAAAAATTTGAATATAGTACCAAAACGGAAAAAGCACTTGAAGATTTGAAAGATGATGCAAAAGCTGATAAATCTATTGATGAAATAAACCCGGATATAGAGGCTTTAAAAACAAAAATTACCAATAATAAAAAGGATGATTTTAAAAAATATAAACCGGAAATAAAACAATTCCTGGAAGAAGAAATAGCTTCCCGTTATTATTTTCAAAGTGGTCGTTTGGAAGCTGCAATGAAGGATGATCCGGAATTAAAAGAAGCTATAACTGTTTTAAACGATAAAGACAGGTATAGTAAAGTTTTAACTACAATAGTTAAAGCAGAAAAACCAATGTACAATCCGGATAAAACAAAGTTGAAGGACCAGAAAAAATCAAAATCTTCTGAAAATTAATTTTCCTGAAATTTAAGAAGGCATCGATTTATTATAATTGATGTCTTTTTTATTACCGGTTTTCTAACAAATCAAAATTACGAATGGAATGCGATAGCATCATATGAAGTCACTATTTCCGCAAAAATATCATACCTACATTTACTATTTCGCCTTGACTATTTTGGCAATAGGCTTGCCCGTATCAAAATTTTTAATGAGTATTTCCCAATTAATTTTGCTGGGAAATTGGCTTTTGGAAGGAAATTTAAGAAATAAAATAATTGACTTTTGGAAGAACAAACCTGCTCTAGTTGTCAGTTCAATATTAGTTTTACACTTTATAGGGCTCCTTTATACTTCCAATTATGCAGATGCCTTTCTTGATATAAGAGTTAAGTTGCCCTTATT
Source organism: Bacteroidota bacterium (assembly GCA_947479085.1). Taxonomy (GTDB): domain Bacteria; phylum Bacteroidota; class Bacteroidia; order 2-12-FULL-35-15; family 2-12-FULL-35-15; genus 2-12-FULL-35-15. The sequence continues at coordinate 13,862 of CANJYB010000001.1, read as the reverse complement.
TATATTACCATTAATTATCTCGACTTCTGATTCATTGCCTGAAAAATTGTTTAATGGCATTCTTAAACTTTTTGTTGCCTCCGTTATTTTCGGGACAATAGTAAGTACTTTAATTTTGTTTGGTTTTATTCATCGTCCAATTGTTGATATAAGGGGAATCTCTATTTTTATTTCACATATTCGATTTGCTTTACTGATATGTGTAGGAGTTTTTATTTCATCTTATTTCGCATGGCTGGCAAAAAAGAAATGGAGTAAATTAGTTTGGTTATTGATTATTTGTTGGTTTGTTACTTCTTTGGTTTTAATGGAGTCGCTAACAGGAATAGTTATTTTATGTATTACCGTTTTTATTTTATTATGCTATAGAATACTAAAAATTGAAAAGCGCATTATTAAGATAGCCATACTGACTTTCATTATAGGATTGTTTATTTCTTCTTACATATATACTGCAGGAATAATACAGCAAAGAAATGAAAATGTAGACCGGATAGATTTTGATAAGGTTGACAGGTTTACCTCAAAAGGCAATCCATATACCTTTTTTCCGGAAAGTAAGTTAATAGAGAATGGCCATTTAATCTGGATTTATTTTTGTGACAAAGAGTTAAAGGAAGAATGGGACAAAAGAAGCACTATTAAGTTTGAGGAGAAGGACAAAAAAGGAAATTCATTACGATTTACTTTAATTCGATTCCTGGCATCAAAAGGATTACGAAAAGATGGTGATGCTGTGGCTGCATTAACAAATGAAGAGATTGTTGCTATTGAAAGAGGAGTGCCTAATGTAAACTACCAGAGTTTTAGTTCTTTTAAAAAGAGATTATATGAGACCTTATGGGAAATAGAACTTTATAAAAATACAGGAGATGCCAATGGCCATTCTTTAACTCAAAGGTTTGAATACTGGAAAGTAGCTTTGAACATTATTAATGAAAACTTATTATTGGGAGTTGGTACCGGTGATGTCCAGAAATCGTTTGATGAAGCTTATGTAAATATGAATTCTAAACTGGCAATGGAATGGAGGCTACACTCTCATAACCAGTTTTTGTCCATTACAGTTGCATTTGGTTTGTTTGGACTTCTTTGGTTTTTACTTACATTGATTTACCCAATGTTTAAACTTAATATGACTTTCGATTATCTTTTTATTACATTTTTTATTGTTTCAACAATCTCGTTCTTTACAGAGGATACCCTGGAAACACAGGCCGGTGTATCTTTTTATGTTTTCTTTAATTCTTTATTTTTGTTTTCGAGAAGAAATAGTTAATTCTTAATTTGAAAAAGAAAACATACCCACTTAAACCTCTGTATATAATTTCAAATAAGCTTTCGCTGCGTTTTCCCAAGAGAATTGACTTGCCCATTCTATAGAACGCTTAGCTTTCTCTGAATTAAAATCCTTTATTCCATTTATAAAAACATCGATCATGTGTTGAGGTTCAAAATGCTTCCAATAGTAAGCTTCCTGACCACCTATTTCAGGCAAGCTGCTAAGATTGGATAAAAAAACAGGCTTTCCAAGACTCATTGCTTCTACCACAGGAAGTCCAAATCCTTCAGTTAATGATGGCAATACAAATGCTTTGCAATTTTGATAGAGCCAGTATTTATCATTGTTATTTATTATTCCCGGCAAATGCAATTGTTGTGAAACATTCATTTGGCCGGCAGTTTTAACCAGCTGATGAGCATAGTCAGAATTATTATTGCCGGCAATAATTAAATGTAATTCTTTATCATCTTGCAAAAGAGATAATAAAGTATGGAAATTCTTTTTTGGAGAAATTATTCCAATGGAAAAAATAAATTTCGGGAAATCAACAAAAGAAGGCTTTGTGGAATCTTCTATAACTTTTAGTGAATTTCCGTTTGTAATCACATGAACAGGCTTATTATTTAGTTCTAGGTTTTCACGAACTATCATTTCTGTAAATTTTGAGATTACTGTAATTGCGGATGCTCTATCTACCCTTTTTTGAAGACTTTTTAATTTGCTTTTTTGTTTAGAACCTTTGTACTTTTCCAGAAAATTCAAATCATGAATAGTGAGAATAAGTTTTGTTTTTTTATTTCGGGGCAAATAATGGGAATCTTGTTGCAAACAATGCCAGACATCATATTCCGAACTGTTTAAAGGAAATAACTTGTGAAGGGGTGTATGTTTAACAAAATTAATGTTCTCCCCAAAAGTACTTTTTTGAAGAGCCGGCAAATAAAAATCTAATTCCAGGTTATCGCGTTCTAATTTTTGAAATTGCTCTCCGATATTAATACAAAACTGACCTAATCCGCTATTTGGATTTTTAAGTTTTTCCATCTCCACCAACACTCTTTTCATTTAGTCAATTTTTTAAGTTTCGAATATTTTAAATATGTGGAGTAAGCGGATATTTTACAAATCTGGAAACCATAATAACCATCGAGGATACCAAGCTTTAAAAAATAGCTTTGAACAAACTTAACAACCGGACTTAAATACAATTTAACCCAGTTTGCCCTGGTGTCTTTTGCAAATAATGCATTTGCTGAAATTGTAGAAAACTTTTCGGTTTGTAGTTTATGGCCTTCAATAGAGTAATAACTATAGTGCAAAATATCACCTTCCAGGTAACCGGAATTTTTATCTCCTTCTTTCAATTCATACTTATCATGTGGATTTACTCCTCCCCAATTCCCTTTTCTTGAATCCCATAAACGTAATTTTCTGTCCGGGTACCAGCCGCAATGATAGATCCATTTCCCACAGTAATTCGTTAGCCGGTTCATATAATATCCATCATGCTTCCAGTTGTTCTTTATTGATAAGATCGATTTTCTTAGTTTCTCATCAAGGGCTTCATCTGCGTCTAACGACAAAACATGTGGATGCTTTGCCTGGGTAATGGCCCAGTTTTTCTGCTCTATATGCCCTTCAAATTTATGTTGAACGAATCGGGCTCCTTTTGATTTGCATATTTCCTGAGTTTTATCAGTAGAAAAAGAATCGACCACCACTATATCATCAGCAATTTCTTTTACAGAATCAAGACATCTGGCAATATTTTTTTCTTCGTTATAGGTGATAATAACTACAGAAATTTCCGGCATTTTTTGAAAAATGAAATTAATTTTTTAAGTCACAAAAGTACTAAAATTATCCCCTATATTTGTGATTCTATGACGAAGGCAGAAACACTTATACAACAATTAGAACACGGAGATAAAAAGGCGCTTGCCCGCTGCATTTCCGTTGTTGAAAATGAGTTGGAAGGCTATGAAGAAATTCTGACTTCTGTTAATATAAATCAGGCTATTCCGGTAATTGGCATTACAGGTCCTCCTGGTGCAGGTAAAAGCACTTTAATAAGTTCAGTAATAAAGAAACTTACAGACGAAAAAAAATCAATCGGAGTAATTGCTATTGACCCAACCTCTCCTTTTAATTATGGTTCCTTATTAGGAGATAGATTAAGAATGGCTGAACATTTTACAAATGAAAATGTTTTTATCCGTTCCCTGGCCACAAGAGGTTCATTGGGAGGTTTGTCAGCAAAGACAATAGAGGTGGTGGATTTGATGAGAACTTTTCCATTTGATTATATTTTTGTTGAAACGGTAGGGGTAGGACAAAGTGAAGTGGAAGTAGTAGGTCTTGCTGATACAACAGTGTTGGTTTTGGTGCCGGAATCCGGGGACGATGTACAGGCAATGAAATCAGGAGTTATGGAAATTGCTGATATTTTTGTAGTAAATAAATCAGACCGAGACGGGGCAAATACGTTCATAAAGAATATCATTCAATTAGTTCACTCAAAGGAACCGAGTGATTGGGATATTCCTGTTATTAAAGCAATAGCAACAAAGCAGGAAGGAATTGAAGAATTAATTGCAGCCATTCAAAAACATCATAACAAAGGCGAAAACTCTAAACGACCATTTTTGATGGCCGAAAAAGCATTTCGATTGATACAGAATTTGCGTATGAAAGATATTTCAAAACAAATGATTCAAACGCAAATTCAGGAAGAAATGAAAAAGAAAGATTTTAATTTATACCGCTTTGTTAAAAGAATAAACAAGAAATAATTTTTTATTTTTAGTATCAGATTATTCCGAATAAGGATTTCCCCTTAACTCCTAATGCATCCACCCTTTTTTCTATTTCCGGATTTTTTATTAATGGTGGAGCATGATGAGACTTGATGCGAGCATCAATTATTAAAGAACCATTGCAGCCCCAATGTTTGTTTTCAATAAAACTATTTAAACCATAAATATCATGCGATGGATTACTACGGGTAAAAGTAACCCATAAAAAATTGTTTGAAGTATGTGAAACAAAATCACTATCATCGCAAATTACTAATAATGGAAATGAATTGTTTAGTTCGTTAATGGAGGATTGCAGTTTATTAAGTTCATGAATTTCCTTTTCTGTAGTTTGTGCATCAGCATATTTATTTCCCTGTATGGCAATAATTCCAGGCATTACAACTTTAGGATTTCTGAAATTATCTGAAAGATTTAATTCAGAAATAGTTGTACCCAATTCTCTAATCTTATTTCCGGCAGCGGCAATAACCACCTTGCTTCCGCTGTTCAAATCAGTTCCACTATAATCTAATGTGTCAATTGTAGTTCGGGTATAAAAATGCAAATCTCTTGTCCAGTCCACCCGTTCCAAAACATGTTTAAAATAATCAACAACATCATGAGTGGTTAACTTTGGATTATCTTCTCCTGCAATGATAAATAAATACTTTGCAAGGCTTAGTTGTCCTTTACCTAAGATATGATTAGCAATGGTTAATATTTCCTGTGGTTTCCTTTCATTTGAATAAGGGGTATACCGTTCACTGCCAATCGCCAATAACAAAGGGTGCACTCCAGAAGCATCAACCGCATGCACATCTTTTAACCCGGGAATTTCTTTTGGAATAGCATTTCCTGTGATTTCATGAATCAATGCACCAAAGCTGGTATCTTCCTGTGGAGGGCGTCCGACCACAGTAAAAGGCCAAATGGCATTATTTCTATGATATACTTTATGAATTTTCATCAAGGGGAAATTGTGTTTTAAACTGTAGTATCCCAAGTGATCTCCAAATGGCCCTTCCGGTTTATTTTCATTTGGAAATACTTGTCCCGTAATTACAAAGTCTGCATCCGAAGCAATACCAAACCCATCACGGTAAGAATAGTGAATTCTCCTATTTCCAAGAGCCCCAGCAAATGTCAGCTCACTCATTCCCTCTGGCAATGGCATTACAGCTGCAAATGTAAGCGAAGGCGGTCCACCCACAAATACACTAACTTTAAGCGGTTGTTTTTTTGCATTTGAATTTGTTTGATGTACACCAATACCTCTATGCAACTGATAATGTAATCCAACCTCCTTATCTGTTATATAATCGTTTCCATTAAGCTGCACACGATACATTCCAAGATTGGAACTCATTACTCCCGGATTGTTAATGTCTTCAGTATATACAAGTGGAAGGGTTACAAATGCACCGCCATCGTTTGGCCAGCATTTAATAAGTGGTAAGGAGGAAACGGTTGTCTCATTTTGCAGAACAGGATTGTAATTCGATTTTTTCGGTCGTGCTGAAAGTGCAGTATTTAATAAGTTGAGGTATTTAAATGGGTGCTTAAGGGCCTCCATTGGATTATCCTTTAAGTCAATCAGTGTTTTTATTTTATCCAATGTATCCCGGAAAATAAACCTGCTCCTGTTTACATCTCCGTATAAATTAGACACTGCCTTAAATTTACAACCTTTAATATTTTCAAAAAGGATGGCGGGACCATTATTTTCAAAAACGCGAAGATGAATGGCTGCCATTTCCAAATCAGGACTAACCTCTTCCTTTACACGAATTAATTTTCCGTGCTTTTCTAAATCGTCAACGCATTCCTGTGTACTTTTATAACCCATAAATTAAAACAGAAAAAAGGTTTTAACTGTTTTTTTCTTCAAACATTTCCTGCATTGCACCCAGGTAATAAGTGTTCCATCCTTCCGTAATGCTCTTCAAAGATTTTTCAGGAACCTCTTCGTGAATTAATTCAACAACGGTTTTTTCCCCTTTGGGCTTAATTAAGAAAGTAACTTTAGATAGTGTATCCCACTTATCATACCCCCATTCCTGAACCAATTTTTTATTCTTTACTACTTCTGTGTTGATACCGAACATCTGTCCGCCCCAAAGTGAAAATTTCCCTCCTACCTGGTCGTTCATTTTAGCTTCATCTCCACTCCAGTCTTGAATTACTTCGGGGTTTACCAAAGCATCAAAAACTTCTTCTGCTGAGGCATTCATTTCGTAGGTTTGTTTTATAGTTGGCATTTAATATAAGTTAAAAGGTTTAGAAACACTGTCGGTTACCGCCATCTTAAACATCTGGTCATTGTAAATGTTTTGTTCCGGCAAATAAAATATTTTATAATCGTCTGCAAGGTATTGATTTATTCTTTTATCATCAATATAAGGTTCAAATACTACCATTTTTTTTTGTTCAATCGGTATCATTGTTACCATTATTTCATTCCACCACCAGCCTGAAATAATAACGGTCTTTGATGTTATTTTTTTAGTTGTTTCAATTATACTTTGAGTATAATTTATTTTTTGTTTTCTTTTTGAATAATCTGAAAACACAGGGCCTGAGAATGGATCAAAGAATATTTCCTGTCCGGAAACTGAAAACAGAACAGAATATTCAGAATATTCCGCACCTCTGATTTTATCGGTCAGATTGATGCTGCAAATGAAAGAAGAAATAAGGAAGGTTGCGCAAAGGAATTTAAAATAAGTTGATTCCAAATAGTATCCGAATAAAATGATTACAAATGGAAGAATGGGGATCATATAACCTGACTTTTGGGGCAGTTTGAAATAAGAGATAGTGTATAAAATGAGAATTAGAAAACAAGCAATTAATATTTTTTTATCCAGTTTGCTCTGAAACAATTCGAATGTTTTTTGTTGTTTTCTTTTTATTAATATCACTATTAAACTCATGAATATTCCCAAAACTCCAATTATTCCAAATACCCCAATTGTCATTTTATATAAAACTTTTGTAATTGGAGGGTATTGAAATTGGTCATAATAAATAAAGAAAGAACAACCAAACTGCAGTATTAATGGCATGAATGAAATCAAAGCAACTAATAACAAAGGGATAGACAATTTAATAAAATTAATAAAGTTATTCTTGAGGTTATTTTGTTGCCAGATAATTAAAATGAATGGAATTAACATAGCCCCGCTTGTAATTCTGCAACCAATTGCTAATCCAAGAAATATTCCGCTCAGTATTAATTTGTCTTTAAGAAGACAATAAAAACCAATGAGTACAAATGTTTCTGTCCAAACAAAATCAATGGTATAAGTGCTACTAATAAAATATACCGGGATAAATGCAAATGCCAATGCAGCAAGAAAAAAATGTTTGAATTGGAGTTGCTTTAATATAAGCGAAAAACACACTACACCGGCAGCACTGAATAAAGCACTGAGCCCGTTAAATACTATTGGGCCATATCCCCATAGTGCTGAATAAATGAGTTCCTGTACCGGATGACCCGGAAACCTTGATGGCTCATATACACCGGAGAATTTTGTATGAAAAGCTGCTAACGCAATTCCCCAAGAGTCTTCTTCTATTCCATATCCCGCAGTTAAAAAGGGGAGCCTGGAAAGAAAAACAATAATAAAAAGTAAAAAAAATGGTACGTATTTCTTCTCAAAGAAATTCATATTAATTTGCCATCCGTTGGCGAACAGCTTCATATAATATTACTCCGGCAGCCACAGAAACATTGAGGGAACCAATCTCTCCCATTAAAGGGATTTTAGCGTGAGCATCTGATTGATTAAGCAATTCGTTAGAAACACCATCTTCTTCCGAACCCATAATAATAGCAACAGGTAAAGAGAAGTCATGTGTATAATACATATCTTCCGTTTTTTCGGTACATGCAATTACCTGCAATCCGCTTTCGCGCAAAAATTCAATCGTCTCCTTTAAATTATTTTCTCTGCAAACAGGAACAGTATGCAACGCACCAGCTGATGTTTTTATGGAATCGGCATTTATTTGTGCCCCTCCTTTTACAGGAATAATAATTGCATCCACACCTGAACATTCCGCAGTACGAACAATAGCACCAAAGTTCCTTACATCTGTTATCCTGTCAAGAACTAAAATAAGAGGGGTTTTTCCTGCTTCAAAAATAGCAGGTAAAATATCATGTATCTTTTGATAGGTAATGGTTGAAATATAACCCACCACTCCCTGATGATTTTTTAAGGTAAGTCGATTTAATTTTTCAACCGGAACATATTGAAAAGCTACATTATGCTGTTTTAACAAACCCATCAACTGGCTTACCAACTCGCCCTTTAGCCCGCTTTGAATAAGCAGTTTATCTATTTCTTTCCCCGAACGAAGCGCTTCTATTAAGGGTCGCAAACCGAAAATTAAATTATCTTTTTCACTTTCTTTTTGTTGTTCTTTGGTTTGCATTTATATTGTTAGTATTAATTTATTATAAATAAGTATCTAGTTTGTATTGATAAAAGTATGGGGTAACGATTATTAATCCTGTAAATAAATTCTTCCCTGTCTCCAGATATCCACTGCCACATACCAGGACTGTTTGTAAACTCCTGAACGTTCCAATGTAAAATCATTGTCAGTAAAAGGATTATCCACTCTTGAAAAAGTATATTGCAGGGAGTTGATATTGTTTTCTTCACCATAAGTCCATGTTTCGGAATTGGCATTACGAATAATGGTATTGGGTGTTCCGTAAATTAAATAAATCATTCCCCTGTCGGTTTTCCAACCTTCCAGGTATGAGGTGAAATATAAATTAGCATCCTGCATTCGGTTATAATATTTCCGAATCACATCCCTTGCTTTTTCCTGGTTGCCTGCACATTTTGTCCAAAAAGCCTCTATTGAAACTTTTTTATTGTTGCTTAAAATCAAATCGTCAAACTCCTGTTTTGTGGTAATAAAACGAAGAGGAGGAACCATGTCATCTGCTTTTTTTATTTCAGGAAAAACATCAGAAAAATTAAATATTGTAATCCCGTCATGTTTGGAAGTATCTAATTGAAAATGATAAAAACCTCTTTTTGTAGCTTTGAAATTCACATTTCCATCCTGCGACAACTGAAGCGTAAAGCTACTGTCGGCTTTGTACTTAAAAGGTTCCGGGTCGGCAAGAGAGAAAGGCGGGGCAGCTAAGGGGAAATCTCTTTTATAATATCTTACATATAAGTTAACCGCTATTTTTGCTTTGTATTGTATAACCAGTTCTTCCCCTGTTTTAGCATAATTGCAAAGCAGAGGAACATTATTTGCCTTAGACTTTATGATAAAGTTCTGACGGTTTAAATCATTTTCTTTATTAATATTCAAAACACTGGAAGCCGAAATATTTTTATTCAAATCTGTAACATTTATTCTTAAACAATAACTATTTCTTGCTTTTGCTTTTACCTTAATAATCCCAAGCAGAAATTTATCGGCATTGGTATTATCCTCGTCCACTAAACGAACCGAAGCACTATCAATGATATCTCTGGAATCGTAAGAAGGAAGCAAACGGTAAGAAATTAAAACATTGGAAGAAAACTTAATTCCGTCAGGGCGGGTGTAAAGCAATTCCTTACTGGCAATTTTGAAATGAAGTTCGGAAATGGTATCGCTGCTGTTAAACACAGTGAATACCGGGTGAATGGTATTTGCATCGTGCTTATAACTTCCGGGCTCGGTTTTGTTTCCCATTTTTTTGGAAGTTCCGCAGGAAATAATAATTAAAACAAGTACCGTATAAAAAAATATTCTTTTCATTTTAAATTCTTGGTTGCATTCCTTTCTTTAGAAGGAAAGGGTAATTTTCGTCAGAAAACGATTGCTAAATTAAGAATTTATTTGCTTGACTCCCTTTGTATTTTTACTTCTCAGACCCGGTTAAAAATAATTAACTATACCAAAGTGTATTTTGCCGCTCTTTAATTGAAAAGGGTTTTCGAACTGATGGCCTAAAGCATAGCTGATTGAAAAAATTCCGGCCTTGGTTTCGAAGCTGATGCCCGCTCCAAAACCGTAAGGATGGTCGTGAATAAGCAAGGGTTGATTAATGGTATTGATGTTCGATTCATAATAGGCTTGGTCGCCAAAAATGTAGAGGTAAGAATTCTGTTCCAGTATAAAACGATATTCGAGAGTAAAAATAGAATAAGCCGAAGCGAAGATGGATTCCTCGTCAAAACCTCTGAGGGTTTTTAATCCGCCAATTCTGAACAGTTCGTTTTGAAAGGTATTTTCTCCATATAAATAAGCTGCCTGTACTCCTACTTTAATAGTGGTACGGCTGAACAATGGAATAAACATGCTTCCTTCAAAATCTCCGTTGGCCACGGTAGATTTAAGTTTCACATTGCGGTAAGCTGCTGTATCTATCTTTGCATTCTGTTTTATCACTTTTGTTCCTATACTGGCATTGGTGGTTATGGTAAACCCTTTTCGCGGATTAAGCCTGTAGTCCAGCTTTTCGTATCTCCAGCCCAACCCGTACATGTTGGTACTTACATCAGCATACACAGGCAGTTTGGTGATGTGTTCCAATCCCTTGGTGGATAAAAGAGAGGAAGTTTTATTGGTATAAAATATTTTCAGATAATTCCCTCCAATCAACAGGTACTGCACACCGGCATTGTGATTTATTTCCAGGTATGTCGTGTCCTTTTTATATAATTTAAAAGTATAATCTATCCCGAAAGGGGATCGTAGAATAAAGGGATACACGACTCTTAATTTTAAATCCTGAGTTTGGGTTTGTAATCTCCGCCAGTTGATGTCTATGAGTTCGCCTCTGCCCAGGCCGTTTTGTAATTTTAATTGCACATCACCGGTAAAGACTATTTTACCCGTTTTTTCATCGGGCAAAATACCTATGATGCCATCAAACTGACTGGAGCGTTTTTTATCAAGGTTTAAAATGAGTTTATTAAACTTATCGGTAAATGTTACGGTGGCTGGCTTGGTGGCGCGAACAAAGGATAACTCCGCTATGCGGGTGTTTACTTTTTTTAACTGGGCTTCGTTATAGCGGCTTCCGGGTTTTATGCCCAGGTAATTATACATATAGACAGGGGCTATTTTTGCATTTCCCTTGATTACGACACTGTCTATTTTTTCTTCCACATTTTTCTCGAGATTTAGTTGTGCTGAAATTTTTCCTTCCTCAATAACAATACTATCTAGCTTTACGGAAGCAAAGGGAAAACCATTGTTTTCGTAATAGGTAATTAATTTTTCCTGTACGCGTTTTACATTTTTGAAATAAATGGGTTTGTTGCTGTATAATTTTTCGCGGAAACCAATCTCACTTAACACGCCTTCGTCCACATTTCCTTTTTTCAGCCTGGCCCATTTGTATTGCGCCCCGAAATTAAGGTGGGCTGTTAAATGGGTGGTGTCTTTTATCAATGAATCGTAAGCCGCAGTGAGGTAAGCATTGTCGAAGCAGGCAAACAGAACCGTTTGCAGTTCTTTATCGCGTTCGGCAAGGGAATTGAATTCCTTTTTATAAGCTATTTTTTTCAGGAGGGATTCATCCTTGCCAGCGAGGATAAGCAAGGTGCAATGTTGTTTTATGAAAGCTGTAATGGCTTTTTTGGTGGTATCTGTAACTGTGCTTGTTGCTTTGATGCTGTCGTTAGATGCGGGCGCCATTGTTTTGGCACTGTCGAGTGTGATGGTGTTGGCATTATGAATGGTATCGTTTACCTGCTGAGAAAAGGAATGCGATGGAATGAACGCAGCGGCAAAAATGATTAACAGAAAATAATAAAACCTACAGGGTCTGAAAAACATAGGATAAAATTACTCATTTAGAGGAAACGATGGGGAAGGAATTTTGGTGGGAGAGGCATGGAGGATGGAAAATGATGGAAAATTGATGTGTTTTTGGGAAGGGTCTGTCGAAGGGTAAGGGGTATTTGAATGTGTTTTGAGATGGTTTGTTAATGGTTAAACGCTGTTTGCAGATTTTGAAACAACGATCGAAAATAAGTTGACAACGATCGAAAATTGTCTGACAACGTTCGAAAATAAGTTGGCAACGATCGAAAATTGTCTGGCAACGTTCGAAAATTGTCTGACAACGATCGAAAATAAGTTGGCAATGATCGAAAATTGTCTGGCAACGTTCGAAAATTGTCTGGCATCGTTCGAAAATAAGTTGGCAATGATCGAAAATTGTTTGGCATCGTTCGAAAATTGTGTGACACCGTTCGAAAATTGTTTGGCATTAATGATATTCAGGTTGGAAGTGGTGAGATTGGAATTGGGGCTGATTGTAATTTTGAGGTGATGCTTTGAGTTTTGTTGTGATTTTGGTATTTTAGATATGAAAAAGGTGGTAAGTTATTAATTATCTGCCTATTGATTTTTAACATATTTACTGAAAAAAATTAATGTACTTATATAGTGTTTGTAATTGGATATTTAAGCTACTTAACATTTTTTAACATTTATTATTTGTTTATATTTTGTGATGTAGCTAAATTTGATTTATAAACCAATTAATTTTTAAACCATGAATGACAAACAAACCCGCGAGCTAAATGCTTCGTTAGCCGGAACGGGAGTAATGGATTATAATAATTCCATTTGGAGCGGAACTGCCTCGATAGCGAATAAGGTGACTGCTATTAAGGCTAATCAGGGTGTACTGAAGGCGCAACAGGCGATTCAGGAGAAATACAGGGGTGGGGTGAAGGATTCGAAGGAGAATGCGAGGAAGGATGCGGGTGAGAAGGCTTTCGGGATGGCGAGGGTGTTGGTGGCTTTTGCAGTAGAAACGGGAAATACGGTGTTGAAGGGAGAGGTTGATTTTCCGAAAACGAAGTATTGGAAGGGGAAGGATAGCACTGTGGTGGGGATGTGGGACTTAGTAAAAGCGAGGGCTGACAGTAATATGACAGCTTTAACAAGTGGTGGTTATTTGATTACTACCGGTGATGTTACAGCATTGCAAGGGTTTATTGATATTTTTACAAACTGGAAGCCAAAACCTGTGATGGGTAAGGCCGAGAAGAAATCTGCTACTACGGCTATTAAAAAGGAGGTTGGGAAGATGAAGGTGAATGAGGAGTTGTTGTTTGACCTGATGGCACCGCTGGCGGCTACGCAGGCTAATTTTTATAATGCTGCGCTGGATGGGTTTGAGGTGATGGATAGCGGGAACAGGCATATTGCGAACTGGTTTACTTTTGTGGATGATGTTACTGGTGTGAGGTTGGATGGAGTGAATGGCAGTAATGAGGCTTTGAGTTTGAGAAAGAAAAGCAGCAAAAGAGGTGTTATTAAATTTATGTATGAGGAAACCGGAAACGGGAATTATTCCTATATGTTCAGCAAGCCAAGGTATAGGGCGGTGGAGATGACGAATGTGAAGAGTGAGGAGGGGAAGATGAATAAGATTGAGGTGAGGATGGTGCTTAGTTAATTATGAGTTATGAATTATGAGTTATGAATGATGCTTCGGCAAGCTCAGCAACCGAAAAAAATCCTGCAAGTGTTGCGGGATTTTTTTTTGATTGTTTAAATTTATTTTGCTTATGTTTGTTAGGAGTTTATGAAAAAGTATGGAAGAGTTAATTGGAAAAATGTGGCGGGACGCCACAGAATAATGGGCACAGGCGAAACACGCCTGCGCCCAATGTCATTAAGTTAAGGAATTAGAAAGCATGCTTAAAGTTCTTTGTTAACGGAGGTTTCTTTCGGTTTCGATACTTCGATGTATTTCGTTCAAAACTCCTTTTTGGTCTTATCGGAATAAC